>NZ_LZIJ01000086.1 GCF_001667115.1 Mycobacterium sp. 852002-51163_SCH5372311 | reverse complement strand
TCATATGAGACCGGGTTACCCCCACCCCCCCCCCCCCGCGGGGGGGCGGGGGCTAGCTTGGTTTGTCATATCCCGCCCCCCGTCTGGGGGGGGGGCCTTCGTTTTCCCCGGCGAGCAGACGCAAAATCGCATGAAAACCGGTGTTTTCATGCGATTTTGCGTCTGCTCGCCGGGGAAAACGAAGGCCCCCCGCACTGCGGGGGGCCTTCATATGACAAACGAAGCTAGCGACGGAACCACTGCTGGACTCGGGGGTTGGCTATAAGCAGCCGCGCGAACATACCCATCTGAGTGCTCAGCTTGCTGTAGGCAGCGGGTGCCAGTCGTCAACCTGCTCTGAAGTCTCACCTTCCACCAGCATGTCGCCGTGGTAGAGAGCCTCGAAGTCAGCCTTGATGACGTCGGCACTCGTCTCGTCGATCCACATGACCCTGAGCCTATGAGTCGCTATTAAGGATTCTTTGAGTCACGATTCGGAAAATGGTGGCAATTATTACCGCTCGGTAGGGTGAGGCCGCCCAGCAGTGCCGGCAGCCGACCCTCGGCGGCATTTCCGGCCAATTCCGGCAGCTCGGTGAACCGCCGGGGCGCCGCCGTCGTACCTGAAAGCAGGGGTCTGTTCGACACCTGTTCAGTTAATCGCAGACCACTGCACGGTTGCGCGTGCGGCCGGCATCTCCCGCGCCGCAGCGGAAGGAACTCGACATGCTGCAGAGGATCGCACTGCTGGCCATCGCGGCCCCACGGCGCATCGTCGCGATCGCGATCCTGGTATTCGTCGGCGCCGCGGTGTTCGGCCTCCCGGTCGCCAAGAGCCTGTCTCCCGGGGGCTTCCAAGACCCGAACTCCGAGTCGTCGCGCGCTATCCGGTTGTTGGGCGACAAGTTCGGGCAGAGCGGTCAGCAGCTGCTGATATTGGTGACCGCACCCGGAGGCGCTGACAGCGAACCGGCCCGCAAAGTGGGCACCGACATCGTCGGGAATCTGAAACGGTCGCCGCTGGTGTACGAGGTCTCCTCGCCTTGGACCATGCCTGCGTCAGCGCCACCCGAGGCTGCCGCCGGCCTGGTCAGCAAGGACGGCAGGTCGGGCTTGATCGTGGTCAACATCAAGGGCGGCGAGAACAACGCTCAGAACAACGCCCAAACGCTGTCCGAGCAATTCGTTCACGATCGCGACGGTGTCACCGTGCTCACCGGCGGCGCAGCGATGCAGTACGCCCAGATCAACAAGCAGAACCAGGCCGACCTGCTGATCATGGAGATGATCGCGCTTCCGATGAGCTTCCTGGTCCTGGTCTGGGTGTTCGGAGGGATGCTGGCGGCGGCGCTGCCGATGGCCCTGGGCGCGCTGGCCGTCGTCGGCTCGATGTCCGTGTTGCGGCTCGTCACGTTCACCACCGAGGTGTCGATCTTCGCGCTCAACCTGAGTACCGCGCTGGGCCTGGCGCTGGCCATCGACTACACCCTGCTGATCATCAGTCGCTATCGTGACGAGTTGGCCGAAGGCAGTGACCGAGACGAAGCGCTGATCCGCACCATGGTGACGGCCGGCCGCACGGTGCTGTTCTCGGCCATCACCGTGGCGTTGTCGATGTCGGCGACGGCGCTGTTCCCGATGTACTTCCTCAAGTCGTTTGCCTATGCCGGCGTGGCAACGGTGGCCTTCGTTGCGACGGCCGCGATCGTGATAACCCCGGCCGCTATCGTGCTCCTCGGTCCGCGGCTGGACTCATTGGACGTGCGGCGGCTGTTGCGGCGGGTGCTCACCCGTCACGGCGCGGCGCATAAGCGTGTCGAGGACATGTTCTGGTACCGGTCGAGCAAGTTCGTGATGCGCCGTTGGCTGCCGGTCGGTCTAGCGGTCGCCGGAGTGTTGCTGCTGCTCGGGCTGCCGTTCTTCGCGGTGAAGTGGGGTTTCCCGGACGATAGGGTGTTGCCGGTTTCGGCGTCGTCGCACCAACTCGGTGACCAGTTGCGCACCAACTTCGCGCACGACCCAGCGATGACGACATCCATCGTTGTGCCCGACGTCCGCGACGTGAGTCCGGCGGAGTTGGACCGGTACGCCGCCGACCTGTCGCGCGTCCCCGACGTGGCCTCAGTGACCGGCCCGACGGGAACGTTCGCTGCCGGGCAGCGCAGGGGCCCGCCGGCCGGGGCCAGCGGGCTGGTTGACGGCAGCGCATTCCTCACCGTCAACAGCACCGCTGCGGAGTTTTCGCAAGCATCGGACATCCAGCTCGAACGCTTACACGCCGTGCCCGGTCCCGGTGGCCGGCCGGTCGCGATGGCCGGCGTCGCGCAGGTCAACCGCGACAGCGTCGACGCGGTGACGAAACGACTTCCGGCCGTGCTGGGGCTGATGGCCGCCGTCACGTTCGCGCTGCTGTTCCTGCTGACCGGAAGTGTGGTGCTGCCGGCGAAGGCGCTGGTGTGCAACGTGCTGTCGCTGACCGCGGCATTCGGGGCGCTGGTGTGGATCTTCCAGGACGGGCACCTGGGTGCGTTGGGAACGACGCCGAGCGGAACGCTGGTGGCCAACATGCCCGTGCTGTTGTTCTGCATCGCGTTCGGGTTGTCCATGGACTACGAGGTATTCCTGGTCTCCAGGATCCGGGAGTACTGGTTGGCTTCCGGAGCCGCCCGGCCGGCGAAGCCGAGCCCCGCCGAGGCTCACGCCGCGAACGACGAAAGTGTGGCGCTGGGCGTGGCCCGTACCGGTCGCGTGATCACCGCGGCCGCCCTGGTGATGTCGATGTCGTTTGCGGCGCTGATCGCCGCGCACGTGTCGTTCATGCGAATGTTCGGTCTTGGCCTGACCCTTGCCGTCTTCGCGGATGCCACGCTGGTCCGGATGGTCCTGGTACCGGCGTTCATGCACGTGATGGGACGGTGGAATTGGTGGGCGCCCAGGCCGCTGGCGTGGATGCACGAGCGGTTCGGCGTCAGCGAGGGCGGCGCGGGTGTCGCGCCCGCTCGAGAGCCGAAAGTTCCCGGGCCCGCCGAGGTGACGACGCAACACGTGCACGCCTCTTTGACCCGTTAAGGTGTCGATGAACCCGCCGCTCCACGGAGTGCACCGACACCATCAAAAGGAGTCATCGGTATGACGGCGACTGCGGCATCGGAGGTCGACAACCGGTTCTTCGCCCGGATTTGGCCCTTCGTCGCCAGCCATGAGACCGAGGCGGTGCGAGCCCTGCGACGGGAGAATCTGGCCGGCCTGACGGGCCGGGTGCTGGAGATCGGTGCAGGCATCGGGACGAATTTCGCCTTCTATCCGCAGTCCGTGGAAAAGGTCGTCGCCCTCGAGCCCGAGCACCGGCTGGCAGCCCAGGCCCACAAGGCTGCGGCGCGCGCGCCCGTTCCGGTGGTCGTACTGAACCAGACGGTTGAGCAGTTCAGCGAAGAGGAGCCGTTCGACGCGATCGTGTGCTCGCTTGTGCTGTGCTCGGTGAGCGAGCCCGACAAAGTCCTACGGCGCCTGCAATCGTTTCTGCGACCGGGCGGGGAACTGCGGTATCTCGAACACGTCGCCAGCGGCGGCTTTCGGGGACGAATGCAGAAGTTTGTCGACGCGACGTTCTGGCCGAGGCTGTTGGGAAACTGCCACACGCATCGTCATACCGAGCGTTCGATTGTGAACGCGGGATTCGAACTGGCCAGCTCTCGGCGGGAGTGGACATTGCCGGCCTGGGCGCCATTGCCGGTATCGGAATTAGCGGTAGGACGGGCGCTGCTTTCCTCCACGCCGAAACTGCGCTGAGGGCGCAAGTCTGCCGCGATTGTTGACCCTGTGCGCTGGCTGGGCGCCACTACCGCAGACTCGCCGCGCGGTATTCGAGCGCACCGCGGACCCTCGCGACGATCTCCGCCGGACGATCCCCCGCGATCACCCGAACGACGATCCAGCCGACCCGATCTATTGCCTCCCTGCGTCGCATGTCTTGCTTGTACTGCCAGGGATCGAGGCGATGCTGTTCGCCGTCATACTCGGCGGCGACCATCGGCTCCTCCCACCCCATGTCGAGGTGGTACTCCATGGCCGGCGTAACAACCGGAATCTGAGTGGTCGGCCGCGGCAGGCCCGCTTCGATGAGCAACAGCCGCAACCAGGTCTCCTTCGGCGACTGGGAACCCGCGTCGACGAGCCCAAGTGCCGTCTCCAATTGCCGCAGGCCGCGTGCGCCTCGGTGTTGATCGGCGATTTCGACGACATCGTCGAGCTTGATGCCGGTCGCCCGAACGAGCGCATCCAAGTGGGCCACCGCGGCTCCTATCGGCCCATCGCGACCGATGTCGAACGCGGTCCGTTGCGGAGTGGTCACGGGTAGCCCGGCGACCAGGCCATACTCGTCTGGCCGTAACCGCACGTCGTGAGTTCGTATCCCGCGCGGCGGCCGTGCGTTCGACCAGATCAATTCGACGGACAGGCGATCGTCGACCCATTTGGAGCCGTGCCAGTCGGACGCGGTGAGCCCTGCGATCACACCTTGGCGGTGCGACCACAGCCACGCCGCCACCGCGCGGTGGCGCAAGGTCAATCGCGCATTGCGAGGTACGTAGACGTCGGGAAACACGGCCCGGAATCGAGATCGCAACTGGTGGCGTCGCAGTGCTCCGTTCGCTATGGCCTCACTGCCGATAAACGGTTCGTCTCTGGTCATGGCCGGCAGATTCGCCGACCGGACCGACATAAGCCCGATCCAAACTGCGCTCAGGGCGCGATGTTGTGGACGAACCGCGATCTGTGTGCAGGCTCGCCGCCATCACTGCAGGCTCGGCGGGCGGTACTTGTCTGTTGCGCCGAGACTGCGCTGAGGGCGTGAGTTCGCCGCGATTGTTGACCCTGTACGCAGGCTGGGCGCCGCCAGCGCAGGCTCGGCGCCATGACCGCAGGCTCGATGAAGCCGCGTTACTTCAGCAGCGCGGGCAGCCGTTCCAGCAACCCGGGCAAGGCCCGACTCGCCGATTCGCGAATGCTGATCGTGGCGCTGCTCGTCAACGGCGTGGGCTCCGGGTTGACCTCGATGACGGCTGTGCCGCGCGACAGCGCCAGCTCGGGCAGCCCGGCCGCCGGATAGACGATCGCCGACGTCCCCACCACCACCATCACGTCGGCGGCCTCGGTCGCCTCGACGGCGGCTTGCCACGGCCCCTGCGGTAACGCCTCGCCGAACCACACGATGTCGGGCCGAATCAGCCCGCCGCAGCGACACACCGGCGGCTCCACCTCGATGCTCGGTTCGAGCATCTTGGGAAGCGTATCGGTGTACGCCGAACCGCAACGCTCGCAACAGAATTCGAAAAGGCTGCCATGCAGGTGGTGTACGGGCGCGCTGCCCGCGCGCTCGTGCAGATCGTCGACATTCTGGGTGATGACGCTGACGTCGGCATGGTTCTGCCAGGCGGCAATGGCGCGGTGCCCGTCGTTCGGTTCAACCTTGGCCACCAGGTAGTGGCGCCACAAATACCATCCCCAAACCCGCTCGGGATTGCTGCGCCACCCCCGGGTGCTGGACAGCTCGTAAGGGTCGAAGCGGGCCCACAACCCGTTCTTGTCGTCGCGGAATGTCGGGACCCCGCTTTCCGCGGAGATCCCCGCGCCGCTGAGCACCGCTACTCGCATCCCACAAACATAGCCGTGCCTGGTAGATACTGGACACGTGGAACTGCGGGATTTGTTACGGGTGGACGTGAAGGCGGGCAAGCCGCTTTTCGACCAACTCAGGACCCAGGTCATCGAGGGAGTCCGGGAGGGCGCGTTGCCGCCCGGGACCCGACTTCCGACCGTGCGCGACCTCGCCGGCCAGCTTGGCGTCGCAGCCAATACGGTGGCTCGCGCCTACCGAGAGCTGGAGTCGGCGGCGATCGTCGAAACGCGCGGTCGCTTCGGCACTTTCATCTCCCGCTTCGACCCGACCGATGCGGCCATGGCGGCTGCCGCCAAGGAATACGTCGAAGTTGCCAAGGCGCTCGGGCTGACGAAGTCCGACGCGATGCGCTACCTCACCAACGTGCCCGACGACTGAACCCGGGTCAGCCTAACTCCAACAGGGTCAAGTAGGGACGCAGCATGCCGAGAACGGGCAAGCGGTAAATCGCCGGCAGCGCAGCGCCGAACAACAGACCTCGGCCCCGGGGCACCCGCAAATCGCGGACCGCGCGCACACCCGGCACCGTATGCGCCAATTCGGCCGCCTCCTCGACGGACATGCTGAATGGCATCTCGGGGATCCGATAACGCAGCGAGGTGCGCATTCCCAAACGACTCCACATGCTGACGAATCGCGGCGGCAGGTCGAAGAGCAGACGGCCACCGGGAAACCTTTTGGCGCACTGGGCGATCAGCCCCAGCGCCTGCTCGGGCTGCAGATACATCAGCAGTCCTTCGGCGGTGATGAAGACCCCGTCGGACGGGTCGATGGCCTCCATCCAGCTGTAATCCAGCGCGGACTGGGCGCGGACCGCGATCCGCGGCGACGACGGGAGCAGCCGCGCCCGGAGATCGATAATCGGTGGCAAATCAACTGTCAGCCAACGGAATTGACTATCAGGAAGCGCTGCCTCCAACCGCCAGAAGCTGGTCTGCAGACCTTCGGCGAGCGCCACCACGGTGGCCGACGGGTGCTCTTCGAGATACGAGAGGGCTTGGTTGTCGAAAGCTCGCGCGCGCAAGGCGATGTCCTGACGGGTGGGTCCGAACTTGGCGAAGTCGAAGTGAATCGAGTCCACTAGGGCCACCGCCATCGGATCGTCGATGATCGGATTGCGACGGCGCGCTTCGGCGGCGCGGGCGTTCAGCGTCAGCAGGGCGGTCTCGGACACCCCGTCGAGGGTGACCTTCTGTTTCGCGGGTTCCGGGCTGCTCATTTCAGCACCTTGGACAGGGTGCGCAGATTGCGGGTCGTGGTCGACGACTTGTAGCGCGGCTTGCCCATCGTCTTGCCGATGGGGCTGTCCAGGGTGCTGCCTTTAGGGACCTGCCAGTAGATGACGCCCAGAGGTTCAGGGCCGCGGCTGATCTTCTCCTTCGGCCCGGCTTCCAGTTTGGCGAGTTCGTCGAGGACTTTGGCGTCGGTGACGAACGTGACGTAGGACTGATATCCGTCGAGTTCCCGCTCGAAAGGATAGGCCTCGTCGATGGCGCGCACGGTATCGATGTCGTAGGCCAGCACCCACGCGTCGTAGCCGAACTTCTCACGCAATGCCGCTTCGGCCTTCTTACGCACCGACGCCACGCCGGCGGAGGACTTCAGCAGCACGTTGCCAGTGGCCAGGATGGTGCGCACGTCGGAGAATCCGGCGTCGGTCAGGGCCGCCTTCACCTCGGCCATTTTGAGGTTGACGCCGCCGACGTTGACGCCGCGCAGGAACGCCGCATACGTAGTCATGTTCCGATTCCATCAGGGCTGCCGAGAATGGCGCAACGGCGACGTAGGCTTTCGGCATGGGACGCCAAGTCTTCGACGACAAGCTGCTGGCCGTGATCAGTGGGAACTCCCTCGGGGTGCTGGCCACCATCAAGCGCGACGGTCGTCCCCAGCTGTCGAATGTGCAATACCACTTCGATCCGCGCGGGGTAGCGGTGCAGGTGTCGATCACCGAGCCGCGCGCCAAGACCCGCAATTTGCGCCGCGACCCGCGAGCCTCGCTGTTGGTCGACGCCGACGACGGGTGGTCCTACGCCGTCGCCGAGGGCACGGCAGAACTGACCCCGCCGGCCGCTGCGCCCGACGACGACACCGTCGAGGCGCTTATTGCGTTGTATCGCAACATCGCCGGTGAACATCCGGACTGGGACGAATATCGGCAGGCGATGGTCACCGACCGGCGGGTGCTGTTGACCCTGCCGATTTCGCACGTATACGGCCTTCCGCCGGGCATGCGGTAGTCCGCGGCGCTAGGCTGCCGGTATGTCTGAATCGAAGCCCCCGGAGGACGAGACCAAGCGCAAGTTTCGTGAAGCCCTGGAGCGCAAGACGTCGAAGTCCGCGGGCGGATCGGATCATAAGGACGGCGGCGGCAAACAGTCGCGGGCGCACGGTCCGGTGGAGAGCCGCCGGGAGTTCCGCCGCAAGAGCGGCTAGTCGCGAGAGCTATTGCCGCAGTGGCGAACTCGTCTCTCGCAACCCCGTTGTCGCAGGGGCTATAGAAACGCTCGATTGCCGTACTTGTCCAGCGAGACGAGTTCGCCAACAGGGCGCCGCGTCGTGGGACCGTATTTGCCGATCGGCCAGCCAAGAGGGATCACCGCGCAGGGAGTCACATTCCACGGCAGCCCCAGGGCGCGCCGTGCCAGAGTCTTGCTCCACAGCGGCAGGGTGATCAAGGCCGCACCCAGACCGGCCGCACGTGCGGCCAGCAAGAGGTTCTGCACCGCCGGATAGATGGAGCCGTAGGCGCTGCTGACCGCCACCGGCGGCCAAGGCGCGACAACACCTTTCAGGCAAGCCACAACGACGACGGGAATCTCGTCGAAATGGTCCGCCTGCCATCTGGCGGCCTTTTGAATCCGGAGCATCTTGTCGTCACCGCGGCGCTCGAGGATGCGGGTGCCGATCGCGCTGTAGACGTTGAAGGCCCGACGATTCAAACGACCCAGTTGCGCGACGACTTTGCGGTCCTTGACGACGATGAACTCCCAATTCTGCGCGTTCGAGCCAGTCGGCGCCTTCATTGCTAGTTCCAGAAGGTGCAACACCAGCGAGTCGTCGACCGGGTCACTCTTGATGCGGCGAATGGCACGTTGAGTGCGCATCGCTTCTTCGAGCGGCATGGTCAAAGGCGCTTGTTGCGTCATCTAACTGATCCAACACGATCGGCCCGGCCAGGGGCCGCCGAACGGGCAGGAGACGGCAAGTCGGTTCGGACGGAGAACCTCAGAGCAACGGGTCCTAGACTGTCTGCGTGCCGAAACTGCAGCTTGTCCAAGACCCCGCGGCCGATGCGCTGCTGGACGACAACCCCTTCGCGTTGCTGGTCGGCATGTTGCTCGACCAGCAGGTGCCGATGGAAACCGCCTTCGCGGGACCGAAGAAGATCGCGGACCGGATGGGAAGCTTCGACGCCGGCGAGATCGCCGACTACGACCCGGACAAGTTCGCCGCGCTGTGCTCGGAAAGGCCTGCAATACACCGCTTTCCAGGATCGATGGCCAAGCGCATCCAGGCCCTCGCGCAGATCATCGTGGATCGCTACGACGGCGACGCTGCGGCATTGTGGCGCAGCGGCGATCCCGACGGCAACGAGCTTCTGCAACGGCTCAAGGGGTTACCCGGCTTCGGCGAGCAGAAAGCGCAGATCTTCCTGGCGCTGCTCGGCAAGCAGTACGGGGTGACGCCGAAGGGCTGGCGAGCCGCCGCCGGGGAATTCGGAAAGGCCGGCACACACATCTCCGTCGCCGATATCGTCGATGCTCAATCACTCGGAAAAGTGCGATCACACAAAAAGCAGATGAAGGCCGCAGCGAAGGCGGCCAAGTAGCAAGTCAAGGAAGGCGGCAACGTGAAGACACACCTGACGTGTCCCTGCGGAGAAGCGCTGGTCGGCAAGGACGAGGACGACCTGGTGGAAAAGACGCAGGCTCACCTGGCTGAGGTTCATCCGGGACTGGAGTACGACCGCGACGCAATTCTGTTCATGGCCTACTGATATGCGCCGCGAGCGCCCGGTTAGCCCGGACGCTCGCGGCGGGGAACGGTCGCTACGGGACTACCGTCGACCCAATCGTGGGCATGAACTGGCACTGCCTTTCCTTGGTGGTGACCTGTCCGAAGATCGTCGACATGATGCTGCCGGAACCGGTATCGGCAATCACGCTCAACGTCGTCGGCCCGTCTGGGTTGATGTCAGAGCGCGGCTTCAGGGTGGCGCTGCCGGACTTGCCGGTGGTCAGGTTCACCCACGTGACGTTCAATGGCAGCTTTTGCTCCTCGGCCGGCCCAGGCGTGCCGACAGCGGTGAACACGTAAGCGGTTTGGCCGGGGCCGGGGCCGGGTGTCGGAATCTTGGCAGGACCCGCGACCGATAGCGCGGTTGCTATCGAATTCGTACCATCCCCAAGGCAATTGGTGCCGATTGAGGGGTACATGAAGTCCTGCGTCGGGGGTGCGTCCGGGCCGAAACCGGGCGCCGCTGCGGGGGCAGCCGGCGGCGCAGCTGCAGGCGCAGGTGCAGGGGCTGCCGCTGGTGCGCCGCCCGGTGATGGGACTGGCGCTGGCGCGGCGGCCGGGGCGGGGGCAGCTGGCGGTGCCGCCGCCGGCACGACCGCTGTCGGTGCCGGCGCAGGCGCCTGCCCAACCGGTGGCGGTACGGCAGCAGGAGCCGGCCCGGCCGGCGGGACTGGCGCCGGCGCCGCGGCTGGCGCGGGACCGGCCGCGTGGCTTGGGTCGACGCCTGTCGGCAGGTGTGACAGCGTGCCGGGCACTACACCCACCGGGGGCAGGTGCGTGGTGTCAGGCTGTGCCCCGACGGCGGGCGCCGGGCCGGTATTCGGTTGCTGCACAAACTGATTCACCGACGCGGCCACGTTCTTGGACTCCGTGGGCGCGGCCGGGTTGTGGGTGAACGCTTGCGCGGCCGCCATGAGCAGCTGCGTCGCCTGCCCCGGGTTGCTGGCCGCCTGCTGAATTATCGGACTCAACTGCGAGAGGGCCGGTAGGCCCGGTAGCTGGTCGGCGGGGTTCGGCGGCGGCGCCGGGTCGGCTGCCGCGTTCGGGCTCTCCCCGAACGCGGCGGCCGACGCCGTCACAACTACGGCCAAACCTTTGGACAAATTCCAAGTGCGTGACATGGTGTCCTCCGGTCGTCGTTGGTGGGTTAGCCGTCTCACAAACTGCTCAGGGCAGGGCCGAGAGCAGCGATGTGGGCCCGAGCACCGCAGCGGGCGAGGGTGCAGCCGCTACTGGTGTGCCCGCTGCCGGTGCGCCCGGGACTGCCCCCGAAGTGAGCGCGGGCAGGTCGGCCGGCAACGAAATCTGCGGTGGCACGCTCACCGGCAGGTACGGCGGCAACGCCGGCATGTCGACCTTCGCCTGCGGCACACCCGGGGTGGCCGCTGGAACCGCGGCCGAGGCCGGTGAAACCGGGGTGGTCAGGCCAGGGATGGAGGGCAATCCGGGAATCGCCGGGGCCGCGGGCGCCGCCGGCGCAGTCGGAACCGCTGGTGCGGCCGGGGCCGCGGGTGTCCCTGGAAGCGGAGCGTTGACCCCCGGAATGGTGGGGGCCGCGGCCGGCGCGGGGGTGGGTGCGGCGGCTGCCGGTGACGAGATCCCCGGAATCGGAGCATTGATACCCGGAATCGTGGGAGCCGCGGCTTGCACGGGCGCGGTTGCCGCGGCCGGCGGGACGCCCGGCAGAGTGGCGCTGATACCGGGGGCCGACGGCGGCGCAACCGGCGGAGTGGCGCCGAGGGCCGTCGCGAGGTTCTGCAAGATTTGTGGCGCATTGGCCGCCGAGCTGATCAGCTGCTGCGGAATGTTCGGGATTTGCGGCGGTGCGGGCGCGGGGTCGGCGTGGGCGATACCGCCGGTCAGCAGAGCTGCTGACGAACCGACTACGACGGCGGCTGCCCGCACGATGGTCCAGATGGTTGGCATGACTCTCCCTGGTTGTTGATGACTGATCCCGGCGCTGAAGTTACTTTGATACGGAAGTGACTCAAGTGACACGTGTGGCATTTATTCGATCGTTACGCATACGTGTGGTGGCAGTGACCAGGCCGCGACGATCGGCAAAGTTCCCGCCTCGCCCACGCGGCCCGGTGACGACGCGGAATGCGATCGGGCCCGTCGCGATCGCTAAAGTCGTTGGTTGTAGACACCACCCAGGCCGCCCCGGCGGCACCCATCACCCGGCGGCTGGCAACTTGGTTGCGCGTCGCCGCGCCGCTGCTGCTGATCGTGAGCATCGCAGCGCGGCTGGCCTGGACGTACCTGGCTCCGCACGGCGCCAACTTCGTCGACCTGCACGTTTACCTCGGCGGGGCGGCGGCGCTCAACCACCCCGGCACCTTGTACAGCTACGTGTACGCCGACCAGACGCCGGACTTCCCGCTGCCGTTCACCTACCCGCCGTTCGCAGCGATCGTGTTCTATCCGCTGCAGCTGCTGCCGTTCGGCCTGGTTGCCTTTTTGTGGCAGGTCGCCACGATCGCCGCGTTGTACGGCGCGATCCGGATAACTCAGCGGCTGCTGGGCGGCGGTTCGCACCGGATCGCGATGCTGTGGACGGCCGTCACCATGTGGATCGAGCCACTGCGTAGCACGTTCGACTACGGGCAGGTCAACGTTTTCCTGATGGTGGCGGTGCTCTGGGCGGTTTACAGCACGCGGTGGTGGCTGTCGGGTCTGCTGGTGGGCGTGGCGGCCGGGATCAAGTTGACGCCGGCGATCTCCGGTCTCTATTTCGTCGGCGTTCGGCGATGGGGGGCGGCCGTGTTTTCCGGAGTTGTGTTTCTTGCCACCGTCGGTGTGTCGGTGCTGGTGGTGGGCGATCAGGCCCGGTACTACTTCACCGACCTGCTGGGCGACGCGCACCGGGTTGGGCCGATCGGCACCTCGTTCAACCAATCCTGGCGCGGGGGCATCTCGCGCATCCTGGGCCACGACGCGGGCTTCGGCCCGCTGGTCTTGACGGCGATCGCGGTCACCGCGGTACTGGCCATCCTGGCGTGGCGGGCGCTGGACGACGACGACCGCCTCGGCAAGCTGCTCGTGGTCGAGTTGTTCGGGCTGCTGCTCTCACCGATCTCGTGGACCCACCACTGGGTATGGCTGGTGCCGCTGATGATGTGGCTGATACACGGGCCGCTGCGGGCACGCCCCGGCGCGGCGATGATCGGCTGGGGGTGGCTGGCGCTCACGATCATCGGCGTGCCGTGGTTGCTGAGCTTCGCCCAACCCAACATCTGGGTGGTCAGCAGGCCCTGGTGTCTGGCCTGGGCCGGGCTAGTCTACATAGTCGCGGCGCTGGCGACCTTCGTATGGATTGCCACAGCCGGAAGGCGGGAAGGCCCCGCTGAGCGTCCAGATGCCGGGCGACCCGCTGTGCGGGCTGACTCCTAGCCGCCGACGATACCGTCGATATCGCGCGCCATCTCCACGTCGTTCTTCGTGATGCCACCCTCGGAATGTGTAACGAGAGCGAAAGTCACTGTCCGCCAACGGATATCGATGTCCGGGTGATGATCCTTCCGTTCCGCGTGCTCGGCGACCCGGCGCACGGCGTCGATGCCGTCCATGAAACTTGGGAACTTGATCGACCGGCGCAGAGTTCCCTCGGCACGCTCCCAGCCGTTGAGGTCGGGCAGGGCGGCGTCTACTTCCTCATCCGATAACACAGCCATTTAAACCCCTGTGTGATGTACCCATCCCGGGAAAAACGACGAAACCCAGGGTGACGAACTAATACTGTTATACGTAACCACCTACCCGCCAGAGCGGCAACCTAACACAGGTGAGCCCGCGCGCTGCGTGAATACGTGCAGGTGTAAACAGATTCGTCGAAACATAACGGCTCAATGGCTTAGAGCATGCCGTTCTGACCCGTCCTTTCGGACGACGACAAACCAGAAGACACCCGGCAGGGTGAAATACGAAAGTTGTCGACTTAGGGATCAGTCGAGCACTTGCTGGCCCGCACTTTGGCGCCGCTCCCGCTGCGGGCAAGCGCGTCGTTGACGGCTTCCTGAGCGGTGGTACCTGAGCCGCCGTGCACACTTTTACCGTCGTCCGTCAAGGCGACACAGTTGGCCGATGAGGCCAGAATTTTGCAGTCGTTGCCTTTGGCGGAACAATTCTTGAGAGCGTCTTGCTCGGCTTCGGACTGAGACTGCGGTCCGTATGACGTATACGAGTAATCTGCGGTCGGCGAGTAGGCGATGGCGGCCCAATTACCGGCGGCATTCGCGGGGCAGGCAAGTCCCACACTCAGCCCGGCACCGACGGCGGCGGCCAGAACGAATCGTTTCATGTGAGGCCCCTTTCAGCGTTGATGTCTTCTATGTTTCGGTATCCATCCCCGAAGTGCGTACGTCGGCACCATATCTCTGAGACAAGTAATCGGCGGCGTGTTTTGCAAAATTCATCGTTTCAACGTCCGCCCGCTTCCGACATCACCCGTACAGTTCTTTTGCAAACGCCGTCTTACACGGCTGAGGTTTGCCGGCTAAGTCGGATCATCAGAATTCCGGGCTCAAGGAGATGCGACCGAAGAGTAGCCGGGCGGACGCAGAATTCCGCGAGTCCCGCGCTGCGACTTGCGTTTCGGGTTCTACAGCAATATCGCGGCGTTCATTCGAACAGCTTGATACCGGGATCTCGTCAGTCGCTCTCGCGCCCTGGAAATTCGTCCGATTCCAGGCACACCGGGCGCCGGCCGCGACGATGTGAACGGCCGTGCGCGCTGGTGTCCCGGACCGTATACCGTGACTGCCCATGCCGACCCAGATCGTTGTCGCGGGCGCGGTCATCTGCGATTCGACGGTCCTGGTGGCGCAACGGGCCCGCCCGCCGGAGCTGGCGGGCCGCTGGGAACTTCCGGGCGGCAAGGTCGCGCGCGGCGAAACCGAGCGCGACGCGCTGGCCCGCGAGCTGTCGGAGGAGTTGGGTGTCGACGTCGGCGACGTCGCGGTGGGAGACCGTCTGGGCGACGACATTCCGCTTGACGACACCACCACGCTGCGGGCCTACCTGGTGCGACTCCTTCGCGGCGAACCCCATCCCCATGACCACCGGGCGCTGCGCTGGGTGACGGCGGCCGAACTGCCCGATGTCGACTGGGTGCCCGCCGACCGTGGCTGGCTGCGGGATTTGGCGCGAGCTCTTTGAGGAACCTCGAAACAACCACACAGCTTTCATTCAGGCTGTCCACAGCGCGGATGCAGCTGCCGAATGGCAAAATGGAACCGTACGCCATACAAACACTTGACCTGGATTTGGATTGTCGGCAGTGATCCCGACGGTTTTCTGCGGCGGCGTGTCCCACGCCGCATGTTGGCGTCTCTTCACACCGAAGCTTGCGCCTGCAATGGCTGCGCGAGCTTCAAAGTCGGTCCTGTCCGGATCATGCAGTCGGGCCGGGCGGCAGGGGGAAGTATTAGCAGCTAGGGGGACCATCTCTTGACCGTCACACCTCACGTGGGGGGAGTGATCGAGGAGCTGCTGGAGCGCAGCGGGCGGTTTTTCACGCCGGGCGAGATCTCGCCGGATTTGCGCACCGTCACCCGGCAGGGCGGGCGTGAAGGTGACGTGTTCTACCGGGACCGGTGGAGCCACGACAAGGTGGTCCGTTCCACGCACGGCGTCAATTGCACGGGTTCGTGCTCGTGGAAGATCTACGTCAAGGACGGGATCATCACCTGGGAGACCCAACAGACCGACTATCCGTCGGTAGGCCCGGACCGGCCGGAGTACGAGCCGCGCGGCTGCCCCCGCGGGGCGTCGTTCTCCTGGTACAGCTACTCGCCCACCCGGGTCCGCTATCCCTATGCCCGGGGTGTGCTGATCGAGATGTTCCGTGAGGCCAAAGCCCGCCTGGGTGACCCGGTGCTGGCGTGGGCCGATATCCAGGCCGACCCCGAGCGCCGTCGCCGCTACCAACAGGCCCGCGGCAAGGGCGGGCTGATCCGGGTGACGTGGGCGGAAGCCAGTGAGATCATCGCCGCGGCCCACGTGCACACCATCAAGACGTACGGCCCGGACCGAATTGCCGGCTTTACACCCATTCCGGCGATGTCGATGGTCAGCCACGCCGCCGGGTCCCGGTTCGTCTCACTGCTCGGCGGCGTGATGACGTCGTTCTACGACTGGTACGCCGACCTACCGGTGGCGTCGCCGCAGGTCTTCGGCGACCAGACCGACGTTCCCGAATCCGGAGACTGGTGGGATGCATCGTATTTGATGATGTGGGGTTCTAACGTCCCGATCACCCGCACGCCCGATGCGCACTGGATGGCAGAAGCCCGCTACCGAGGCGCCAAAGTCGTTGTGGTCAGCCCTGATTACGCTGACAACACCAAGTTTGCCGACGAGTGGATGCGGTGCGCCGCCGGTACCGATGCCGCTTTGGCCATGGCGATGGGGCATGTGATCCTCTCGGAATGCTATGTGCGCAACCAGGTCCCGTTCTTCGTCGACTATGTCCGCCGCTACACCGATCTGCCGTTCCTGATCAAGCTGGAGCAGCGCGGCGACACGTTGGTGCCTGGAAAGTTCTTGACGGCGGCCGACATTGGTGAGGAAGTCGAGAATGCGGCCTTCAAACCCGCACTGGTCGACGAGGCCACCGACAAGGTCGTCATACCCCACGGCTCCCTGGGATTCCGCTTCGGCGAAGACGGTGTGGGCAAGTGGAACCTGGACTTGGGCGCGACGGTGCCGGCCCTCACCGTCCAGCGCGGACAGGGCGCTGACGAAGCGAAACTCGTTGACCTGCCAAGCTTCGACACCATCGACGGGCACGGTGAGAGCGTCACACGTGGCGTGCCGGTGCGCCGGGTCGGCGAGCATCTGGTGTGCACGGTGTTCGACCTGATGCTGGCCCAGTACTCAGTGCGGCGGGAGGGCTTACCCGGCGACTGGCCCACCGGCTACGACGATCCGAGCCAGCAGAACACTCCGGCCTGGCAGGAATCGATCACCGGAGTTCCTGCGGCCCAAGCCATCCGGGTCGCCAAGGAGTTCGCCCGCAATGCCGAGGAATCGGGCGGGCGATCCATGGTCATCATGGGCGGCGGCATCTGCCACTGGTTCCACAGCGACGTGATGTACCGCTCGGTGCTGGCGCTGCTGCTGTTGACCGGATCGATGGGACGCAACGGCGGCGGCTGGGCGCACTACGTCGGCCAGGAGAAGGTACGGCCGCTGAGCGGGTGGCAGACGATGGCCAATGCCAGCGACTGGTCGCGTCCGCCGAGGCAGGTCCCCGGTGCCTCGTACTGGTACGTCCACACCGACCAGTGGCGCTACGACTCCTACGGCGCGGCCAAGCTGACCAGCCCGTTGGGCCGCGGCAGGTTCGACGGGCGGCACACGATTGACGTGATGGCGTCGGCGACGGCGATGGGTTGGAGCCCGTTCTATCCGCAGTTCGACCGGTCCAGTCTCGACGTCGCCGACGGGGCGAAGGAGTCCGGACGCGACGCCGGCGAGTACGTCGCCGAACAACTCGCTCAGCGCAAGCTGAAGCTGGCCGTCACCGACCCGGACAACCCCGCCAACTGGCCACGGGTGCTCAGCGTTTGGCGGGCCAACATGATCGGCTCGTCGGGCAAGGGCGGCGAGTTCTTCCTCAAGCATCTGCTCGGCACCGACTCCAATAGCGCGGCCAGACCGCGGGACAGCGGCGTGCTGCCCAGTGACGTGGACCGCCATGGCGAGATCCCCGAAGGCAAGCTCGACTTGTTGATGTCCATCGACTTCCGGATGACGACGACGACGCTGGTTTCCGACATAGTGCTGCCGGCGGCGACGTGGTACGAGAAGGAGGACCTGTCCAGCACCGACATGCACCCGTACGTGCACGCGTTCAGTCCCGCGATCGATCCTCCGTGGGAAACCCGTACGGACTTCGAGGCATTCGGCACCATCGCCCGGGTGTTCAGCGCCATGGCCCGCCGCCATCTCGGTACCCGCAACGACGTCGTGCTGACCGCTCTGCAGCACGACACCCCTGACGCGATGGCGTATCCCGATGGCACCGAACGTGATTGGCTGCATAGCGACGACACGCCGGTTCCGGGCCGGACGATGAGCAAGGTCACCGTGGTGGAGCGGGACTATGCGGCGATCTACGACAAGTGGGTGACGCTGGGGCCGCTCGTCGACCAGTTCGGGATCACCGTGAAGGGTGTGACCGTCCATCCTATCCGTGAGGTCAGCGAGCTGGCCGCCAAGTTCGGTGTGATGAATTCCGGTGCGGCGGCGGGCCGCCCGGCGATCACCACCGCCGCGCGGATGGCCGACGTGATACTCGCCCTGTCCGGAACCTGCAACGGCCGCCTCGCCGTCGAGGGCTTCCTCGAGCTGGAAAAGCGAACCGGACAGCGGCTGGCCCAGCTGGCCGAGGGCAGTGAGGAAAAGCGCATCACCTACGCCGACACCCAAGCGCGCCCGGTCCCGGTGGTCACCAGCCCGGAATGGTCGGGCAGCGAAACCGGCGGCCGCCGCTACGCCCCGTTCACCATCAACATCGAGCACCTCAAGCCGTTCCACACCCTCACCGGCCGGATGCACTTCTACCTCGCCCACGACTGGATCGAAGAGCTCGGCGAACAGCTTCCCGTGTATCGGCCGCCGCTGGACATGGCCCGGCTGTTCGACCAGCCGAAGCTAGGCCCCACCGAGGACGGCATCGGGCTGACCGTGCGGTATTTGACGCCGCACTCGAAGTGGTCATTCCATTCCACCTACCAGGACAACCTCTACATGTTGTCGTTGTCGCGCGGCGGTCCCACCATGTGGATGAGCCCGGGCGACGCGGCGAAAATCAATGTGCGCGACAATGATTGGGTCGAGGCGGTCAATGCCAACGGCATCTACGTGGGCCGTGCCATCGTCTCGCACCGCATGCCCGACGGCGTGGTGTTCGTCTACCACGTACAGGAACGCACCGTCGACACGCCACGTACCGAGACCAACAACAAGCGCGGCGGCAACCACAACGCGCTGACCCGGGTACGAATCAAGCCCAGCCACTTGGCCGGCGGCTACGGGCAGCACTCATTCGGGTTCAACTACCTGGGTCCCACCGGCAACCAGCGCGACGAGGTGACCGTGGTACGCCGTCGCAGCCAGGAGGTGCGTTACTGATGGCACGAGCGACGCTTGCGGAGCGAGATCAATTATGAAAGTAATGGCGCAGATGGCGATGGTGATGAACCTCGACAAATGTATTGGCTGCCATACCTGCTCGGTGACCTGCAAGCAGGCCTGGACCAATCGCGCCGGAACCGAATACGTGTGGTTCAACAACGTCGAAACCCGCCCGGGTGTGGGCTATCCGAGCACCTACGAGGATCAGGAGCGCTGGCGGGGCGGATGGATACGGGACAAGAAAGGCCGGCTGCGGCTACGCGACGGCGGCCGATTCGAAAAGCTGCTGCGGATTTTCGCCAATCCCAGGTTGCCCACCATCAACGACTACTACGAGCCGTGGACCTACGACTACGAAAATCTGACCCAGGCTCCGGCGGGTGACACTTTTCCTACAGCCGCGCCGCGAAGCCAGCTCAGTGGCCAGCCGATGAAGGTGTCGTGGGGTCCCAATTGGGACGACAACCTGGCCGGCTCAACGGAAATCGTGCCTCACGACCCGATCCTCAAGAAGGTCAGCGAACAGGTGAAGCTGAAGCTCGAAGAGACCTTCATGTTCTACCTGCCGCGGATCTGCGAACACTGCCTGAACCCGTCGTGCGTGGCGTCGTGCCCGTCGGGCGCGATGTACAAACGCACCGAGGACGGCATCGTGCTCGTCGACCAGGACCGCTGCCGCGGCTGGCGCATGTGCGTGTCCGGATGTCCTTACAAGAAGGTGTATTTCAACCACCAGACCGGTAAGGCCGAGAAGTGCACCCTGTGCTACCCGCGCATCGAGGTCGGCCTGCCCACGGTGTGCTCGGAGACCTGTGTGGGACGGCTGCGTTACCTCGGGCTGGTGCTTTATGACGTCGACCGGGTGCTGGAAGCGGCGTCGGTGGAAGACGACACCGACCTCTACGAGGCGCAGCGCCAGATCCTGCTGGACCCGCACGACCCGGCGGTGATCGCCGGCGCACGGGCGGAAGGCATTTCCGATGAATGGATCGAGGCGGCCCAGCGCTCACCGGTTTACGCGTTGATCAACACCTACCGAGTGGCGCTGCCACTGCACCCGGAATATCGGACCATGCCGATGGTCTGGTACATCCCGCCGCTGTCGCCGGTGGTCGACGCGATCAGCCACGACGGCCACGACGGCGAAGACCTGGGTAACCTGTTCGGCGCGCTCGAGTCGCTGCGTATCCCGATTCAGTACCTGGCCGAGCTGTTCACCGCCGGCGACACCGAGGTCGTCGGGAATGTGCTGCGGCGTCTGGCGGCCATGCGTTCCTACATGCGCGATATCAACCTGGGCCGCGAAACCCAACCGCACATCCCGCAGTCCGTGGGCATGACCGAAGAACAGATCTACAACATGTACCGGTTGCTGGCTGTCGCGAAATACGAAGACCGCTATGTCATTCCGACTGCCTATGTGGCGGACGTGCCCGCAGCGGCGATGGCGGAGGAGATGGGTTGCTCGTTGTCGTTCGACGGCGGCCCGGGAATGTATGAATCCGGTCCGTTCGGCGAGGGCAGCGGTTTTCCGGTGCCCGTCGCCGTCGAGACCTTCCACGCCCTGCAGCAACGCCAGCACGGTGAGCCGGTGGCTGCCGGTGGTAAGGGCGGAGGAGGCCGCTCTCGGGTCAACCTGCTTACGTGGGATGGCCACGGCGCACCCGAGGGACTGTTCCCGGAGTCCAGACGATGAAGTTTCTATCGGCGGTACTGGACCGGCCGGGCGGCCGTGCGATGTACGACCGCCTGGTATGGCAGGCCGCCTCGCTGCTGTTGGCCTACCCGGATGACGGTCAGGCCGAGCGGCTCGAGATGGTCCAGGAACTGCTGGGTCACATCAACGGGCCCGCGGCGGCGTTGCTGCGAAAGACGCTCGCCGAGTTGCGGACTCGCGACCCGATGGCAGCCGCGGCCGACTACGTCGAGACCTTCGACATGAGGCGGCGCGCCACCATGTATCTGACGTACTGGACGGCCGGGGATACCCGCAACCGCGGCCGGGAGATGCTGGGTTTCGCCTCCGCCTACCGCGACGCGGGTGTGGCGCCGCCGCAGAGCGAGGCGCCGGATCACCTGCCCGTCGTACTGGAATTCGCCGCGACCGTCGACCCCGAGACTGGGCGCCGGCTGCTGATCGAGCACCGCATCCCGATCGACGTGTTGCGAAAAGCGCTGGCGGACGCCGGGTCTGCGTACCAGCATGCCGTGGCGGCGGTCTGCGAGACGCTGCCCGCTGCCACCGACCAGGACGTGCGACGCGCCCAGCGTCTGGCGCAGGCCGGGCCGCCCGCGGAAGCCGTTGGGCTGCAACCGTTTACCTTGACCGTTCCGCCCAGGCGCACCGAAGGGGACTGACGTGGCCCAGGTCCACATGAAGTTACTCGAGATCTTCTGGGACGACGTGCCCTACGTCGTGATGGCGATTGCGACGGTCGGCGCCTGGTGGCGGTATCGCTACGACAAGTTCGGCTGGACCACGCGTTCGTCGCAGATCTACGAATCGCGGTTGCTGTCGATCGCCAACCCGTTGTTCCATTTCGGCAGCCTGGCAGTGATCATGGGGCACGTCATGGGTTTGTTCGTTCCCGAATGGTTCACTCGCAAAATCGGTTTGACCGATCACCTCTATCACCTGCAGGCGCTGCTGCTCGGCATTCCCGCCGGCGTGGCCACACTTCTCGGCATCGGGTTGCTGATCTACCGGCGGCGCACCCGCGAACCGGTGTACCTGGCCACCACACGCAATGACAAAGTGATGTATCTCGTACTGACGTGCGCGTTGGTCGCGGGGATGTGCTGCACCCTGGCGGGCGCCACGCACTTCGGCGAGCTGCACGACTACCGCCAGAAGGTGTCCATCTGGTTCCGGTCGATCTGGATCCTGGATCCGCGTGGGGATCTGATGGCGCACGCGGCGTTCTATTACCAGATACATGTGGTGATCGCGCTGGCGCTGTTCGCGCTGTGGCCGTTCACTCGGTTGGTGCACGCGTTCAGCGCACCGTTCGGCTACTTGTTCAGGCCGTACATCGTCTACCGCAGTCGCGATGTCGCGGGAAAGCAGTTGGTGGGCACGGCGCCCCGGCGCCGCGGCTGGTAGTTGCGCATTATGTACTGATGCCTCAGGCTTTCGTAGTTCCACCGAGATCGACGGTAGCGCGGAAAAGTTCGAGTCGGTCTCACGCCAGCGTCGATCTCGAGGTAGCCGGCGTGTGGGCTACATCGCCCCGGCTGGTGAGTGCGCGGCCGGAGGCGGGGTCCCACCGCAGCCGCGCCAGACGAAAGCGGCGGTGCGCAGCGGCCAGTCCTCCGGCGGGGTGATACCTGCCAGCTGATAGGCGTACCACGAGCCGGTGAGGCTCGCGCCGGCCTGCGCAAGGTCGGCGTCGGCGGGAAGTTGGCCGCCGTCTATGCCGGCCTGCAGCAGCGCCTGAACGATCACCACATGTATCTGGTAATAGAACGCCGCGTGCGCCATCAGATCCCCACGCGGATCCAGGATCCAGATCGACCGGAACCAGATGGACACCTTCTGGCGGTAGTCGTGCAGCTCGCCGAAGTGCGTGGCGCCCGCCAGGGTGCAGCACATCCCCGCGACCAAATCGGCAAACGGGTCTCCCGTCACGGGGGGCCGATCGGCCTGAGCGAGGCGGGCAACCGCGGCCACGGCCAGGGCCGTCTTGGATGGCCAGCGGCGATAGATCGCCGTGCGCGTGGTGCCGGCGCTGGCGGCGACCTTCGTCATCGACAGGCCGGTGAGTCCGTCGCGGGCCAGGGCTTGCAGTGCCGCCCGCAAAACCGCTTCGTCGATGGCCTGATCGCGAGGCCGGCCACCGGGAACAGGATTCGACGGATTGCTCATGCCGTTAAGTTACAGGACTGCAGCGTATTGCAACGGCAGCGCGGTGCGGCTAATCTGGTTTCGATACAGGACGGTAGCGTAACCAATAGGAGGAGCGGGATGGCTGCACAGACGGTGACAATCGTGGGAGCCGGGCCCGTCGGTAGTGCATTGGGTACGAATCTCCTCGGTCACGGCCATCACGTACGGTTTGCGCTGCGCAACAAGGCTGTTGACCTGCCGCCGGACGCCATGACGGTTGCCATCGACGGCTGTGCGACGGGCAGCGACCTGACCATCGTCGCGGTGCCGTTCCCGGCGGTTGCCGACGTGGTGCCGCGCCTAGGCCTGAGCGAAGGCGATGTGTTGATCGACGCGACCAACCCATTCGGCGAAGCCGTCCCGGACGGGTATGGCAGCGGTAACGCGTACGTGCGGAGCTTGGTAACCCCCCGGGTGCATGTGGCAAAAGCATTCAGCGTGCTGGGTGTCGAACACATGGCCGACCCGTCACTGCCGGGCGGCTTCGCGCCGGTCCTGCCGGTGGCCGCCGACGACGATGGTGTCCGGGATCGGGTGGTCGAACTGGCCCGTGAAATGGGTTTCGATGCCGTCGCGGTAGGCGGCCTCGAGAATGCCGCCCTGCTCGAGCAGGCCGCACTGTACTGGGGTCTGCTTGCATTCACCGGTGGCCGCGGCCGGGATTTCGTCCTGGTAGCTCACAATCGCGGCTGAGGGCGGCGCCGTCGCGGACGATCGGGTGGGGCGTCTCGCCGAACGTGTTCTGAGGGCGAGAATTTGGCGATTTTCCCGCCCTGATTGCACGCTCGGCGCCAACGCCGTCGACTCTGCGCTGAGGGCATCGGTTCTGCGCTGAGGGCCACGTAAATCGCCGGACGGTCGCCCTGACTGCAGGCTCGGCGCCAACGCCGACACCTACGAGCCGCCCTGTCAAGTTCGCTATCTAACGTCCTCGCTGCCACAATCACCGACGTGCCATTCCGCAATGTCGCCATCGTCGCGCACGTCGACCATGGCAAGACCACGCTGGTCGACGCGATGTTGCGGCAGTCCGGCGCCCTGCACGAACGCGGTGAGGTCCTGAAGGAACGCGTGATGGACACCGGCGACCTGGAACGTGAGAAGGGCATCACGATCCTGGCCAAGAACACCGCCGTACACCGTCACCACGAAGACGGAACAGTAACGGTCATCAACGTGATCGACACCCCCGGCCACGCCGACTTCGGTGGCGAGGTCGAACGCGGACTGTCCATGGTGGACGGGGTGCTGCTGCTGGTCGACGCGTCCGAGGGCCCGCTGCCGCAGACGCGGTTCGTGCTGCGCAAGGCGCTGGCCGCACATCTGCCGGTGATTCTCGTCGTCAACAAGACCGACCGGCCCGACGCGCGGATCGCCGAGGTGGTCGACGCCAGCCACGACCTGCTGCTCGACGTCGCATCCGATCTCGACGACGAAGCCGCCAAGGCGGCCGAACATGCGCTGGGCCTGCCGACGCTGTATGCGTCCGGGCGCGCCGGGGTGGTCAGCACCACGCAACCGGCGGACGGCCAGGTGCCCGACGGCACCAACCTCGACCCGCTGTTCGACGTGCTGCTGGACCACGTACCGCCACCTCAAGGCGACCCCGAGGCGCCGCTGCAGGCCCTGGTCACCAACCTCGACGCCTCTCCGTTCCTCGGCCGGCTCGCCCTGGTCCGCATCTACAACGGCAAGCTGCGCAAGGGCCAGCAGGTGGCCTGGATGCGCGAGGTCGACGGCCTGCCGGTCATCACCAGCGCCAAGATCACCGAGCTGCTCGCCACCGAGGGCGTCGAACGCAGCGCCACCGACGAGGCCGTCGCCGGCGATATCGTGGCCGTGGCCGGACTGCCCGACATCATGATCGGTGACACGCTGGCCGACCCCGATCACGCCCACGCCCTGCCGCGCATCACCGTCGACGAGCCGGCCATCTCGGTGACCATCGGCACCAACACCTCGCCGCTGGCGGGCAAGGTTTCCGGGCACAAGCTGACCGCCCGCATGGTCCGCAGCCGCCTGGACACCGAACTGGTGGGCAACGTGTCGATCCGGGTCGTCGACATCGGGCGGCCCGATGCGTGGGAGGTGCAAGGCCGCGGCGAGCTCGCGCTCGCGGTGCTGGTCGAGACGATGCGCCGGGAGGGTTTCGAGCTCACGGTCGGCAAGCCGCAAGTGGTCACCAAGACGATCGACGGTCAGCTGCACGAGCCGTTCGAGGCGATGACGATCGACTGCCCAGAGGAATTCGTCGGGGCCATCACCCAGTTGATGGCCGGCCGCAAAGGCCGCATGGAAGAGATGAGGAACCACGCCGCCGGTTGGGTCCGAATGGATTTCATCGTGCCCAGCCGCGGACTGATCGGTTTTCGCACCGACTTCCTCACCCTCACCCGCGGCACCGGCATCGCCAACGCCGTGTTCGACGGTTACCGGCCGTGGGCGGGGGAGATCCGCGCCCGCCACACCGGGTCGCTGGTCTCCGATCGGTCCGGCACCATCACGCCGTTCGCGCTGCTGCAACTCGCGGATCGCGGCCAGTTCTTCGTCGAACCCGGTCAGGACACCTACGAGGGGATGGTCGTCGGAATCAACCCGCGCCCAGAGGATCTCGACATCAACGTCACCCGCGAGAAGAAGCTCACGAACATGCGGTCGTCCACCGCCGATGTCATTGAGACGCTGGCCAAGCCCCTCGAACTCGACCTGGAGCGGGCCATGGAGTTCTGTTCGCCCGACGAATGTGTCGAGGTGACTCCGGAGATCGTGCGGGTCCGCAAGGTCGAGCTGGACGCCACCACGCGGGCCCGTAGCAGGGCGCGGGCCAAGGCCCGGGGTTAGCTGTGCGGCGCGTGGTCAGCCGGGCTATTGGGCAGACGCTCGATACCCTGATGGGCGTGCTGCACCGAGCCCGCCACCTTTTGGTGATGGTCGGCGTGCTGCTCGCGATGGTGGGCCTGGGTCTGGCTGCCTGTACCGTCAACCCTCCGCCCGCTCCGCAAAGTACCGATACGCCGCACAACTCGCCGCCGCCCCCGCAGCGCCCGATTCAGATCATCATGGGCATCGACTCGATCGGCGCCGGGTTCAACCCGCATCTGCTGTCGGACCTGTCGGCGGTGAACGCGGCGATCAGCGCGCTGGTATTGCCAAGCGCGTTTCGGCCGGTATCCGACCACAGCACGCCGACGGGTTCGCGCTGGGAGATGGACCCGACCCTGCTGGTGTCTGCGGACGTGACCAGCCAGAACCCGTTCACGGTGACGTACAAGATCCGGCCCGAGGCGCAGTGGACGGACAACGCCCCAATCGGCGCCGACGACTTCTGGTACTTGTGGCGGCAGATGGTCAGCCAGCCGGGTGTCGTCGACCCGGCCGGTTATGACCTGATCACCGGGGTGCAGTCGCTCGAGGGTGGCAAGCAGGCCGTGGTGACCTTCGCGCAGCCGTATCCGGCGTGGCGGGAATTGTTCAGCAACATCCTGCCCGCGCACATCGTCAAGGACGTGCCGGGCGGTTTCGCGGCCGGACTGGCCCGGTCCCTGCCCGTCACAGGTGGGCAGTTCCGCGTCGAGAACATCGACCCGCAGCGCGACGAGATCCTGATCGCCCGCAACGACCGCTACTGGGGACCGCCGGCCACACCGGCCCTCATCCTGTTCCGCCGCGCCGGTGCCCCGGCTGCGCTGGCCGATTCGGTGCGCAACGGCGACACCCAGGTGGCGCAGGTACACGGGGGTTCGGCGGCGTTCGCGCAGCTCTCCGCGATCCCGGACGTCCGGACCGCCCGGATAGTCACGCCGCGGGTCATGCAGCTCACGCTGCGCGCCAACAAGTCCAAGCTGGCCGACAGCCAGGTTCGCAAGGCGATTCTGGGATTGCTCGACGTCGACCTGCTGGCCGCAGTGGGCGCCGGCAGCGACAACACGGTCACCCTGGCCC
Source organism: Mycobacterium sp. 852002-51163_SCH5372311 (assembly GCF_001667115.1). Taxonomy (GTDB): domain Bacteria; phylum Actinomycetota; class Actinomycetes; order Mycobacteriales; family Mycobacteriaceae; genus Mycobacterium. Next base: position 16,107 of record NZ_LZIJ01000086.1, on the reverse strand, counting down.
AAGCCCAGATCCGGTCGCCGAGCGACCCGGGCTACGAGCCGACGGCGCCGCCCGCGATGTCCAAACAGGCAGCGCTGGATCTGTTGACGGCGACCGGATACCAGGTCGAGAGCAACGCCTCGGCCACGCCTGCCCCCGCTACTCCTTCCGGCACTCCGGCGAGCACCGGGCCGCCGGAGGTTATCCACGGCCGGATCAGCAAGGACGGCCAGCAGCTGGCGCTGGTCATCGGCGTTGCGGCCAACGACCCGACCTCGGTGGCAGTGGCCAATACCGCCGCCGACCAGTTACGCAGCGTCGGTATGGCCGCGACAGTCATGCCGCTGGACCCCGTGACGCTCTACCACGACGCGCTGAACGACAATCGGGTGGACGCCATCGTCGGTTGGCATCAAGCCGGCGGGAATCTCGCGACGCTGTTGGCCTCGCGTTACGGCTGCCCCGCATTGCAAACGAGCCAATTGCCGGCATCCAATGCGCCGACCACGACACCCGCTGGTGCGACGCCGTCTGCCACGCCCCCCAGCACTGCCACGCCGGCGCCGACCAGCCGCCCGTCAGACCCCGGCGCGCTGGTGCGAGCGCCGTCGAACCTCACCGGCATCTGCGATCGCAGCATCCAATCGAATATCGATGCCGCTCTGAACGGGAGCAAGAGCATCAGCGACGTGATCACCGCGGTTGAACCGCGGCTGTGGAACATGTCGACCGTGCTGCCCATCCTGCAGGACACGACGATCGTCGCGGCCGGCCCGAGCGTGCAGCACGTCAGCCTGTCCGGCGCGGTACCGGTTGGCATCGTCGGCGACGCCGGTCAATGGGTCAAAACCGGCCCCTGAATTCGGCGAGATAGTCAGGCCGCCAAAACACCGTGGCCGGCGCCGACATCGCGATACCATCCGCTCGTTGCAAGACAGCTTCACGATCGGTCCAGGGGCGAGGCCATCGTGCCGAGCCAGGAGGCGGATCTCAGGGATGTCCTTTCTGACCGCAGTTCCACAACCGATGGCGGATGCGGCGACCAATTTGGCCAATATCGGCTCGACGATCGGCCAGGCCAATGCCGCAGCATCGGCCGCGACAACCGGGGTGGTGCCCGCCGGCGCCGACGAAGTGTCGCAAGCGATCGCGACCCTGTTTGCCGGACACGGCCAGGCCTACCAGGCGCTCAGTAGTCAGGCGGCGCAGTTCCACGACCAGTTTGTCCGGCTGTTGAACGCCGGTGCGGCATCGTATGTCAGCGCCGAGGCAGCCAACACGTCGCCGCTGCAGGCGTTCTCGGACTTGCCGGGCGCGGTGGTCCCGCCCGCCTAGAGTGGCGTCGTCGTCAATTACCCTGCGCGGCAGCCTTTTTCGGCGGGATCACGGTGTCGACGATGAAGGAGAGCTCTCGTCGGCTCGGCGGGGTGCCGGTGAGCAGGAAGTGCTGATTGATCAGGGCAGGTCCGACCCGTGCCGTCATCGGAGTCAGCGTGGCCGGGTCGATGTCGCCGTCGCGGACCGCGGCTTGCAGGATCGCCTCGACGACGGTCAGGCGCGGGCCGACGACGGCGTCGGCGAAGATGGCCCGCAATTCGGGTTCGTGAACCAACTGGCCGATGATGCCCAGGCCGGGAAATGCGGTCTTTCCGGCGAGGACATCGCGGTGGGCGGTGAACACCGTGAGCAGATTCTCCCTGGCCGATCGCCCGGCGCGCGGCTCGGTCAACGGCGGCAGCACGTGCAGCAGGGCTGCCTGCACCAGATCGTGCTTGCTGGCCCAGCGCCGGTACAACGCCGCCTTGCCGGTGTGGGCGCGCGCCGCGATGCCTTCCATCGTCAGCCTGCCGTATCCCACTTCAGCCAGTTCGGCCAACGTGGCTTCGTAGAGCGCACGTTCGAGCACCTCGCCTCGTCGGCGGTTCTGGCCGGCCTTCGGGCTGGTTCGGGGCAGCTGCGCCATTCGACGATAGTAGCCGCTCTCGTTCCTATTTGTTGCCCCGTCAATCACAGCCGATAAGAAACGCCGACGACTACTCAAGTAGGCCGTCGGCGGACGGCAGGTAGGGTGCGTCCATGCGTGAGACGCCGCGGCTGCTGTTCGTGCACGCGCATCCCGACGACGAAACCCTCACCACCGGCGCGACCATCGCGCATTACGCCGCCCACGGGGCCGACGTCCGTGTCGTCACCTGCACCCTGGGCGAGGAGGGCGAAGTCATCGGCGAGCGCTGGGCCGCGCTGGCCGTCGACCAGGCGGATCAACTGGGCGGTTATCGGGTCAGCGAACTCACCGGGGCATTGCGCGCATTGGGCGTCGGGGAGCCCACGTATCTCGGTGGAGCGGGTCGCTGGCGCGACTCGGGAATGGAAGGCACCGCGCGGCGGCACCGGCAGCGATTCGTCGACGCCGACGAACATGAGGCCGTGGGCGCACTCGTCGCGATAATCCGGGAGCAGCGGCCGCACGTGGTCGTGACCTATGACCCCAGAGGTGGTTACGGCCACCCCGATCATGTCCACGCTCACACCGTCACCACGTCGGCGGTGACCGCGGCCGGCATGGCCGATAATGCCAACTCATACCCGGGAAACCCCTGGACCGTGCCGAAGTTCTACTGGACAGTTCTGTCCGTACGCGCGATAACAGAGGGTTGGCGCGCGCTCCGGCGCGACGATCTGCGGCCCGAGTGGACGATCCCGTCGCCCGAGGACTTCGACTTCGGGTATGCGGATGACGACATCGACGCCGTGATCGAGGCCGGCCCCCAGGCACACGCGGCCAAGACCGCAGCGCTGCTGGCGCATGCCACCCAAGTCACCGTCGGGCCGACCCGGCGGGCCTGCGCCCTGTCGAACAATATGGCGCTGCCGATTTCCGCGCAGGAGCACTATGTTCTTGCCGCTGGCTCCGCGGGCAGCCGCGACCAGCGCGGATGGGAAACAGATCTGCTCGCGGGACTGGGTCTCAACGATTCTGATAAGCGGTAGGCTGCCAAACAGGCCCGCACGGAAGGACCACGGAAGGACATTGGTATGGACCCCGACCTGGACCCCAACCTGCAGCACTGGCAAGACAGGCTGGACAGCTTTCAATGGGTGATCGGTTCGATACTCTCGAACATCGACAGCGTCCCGACCTGACCGAAACCAAGCCACGCGCCGCGTCGGTCGAGGACAGCGGCGTGGTGGATCCAGCTATTCGTGCCGTTGTCCTGGCGCTGTTGGCCGTCGACGGCATCTTGTCCGCCCTGGCCGGCGCCCTGCTGCTGCCCTCCTATGTCGGCCCTGTTCCCATCCCCATCAGCGGATTGATCAGCGGATTGGTGAATGCGGCGCTGGTGTGGGCGGCCGCGCGGTGGACCGCCTCGCCGCGGGTGGCCGCGCTGCCGTTGTGGACGTGGTTGCTGACGGTCGCGGCGATGAGCCTGGGTGGGCCGGGTGACGACGTCATTTTGGGTGGCAACGGGTTGATGGCTTACGCGGCTCCTCTACTGATTTTGCTGGGGGTCGTGCCGCCGGTATTGGTGCTCTGGCGGACCAGCCACCAGCACTGACGGCGCTGTCGCGATGCCGGCGCGGTTGGGTCAGTATGGTCGAACGCGGGCTCGCCGCGTCCTGCCGCTACTGTTGCGGATGAAATTCGATCGTCGGGAAGTTACACCAACGTGCCGCTGACTCCAGGCGAGGAGCCGATCGCCCTGCCAAACCCCCTTATTCCAGCCGGGGTCCCACGCCAGGCCACTGCCTCGGCGTTGCGGCGGGTGCTGCGGCGGGCGCGAGACGGCGTCGCGCTGAACATCGACGAGGCGTCGATCGCCTTGACCGCGCGCGGCGACGACCTTGCCGATCTGTGCGCGAGCGCGGCGCGGGTGCGCGACGCGGGCCTGGAGTCCGCAGGACGCCGCGGACCCTCGGGCCGGTTGCCGATCACCTATTCCCGCAAGGTGTTCATCCCGGTAACCCATCTGTGCCGCGACAATTGTCATTACTGCACCTTCGTCACCGTGCCGGGCAAGCTGCGCGCCCAGGGCGCAGGCATGTATCTGGAACAGGACCAGATCCTCGACATCGCCCGCCGCGGAGGCGAACTCGGTTGCAAGGAAGCGCTATTCACGCTCGGTGACCGCCCCGAGGAGCGCTGGCCCGAGGCACGCGACTGGCTTGCCGAACGTGGCTACGACTCCACCTTGTCCTATGTGCGGGCAATGGCGATCCGGGTGCTCGAGGAGACCGGGCTGTTGCCGCATTTGAACCCCGGTGTCATGAGCTGGTCGGAGATGGCGCGCCTCAAACCCGTTGCGCCGTCGATGGGCATGATGCTGGAGACGACGTCGCGCCGGCTGTTCGAAACCAAGGGCCTGGCTCACTACGGCAGCCCCGACAAGGACCCCGCGGTTCGCCTGCGCGCCCTGACCGACGCCGGCCGGCTGTCCATTCCGTTCACCACCGGCTTGCTGGTCGGCATCGGCGAGACGCTGACCGAGCGCGCCGATACCCTGCACGCGATTCGCAAGTCGCACAAGGAGTTCGGGCACATTCAAGAAGTCATCGTGCAGAACTTCCGGGCCAAGGAACACACCGCGATGGCCGCCGTGCCCGACGCCGGAATCGAGGACTACCTGGCCACCGTCGCGGTGGCGCGGCTGGTACTCGGCCCCGGGATGCGCATTCAGGCGCCGCCGAACCTGGTGTCGCGCGACGAGTGCCTTGCCCTGGTCGACGCCGGTGTCGACGACTGGGGAGGCGTCTCGCCGCTGACACCGGATCATGTCAACCCGGAACGGCCCTGGCCGGCTTTGGACGAACTGGCCGCCGTCACCGCGGAAGCCGGCTACGAGCTGGTGCAGCGCTTGACCGCCCAGCCGAAGTATGTGCAGGCGGGCGCCGCGTGGATCGACCCCCGTGTGCGGGGACATGTTGTGGCGCTCGCGGATCCAGCGACCGGTCTCGCTCGCGATGTCAACCCGGTGGGCATGCCTTGGCAGGAACCCGACGACGTGGAGTCCTCCGGCCGCATCGACCTCAACGCCGCCATCGACACCGACGGCCGCAACACCGATACGCGCAGCGACCTAGACAGTGCCTTCGGGGACTGGGAATCGGTCCGGACGCACGTACACGAGCTGGCCGCGCGCGCCCCCGAGCGTGTCGACTCCGACGTGCTGGCGGCGCTGCGCTCGGCCGAAAGTGACCCGGCCGGCTGCACCGACGAGGAATACCTGGCCTTGGCCACCGCCGATGGTCCCGCGCTGGAAGCTGTTGCCGCGCTGGCCGATTCGTTGCGCCGCGACGTCGTCGGCGACGAAGTGACCTTTGTGGTCAACCGCAACATCAACTTCACCAACATCTGCTACACCGGCTGCCGGTTCTGCGCATTCGCTCAGCGCAAGGGTGACGCCGACGCCTACTCGCTGTCGACCGACGAGGTCGCCGAGCGCGCTTGGGAGGCCCACGTCGCCGGCGCCACCGAGGTATGCATGCAGGGCGGAATCGACCCCGAACTACCCGTCACCGGCTACGCCGATCTGGTGCGCGCGGTCAAGGCCCGAGTTCCGTCGATGCATGTGCACGCCTTCTCTCCGATGGAGATTGCCAACGGTGTTACGAAGAGCGGCATGAGCATTCGCGACTGGCTGGTCGGCCTGCGCGAAGCCGGGCTGGACACCATCCCCGGCACGGCCGCCGAGATTCTGGACGACGAGGTGCGCTGGGTGCTCACCAAGGGCAAGCTGCCCACGTCGATGTGGATCGAGATCGTCACCACCGCACACGAAGTGGGCCTGCGGTCCTCGTCGACGATGATGTACGGGCACGTCGACAGTCCACGACACTGGATAGCTCACCTGAATGTGCTCCGCGGCATCCAAGACCGCACCGGCGGCTTCACCGAATTCGTTCCGCTGCCGTTCGTGCATCAGAATTCGCCGTTGTACCTGGCCGGTGCTTCCCGTCCCGGGCCAACGCATCGCGACAACCGTGCGGTGCATGCCCTGGCGCGGATCATGTTGCACGGCCGCATCTCTCATATCCAGACCAGTTGGGTGAAGCTGGGCGAGCAGCGCAGCCAGGTGATGCTCAACGGCGGCGCCAACGACCTGGGCGGCACGCTGATGGAGGAGACCATCTCACGGATGGCCGGATCGGAACACGGGTCGGCCAAGACCGTCGCCGAGCTGGTTGCCATCGCCGAGGGCATCGGTCGGCCCGCGCGTCAGCGGACCACCACCTACGCCGCGTTGGCCGCGTAGCCTTTCGATCCGCCGCGAGGGTGCGCGTTTGTACAGCGACACGCCCGGTAGGCATGGCATTTTGCGCACGCTCGCCAGCGGTATGAGTGGGTATACATGCACCGTGCAAAACCGGATCGACAACGAGCGCTTCCCCGAATGGCAGCCATTCCTGGACGCGGTACGACAGCGGCGACCCGACGCCGGCACCTGGTGTGAGGCATGGACGGTGCGTGACATCGTCATTCACCAAGCGGGAAACGCCGAGGAACTTGCTCGTGTGCTGGGCGCCCACCTGGAAGGCGAGCCCGTCAACACCCGGTCATTCGAAGAACGCGAGGGTCCCCTGCGCGCCATGAACGACGCAGACCTGTGGGACGCGCTACATGATCGGATGGCGACACTCAACGTCGTCGCCGAGGCAGCCGACCAGATCCCGGCTGACACCGACGTCGCCTGGACCGCGCGCACGATGAAAGTCCCTTGGTTTGCCGAGCACATGCGGGAAGAGCTCGTCCTGCACGGCTGGGACATCACTGGAGATGACCCGGCAGCCCAGGCCCGGCTGGCCGAGCCCTGGATGACGACACACAGCGTGGTCGCGGTGGGCCGCCCGCTGCTGGCCAAGGGCGCGCGGCAGCTGGGCGGGAAAATCGAGGCCCGGCTGCGAGTGCGGGGTACCGACGATATCTACGTGAGCGCGGACGCCGAGCACACCACCATCGAACTCACCGAGCCCGAAGGCCCGGCCACGCTGGAAACCGATGCTGCAGCACGGGTATTGCTGCTGTGGGGCCGTCGGCCCGGCGACCCGTCACGCATCTGCAGCGGGGTCGGACCGCAAACCTTGGGCCGGGTCCGACGGCTGCTCAGCGGCTACTGACTGCTCAGTAGTTGTTACAGACCGCCGCGACCCGCTGGACGGTCCCCTGGTACCGCGGAGGCAGCTGGGACAACATCTGTTGCCGCTCCGGCGAACCCGGAGGTGCGGCCAGGAAGTTGTTCAAGTAACCCTGCACGGCAGGGCTTTTGTTGAACTGCGCGGCGGTCGCAGGGTCGGTCGCGTTGAGAGCCGCTATCACCTGCCCGTAGTTGCACGTCGTGTTAAGCGCGTCCGGATCCGCGTGGGCAACCCCGGTCGCGGCGCCCAAGGCGAACGCGATACCGCCGAACCCGGCGACAAGTTTGGTCAGCGACAACCTCATTTGTGGACCTTTCCCAATTATTCGTACCGTCGAAAGACGGCCACTACATCTGCGGCGGCTGCCGTCTTTGGTTGAGGGTACCAGCCCCCGCGGGCCTGATTCCATCAAGGACGTTATCGCAAAACCCGCTCGGCGTCTTACTTTTCGCAGGTCAGCGCCTTGAAGAAGGCCTTGCTGTGAATCCGCCATGTAGACCATTAGAGTTGCGCGGCCAGCTCGGTGCCCTGCTTGATGGCGCGTTTGGCGTCCAGCTCCGCGGCCAACGCCGCACCACCGATGACGTAGGGATCGACGCCGTTGCGCCGCAATTCGCCTTCCAGGTCCCGCACCGGCTCCTGGCCGGCGCACAGCACAACGTTGTCCACGCGTAGCACCTGGGGTCGCCGCCGATCCGCGCCGAAGCTGATGTGCAGGCCGTCGTCGTCGATCCGCTCGTAGTTCACCCCGGACAGCTGGTGGACGCCCTTGGCCTTCAGCGATGCCCGGTGTACCCACCCGCTGGTCTTGCCGAGCCCCTTGCCTTGCGGGCCTTTGGTGCGCTGCAACAGGTACACCTCGCGAGCGGGCGGCGCGGGCAGCGGAGTGGTCAGGGCTCCGCGGTGTTCTTGCGGGTCGGCCACGCCCCACTCGGCCTTCCAGATCTTTACATCGAGGGTCGGCGAGTCCTCGGTGACCAGCAGCTCGCTGACGTCGAATCCGATGCCCCCGGCCCCGACGACGGCCACGGTTTTACCGACTGGTTTGGCGCCGGTGATGGCTTCGGCGTAGGTCAGCACTTTCGGGTGGTCGATGCCGGGGATGGCCGGGATCCGCGGCGCCACGCCGGTGGCCAGCACCACGTCGTCAAATCCCGTCAACTCCTGGAACGAGGCACGGGTGCCCAGCCGCACCGTGACACCGTGCTTGGCCAGCATCGTCGAGAAGTACCGGATGGTCTCGCTGAATTCCTCCTTGCCCGGAATGCGGCGAGCCATGTCGAACTGGCCGCCGATGAAGGTGTTGGCCTCGAAGAGGGTGACACGGTGGCCGCGCTGGGCGGCGTTGACCGCCACCGCCAACCCGGCTGGGCCGGCGCCGACGACGGCCACTGAGCGGGCGCGCCGCGTCGGGGACAACACCAACTTCGTCTCGTGACCGGCTCGCGGATTGAGCAGACACGACACCGCCTTTTTCGCGAAGGCGTGATCCAGGCAGGCCTGGTTGCACGCGATGCAGGTGTTGATCTCGTCGGCACGATCAGACCGCGCCTTGAGCACCCACTCCGGGTCGCTCAGCAGTGGCCTGGCCATCGAGACGAGTTGCACCTGGGTGCCGGCCAGTATCTGTTCGGCGGCCTGGGGCATGTTGATCCGGTTGGAAGCGACCACCGGTACGCCGACATGTTCGGCGAGCGCGCTGCTGATGTCGACGAACGCGCTGTTGGGCACCGAGGTGACAATCGTCGGTACCCGCGCCTCGTGCCAGCCGAAGCCGGAATTGATGACGGTGACGCCTGCAGCCTCCAATTCTATTGCCAGCGAGACGATTTCGTCCCAACTCTGGCCCTCCTCGACGTAGTCGGCCATCGACATCCGGTAGCAGATGATGAAATCGGACCCCACCTCCTTGCGGGTGCGTCGCACGATTTCGACCGGGAAGCGCCGACGGCCGGCGGGTGTGCCGCCCCAGGAATCGGTGCGCTTGTTCGTGCGGGGCGCAAGGAATTGGTTGAGCAGATATCCTTCGCTGCCCATGATTTCGACCCCGTCGTAACCGGCGTCGCGGGCCAGCTGCGCGCAGCGGACGAAATCGGCGATGGTCGCTTCGACGCCGCGCGCTGTCAGCGCGCGCGGCCGAAACGGGTTGATCGGCGCCTTGATCGACGACGCGCTCACCGAAAGTGGGTGGTATGCATAGCGTCCGGCGTGCAGGATCTGCAGCAGAATTTTGGCGCCCGAGTCATGGACCGCGCTGGTGATCCGGCGGTGCCGCCGGGCTTGCGCCGTGGAGACCATTTCCGACGCGAACGGCAGTAGCCAGCCGGTGCGGTTCGGGGCGTAGCCCCCGGTGATGATCAGTCCGACACCGCCCCGGGCGCGTTCGGCGAAGTAGGCGGCCAGCCGGTCGGTGTGCCCCGCGCGGTCTTCCAGTCCGGTGTGCATGGAACCCATCACCACCCGATTGCGCAACGTGGTGAAGCCAAGGTCCAACGGAGACAACAGGTTCGGGTACGGATTCACGGGTTCTCCCGCACCGCCCGAGCTGAGGCGGCGATCCACCGCGCACGCACCATCCCGGCAGCATAAATGCCTTTCCAGCGCGGCTTTGCACCGCTGTCTGAATCAGTGCGTACGGCTGGACACATTTGCGGGCGTGCCCAGTGGTTGACGTGTATGTGCAACGTCTAGTATCAGTAACCGAACGCTCCGCCAATCGGGGTCACCCCGAGGTCTCAAGGCCTCGATCGGCCGAGCGAGCGGCAGCCTAAAGAACGAAGCAGTACATGGAGGACACCTTGAGGAGACGTCCGTGACGTACACGATCGCCCAGCCCTGCGTCGACATCAAGGACAAGGCATGCATTGAGGAGTGCCCGGTCGACTGCATCTACGAGGGTGCCCGGATGCTGTACATCCACCCCGACGAGTGCGTCGACTGCGGGGCATGCGAACCGGTCTGTCCCGTCGAAGCGATCTATTACGAAGACGATGTGCCCGAACAGTGGAGCCAGTACACGCAGATCAACGCCGACTTCTTCGTCGAGCTTGGATCGCCGGGCGGTGCGGCCAAGGTCGGTATGACCGAGAACGACCCACAAGAAGTCAAGGACCTGCCACCGCAGGAAGCGGCCGACTGAGCGCGCCGGGGCGGCGTGAGCCTGCGATGGGCCGGGCTGCCGTGTCGGCGTCCCTGCCGGTGTTCCCCTGGGACACCCTGGTCGACGCGAAAGCGCTGGCCGAGGCCCATCCGGACGGCATCGTCGACCTGTCCGTCGGCACACCGGTCGACCCGGTTGCTCCGCTGATCCAAGATGCGCTGACGGCCGCCGCCTGGTCGCCCGGATATCCGGCCACCGCGGGCACCGCGCAGCTGCGCGAATCCGCGGTAGCCGCCCTGGCCCGCCGGTTCGGCATCACCGGGCTGGCCGAGTCGGCCGTGCTGCCGGCAATCGGCACCAAGGAGCTCATCGCCTGGTTGCCGACTCTGCTCGGTCTGGGCCCGGCCGACGTCGTCGTGGTGCCGGAGCTGGCGTATCCGACCTACGAGGTGGGTGCGCGGCTGGCCGGAGCGCAAGCGCTGCGCGCGGACTCGCTGACCCAGCTGGGCCCGCAGTCGCCGGCGCTCATCTACATCAACTCGCCGAGCAACCCGACCGGGCGGGTGCTGGGTGTCGATCACCTGCGCAAGGTCGTCGGGTGGGCGCGCGAGCGAGGCGTAGTCGTGGCGTCTGACGAGTGCTACCTGAGTCTGGGCTGGGACGTCGAGGCGCCGGGACCGCTGTCGGTGCTGAATCCGGCCGTGTGCGACGGCGACCACACCGGCCTGCTGGCCATGCACTCGTTGTCGAAGAGTTCGTCGCTGGCCGGGTACCGGGCCGGCTTCGTCGCCGGAGATCCGGACATCGTGGCCGAGTTGCTGGCGGTGCGCAAACACGCGGGGATGATGGTGCCGACCCCGGTGCAGGCCGCCATGGTGGCCGCCCTCGAGGATGACGAGCACCAGAAGGTGCAGCTCGACCGCTACGCGCGGCGACGGGCCGCCCTGGCGCCGGCGCTTCGCTCGGCGGGTTTCACCATCGATCATTCCGAGGCCGGCCTCTACCTCTGGATCACCCGCGGTGAGCCGTGCCAGGACACCGTCATGTGGCTGGCCGCCCGCGGCATCCTGGTCGCGCCCGGAGAGTTCTACGGTCCCCGCGGCGCGCAGCATGTGCGCGTCGCGCTGACCGCCACCGACGAACGCATCGGCGCAGCGGTCGCCAGGCTCGGTTAATCGGCGTCCATCGCGCCACGGGACGCAAAATCGCAAAAATTCCGGCGAGTTGGTGTGTTTTTGCGTCCGCTCGCGGTGGAATTGGTCGTGGCTTCCACTACTGATACTGCAGGTGCTCCTGGCGCGGCTGATGCAGCCGGGTCTACTGGTTCGGCCGGTTCGACACCACGGCCGCGCATCCCGCTGACCATTGGCGATATCGCCAAGCGTGTTTTTCTGGGAAAGCCGCTCATCACCGATGATCTACATGCCGAGAAGTTGTCGAATCCGGTTGCGCTCGGCGCACTTTCGCCCGACGCGATCTCGTCGACCGCATATGGTCCAGAACAGATCCTGATCGAACTGCTGCCCCATGCCGGCCTGGCGGCCTTCGTTCTGCTGCTTCCGGTCACCGGCGTCATCCTGTTGATCCTGCTGCTGGTCACCGCGTCCTACCGGCAGGTCGTCATGGCCTATACCCGAGCGGGTGGGTCCTACATCGTCGCTCGGGAGAATTTCGGCCCCCGGGTGGCCCAGGTCGCGGCCGCGGCACTGCTGATCGACTACGTGGTCACCGTGGCCGTGCAGTCGGCGGCCGGGACGGTTGCGGTGGTTTCGGCGATCCCGCCGTTGGGCCCCTACAGCCTGGAGATCACCGTCGGCGTCGTGATTGCCATCTGCTACGCGAACCTGCGCGGACTGAAGGAAGCGGGGATGCCGTTCGCGGTGGCGACGTACTCGTTTATCGTCATGATCGGCTTGACGATCGTCGTCGGTGTCATCCGCCAAATATTCTGGGGTTTACCGGTATCCGATACCCATCAACACGGAATGGTCGACGTCCATTCGGGCAACGGATTGGTCATGGGCGCAACGATTCTGGTGCTGTTGCGTTCTTTCGCCAACGGCGGTTCGTCGCTGACGGGCGTGGAGGCGATTTCTAATACCGTCGATGTCTTCCGAAAGCCTCAGGGCCGCAACGCACGTCGCGTGCTCACGGCAATGGCTTGCGTTCTCGGATTTTTGCTCGCCGGTGTCGCCTACCTTGCCTACGCAACTCACGCTACGCCCTACAAGAGTGAATATCCGTCGGTCCTTTCGCAAGTCGGCCAGGCCGTCTTCGGCGGGGGAGTCGTCGGCAACATCTTCTTCTTTCTCGTCCAAGCTTCAACGGCCGCAATCCTGTTCACCGGTGCCAACACCAGCTTCAACGGATTCCCGGCACTGGCCAGCTTCGTCGCCGAAGACCGCTTCCTGCCGCGACAGCTGACGAAACGCGGTCACCGCCTGGTGTTTTCGAACGGGATTATCGCGCTCACCGCGCTGTCGGTGGCGTTGCTGGTGATCACCGGTGGCTCGGTCAACGCGCTGGTGCCGTTCTACGCGATCGGGGTGTTCACCGGATTCTCGATGGCCGGCTACGGCATGACCAAACACCATCTGACCCATCGGGAACCGGGGTGGCGGCGGCGGCTGGCGATCAATTTCTCGGCGGCGATCCTGTCGACGGTGGTGGTCGGCATCTTCGCGGTGGCGAAGTTCACCGAGGGCGCCTGGCTGGTAGTCGTCGTCTTTCCGATTCTGGTGTTCCTGCTGATCCGACTCAACAAGGAATATCGGGCCGAGGCCGCCATTCTCGAGATGTTCCGCACCGACCGTCCCGAGTTGGTGAAGTACGCCAGGCACCGGGTGTTCATCTTCGTCAACTCGCTTGACCTCGCGGTGCTCGAGGCCCTGCGGTACGGCAGGGGATTGCGGGCCGACGAGCTGATCGCGGTGCACTTCATGGTCGACGCGGCCCACGCCGCACAACTGCGAAAGCGTTGGGAGCACTTCGATCTCGACACCCGGCTGCGTGTGGTGGACTGCCCCGACCGGCGGGTCACCCGGGCCGCACAGCTACTGGTCGCCAAGGCGAGCAAGGAGCATCCGGACACCAACGTGACGGTATTGCTCCCACGCCGGACCTATGCGCCGCTGCTGGGCCGGCTGCTACATGACCGCACGGCGGACAAGATCGCCCGCGCGGTCAGCCTCCTTCCCGACGCGGCCGCGACGATCGTCCCCTACGACGTGCAATCGCGAATCCAGGAGGCCTACCCCGAACGTTTCGAGCAACGGCTCGCCCGCGAACTCGACAAGCTGGAAGCCTGGGTCTCCCAGGGCGAAGCACAAGACGTCGACGCCTATGAGCACCCCGAGCATTCCGACCGTCCATCGTCGGTGATCACCGTGGCGGGCCTCATTCCCGGCCAGCGAGCCACGTTCGAGGGACGCGTCAACCAAGTCGAGGACATTGCCAAAGGGAGGCGGACGTTTCGCTCGATAGTGGTCGGCGACGACACGGGCGAGATCAGCATCTCTTTCCGCCCCGGGCGCGGAGGCGCTGACATCCAGCCCGGTCAGGTGCTGCGGATCATCGGAAAACCGCGCCAGAGCGGCAACCGGGCGATAACGATGGTCGACCCCGCGTACCACATCATCGAGGATCCCGCCAAAACCGACGACACCAAGGACGCCGCAGATGCCGGTGAAAGTGCGGACTCGGAAGACAGTTAGATTCGGCTACCAGTGGGAATTCGACGCGTTCGGAGGGATTCGCGAAGTGATGTCAGCGATGCGGCGTGTGGCGGCGGTGTTGGTGTCCGTTTTCAGTTTGGCGTTCACCGCCAACGGCTACCGGCCGCTGACCAAGAACGGCTACGCCTCGCTGTACGCATTCGGCTTCGGCCTGTTCGCCTCGGAGCTTCCGGTGCCGACGCTGGCTGCTCAACTGGCAGCGCTCGCGTCGGTGTCGCGGCGGCTGTCGCCACGGGTGCGCCTGTTCAGCTGGCTGGTGTCGGCGGTGTCGTGGCTGGGGTTGCTGGGCTTGCGCCAGAGTGGGCGCTCGGCTGACCAGCCGTTGACCGCCGCGCTGGACCAAGGGCTCGGTCTGAAGCGGCGCACCGAGTCGGGTGATCTGTGGAAGCGTCCGGAGCCGGGGGGAGCCACCGCCAAGCAGCCCGGTCTGGTGCGCATGATGCGGATCTACCGCGACTACGCGCACGACGGCGACATCAGCTACGGCGAGTTCGGCTCGAGGAATCACCTCGACGTCTGGCGCCGGCCGGACCTGGACCGCGGCGGACGTGCGCCGGTGTTGCTGCAGGTTCCCGGCGGCGCCTGGATGGTGGGAAACAAGCGCGGGCAGGCACATCCGTTGATGAGCCACCTCGCCGAGCTGGGCTGGGTGTGCGTGGCCATCAACTATCGGCTCAGCCCGCGCTCCACCTGGCCCGACCACATCGTCGACGTCAAGCGCGCGATCTCGTGGGTCAAGGAGCACATCGCCGAGTACGGCGGAGATCCGGACTGGATCGCGATCACCGGCGGCTCGGCCGGCGGCCATCTGTCGTCGCTGGCCGCGCTCACGCCAAACGATCCCCAATTCCAGCCGGGCTTCGAAGCAGCCGACACCCGGCTGCAAGCGGCTGTCCCGTTCTATGGTGTCTACGATTTCACCCGTTCCGACAGCTCGATGCATCCGTTGCTGACGCCGACGGTGGCGAAGAACGTGTTCAAGCTGAGTCGCACCGAGATCGCAGAGCCGTTTCGCAACGCCTCGCCGATCACCCACGTCTCTGCGGATGCGCCGCCATTCTTTGTGCTGCACGGCCGCAACGACTCACTGGTGCCGGTCGAGCAGGCGCGCAGCTTCACGGCGCGGCTGCGCCAGGTCAGCCGCAACCCCGTCGTCTACGCCGAGTTACCTTGCGCGCAGCACGCTTTCGACATTTTCGGGTCAGCCCGCGCGGCGCACAGCGCGGTGGCTGTCGAGCAGTTCCTCGCCGAGGTGTACGCGTCGGATCGGCAAAGCTCCGAACGGCGCGCGTTCGGAAGCTAGGCGGCCGGGCGTGTTGCCGGCAAAAGGAGCTCCGGTCAGGGCCTCATGTAGCACGCAAGCCAACGAATAGATAGTCGTAGACGGGGAGCACATGCTGCGCGTGGTTAATTGCTTGACGAAAATCCGTTTTTTATTCAGATCCTCAGTCCGCCGTTGAGAAAACGTCTGCCGCCGACCGGATATTGCGCGCGTTGTCGCCGGACTTTAACTTTGATCAATCGACACGTTCCGCCGGATCGCCGTTGCCCGATCCCCGCAGTTTGTGCCATATCTCGGCGATCGACACCATAATCACCACAATGAGAAGTGTCACCCCGAAGGCAAGGTCGATCCATCGATGCTGCAACTCGAGGACGATGAGCACCGGTCGCGGCCAAGACTCCACCAACGACGGCTTCAGCCCCACCGCAATCTCGCCGATCGCCAAAATGGCCAAGCCAATTATTAGCGGAAACAGTCGCATTTCCTCACCTCTTAGTCGATAGCGTTGTCGAATCGCACCTATAATAAAGTACCGAAATCCATTCGCTCGCTATTGTGAGACTTCCATTCGTCAGAGCCATATACCGGACGGATGATACTTCGCCAGTTTTTCACGCGATTTGAAGCACCCGGGATCACGCCAGCCGGCACTGTCGACCCACACTGTTATTCGAGTTCGACAACCTGACCCGGTTCAGCCTCGACCAGGGTGTTGGCGTGCCCGATCGTCAGCAGCCGACCCCGCACATGCACTTGAACGGGGGGCTGATGCAGCGCACTCGCTGGGTGTGAAACGTTGGCGTTGGGCGCCTCTCTGTGTCAAGTGCTGTGGTGATCGGTTGTATCGTGGCCGGTGGCTGGCCCGGTAAGTGATTGCT
>NZ_LZIJ01000085.1 GCF_001667115.1 Mycobacterium sp. 852002-51163_SCH5372311 | reverse complement strand
CGGGCTTCGGTGGGGCTGATGCGCAGCCAGTCGGCGATCACCTGATGCGGCGGGCCGCCCAGTGCGGCGGGATCTTCGCGGGCCAGCCCGGCGATGACGTCGTGGCTGAACGCGATCTGGGCGCGCCGGGCGGTCTCGAGTTGTTCGAGCACATGCAACCTCACCGGGGGCGCCAGGTGATCGAGGTTCAGCTCGCGCATCCCGGCCAGCGCCGTAGTAAATGCGTCGAGCTTGGCGGTTACCTCCGCCGGCACCTCAATCGAAAACATGTTCGAATCCTATGGCGAGCCGGTGACATCAAACCACCGCGAAAACCACCGTTGTGGATAAACGCCCAACTGTGGACAAAACCGCAACCACTGAAGCCAAGTGACACAACCGAATTCAGACGTCCCACGGGACCGCCACGCGGCCTGACCTGGCCGCAGTCGCTCGCTCGATACTCGTCGCGACACCCGCTTGCAGCTGGCCGAACGGAGGCAAGGCAGGCGTGTAGCGTCATCGACCATGAGCGGCGCGGTATGTCCAGGGTCATTCGACCCAGTGACGTTGGGCCACATCGACGTCTTTGAACGTGCCTGCACACAGTTCGACGAGGTGGTGGTGGCGATCCTCGTCAACCCCGCCAAAAAAGGCATGTTCGATCTCGATGAGCGGATCGCGATGATCGAGGAGTCCACCACGCATCTGCCTAACTTGCGGGTGGAGGCCGGACAAGGTCTGGTGGTGGACTTCGTCAGATCCCGTGGGATGGCCGCAATCGTCAAGGGCCTGCGCACCGGCACCGACTTCGAATACGAGTTGCAGATGGCTCAGATGAACAAACACGTCGCCGGCGTCGACACGTTTTTCGTCGCGACCGCACCGCGGTACTCGTTCGTGTCGTCCTCGCTCGCCAAAGAGGTTGCGACACTTGGCGGTGATGTGTCGGAGCTGCTGCCTGAACCGGTGAACCGCCGACTTCGCGAGAAGCTCACCCATGGCCGGTAATCCTCAAGGCGTCGTCGACAGCTTCATGCGGGCGATTGTCGAGGAAAGGTTCGACGACGGCCGCATGCTGCTGCACGACGACTTCATCGTCTACGAAGCGGGCGGCCTCCCGTATAGCGGCGAATATCACGGCCCAGACGGCTTTTTCGAGCTTTTTGCGAAGATGAACGAAGCCATGGAGCTTGCACCGGGGGAAACGGTTCAATATTTTTTGACTGGTGACGCCGTTGCCATCCGCGGAAGGTTGAAATTCACCGCGCGGGCCTCCGGCGAGAGCGTTGAGATGAGTTTGGTCGAAATCTACACGGTCCGAGACGGATTGATCGCTCAGCTCGACGTGTACTACAAGGATCCATCGGCGGTTGCGGCGCTGCTTCGGGTGTAGTAGGCCGGACAGCGATAGGCAGGGTCAATACTGTTTTACGACGGAACGCGGTGCGGTTCGCCACCTGAAGCGGCCGTTTGCCTGCGGCCGGGGCGGTTCGAGAAGCAGTACGGCGCGGCCGTCGAGCAGCACGGGGCGTACCCAGTCACCCAGTTCGATGAGTTCATCCGGCCCGGGCCGGCGATGCATGGTGTCACGCGCGACGTCGATGGGGGTACGCGCACAAACCGCCTCAATGGTGGCTTGATTCGGCAGATCTTCGAGGCCGGGCAGCGTGATGAAAAGTCCGTCGTTGCCGGATAGATGCAGGCCCACCGCCGCCAGCGCGCCGAGCACCCCGTCCTGGGTGCCGCCGTGCCCGGACAAATGCACACCCACCGCGGCGGCTAGTTCCCGGGCTTGCTTGGGACACAACACTTCACGCTTTGCCCGGCGACCGAAATCCACCAGAAGTGACGCGGTCTCGGTCAGGTCGCCGGGCAGGGCCACGGCAAGCCCGGGATCGGCATCAGGGGGGCATACCCGTTCCAAAAACTGTCCGGCGATTTCGATGATCCTGGTGCGCACCGCATGCGGTTTGCCGTTCGCGCTTCGCCAGGCCAGGCACGCACTGGAATTGTGTGAGGTGTAAGGGATTCGGTCGTCGACAAAGAGCTGGTGCCGAGTTGCGCCCGCCGGGGCGCCAAGGCCCGCCGCCACCAGCTCGCGAAGCAATGCCCTTGCGCGACGGCCGGTTCCGGGGGTGTACAGGTTGTCGGTGTCGTCGATGCCGATCAGCACGTCAACCCCGGCCAGGGCGCCTGTGCCGGTCATGGATTGACCACCAGTGCTGTGACATCGCGGACCCATCGGTCACGAGTGAGTTTCGCGCCGGTGAGCTTGAGGGTATGGCGTTTGGTGATGTTCAGGATCACCGGATCGCTGAGTTCGGCGCCGCCTAGCGTCTGAGCCGGGTCTCGGCCCTCCACCCGCACGCTGACGACGCCCGTGATACCGGCGAGGTCCAAAATCGAACGCACGGTGGGTCCCCTCTGGGAGTGCGCGCCGTGCGACTGCGGCGTTGCGATCTCGATCTGCGGAAGACGTTGCAATTGCGACACGCTGTAGCGGTTAAGGACTCGGCCGTGCTCTTGCACGATCAGACGGCCATCGGCATCGGACCCGCTGCAGGCAGCCATCCCGAGAATCAGCGCTGCCGCAACTGCTAGAAACGGGCGGTCTCTGGAGCGCATGTAAGGAGTTTAGGCGCTCATATTTCCGCAATCTCGGTTGTGCCCCGCTGCTGTTCCGTCCTATCGTTTTCGAGTGACCGTCGTGCAGCAGCCTGCCCGTGGCCTGTTGCTGTTTCGGGAGCTGGCGCTGCCAGCGCTGGCGGTCGCCCTGATCGCCATCTACTCCGATATCCGAATACCGTTGGGGCTGCCCGGGCACCGCGGTCTGGTCTGGTTGACCTTGCTGGTGATGGTTGCGCTTGCGACACCAAGGCGCGAAACGGTGGTCGCGGTCGGAGCGGTCGCTACGTTGGCGACATTCGCCGCTCAGACCCCGGCCGGTCCCTGGGCCAGTGGACGGTATGTGGCCGCCGCTGTCCTGCTGTATGCGGTAGCCGCGGTGCCGGTGGTGCCTCGTCGGCGATGGTTGCTCGCCGTTGCCGCCGCGCCGATTCACCTTGTCGCGCTCGGCGGCTCGATCGCGGCTCTGATAACTCACGGTCAGTTGTTGGCGTTCGCATCGGCCGGGATGACAGAGCGGGTGGTGTTTCATCTCGCTTTCGGGTTGACAGCCGGAATGCTCGGTTTGGCTTTGGCGTCGGGCCTGGATCGCTTGTCGCGGACCAGCCCGGTCGCGTGAGTGCCGATGGAACCAGAGGAAGGGAGTAGCCGTCATGGTGCTGCGAGTTGTTCCTGAAGGCCTGGCCGCGATCAGTGCCACGGTCGAATCGATCACGGCTCAGTTGGCTGCCGCACATGCGGCCGCCGCTCCGGTGGTCTCGGTGGTAGTGCCGCCCGCGGCGGATCCGGTCTCGTTGGAAGCCGCGGCCGTGTTCAGCGCCCGGGGCGCCCAGCATGCGGGAGCGGCAGCGAAAGGTGTTGAGGTACTGGGACGCGCAGGCTTGGGCGTAAGCGTGGCCGGCGTGAGCTACGCCGTCGGTGACGCGGCAGCAGCCTCGACATATTGATTGGGGGCGGCTGACGGTGACGGCGCCGGTGTGGATGGCCTTTCCGCCCGAGGTGCACTCAGCATTGCTGAGCAGCGGTCCGGGGCCAGGCCCGTTGCTTGCGGCGGCAGGCACCTGGACGGCATTGAGCACCCAATACGAGGCGGCGGCAACGGAGTTGTCGGCGGTCCTGGCCGGATCAACCCTGGTTTGGGACGGCCCGACCGCCGCACAGTACGTGGCCGCACACATGCCGTATTTGGCTTGGCTTGGGTTGGCCAGCACCCTCAGCGCCGAGGCCGCTACCCAGCATGAGGTCGTGGCCGCCGCATATACGGCCGCACTGGCTGCAATGCCGACACTGCCGGAGCTGGCCGCCAACCATGCCGTCCACGCGGTTCTCGTGGCCACCAATTTCTTTGGTATCAACACGATTCCGATCGCGGTCAACGAGGCTGACTACGCCCGCATGTGGACTCAGGCCGCCACCACCATGAGTACCTATCAAGTCACGACCATGGCAGCCCAGAACACCCAAGGGGCCGGAGCGGGCGCCGGAACTGGCGCCGGAGCGGGCAGTGGGGCGGGCGCCGGAGCGGGAGCGGGCACTGGCGCCGGAGCGGGCACAGGCGCAGGCGCGGGTTCCGGTGCGGGCGCCGGGACGGGCACTGGCGCCGGCACCGGAACGGGAGCCGGGACTGGCACTGGCGGTGGCACGGGCGCCGGCAGCGGCGCAGGTGGCGGTGGCGGCACCGGCTCGTTTCAGCTGCCCACGCCGGATGAGATTTGGCAAATGCTCTTCGGGCCCGACGGAGAGCAAATCCCCGGCCAGGGCCAGCCAAACTGGAGCCCTTCGCAGTATTTGCAGAACCTGCCCAATTTCTTCCAAGGGAATGCGCAGGCTCTGACGTGGTTGCAACAAAATCTGCAGGGTTTGCTGAACCCGTCCACGGCACCGGCGCTCGTTGAGTATTTCATCGCCTGGCAAACATTCCGGTTGGTCAACTGGACGTTGCGGACTCTGCGGTTTCTCATCCAGGAGCTGCCACTGCTCATCAGCGTCGGGATCAGCATGGCCATCACGAACCTGGGCAGTGTCGCCCCTCTGGCGGCCCTGGCCGGACTGGCCGGGATGGCTCAGCCGGTGAATGTCCCCGCGTCCCCCGCGCCGGACTCGCAACCCGCGGCAGTCGGTGTCCAACCCCCCGTGGTGCCGGTTTCCACCGCGATGACGCCGATGACCCCGTCGAGTCCCATGGCGCCCAGCCCATCGGTCGCGTCGCCTGCCGCGGCGCCGGCCTCTGTCGCCACGCCGCCGTCGGCGCCGCCCCCACCACCGACACCGGTGACGGGTGCGGAGGGTTTCGGTTACATGGTGGGCAGCATTGGCGCCCGCCTGGAATCGACGCTCGAAACCCGGTCCAAAACCAAAGAGCCGGCCGCCGAATCCGCCGCTGCGGCAGCGGCCGTCCCGGCGCGCGAGCGGGATCAGGTGCGCTCGCGGCGACACCAGCGGTCGGTCATCGACCGTGCCTACCGCTACGAATACCTGGACGCGGAGGGCGATTCAGCCGCGTCGCTGACATCGTCGGTGGCATCGGAATCCGGCGTCGGACCGCAAGGATTCGCTGGAACGGCGCCGAAGACCGGTGGCCAGGCAGCTGGGTTGATCACGCTGGCCGACGACGATTTCGGGAACGGGCCCGTTATGCCAATGCTGCCGGAGACTTGGGGCGACGAATCCGGGCGTTAAACACTTGTGGTGCAAGTGGTTTCACCTCAGCGACCGTCGGCGCCGTGATCGTGCCGGCCGGCCTCGGGTGAGCCGCCCATCATGCGCAGCATCGGGATTCCGCCCGAGGTGGCGAACCGGACGACCAGCAGCACCGCCACGACTAGGAACGCGATGTTGAGCCAGGTGGTGTAGTTCCAGGAAATGCCTCCGGTCATGACGGTCGCCTGGCGTTGACTCGGGATGAGATGTGCTGTGCCAAAAAGAATTTCGACGAGATAGCCGGCGGCGACCATCGCGACATAGAAGGTGCCGAGCAGTACCAGCATCATCCTGGTCCCGTAGTACTTGCGATAGATATTCAGGATCGGCAGGATCAGCAGGTCGGCAAAGATGAACGCGATGACGCCGCCGAAACTGATGCCCCCGTTCCACAGCACCGCGGCAAGCGGCACGTTGCCGATCGAGCAGACGAACGACACGATCGCTACCACGGGCCCCACGATCGGCCCCCACACCGCCGACCAGCCGGGGTGATTCGTCAAAAAGAAGCTCTGCCAAGCCGTTTCGGGAACCCACGCCGCGATGGCCCCGGCGATAACCAATCCCAGAACCAGGTCACGCAGGATCGCCAGCCATTCCATCACGAACACGTGCGAGACCGAGGTCAGGCCCTGCGGTGAAAACAGGCGCTGCCGAAATGATCCTTCGCCTTGAATAGACATGTCCATGGCGGCGTGGCCTTCCATCGAACCGGCGATTCCCCGGTCGGCCTGCTCACGGGCGGCGTCGATGAGCCGGGCGCGTACGAACAGTCGGAACAACAGCGCCAACACCACGATCATCACTGGGCCCGCGACGAACTCTGCCGCGGTGAATTGCCAGCCCATGAGCAGGGCCATGATGATGCCC
This sequence comes from Mycobacterium sp. 852002-51163_SCH5372311, assembly GCF_001667115.1. Taxonomy (GTDB): domain Bacteria; phylum Actinomycetota; class Actinomycetes; order Mycobacteriales; family Mycobacteriaceae; genus Mycobacterium. The sequence continues at coordinate 17,377 of NZ_LZIJ01000085.1, read as the reverse complement.
AACTCGATCACCAGATTGGTCGATCCGATCTCGAACGCCATGGCGGCGGTGAAGTTCGCGCCCTTGCGGAACAGTGATCGGGCCAATGCGACGGCGGCGTACGAGCATGACGACGACGCCGCTCCCAGGCCGGCGGCGACCGCCAACGTGCGCGCCCGATCGTCGCCCATCAAGCTCACGATCGTCGAACGGCGCACCACCGCTTGCACCACCGCCGACAACGCGAAGCCCAAGATCAGGGCCCAGAGGATTTCCCAGGTCATCGAGCCGGCCAGCGCCAATGCGTGGCCGACGGCCCTGACGACTCGGTCTGTCACTCTGTGCTCCGCGCTGGACCCACGATTCGGACGCTATACCCGTGGCCGTCTCGCATCGATGGCTGCGACGGCACAGCTGGACTGGTCGGGGATAACCTGTAGCAATGCCGCATGGGTGACAATCCTCCGCAAATACGAAGGAATACGAAAAGGCCGACACACCGGCCTCGCCACCGCAGTCACAAAGGTAACACCAGGCACACTGGTAACAACCGGGATTTGCAAGATGCCAGGAGGGTATGGCCGTGTACCGAGTCTTTGAAGCGCTTGACGAGTTGGGCGCCATTGTGGAAGAAGCACGTGGCGTGCCAATGACGGCAGGCTGCGTGGTGCCTCGCGGCGATGTCCTCGAGCTGATCGACGACATCAAGGACGCGATTCCCGCCGAGCTCGACGACGCTCAGGACGTGCTCGACGCCCGCGATTCGATGCTGCACGACGCCAAGACGCACGCCGACTCCATGGTGGCCACGGCGACCACCGAGTCGGAGTCGATGGTCAACCATGCGCGCGCGGAGGCGGACCGCATCCTCGCCGACGCGAAATCGCAGGCGGACCGGATGGTCGCGGAGGCACGGCAGCACAGCGAGCGGATGGTCGGTGAGGCCCGTGAAGAGGCGGTTCGCCTGGCGGCTGCGGCCAAACGCGACTACGAAGCCAGCGTCAGCCGAGCCAAAGCCGAGGCCGACCGGCTGATCGAGAACGGCAACATCTCCTACGAGAAGGCCGTGCAGGAGGGCATCAAGGAGCAGCAGCGGCTGGTGTCGCAGAACAGCGTCGTGGAGGCGGCCAACGCCGAGGCCACCCGCCTCATCGACACGGCGCACGCCGAGGCCGACAGGCTGCGTGGTGAATGCGACGTCTACGTCGACAACAAGCTCGCCGAGTTCGAGGAGTTCCTCAACGGGACGATCCGTTCAGTCAGCCGCGGCCGTCACCAACTCCGCACCGCCGCCGGCACCCACGACTACGCGACGCGGTAACCGCGTTACAAGGCACTAGCGCTGGAGGGTGAGCGCCGTAGGATTTCTGCTATGGCGCGCCAGCACAGCACCGCAGCTCACAGGCACCCGACATCGCCGATGGTGGTCGATATCGCGCGCCTGGGCCGTCGCCCGGGAGCGATGTTCACCGTGCGTGACACGTTGCCCAGCCCCGCGCGTATCGGGGTGGAGCTGATTGCGATCGAGCGAGGCGCCCCGCTGGAGCTGGATCTGCGAGTCGAGTCGGTGTCCGAGGGCGTGCTGGTGACGGGGACGATGACCGCGCCGACAGTCGGTGAATGCGCTCGTTGCCTGACCGCTGTCGAAGGCCATGTGCAGGTCAGCCTGACCGAACTTTTCGCGTACCCGGCCAGTGCTACCGAGGCGACCACCGAGGAAGGCGAGGTCGGCCGCGTCGTTGACGACACCGTGGACCTGGAGCAGCCCATCATCGACGCCGTGGGGCTGGAACTGCCGTTCTCGCCGGTCTGCCGGCCGGACTGCCCCGGATTGTGCCCCGAATGCGGGGTTGCGCTGGCCGCCGAGCCTGGTCACCAACATGACCGCATCGACCCTCGGTGGGCCAAGTTGGCCGGAATGCGTGGCTCGGACGGGCCGGAGACCGGGCAGGGTGAGCGGTGACGCCGTCACGGCAAGTCCTGCTCGACGCCCTCGGGGTCGAACTGCCTGACGAGCTGCTCTCGCTGGCTCTGACTCACCGAAGCTATGCCTACGAGCACGGCGGACTGCCGACCAACGAGCGCCTGGAGTTCCTCGGCGATGCCGTCCTGGGCCTGACCATCACCGACGAGCTGTTTCACCGTCACCCCGACCGTTCCGAGGGGGACCTGGCCAAACTGCGGGCGAGCGTGGTCAATACTCACGCGCTGGCGGACGTCGCACGACGCCTTGCCGACGGCGGGCTCGGCGTGCACATGTTGTTGGGGCGGGGCGAGGCGAACACCGGTGGGGCCGACAAGTCAAGCATCCTGGCCGACGGGATGGAATCGCTGCTGGGTGCGATCTACCTGCAGCACGGCATCGAGGTGGCTCGGGAGGTGATTTTGCGGCTGTTCGGATCGCTGCTGGACGCTGCACCCACGCTGGGCGCCGGCCTGGACTGGAAGACCAGCTTGCAGGAGCTGACCGCGGCCCGCGGCTTGGGCGCGCCGTCCTATGTGGTGACCTCCACCGGCCCCGACCACGACAAAGAATTCACTGCGGTGGTCGTCGTGATGGAAACCGAATACGGCTCGGGCGTGGGTCGCTCCAAGAAGGAAGCCGAGCAAAAAGCGGCGTCGGCAGCCTGGAACGCGCTGGATGCGCTGGACATGCGTGACCCCGCCGGAAAATCTTCCGTCTGAGCCGATGGTGATGACCCGTCGCGCGCGGCTGCGCCGCGCTTGCGATCATCACTAGATGCCCGAACTGCCTGAAGTCGAGGTGGTGCGGCGCGGATTGCACACCCATGTGCTGGGCAAGACCATCACGGCCGTCCGAGTGCACCACCCCCGGGCGGTACGCCGACACGAAGCCGGTCCCGCGGACCTGACGGCCAGGTTGCTCGGGGCACGGATAGCGGGAACCGGTCGGCGCGGCAAGTACCTGTGGCTGCTGCTGGACACCGCAGACGGTGCTGAGCCGGATACCGCTTTGGTGGTTCACCTAGGCATGAGCGGGCAGATGCTACTGGGGACCGTCCCGCGCGCCGATCACGTCCGGATCTCGGCCCTGCTCGACGACGGGACGGTGCTGAGTTTCGCCGACCAGCGGACGTTCGGCGGCTGGATGCTCGCCGACCTGGTGACCGTTGATGGCAGCGTGGTGCCCACACCCGTCGCCCACCTCGCGCGCGATCCGCTCGACCCGCGGTTCGATCCCGACGCGGTGGTAAAAGTGTTGCGCCGCAAGCATTCCGAGCTCAAGCGTCAACTTCTCGATCAGACCGTCGTCTCCGGGATCGGCAACATCTACGCCGACGAGGCGCTGTGGCGGGCCAAGGTGCACGGCACGCGGGTGGCCGCCAAGCTGACCCGCCGGCAATTGTCCACAGTGCTCGATGCCGCCGCCGATGTGATGCGCGAGGCGTTGGCGAAGGGCGGGACGTCGTTCGATTCGCTCTATGTCAACGTCAACGGGGAGTCGGGTTACTTCGACCGATCGCTGGATGCCTATGGCCGCGAAGGGAAAAGCTGCCGGCGATGCGGCGCAGTGATGCGCCGGGAGAAGTTCATGAACCGGTCGTCGTTCTACTGCCCGAAATGCCAGCCGAGGCCCCGCGGCTAAGTCCAATCAATCGAAGATGTTGCGGCGCACAGTAACCGGCGACTTGTGTGCGAAGGCTGGATCGACGAACCATTCGCGGGAAAACAGCAGGCCGAACACTTGTGGTGGCAGGCGGAGCAGGAGGCCGAACATGCGCACGGCCAGTCCTGTGCTGCCGATCTGAGAGCGGTGGGCCGCCAACGCGTCTCGCTTCTGCCGCGCAAAGCGGAAGATGTTGATCCGATGCGTGATGGTCCTTCGGGGAGCGTATGCGGTACGAGCGATGTTCACTTCGTAGGGTGCCGGCAGCCGCAGCAGGCGAGCCAGATGCGCCGTCCACAAAAGCAATTCACGCGGCATGGTCGCCTCCAGCACTCGCGGGGTGGCTGCGAGTTGGGCGGCGCGCTTGCCGACATGGTGCACCTGCACATGGTCGCGGTGGCCGTATCCGCCGTTGGGCTGATAGCTGAGCAGCAGGTCCGCGTCTTCGTCGCGAAGTATCGTCGCGAGCCGCTGCGCCGCCTCGTCGACATCCGCTCTACCGAATCGGACCCGTCCGGGTGGATCTGGATAGAACTGTGGGCCGTAGCCGCTGTCGGCGTAGCCGAGGCATTCGACTCGTTGCGCTCCCAGGATGGTTGCGCTGAACCGCAATTCGGCCAGGCGGTCACTGTCGTCCTCGTTATGCACGCATCCGTCGGTCGCCGTGACGATGACGACCCGATGCCCGGCCGCTGCCGTTTGCGCGAGCGTTCCACCGGTGAGGACAACCTCGTCGTCCGGATGAGCGTGAAATGCGACGACGGTGGCCATGCAAGGCAGTATGCCTGCCCGACGCGCGCGCCGAAATTGACGTTAGCGCGGAGTTCTCTCGGGCTTTTGCGCGCTGCTGTCGATCTCGGCGCAAGACCACCCGGTAGAAAAGAAGCTATGACGCAACTGTGGGTCGAGCGCACCGGAACGCGCCGGTATACCGGGCATAGTTCGAGAGGCGCGCAGGTACTCGTCGGCTCGGAGGATGTCGACGGCGTCTTCACCCCGGGTGAGCTGCTCAAGATCGCGCTCGCCGCATGCAGCGGCATGGCGAGCGACCAGCCGCTGGCCCATCGCCTCGGCGAGGATTACCGAGCGGTGGTGCGCGTCTCCGGCGCGGCCGACCGTGACCAGGAGCGTTATCCGCTGCTGCAGGAGACCCTGGAAGTGGACCTGTCGGGACTGTCCGCCGACGACAGACAGCGGCTGTTGGTAGTCGTGAATCGTGCGGTCGACGCGGTCTGCACGGTGGGGCGCACGCTCAAATCCGGCACCACCGTCACCTTTGAGGTTGCTGATGCCGGACGCTTCGAATTCTGAGATCCGGCTCACCGCCTGGGTGCACGGCTGGGTTCAGGGCGTGGGCTTCCGCTGGTGGACCCGGTGCCGGGCGTTGGCGCTTGGCCTCACCGGTTATGCCGCGAACCAGGAGGACGGCCGGGTGCTGGTGATCGCCCAGGGTCCGCGCGAGGCCTGCGAGAAATTGCTGCAGCTGCTGCAGGGCGGCACCACACCCGGACAAGTCGACAAGGTTGTCGCCGACTGGTCGCAGCCACGGGAACGGTTCGACGGCTTCGTCGAGCGGTAATCTGGCCCCTCGTGTACCTCAAGAGTCTGACGCTGAAGGGCTTCAAGTCCTTCGCCTCGCCGACGACTCTGCGTTTCGAGCCCGGTATCACCGCCGTCGTCGGCCCTAACGGCTCCGGCAAATCCAACGTGGTCGACGCCCTGGCCTGGGTGATGGGGGAGCAGGGAGCAAAGACGCTGCGCGGCGGGAAGATGGAAGACGTCATCTTCGCCGGCACCTCGTCGCGCGCCCCGCTGGGCCGCGCCGAAGTCACCGTCACCATCGACAACACCGACAACGCGCTGCCGATCGACTACTCCGAGGTGTCGATCACCCGCAGGATGTTCCGCGACGGCGCCAGCGAATACGAAATCAACGGCAGCAGTTGCCGTTTGATGGATGTCCAGGAATTGCTCAGCGACTCCGGCATCGGGCGCGAGATGCATGTCATCGTCGGGCAGGGCAAGCTCGACGAAATCCTGCAGTCGCGGCCCGAGGACCGCCGGGCGTTCATCGAAGAGGCCGCTGGAGTGCTCAAGCACCGCAAGCGCAAGGAAAAGGCGCTGCGCAAACTCGACGCGATGTCGGCCAATCTGGCCCGGCTCACCGACCTGACAACCGAGCTGCGGCGCCAGCTCAAACCGCTCGGGCGTCAAGCCGAAATGGCACAGCGGGCCGCAAGAATCCAGGCCGACCTGCGGGATGCCCGGCTGCGGCTGGCCGCCGACGACATGGTCAGCCGGCAGGCGGAGCGAGACGCGATCTTCGAGGCCGAGGAAGCGATGCGGCGCGAACACGACGAGGTGGCCGCGCGGCTGGCGGTGGCCTCTGCGGAACTGGCCGCCCACGAAGAAGCGGCGGTGTCGCTTTCGCAGCGGGCCGACTCGGTCCAACACACCTGGTTCGGGCTCTCGGCCCTGGCCGAACGGGTCGGCGCCACAGTGCGCATCGCGACCGAGCGTGCCCAGCATCTGGACGTCGAGCCGGTGACCAGCAGCGACACCGATCCTGACGCGCTGGAGGCCGAGGCTCAGCAGGTGGAGATCGCCGAGCAGCAACTGCTGGCGGAACTGGCCGCGGCACGCGACCGGCTGGATGCCGCGCGGGCGGAATTGGCCGACCGCGAGGCCCGCGCCGCCGAGGCGGACCGGGCGCACTTGGCGGCGGTGCGGGCCGAGGCGGACCGGCGGGAGGGTCTGGCGCGGCTGGCCGGCCAAGCCGAGACCATGCGCGCACGCGTCGAATCGATCGACGACAGCGTCGCGCAGTTGTCCGAGCGCATCGAGGATGCCGCCGCCCGAGCCCAGCAGACCCGAGCGGATTTCGAAACCGTACAGGGCAAGGTCGGTGAACTCGATCAGGGCGAGGCCGGCCTCGACGAGCACCACGAGCGGACCGTGGCCGCGCTGCGGCTGGCCGACGAACGCGTCGTCGAACTACAGGCCGCCGAGCGGACCGCCGAACGCGAAGTGGCGTCGCTGCGAGCCCGCATCGATGCGCTGTCGGTTGGACTCGAACGCAAGGACGGCGCGGCGTGGCTCACCGAGAACCACAGCGGCGCAGGGCTTCTCGGGCCGATCGCCAAGCTGGTGAAAGTGCGCGCAGGATATGAGGCGGCGCTCGCCGCGGTGCTCGGATCGGCAGCTGACGCGCTGGCCGCGGACAGCCTGGGCGCCGCTCGTGGCGCGGTTGCCGCGCTCAAGCAAGCCGACGCGGGCCGCGCGGCGCTGGTGCTGGGCGACTGGCCGGCCCCCGAGCAGCGGCCGGTCGCCGAGCTACCCGGCGGGGCGCTGTGGGCGCTGGACCTGATCGAGGCACCCCAGCGGCTGCGCGGCGCGATGGTCGCCATGCTGTCCGGAGTCGCGGTGGTCGCCGACCTGGGCGTGGCGCTGGATCTGGTGGCAGTCCGGCCGCAGCTACGTGCCGTCACCGTCGACGGCGACCTGGTGGGCGCCGGCTGGGTTAGCGGTGGTTCGGACCGCAAGCTGTCCACGCTGGAGGTGACCTCGGAGATTGACAAGGCCGGCAGCGAGCTCGCCGCTGCCGAGGCTCAGGTGGCGCAACTGAGCGCGGCCTTGTCCGGCGCGCTGGCCGAGCAGGCGGCCCGGCAGAACTCGGCCGAGCAGGCGTTGGCCGCGCTCAACGAATCCGACACCACCATCTCGGCGATGTACGAGCAGCTCGGCCGGCTCGGCCAGGACGCGCGCGCGGCCGACGAGGAGTGCAGCCGGTTGCTGCGGCAGCGCGAGGAATTGGAAGCCGCCCGCGCCGCGACCCTGCAGGAGGTCGTCGAACTCGAGACCCGGCTGCGCAACGCCGAAGCGACCCAGCAGGTGCATGACGTCGAGCCGGCCGACCGGCAGGAGATCGCCGCTGCCGCCGAAGCCGCCCGCGGCGCCGAAGTCGAAGCCCGGCTGGCGGTGCGAACGGCCGAGGAGAGAGCCAATGCGCTACGCGGACGCGCGGATTCGCTGCGCCGGGCGGCCGCCGCCGAACGCGAGGCGCGGGTGCGCGCCCAGCAGGCCCACGCGGCACGGCTGCATGCGGCCGCCGTGGCCGCGGCGGTTTCCGACGCCGGCCGGCTGCTGGCAGCGCGCCTGAACCGGGTGGTCGAGGCGGCGTCGCGGATGCGCGACACATTGGCCGCCGAACGGCGGCAGCGGTCCGAGGCGCTGGTGGCGGTCCGCGGCGAGGTGAACGCCCTGACCGCCCGGGTGGCCACGCTGACCGATTCACTGCATCGCGACGAGGTGGCCAACGCGCAGGCAGCCCTGCGAATCGAGCAGCTCGAGCAAATGGTGCTCGAGCAGTTCGGCATGGCGCCGGACGACCTGGTTGCCGAGTACGGCCCACACGTCGCACTGCCACCGACCGAACTCGAGATGGCCGAATTCGAGCAGGCCCGCGAGCGCGGCGAGCAGGTGGTCGCACCGGCTCCTATGCCATTCGACCGGCCCAGCCAGGAGCGGCGGGCCAAACGCGCCGAGCGTGAGCTGGCGGAGCTGGGCAGGGTGAACCCGTTGGCCCTGGAGGAGTTTGCCGCCCTGGAGGAGCGCTACAACTTCCTGTCCACCCAGCTCGAGGACGTCAAGGCCGCCCGCAAAGATCTGCTCGACGTGGTCGCCGACGTGGATGCGCGCATCCTGCAGGTGTTCAGCGACGCGTTTACCGACGTGGAGCGTGAATTCCGGGGCGTGTTCGCGTCGTTGTTCCCAGGCGGCGAAGGCCGGCTGCGGCTGACCGACCCGGACGATATGCTCGCCACCGGCATCGAGGTGGAGGCGCGTCCGCCCGGCAAGAAGATCACCCGGCTGTCTTTGCTGTCCGGCGGCGAGAAGGCGCTGACCGCAGTGGCGATGCTGGTAGCCATCTTCCGGGCCCGGCCGTCGCCGTTCTACATCATGGACGAGGTCGAGGCCGCCCTGGACGACATGAACCTGCGCCGCTTGCTGGGCCTGTTCGAGCAGCTGCGGGCCCATTCGCAGCTGATCATCATCACGCACCAGAAACCCACGATGGAAGTAGCTGACGCGCTGTACGGCGTGACCATGCAGGGCGACGGCATCACCGCGGTGATCTCGCAGCGAATGCGTGGCCAGGAGGTCGACCAGCTGGCCTCAACTTCTGTGTAGGGCTCGTGCGGCCGGCGTCGAGCGTGTACCGGCGGCATCGACTGTGAACGTAGGGCTTTTAGTGTGAACGGACGGCTTTGCGGGTGAAGACAGGGTGGGGTTCGGGCCGATTCCTCCGCCCACTATTCACACCGAACGCCCACGATTCGCACTGAACGCCCACGATTCACACTGAACCCCGCAACCCCACGACCGCCGGAGTGACCCACGGCTGGAAGGATCGTCAGCGTGTCGGAAGGTCTGTGGATCGCCATTGCGGTCGTCGCCGCCCTGGTCATCATTGCCGCGCTGGTCCTGGGACTGGTGCTCTACCGACGGCGGCGGATCAGCCTATCGGCGCGGCCGGAGACCGAGGCGATCGACCGTTCGGGCGGCTACAAGGCGTCGTCGGGCATCACGTTCAGCCAGACGGCCACACCTGTCGAGGACCGGATCGACACCAGCGGCCTGCCCGCGGTCGGCGACGACGCGACCATTCCCCGCGACGCGCCCAAGCGCACGATCTCCGAGGTCCTGCTTCCCGAGTTCGAGCCGGAAGCCGAGACGCCGGCCCCACCGCAAGCCGAGGCCCCCGAGGCCACCGAGCAGCCCCAGGCACCCGAAGCGCCCGAAATCGAGGCGATCGCGCCGCCCGAAGGGCGATTGGAACGCCTGCGCGGACGCCTGGCCAAATCGCAGAACGCCCTCGGCCGCAGCGTGCTGGGCCTGATCGGCGGTGGGGATCTCGACGAGGAATCCTGGCAGGACGTCGAGGACACGCTGCTGGTAGCCGACCTGGGCCCGGTGGTCACCGAATCGGTGGTATCGCAGCTGCGCAGCCGGCTGGCCAGCAGCAGCGTGCGTACCGAAGCCGACGCCCGTGCCGTGCTGCGCGACGTGCTCATCAACGAGCTGCAACCTGATATGGATCGCTCGATTCGGGCGCTGCCACACGCTGACCATCCGTCGGTGCTGCTCATCGTCGGGGTGAACGGCACCGGCAAAACCACGACGGTCGGCAAGCTGGCACGGGTGCTGGTGGCCGACGGCCGCCGCGTCGTGCTGGGCGCCGCCGACACCTTCCGGGCCGCAGCGGCCGATCAGCTGCAAACCTGGGCCGTCCGGGTGGGCGCCGAGGTGGTGCGGGGCGCCGAGGGGGCCGATCCGGCGTCGGTGGCGTTCGACGCCGTCGACAAGGGCATCGCGGCCGGCGCTGACGTCGTGGTCATCGACACCGCCGGGCGATTGCACACCAAGGTGGGGCTGATGGACGAACTCGGGAAGGTCAAGCGCATAGTGAGCCGCCGCGCATCTGTTGATGAAGTGCTGTTGGTGCTCGACGCCACCATCGGCCAGAACGGGCTGGCGCAGGCGCGGGTGTTCGCCGAGGTCGTCGACATCACCGGCGCTGTGCTGACCAAGCTGGACGGAACGGCCAAGGGCGGCATCGTTTTCCGCGTGCAGCAAGAGCTCGGCGTGCCGGTGAAGCTGGTCGGACTCGGCGAAGGGCCGGACGATCTGGCGCCCTTCGAGCCCGCCGCCTTCGTAGACGCGCTGCTGGGCTGATTAAGGGCGCCTGAGCGCGACGTTAATACCGCCGAAACATGGTGGCTGTATTGCCGAAACAACCATTGCGCAAGGTTCTGGATCAGGTCGTCAGGCACGTGTCTGACGGCTGTTTCGGGGCCGACCGGAGGTGATTGCGAGTGACATACCCGTTGATGGGCCAGCCCAACGCAGGCGATACCGCCTGGATGTTGGCGAGTTCAGCGCTGGTGCTGTTGATGACGCCAGGTCTGGCGTTCTTCTACGGCGGCATGGTGCGCGCAAGGAGCGTGCTCAACATGATCATGATGAGCATCAGCTCGATGGGCGTGGTGACCGTCCTGTGGGTGCTCTACGGCTACTCGATGGCATTCGGCAACGACAAGGCCAACCTGGCCGGCGACCCGCTGCAATTCTTCGGCCTGAAGCACCTCATCGGCGGCAATGCCGTCCCCGCGGATCCGACCGCGTCGCCGCCCACTTCTGCGACCGACATCGCGCTGGTGGGCACCCCGCCGGACGCGCTGCCCGCCACTGTGTTCGTGGCGTTCCAGCTGATGTTCGCGATTATCACCGTCGCGCTGATCTCCGGCGCGGTGGCCGACCGGCTGAAGTTCAGCGCCTGGCTGGTGTTCTCCGGGCTGTGGGCGACGCTGGTCTATTTCCCGATTGCGCACTGGGTCTTCGCGGCCGACAAATATTCGGCCGAGCATGGTGGCTGGATCAACAACAAGCTGCACGCCATCGACTTCGCCGGTGGAACGGCGGTGCATATCAACGCCGGTGTGGCCGGGCTGATGCTCGCGCTCGTGCTGGGCAAGCGCAAAGGCTGGCCCACGACGCTGTTCCGCCCGCACAACCTGCCGTTCGTGATGCTGGGTGCCGGATTGCTGTGGTTCGGCTGGTACGGCTTCAACGCCGGGTCGGCCCTGACCTCCAACGGCGCCGCCGGCTCGACGTTCATGGCCACCACCATCGCGACGGCCACGGCGATGCTGGGCTGGCTGCTCACCGAGCGCATCCGCGACGGCAAGGCCACGACCCTGGGCGCGGCGTCGGGCATCGTCGCCGGACTGGTGGCCATCACGCCGTCGTGTTCGTCGGTCAACGTGCTGGGCGCCCTGGCGATCGGCCTGGTGGCCGGGGTGCTGTGCGCGCTGGCGGTCGGGCTGAAGTTCCGGTTCGGGTTCGACGACTCGCTCGACGTGGTCGGTGTGCACCTGGTCGGCGGCTTGGCGGGCACGCTGATGGTGGGCCTGGTTGCGGCTCCGGAGAGCACGGCCATCAACGGCATAGCCGGGGTGTCCAAGGGGTTGTTCTACGGCGGCGGCTGGTCACAGCTGGAACGACAGGCCATCGGCGCATTCAGCGTTCTGATCTACTCTGGCGTGGTAACACTTATCCTGGCGTTGATCCTCAAATACACCATGGGGTTGCGTCTGGATGCCGAACAGGAGGCCACTGGCATCGACGAGTCGGAGCACGCTGAGTCGGCCTACGACTTCGCCGTCACCAGCGGTTCGGTTCTTCCTCCCCGGACCAGCGTGCTGGACACCCGTAACGGCCTGCAGGAGCGAGTGGACGACAGAGTGGAGGCAGAGCGCTAATGAAGCTGATCACTGCGATCGTGAAGCCGTTCACGCTTGATGACGTCAAGACCAGCCTCGAAGATGCGGGCGTCTTGGGGATGACGGTCAGCGAAATCCAGGGCTACGGCCGGCAGAAGGGCCACACGGAGGTCTACCGGGGCGCGGAATACTCGGTGGATTTCGTCCCAAAGGTTCGCATCGAAGTCGTCGTCGACGACTCGATCGTCGACAAGGTGGTGGACAGCATCGTCCGGGCGGCGCGAACCGGCAAGATCGGTGACGGCAAAGTGTGGGTGAGCCCGGTCGAGACGATTGTGCGGGTACGCACTGGCGAACGCGGAACCGACGCCCTCTGACGGTGGACCGCGCCGGAGCATCTCGATCGGAGGCCCGGAAATTGTAAGTGCTTGCGCAGCAAGTGATTTGGCTGCCGCACGACGCAAGCTGCTGTCACACGAACACCGCGAACTTGATTCGGCCGGGCTGCGCCAAGCGTTGCTGGACCTGCACGAGTCCTGGCTGGGGGCCAAGTCGGCCGAGATCGGGATCACCGACACCAGCGGCTTCGCGCTCGTCGGCATCGGCGGCCTGGGCCGCCGCGAGCTGTTGCCGTACTCGGACCTGGACCTGATGCTGGTGCACGACGGCAAGGCCGCCGAGGTGCTGGGCGAGGTCGCCGACAAGCTGTGGTATCCGCTGTGGGACGCCAACATTCGGCTCGACCACAGCGTACGGACCGTCAGTGAGGCCCTGAGTACCGCCAATTCCGACATGACCGCCGCCCTGGGCATGCTGGATGCGCGCCACATCGCCGGCGACGAGCAGTTGTCGGCCGACGTGATCGCCGGTGTGCGGCGGCAGTGGCGCAGCGGAATCCGCACCCGGATGGACGAACTCGTCGAAATGACGCAGGCTCGCTGGCGTCGCTGTTTCCGGATCGCACACCGCGCCGAGCCGGACCTGAAGTTGGGTCACGGCGGCCTCCGCGACGCCCAGTTGCTCGACGCGCTGGCGGTGGCTCAGCTGGTCGACCGCCATCGCGTGCACAACCCCGACTCAGCGGCCGGCTCGCTGGACGATGCTTACCGGACACTGCTCGACGTGCGTACCGAGCTGCATCGGGTGTCCGGCCGCGGGGGCGACATCCTGCTGGCCCAATTCGGCGACGAGATCAGCGCGGCGCTGCACATCGGTGACAGGTTCGACCTTTCCCGCATGCTGTCCCACGCCGCCCGCACCATCAGTTACGAGGCCGAAACCGGGCTGCGGACCGCCGCCAACGCGTTGCCGCGGCGCGGCGTGTCGGCCCTGATGCGGCGCCCGAAACGGCGACCGCTGGCCGAGGGTGTCGTCGAATACGCCGGGGAAGTCGTGCTGGCCCGTGACGCCAAACCGGAAAGCGACCCCGGTCTGGTACTGCGGGTGGCCGCTGCGTCCGCGTCGACCGGTTTGCCCATCGCCGCAGCCACACTCACTCACCTCGCCAACAGCGCTGCCCGCTTGGAGGCGCCCTGGCCGCGCCAGGTGCTGGACGACTTTCTCGTCGTCCTCGGCGCCGGGCCGACCGTCGTCGGGACGATCGAAGCGCTCGACCGCACCGGGCTCTGGGGCCAGCTGCTGCCGGAATGGGACGCGATCCGCGACCTTCCGCCGCGCGACATCGCCCACAAGTGGACGGTGGACCGTCATCTGGTCGAGACCGCCGTGCAGGCGGCCCCGCTGGCCACCCGGGTGGGGCGGCCGGATCTGCTGGCGCTGGGCGCGCTGCTACACGACATCGGCAAGGGCCGCAGCGCCGATCACAGCGTGCTGGGGTCGGACCTGGCGGTCCAGATCGGTCAGCGGCTGGGGATGTCGCCCCCAGACGTCGAGATGCTTTCGAAGCTGGTCCGCTATCACCTGCTGCTGCCGGTGGTGGCCACCCGAAGCGACCTGAACGATCCCCAAACCATCGAGTACGTATCGCAGGCTATTGGCGGCGACCCGCTGTTGCTCGAGGTGTTACACGCGATGACGGAGGCGGACTCGAAGGCCACCGGCCCCGGGGTGTGGAGCGACTGGAAGGCGTCGCTGGTCGAGAACCTGGTCCGCCGCTGCCAGCTGGTTATGGCGGGCGAGACCTTGCCGCAGGCCGAACCGACTGCGCCGCATTATCTTTCACTTGCCGTCCACCATGGCGTACACGTGGAGATCAAGCCGGGCGACAGCGAGCGGATGTATCAGGCGGTGATGGTGGCCCCGGACCAGCGGGGGTTGGTGTCCAAAGCCGCCGCAGTGCTGGCGCTGAATTCTCTGGGCGTGCATTCGGCCTCGGTGAACGTCGTTGAAGGCGTTGCGATCACCGAGTTCGTCGTGTCGCCGCACTTCGGTGCGCCGGCCGCAGCCGACCTGCTGCGTCAGCAGTTCGTCGGTGCCCTTGGCGGCGACATCGACGTCTTGGGCATGCTGGAGAAGCGTGACGAAGAGTCAGCCGCCGGGTCCAGCCGGGCCGGGGAAGTGCAGGCGGGAGTGCCTGTGACGCGGCTGACGGCCCCGCCGCGCATCCTCTGGTTCGACACCGCGACGCCCGGGCAGCCGATAGTCGAAGTCCGCGCCACCGACCGGCCGGGTTTGCTCGCGTCGCTGACGCGGGCGCTGGAGCGGGCGGGAGCCGACATCGTCTGGGCGAAGGTCAACACCTTCGGCTCGACGGCGGCCGACGTGTTCTGCGTGGTGTTGCCCGAGGAGCCCGTCGCTGACGTGCAAACCATGGTCAACGAACACCTGCTCGCCGCGCTGGATGCGGTAGCGGGCTGACCGTCACGACCGCTCCGAATTGAGTTGCCGCACAGCGTCGATACGGGCTTTGAGCTGTTCGCTGGTGGCTGCGGCGATCGGCGGCCCGCCGCAGCGGCGACGCAATTCGCTGTGAATCCAGCCGTGCGGTTTGCCGGTGCGGTGATGTGCGATCGACACCAGCGCGTTGAGTTCGCGGCGCAGCTCGCGCAGCTGACCGTGCGTCGTCAGCGCCGCCGGTGAGCCTGCCTGATGCTCGAGCCGGGTCCGCTTCTGCAGCTGCTCGTCCTGGCGCCGGTGCAGCAGGGCGCGCATCTGCTCGGCGTCGAGCAGTCCCGGGATGCCCAGATAGTCTGCTTCCTCGTCGCTTCCGGCCGGGGTGGCGGTGCCGAACGAGGATCCGTCGAAGATGACCTGATCCAGTTCGGCGTCGGCTCCCAACGCGGTGAAGCTGTGCTGAGTGTCGTCCTTCTCGGTGTGGGTGCGCGTGGCCGGATCATCGAGCAGGGGATCGCCGGATTCGCGGTGCGGTTCGCCGAGCACGTGGTCGCGTTGAGCCTCCAGCTCGCTGGCCAGCTGCAGCAGGCTGGGCACCGACGGCACGAAGATGCTCGCGGTTTCCCCGGGCCGGCGCGACCGGACGAACCGCCCGATGGCCTGCGCGAAGAACAGCGGCGTCGACGCGCTGGTGGCATAGATACCGACCGACAGCCGTGGCACGTCGACTCCTTCGGAGACCATCCGCACCGCGACCAGCCAGCGGCTCGTGCTGTCCGCGAATTGGCTGATGCGCGAAGACGATCCGGGGTCGTCGGACAACACCACCGTCGGCTCTTCTGCGGTGAGCTTCGCCAGCAGACGAGCGTAGGCGCGAGCGGCGGTCCGGTCGGAGGCGATGATCATGGCACCGGCGTCGGGAACATGCGCACGCAGTTGGCTCAGCCGTTGATCGGCGGCTGCGATCACCGCCGGCATCCATTCGCCGGCCGGGTCCAGTGCGGTGCGCCACGCTCGTGCGGTCTGCTCGGCGGACAAGGGTTCGCCCAGTCGGGCGGTGTGCTCCTCGCCCGCGCTGTCGCGCCAGCGTGCCTGGCCCGAGTACGCAAGGAACACCACTGGCCGCACCACGCCGTCGGCCAGCGCTTCGGCGTAGCCGTAGCTGTGGTCGGCCTGCGAGCGCAGCACGCCGTCGGGGCCCGGCTCGTACCGCACGAACGGTATTGGGCTGTCGTCGCTGCGAAAGGGCGTGCCAGTCAGGGCAAGTCGGCGGGCGGCGTCGCTGAAGGCTTCGCGGATGGCATCGCCCCAGGTCTTGGCGTCGCCGCCGTGGTGGATCTCGTCGAAGACGACCAGGGTCTTGCGCTGCTCGGTTCGCACCCGGTGCAGCGTGGGATGCGACGCGACCTGGGCGTAGGTGACCAGCACGCCGTGATACTCCGGCGAGTGCCGGGCGTCGGAGTTGGAGAATCTGGGGTTAAGCGCCAGACCGTGCCGCCAAGCGGCTTGTGCCCATTGAACTTTGAGGTGCTCGGTGGGCACGACGACGGTGATCTGCTCGGCCGCGCGATGTCTGAGCAGCTCGGCGGCCACCCGCAGCGCGAACGTCGTCTTGCCGGAGCCCGGCGTGGCCACGGCCAGGAAATCGCGCGGCTGGGCAGTCAGGTATTTGACCAGCGCGCGACGCTGCCAGCCGCGCAACGTCTCGGGTTCGGGATCCGTGTGGCTGACAGCTTGCAGCGACAACAAATCCCCCCGTAGTTGCTTTTCCGGCGCGACCAGCCCGCTTCGGCTGCGGCTGTGAAATGTAGCACGGCAACGCTTTTCGGCGCAGCAGCGAGGCGAGTCAGCTCGTCAGCGCGCGTGTCTGTAGCCAGCTGTGGATGCGTCCGGCGACGTCGGCCCAGCCCGGTTCGAGCATCATGTTGTGCCCCATGTCGAAGAATTCCGGCTCGGTCCGGTAGGCGCGTGCGGTGGCGCGTACGGCCCCGACGCTGACGAAGCCGTCGTGCATGGCGCCCAGGACCAGGATCGGAGTCGTCACCCGCTCGGTCCTGACTCGGCGGAACATCGGATCCCTCATCGCCGCGCGGATGCTCTCGCCCCCGGTGCGATTCCAGCAGGATTCGACGATGGTCTCGGGCGTGTCGGCGCAGAAGAGATAATCGCGGGCGCGGGCCGGGGTGTTGAGGAATTTGACCAACGTGGGATCCCTGAATGACTGGACGGAAAGCCACGGGCGACGGCGCCAGACGCGCAGGGCGGCACCGAGCACGCCTCTTGGCGGCAGGGAACCCACCAGCACCGCGGCCGGGGCGGCCCGGTCTTCCAGGTAGCGCTGGATGACGTACCCGCCCAGGGAATGACCGATCAGCACAGGCTCGCCGAGCTCGTCGGCAGCGGCGCGTACGTCGTCGAGGTAGTCGGCGATGGAAACCGACTGCAACGGCTTCGCTGTGGGGCTGGTGCCGTGTCCGCGCAGGCTCAGCGCGACGGCGCGGTAGCCCTCGGCTGCGAAGTAGTCCAGAAAGTTCTCCCAGCACCATGCGCCGTGCCAACCGCCGTGCACGAACAGCAGCGGAACGGGATGTACGTCGGTGCATGACCCTTTGTCGATCACTTCGAGCACGTGGTTGCTCCCTTTGCTTCGCCGCTTCGCAGAAATATAGCCACCGGGAAGACGTCGGATGCTCGG
>NZ_LZIJ01000084.1 GCF_001667115.1 Mycobacterium sp. 852002-51163_SCH5372311 | reverse complement strand
CCCGACCACCTCCGCAACACGCTAATCACGATCTACCCTGACGATGCACACAAAATTGAGCCAAGCCGGGGTTCCGCGCCAATGCCGAGTCGTTGCTCAAGCGATACGCGACGCCACTCCTCAGGAGGCGGGCTCGGGCGTGCGTACGTTCGCAAAGAACCCGCGCAGCGCGTCCGCCATCCGTGCCCGTATCGGTGCGCCGGAGATGACCACGTCGACCATCGCCACCGACTGATGAGTGTGGCCGCGCGCGCGGACATGCTCCGTCGGCACGCCGGCAGCGGCGAGTGCGGCGGCGTAGGCCTCGGCGTCGTCGCGCAGCGGATCGAACTCGGCCGTCACCACGACCGTCGGCGGCAGCCCGGACAGGTCGGCGGCAGCTATGGGCGCAAAACGGGCGTCGCTCCGATCCGCCGGGTCGATGTAGTGGTCGCAGAACCACCGGACCAGCGGCGTCGTGAGCCCGTAACCGTCCGCATTCTCGGCGAACGATGCGCTTGGCGTCTCGCCGGCAACCATCGGTGTCAACAACGCCTGCCCCATGATGTTCGGTCCACCCATATCTCGCGTTAGCCGGCATACCACCGCCGCGATCCCTCCGCCTGCGCTCCAGCCGCACACCGCGAGTTGCCCGGGTCTACCCCCGAGCGTCTCGGCGTTGTCGGCAACCCACTGCACCGCCGCCAGGGCGTCGTCGACCGCCGCCGGGAATCGGTGCTCGGGTGCATGGCGGTAGTCCGCCGAGATGATGACCGTGTCGCTCCGCACGCAAAGGTCCCGGCACAGCGGATCATCCGAGATCGCGTCACCCAGAACGTAGCCACCACCGTGGAAGTAGACGACCAACGGATGCGGACCCGGAGTCGACGGCCGATACACCCGGTACGCCAAATCGCCTGCGGTGCCGGGGAATAAGCCGTCGACGATTTCACCGACCTCTGGGCCCGGCGGCCGGGCCGTCGCCATCTGCGCGTAGAGGGCGCGGGCATCCGCCGCCGACATCGATTCCATCGGCGGCAGATTCAGCGCAGCCACCTCGTTGAGGACCATCTCGACGTCGGGTTGCAGCCGGCGCACCACTCCGTCGTTGCACTGCGTGCGATCCGGTCCCGACAGCTTGAACCCCAGATAGTCGCGGGCCACCACTTCGTCGCAGCTGATGCCATAAAAGTCGAGCCCGGCGCAGTAGGGCAGGAAAACCCGTGCCTTGCCCGGCACGTTGGCGCCGATATACCAAGAGTTCGCGGTCGGGTAGAGGGTGATGTCGGCGCAGTCGTTGACGTGTTGCGTCCACCCGGCCTCGGCCGTCTCGGTGGGCTCGATGACGTCGAAGCCTCCCGCGCTCAGGTGACCGAGGCAGTCGAGCACCCAGTCCGCGTGCTGTTCGATCGAGACGGCCATGTTCGACAGCACCGAGGGACTCCCGGGACCGGTGATGAAGAACAGGTTGGGAAAGCCCACTGTGGTCAACCCCAGGTAGGTCTGCGGCCCATCCGCCCATTTGTCCTTGAGCGCCAAGTCATTACGGCCCCTGAAGTCGACAGCCGTGATCGCGCCCGTCACCGCGTCGAAACCGGTGGCGAAGACGATCGCGTCGAAGGTGAACGACTCGTCGGCGGTATCGATGCCAGTTTCGGTGACCTGCCGAATCGGATGCTTCCGGACGTTGACGAGGCGCACGTGCGGCAGGTTGTAGGTGGCGTAGTAGTTCGTGTCCAGGCATGGCCTTTTCGTCCCGATCGGATGATCGGTCGGGCAAAGATCGTCGGCCGTCTGGGGATCGTCGACAATGGAGCGGATCTTGTTCCGGACGAACTCCGCGAACTCGTGGTTGGCCGCGGCGTTGGTCCCCACGTCAGCGAAAACGGTTAACGTCTCGAACAATAAGCCGCTCTCCCAGGCGCGCTCATAGCGTTGTTGGCGCTCGGTCTCGGAGACGCTGAAAGTCGGGATGATGCTGCGGTCCATATTCGCAATACCGCCGAACGAAAGCCTCGCCGCCGCACGGTATTCCGCCTCGTTCGCCAGTTGCGCGAGCTTCTCGGGCGACAACGGCCCGTTGCGCGCCGGGATCGAGAAATTCGGAGTGCGCTGAAACACCACCAGCTCGCGGGCCTGCTGTGCGATGACCGGAATCGATTGAATACCAGAGGAACCCGTGCCGATGACACCCACCCGCTTACCGGCGAAGTCGACTGGCTCGTGCGGCCAGCGGTTGGTGAAGTAGACCTCGCCGCCGAACCGTTCGAGTCCGTCGACCTCGGCCGGCTTGGGCATGGAAAGACAGCCCGTGGCCATCACGACGAAACGGCAGGTGATGTCGCCGCTGTCGGTGCTCACCCGCCATAGCGAAGCGTCGTCGGACCAGCGTGCCCGCCGGACTCGCGTCGAGAAGGTGATGTGACGTCGCAGGTCGTGCTTGTCGGCGACGTAGTTCAGGTAACGCAGGATCTCCGGCTGGGTGGCGTACTTCTCCGACCATTGCCAGTCCTGCTGCCAGTCGGGGTCGAAGCTGTACATGTAGTCGACACTGGGTACGTCGACCCGGGCGCCTGGGTAGCGGTTCCAGTACCACGTGCCGCCCAGGTCGTCGCCGGCTTCGAATACGCGCAACCCGTATCCGGCGCGGCTGAGGCGGTAGGCAAGGTACAGGCCCGCCATGCCCGCGCCAACGACGACTACGTCGACGTCAGGGGTCGGTCTGTCTGTGCTGGCGGCGGTATCGGTCATCATCAGATCATCGCGCCGCGGTCGGCCCGTTGTCCCGAGTACCGCAATACTTGATGTCGATTAACCGCGACCAGCGCACCGCGCTGAAGGGGGTCTGACGGCTTCGACGGTGCTACGGGTGGTCGTGGGCGTCCAATCCGCACGGCAGGCCCCGTCGACGTACCCAGGCGTGGTGTTGTTTGCCCAACGGGGTTACCGGTTCGGCGATGCCGTCCAGGTCGTCATAGATTGATCGGGCATCGAGGGTGGCCCCCAGTGTGGCGAAGATCGTGTTCATGCCGAACGTCAGCCGCGAGAAGAAAACGAAATCTCCTGGGATCGACAGGCGTCGAGCAGGGTGGTCGGCGCCGCGGATACCCATCATTCCCCGGATTGCACGTTTTGAACCTTCGTGGGTATACGTGACCGGCTGGGGCGCGAGCAGTTCATCGAGAATTTCCGACCACCACTCGTATGCTTCGTCGGCGGTAAGGGTGGAATCGCTTGCCAGAAAACCGGTTTCGATCATCAGATCGCGCAATTTCCGCTTGTCCCCGTCAACCGCTGCTCGCGGCATCCCGACGAACTTGCGGCGCTGATGTTCCGGGAGGACCTTGACGCATCCGAAATCGACGAATCCGACTCCCCCATCGGGACCGAAGCGATAGTTGCCGGGATGGGGATCGGCCTGAAACAGATTGGCGTGGCGGAAGGAACCCGCCATGAACCGCGAGATCACTTCTGCCCACGTGTTCTTCAGGCCCTGGTCGGCCAATTGCGCGGCGGGCCAGTCCAGTCCGTCGAGATAGGTCATGGTCAGCACCCGGTCACCGGAAGCGTCGCCGATGACCTTGGGTATCCGGATGAAGGGATGGCCGCAGTAGAGCTCGCTGAATGCGGTGATGTTGGCGGCTTCGTGGCGATAGTCGGTTTCTTCGGCGATGCGCGCAACGATTTCCCTTGTCGCAGGCCGGAGGTCGGGCATCGTCGCGCCCGACACTGCCGACAGGAACCGGAAAAACGTGGTGAACATTTCATGGTTGGCCAGATCGTTGCGAATTGCTTCTGCCGCGCCGGGGTACTGAACCTTGACCGCGACCTCGCGGCCGTCGCGCAATACCGCACGATGCACCTGCCCGATTGATGCCGCAGCCATCGGTTCATCGCTGAATTGGGAGAAAACCTTCTCGATTGGCCGGCCTAGGTCTGCGCCCACCACGTCCTTGACGACGTGGAGATTCATCGGCGGCGCATTGGTCTGCAGCCTTGCCAGCGCCGTCTGATAGGGCGAAAACCCGCTGCCGACGGAATTGGCGTCCAGCATGGAGAAGATCTGCCCAGCCTTCATCAGCACACCTTTGGAGTGACCGAGCAGGTCTGAATACCGCTCGGCAGTCCGCTGGTGAAATCGCTCCACGGCGCCGGTGTCGCCCGCCTTCTCCCGCAGACCGGCCACCATTCGCCCACCTGCGGCGCGTGCGGCGTAGCCGGCCAGCGGCATGGTTCGGCGGATTCTTCCGCGTGGCACCCCGTCCCCGGTGCCGCGTGATGCGGATGCCTCTGGCGCAGAACCAAATTCGTCTGCCGATGAAGTCATCGCTTCGGCCGTCGCCATGTGACCATCGAAGTCGAGTGATGTTGCCAAGTCGCGGTAGCGATTCGCCAAGTCGTGGTAGGCAACCTCGTCGCCGCGGGCCCGCGCCAGCAGCGCCCGCAGCCGCAACAGCCATATGTCACGCAGCATCGGTCCCTCGTCGGCGGGCCCGGTCGTCAACCGCTCGGTTGCACGGTCCGCCTCGTCGATATCCCCTGCTGCTCCGCGAGCCAGCAACACGTCGACCAGAACACCGGTGGCCGCGACGAGATAGCCCCACTGTCCCATGTCGAACAAGGTGTCCACAGCTTTCCGGATCACCGGCAGGGCACCGTCACGATCTCCCCGTGCAGCCCTTTCGCGCGCCATCCACAGTTCGACAATGGGCAGCTCGGTCGCGTAAAAGCGCTTGGCGAGGATCATTTCGCGGACCTCGGCCAGCACCGATGCCCCACGCTCACGTTCCGCCAACGATTCCCGATACAACAACGCGAATCCCATTGTCAGGCGGGCCAAACCAAGCGCGACGTCGTCGCTGGATCGCTCGGCGACCCGTAACACCTCCTCGATGTTGGCCAGTGCGGCGTCGGTGGCCAGCATCACCTCCGAGGCGATCGCCGAAACGTACGTCACGCTTACCACGTAGCCATGCACCATCGGATCGGCCCCGCGTGCCATGGCCAGCGCCTTGTCGAGGTCGTCTCGCCACCCTGAATGTCCTTGGGCCCAGCGGGCGGTGCCGCGCACTGTTAGGGCGCCGGCCATCAGGTGCGCGACGAAAGGATTGCCCTCGGCGAGGTCGATGGCGGCCTGCGCCCACCTCAGCACGTCCGTGACCGGCCCGGTTTCCAGCTTGATCGGGAGCGCCGCGAAGGCAAGCAGGACGGTAAGCGTCGGGTCGCCGATCGACTCGACCAGGGTCATGTATTCGGAAGCCAGCTGTGAGGCCTCTCGCACACGGCCGTACAGCAGGTGTACTGGCAGCATGCCCGCCATGCCGAGCGCGAGCGACGGCTTGTCGTCGGCCGCCGCGCACAACTGTTGCAGTTCCGCGAAGCGGGCATCGGTGTCGGTCGCTCGCACTCGCATCGCATTGGCGCACAACATGGCCCGCGCGGCAATGCGCATTGCCGAGCGACGCGCGTCGTCGACCGGCATGGCGTCGGCGCATGCCCGTGCCCGCTCCCAGCTGCGGCAGGCTCCGGCGAGATCGCGCTGCGACAGCCACGCCGCGGCACGCATGTGCCACCCGTACGCGCCAGCGACGTCCCCCGCGGCCTGCACGTGCTCGGCTATCAACGCTGCGTTTTCGTCGACCGAGCTCGGGTCACGCGCCTGGATTACGCTGGCCAGGCGCCGATGCAGCTCGGCGCGATGGGATTTCAGCTGCGATTCGTAGGCCACGGTGCGAACGAGGGGATGATGAAACACGTACTCGATCGGAGGGCCGCCGCCCACCTCGTCGATCAGCTCGGCGTTGACGGCCTGGTCGAGGGCGGGCTCCACGTCCAACGCCCGCAGCAGGTCGGTATCGAATCGCGACCCGATCACAGCCGCAGCGCCGACGCTTCGCTTTGCCGTCGGCTCCAGGCGGTCGATGCGGGCAGCGATGGTCGCCTGCAGCGTGGCAGGCACGTTGACTTCGGTGACGTCGGTGGCGCAGACATAAGCGCCGCGATCGCCGACGAGCACGTGACGCTCCGCCAAGTCGCGGACGATCTCCTCGGCGAAGAAGGGATTGCCGGAGGCGCGGTCGGCGACAGTCGTCGTCAAGGCGCCGACCGAGGGATCCGGGCCCAGCAACTCGGCGATCAGTGCACTGGTTTCCGAATCGTTTAGCGCCGCAAGCGTTTGCGTATCGGCCAACCGCGCGAGCTGACCCCGGTACTCTGGGCGGTACGTGATCAGCACCATCGTCGGCGTCTGCGGTATCACCTCAAAGAATTCGGTCAGCAATGACTCGCTGACCTCGTCGATCCACTGGACGTCCTCGACGACGAAGATTGCCGGTGTGGCTCGGGCGAGCCAGGAGTCGTTCACCGAGGCAGTCAGTCGCCGCCGGCGGGCGTCCGGGTCGATATGAGGGAGCGCGACGGCGGGGTCGGCGATGCCGAGCAGATCGTCGAGCAGTAGGAGATCCTCGGGATCGGCGCAGGGAAACCGAGCGCGTACCGCGGCGCGTGCGGCCGCTCCGTCTAGCTCGGTGAGCCCGGCGACCGCCCGCAGCAGGGACGAGACGACGTGCAGTGGGACTTCGCTGGCAATGGACTCGCAATAGGTCCAGAAGACGTCGACGCCGCGCCCGGCCGCGATGGCTGCGATTTCGTGCACCATGCGGCTCTTGCCGATACCCGCCTCGCCGACCACGCCGACGACTTTCCCCTGGCCGCTCATTGCGCGGTCGAGCAGCTCGGTGAGAGCTGTGATCTGCTGCCGGCGCCCCACCAATGTCGCCTCGGAACGGCCATGGGAACCGCGGCGCAAATCCATCGCCACCAGACGGTGTGCGGGCACTGGATCGTCGGCGCCCTTGATGCGTACCATCTCCGTTTCACTGAGCACCGCAACCTGTTTGACCAACCGCGCGGTGGACTGGCTGACCATGACACCACCTGGCGGGGCGACCGATTCCATCCGCTGCGCCATGCCGACTTGCTCGCCGATAGCGGTGTAACCGAATGCCCCTGAACCGATTTCACCGGCGATCACCTGACCGCAGTTGAGCCCTATTCGCAATTGCAGATCCACACCGTCGCGGGCTTTGACGTCAGCGGCCAGTCGCACGGTCTCGGCTTGGATATCCAGCGACGCACGACAGGCACGAACGGCGTGGTCTTCCAACGCTATTGGTGCACCGAACACCGCCATGATGCCGTCACCGGTGAACTTATCGACCGTGCCGCCGTACCGATGCACCACCGCCGTGGCACGGTTCACCAGTTCAGTCATGATCTCGCGCAGCCGCTCCGGCCCGACCGCAGCCGCGATCTCCATCGAGTGCACCACATCGGCGAACAGAACCGTGACTTGCTTGTACTCCGCGCGACTAGCGGTGGCGGTGAGCGGTGCGCCGCAACTGTGGCAGAACCGCGCGTTCTCCATAGCAGTGGTGCCACACGTGCGGCACGCCGCTACCCCGCCAGCCGTCATGGCATCGCCTCGGCCCACTTCATCTGGCCCTCTAAGCCAAGCCTTGTCGCCATCGCGCGGTAGCGGTCACGATGTTCTCGGTAGGCGGCGTCGTCTCCGTTGGCGCGGGCCAACAGCGCCCGGAGTCGCAGCAGCGTGATCTCGTGCACCACGAAGCCGGGATCGGTTGGCACAGCAGCCAACTGAGCTACCGCGCTCGCGGCCTCGTCGAGATCACCTTCAGCGCCACGTTGGAGCAGTGCCTCCACCAGCACACTGACGGCCAGCGCAGTCCAAAGACACCCACCGGAGTTGAATAACTCGTCGACGAGAGCGCGGCCCAATTCGATGGCTCCGGCTATATCGCCGATCCGCGCCTTTTCTCGTGCGATATGGGTGTCGATTATAGGCAGGTTGGTCAAGGAGAACCGGTTGTCAGCGGTCCGTTCCCGCGCTTTCGCCAGCAACTCGAAGCCGTGCGTGCGCGCCGAGCCGTCCTGATAGGCCAGCACGAGACCGTAAAGTCCCCGCGCCAGGTCGACGGGAAGATCATCACCCGACTGCTCTGCCTTGGACAGCAATTCAGCAGCGTCACGCAAGGCCGTCGCATCGGGCAGCAGCACTCCGTACGGGATCGCCGGGATATACGTGAACCACAAGACGCCGGCAAGCATCCCTGCGTCCCTCAATAGCGGACGTGCCTTCGTGATCGCATGATCGAAATCATCCTTCCAACCGGAGATGCCCAGACACCATCGGGCCAAACCGCGCGCTGTGATTGCAACCAACAAAGGAGATTCGAAGATCAAGTTGCCCTTGGTGGGGTCATCCTCGGCAAGATCGATGACGCGCTGGGCGAACCGAAGCACGTCGGCCATTTCGCCGGTCTCGTGTTTGGCAATCATGGCGGGAAATGACAGTGCGACAGTCAACGTCGGGTCGCCGATTGTATCCAGTAGGTGGACGAGTTCGTCGGCTAGTCGTGATGCCTCCGGGCGGTGCGCTTTCATCGCCCGCCATGTCAACTGGCCCGCCATTCCCATCGCCAGCGATTGCTGATCACCCGCAGCAGTGCACAACTCGCGCAACTCCTCGAAGCCGGTGTCGGCTCCACTGCCGCCGACCCGATATGCGGTCGCACACAACAGCGTTCGGGGCGCAATGCTCATACGCAGACGATCAGGGTCATCGTGAGCTAGCCGATCAGCGACCTGTCGGGCCCGGCGCCAACTTGTGTGCGCCGCGCGCATGTCCCGAAAGTTCGACCATGCCCCGGCCCGCATGTGCCATTCGAAGGCCCTATGCAAATCCCCTGCCGCCTCGAGGTGTTCAGCGATCAGCGCAGCGTTCTCGTCCGGCGACCCACCCGCCTCAATTGCCGCTGCCAGCAGCCGATGCGACTGCGCACGAATGGATTTGAGTTGTGATTCGTAGGCAACTGTGCGGATCAGCGGATGGCGAAACGCATACTCGGCGCTCGGCGCGAACCTGACCTGATTGACAAGTTCCGCCTCGATCAGCGGCGCCACGTCCGGGTCCGGGATCAGTTCGGCCAGCAGATCGGCATCGAATCGCGCGCCGATGACCGCCGCGGCATTCAGGGTCCGTTTAGCCGATGTCCCAAGGCGGTCTATGCGGGCGCCGATGGTGGCCTGCAGCGTGGCCGGAACATCGACGTCCGCGATGTCACCGCGCGGTCGATAGGCGCCGGGCTGACCTTCCAGCACGCCACGTTCGGCCAGATCGCGCACGATCTCCTCGACGAAGAACGGATTTCCGGCAGCACGTCCGGTAATTTGCGCCGCAAGGTCGCCCGTCGACGAACCAGCACCGAGGAGCTCCGTCGTCAACTGCTGGGTGTGTTGATCGTTCAACGGCCGCAAGGCAATCGTCTGCGTACCGGGAATACGGCTCAGCGCGCCTTGGTATTCCGGCCGGTAGGTGATCAGGACCAATGACGGGATCTGTGGCACAACAGCCAGGAAATCGGTCAACATCGACTCGCTGATCTCGTCGATCCAGTGCGCATCCTCGATGACGTACACCGCGGCCTCCGGCCGCTCCACTGCGCCGGCATTGATCAGCGCGGTCAACCGTCGGCGTCGCGCGTCCGGCGCGATATCCGGTGGCGCCGCGCTACCAATGCCCAGCAAGTCATCCAGCAGGAGCAGGTCTTCCGGGTCCGCCGCGGGAAATCGTTCGCGGATATGCGTGCGCGCAATGTCGGCGTCCAGCTCGTCGATTCCCATTGCCGCGCGCAGCATCCTGGCTACCACGTGGAACGGGATGTCGTTGGCATGCGACTCGCAATAAGTGCTGAACACCGGTAAGCCGCGAGCGCCGGCAATCGCGGCGGTTTCACGAACCAATCGGCTCTTACCGATACCCGCCGGTCCTACGATGTTGACGATGCAGCCAGACCCGGCGATCGCCTCTTCGAGGATCCCGCTGACAGTCGTGAGTTCCCAACTGCGCCCGACCAGTTTCGATTCGGTAGGGCGATGCGGTCGATGCTCGCCGACGGCCAACAACCGCCTGGCGAGCAGCGTGTTCCCGCCTTTGACGTGAACCAGTTCAGGCTCATTGAGGACGACGGCGTCGCCCACCAGCTTTGCCGTCGAATCGCTCAGCATCACCCCGTCCGGTGGTGCCACCGACTCCATCCGCTGAGCCATGCCCACTTGCTCACCGATCGCGGTGTATCCCAAAGGGCCCGAACCGATCTCACCGGCGATAACCTGGCCGGAATTGAGGCCGACCCGTAGCCGCAGCTCCACGCCGTCACGATCTCGGACGTCGACGGCAAGGCGCCGCGAGGCTTCCTGCAGCCCCAGGGCCGCCAGACAGGCGCGAATGGCGTGGTCTTCCAACGCTACTGGCGCACCGAACACAGCCATGATGCCGTCACCAGTGAATTTGTCCACCGTGCCGCCGTAGCGCTGCACCACCGTCGCCGCGCGGTCAACCAGCTCCGCCATGATCTCGCGCAGGCGCTCTGCGCCCACCGCTGCGGCGATCTCCATCGAATGGACGACGTCGGCGAACAAGATCGTCACCTGCTTGTACTCCGCGGATCGAGCGGTATCTGCCACTGGCGTGCCGCACTCACTGCAGAATTTGGCCGTCGCGACCAACCGGGTGCCGCACGACCCGCACGAGAGACCCGCCGCGGTCAGTGCACCGCCAGCGTCGCCGCCGTTGTCCACCCCAGTATCGTGTCACCGCTGATGACGGATGTCTGTCGTATTGAGGTGCCGTTCACGCCGCCTGTTGGTGCACTTTAATACTTTGAGCAGCCAAAAGCCGCACAGTGCGCTTCTTCGGCGCACCATCCGTCGTCGATTTCGCAGTTGCTAGCGCATGCGCTATCGCAATCGGCAATCGATGGGCGCCAGCCTTGGCGGTGCTGAAGATGCAGATGTGACTCCTGTGACTGCAGACCCCAAAAACCACGTCGTTGACACCGACCAAAAACCGACGATAGTCAACTGGTATGGCGCTGCTGCCGGATCCCGATCCTCGACAGCGACAGCACGTCGTCATCTCGGTCGACGACCACGTCATCGAGCCGCCGGACATGTTCACCGGCCGGCTTCCCGCCAAACTGGCCGGCCACGCCCCCGCGGTCGTCGAGACCGACGACCGTCGCCAGGTGTGGCGCTACGAAAACCGCGAGTACCCGAACATCGGACTCAACGCGGTGATCGGGCGCCCGCACGAGGAATGGAGCATGGAGGCCGCGCGCTTCGACGAGATGCGCCGCGGCTGCTGGGACATCGACGCGCGCATCGCCGACATGGACTTGGCCGGCATCTGGGCCTCGCTGAACTTCCCGTCGCTGATCGCAGGCTTCGCCGGGACGGTGTTCTGGAAGAGCGACGACCTGGAACTGGGGCTGGCGACATTGCGCGCCTGGAACGACTGGCACCTGGAGGTGTGGGCGGGCAGCTACCCGGACCGCATCATCCCGCTGCAGTTGCCGTGGCTCGCCGACCCCCAACTGGCCGCCGACGAGATACGCCGCAACGCCGTCCGCGGTTTCAAGGCGGTCAGCTTCCCCGAACTGCCTGCCCAGTGCGGCATCCCGAGTCTGCACAGCGGCGTGTGGGAGCCGTTCTTCGCGGCCTGCGAGGAGACCGACACCGTCGTGTGCCTGCACACCGGATCGGCCCAATGGGCGCCAATTCCGGCTCCCGACACACCCTTTGAGACCATCACCACCCTTTTCCCGGTCAACGGGCTGGTCGCCTGCGCGGACATGCTGTGGTCAGGCATTCCGGTCCGGTACCCCAGGCTGAACATCACGCTGGCCGAGGGCGGTCTGGGCTGGGCGGCCATGCTCGCCGACCGAGCCGATTATGTCCTGGCCCACTCCGCCTGTGGGCGTGAGGGCGGTTCCTGGAAGGGCGACCTGCTGCCGAGTGAGGTGCTGAAGCGCAACTTCTGGTTCTGCTCCATCGACGACCCGTCGGCGTTCGGTGCGCTGGACGCCATCGGGGCCGAACGCATCCTCGTCGAGAGCGACTACCCGCACGCCGACTCCACCTGGCCCGACACCCAGCAGGTCGTCGCGCGCAACGTCGCCAACCTCTCGAAGGAGGACGCCGCGCGGATCACCCATCGAAACGCCGCGCAACTGTTCCGCCACCCGCTGCCCGACGAGGGGTGGCTGGCGGCGCCAGTGTAGGGAGGCTCAAGTGTTCGACCTGTTGATCCGCGATGCCCAGATCGTCGACGGCACCGGCGCGCCCGCGCGTCACGGCGATGTCGGCGTCAGCAGGGGCCGCATCGCCGCCGTCGGCCAAGTCGATGACCTTGCCACCAAAACGGTTGACGCCCAAGGCCTTACCTTGGCCCCCGGCTTCGTCGACCTGCACACCCACTACGACGCTCAGCTGTTCTGGGACCCGACCGCCAGCCCGTCTCTCCAACATGGCGTCACCACCGTCTTCGGCGGCAACTGCGGCTTCACGCTGGCGCCCGCGACCGAAGACCAGCACGACTACCTCACCCGAATGCTGGCCCGCGTCGAAGGGATGCCGCTGGACGCGCTGCGGGCCGGACTGGATTGGGGCTGGGCATCTTTCGGTGACTGGCTCGACCGGCTGGAGGGGCGTGTCGCCGTCAATGCCGGCTTCCTGGTTGGCCATTCGGCGCTTCGGCTGGCCGCGATGGGCGGCGACGCCGTCGGCGGGCAGGCCTCGCCCGAGCAAGTAGAAAAGATGGTCGGGGTGCTGCACCAGGCCCTCGACGCCGGCGCGCTCGGCTTGTCGACGTCGCAATCGCCGACCCACAACGACGGCGCCGGCGAGCCCGTGCCGTCGCGCAGCGCGTCACGCGACGAACTGGTTTCGCTGGCGGCCGGCCTGCGCGACCATCCGGGCACGACGCTGGAAGCGATCATCCCCGGTTGCTTGTCGGGGTTCACCGACGAGGACATCGCGCTGCTCACCGCCATGTCGGTAGCGGCGGCCCGCCCGTTGAACTGGAACCTGTTGGCCGTCACGGCGGCCAACCCGGACGGGCACCGAAAGCAGTTGCGCGCCGGGGAGATTGCCGCCGAACGCGGTGGCCGGGTGGTGGCGCTGACCCTGCCGCAGGCCATGAAGATCCGGCTGTCGTTCCTGTCCGGATTCGTGCTCGACGGGCTGCCCGGCTGGCGCGACACCATGCATCTGCCGGTGCCCGAGCGGCTGGCGGCCCTCGCCGACCCCGAAACCCGTCGACGTCTCGCCGAGGGCGCCGCGTCGAAGGAGGCGGGCATGCTGCGCGGCCTGGCGCAGTGGGACCGGCTGGTCCTCGTCGAGACGTTCGCCGACGAGAATGCCGACGCGATCGGCCGCAGCGTCGGCGAGGTGGCCGCCGCCCGCGGTAGCCAGCCGTTCGACACCCTGTTGGACATCGTGATCGCCGACCAGCTGCGTACCGGGCTCAGCCCGCCTATGGCCGGCGATGACGCGGCCGACTGGCGGATGCGGGCCGAGGTGTGGCGTCATCCGGGGGCGGTCATCGGCGGCTCGGACGCCGGCGCTCACCTCGACATGATGTGCGGCGCGATCTACACCACGTCGCTGCTCGGCCGGGGTGTCCGCGAGCACCAGGTGGTGCCGCTCGAGGAAGCGGTCCGGCTGATCACCGACGTGCCGGCGCGGTTCTACGGCTTGACCGAGCGTGGCCGGATCGCGCCGGGCTGGCACGCGGATCTGGTGCTGTTCGACCCTGCGACCGTTGGCCACGGCCCCGAGCGCACCCGCTACGACCTGCCCTCCGGCGCACCGCGCTTAGTCGCCGACGCTCACGGCATCGCGTCGGTGCTGGTGGCGGGCGTCGAGGTATGCCACGACGGCGTGGCCACCGGAGCCATGCCCGGCACCGTGCTGCGGTCCGGTCGCGATACCCAGACGGTGTCCGCTCATGGCTGATACCGCGACCGAACAGTTCGACCCCGCCACGTTGCAGGACGGGCTGCTCTTGCAAGTTGACAACGTGCACGAACGGCTGCGCGACGCACGGGCTCAACACCGGGTGATGCCGGGAAATCCTTTCGCCGAGATCAGCGGGGGACAGCTGAGAGATCTCGGGGTGACGGTGCTCGGTTTTGACGAGTGTCAGCACGTGCTGACCCATCCGGACACGTTCTCGTCGTCGATTTACGACCAGATCATGGGCCCGGTCATGGGTCGCACCATTCTGGAGCTCAGCGGCGCCGAGCATCGCGCCCACCGGGCATTGGTATCACCGTCGTTCCGCTCGGCGCTGCTGGAACGGTGGCGTAGTGAACTGGTGGAACTGGTGGTCGACGAGCTCATCGACCGCTTCGCCAGGCGTGGGAACGCCGAACTGGTCCGCGAGTTCACCTTTGCGTTTCCGGTGCAGGTCATCGCGCGCATCCTGGGTTTGCCCCGCTCCGACTACCCGCGTTTCCAGCGGCTGTCGATCGAGCTGCTCAACGTGGTCTACAACTGGGACGCCGGTATCGCCGCATCGACGGCGCTGAAGGCGTATTTCGGTGAGGTCCTTGCCGATCGGCGCCGCAAACCGCAAGACGACCTGGTCAGCACGCTGGCGGAATCCGAGATCGACGGCGCGCGGCTGAGCGACGACGAGATCTTCGCGTTCCTGCTGCTGATCCTGCCGGCCGGCGTGGAGACGACGTATCGCTCATCGGGCAACCTGCTTGTCGCGCTGCTCACCCAGCCGCAGCTACTGGCCGAGGTGCGGGCGGATCGCGGCCTGGTGCGCGGCGCCATCGAGGAGGGGCTGCGCTGGGAGCCGCCGATCAGCTCGGTGGTGCGGCTGGCGGTTCGCGACTGCGTGCTGGGCGGGGTGCAGATTCCGTCGGGAACGAACGTCAACGTGAGCGTCGCGGCGGCCAACCGGGACCCGGCGCACTACCCGGACCCGGACCGCTTCGACCCGACCCGAACCCACATCACCCACTTGACGTTCGGCGGCGGCCCGCACCTGTGCCTGGGCATGCATCTGGCCCGGATGGAGACGACGGTCGCGCTAAACGCACTGCTGGATCGGCTGCCCGACCTGCGGCTGGACCCGAGCGCGCCGCCGCCGAAGATCGCCGGGGTCGCGTTCCGCTCACCGGCCGCGTTGCCGGTCGAGTTCACCGCGGCTTAGCCATGTCGACGAAGTTGCTGCTCAGGGTGACGGGCGCAGTACTGGTCGTGGCCGTCAGCGGGCTAGCGGGATGCGCCTCGCATTCGCCCAAGACGACCAGACCATCGGAGCCGACGACCGGATCCTCAGCGGCCTCGTGGGTGGAGGACGCCGTCACCTTTCCGGTGGGCGACATGACGGTATACGGCACATTCCGTCACCCCGCGGGTCAGGGCAGAGCGGTGCCAGGCGCACTACTGATCGCCGGCAGCGGACCGACCGACCGCAACGGAGACTCGGCCGTCATGCCCGGCCAAATCGACACGCTGCGGAACCTCGCAAATGCCTTGTCCGACAACGGCGTGGCCAGCTTGCGCTATGACAAGCTCGGCACCGGCCAGACCGGCCTCGGACCCTACGCCAGCGACCCGACGAAACTCGATATGGCGGTGTTTCAAGATGAGGCGACCGCTGCGCTCAAGTTCCTGGCCGGCCACTCCGGCATCGATGGTGATCGTTTGATGGTGATCGGGCACAGCGAAGGCGCCCTGTATGCGCTGCTGCTGGCCACGGCCGCGCCCGGGACCGCTCCGCCGGTGCGGGCCCTGGGTCTGCTCGAGCCGCAGAGCCGTCGCATCCTCGACCACGTATCGCTGCAAGCGCACGCCCAGGCCGACGCCGCGGTCAAGGCCGGGCAACTCTCCGCTGCGCAGGCCGCCGAGAGCACGGCGGCGATTGACCGGGCCATCGCGGAGTTCCGCACGACCGGCAACGTCCCGCCCGACGAACCGGCCGGACTGAAGCCGGTCATCAACCCCGCCAACGCACGGTTTTTGCAGCAGGAAGATGCCATCGATCCGGCGGACGTAGCCGCCAAACTGCCCCACGGCATGCCGGTACTCGTCGCGTGCAGCGACGCGGACACTCAGATCAGCTGCGAAGATGTCGACCACCTGGTGTCGGGCCTCACCAACGCCGGCACCAAGACCGAATACGTGCACCTGACCGGTGTGAGCCATGTCCTCAAGGAGGACTCCAGCAGATCAGCAGGCAACTACACCCAGCCGCTACCGTTCTCCACCCAACTCGTCGCCGCACTGGCCTCGTTCGTCAAGCAGAATCTCGGATGAGCAGACGTGAACCCTCGGATTTGGGCGCTTATCAGCAGTTTCGAATTCGCATTTTTAGCTGGAAGCCAGAGGTTTCGCGGGGCGGTCGGCCCATCACTCTCTTCGGTGTAGACCCACGGCTTTCAGTGTGATCCGACAGCTTCCGGTGTGAACTGACGGCTTCCGGTGTGAATCTACGGCTTTCGTTGTGAACATACGCCTTTCGTTGTGAATCTACGGCTTTCAGTGTGTCTGTAGGGCGGGAATCGGCGCCATCTTCCGCCCAGGCTTCACACGCAAAGCCTAGGATTCACGCCCAAAGCCAAGGAATCACAACCAAACTCGGGACACAAATGTCGCGGCCAGCGGCTGCACTCAGCAGTTGTCGCTGCGAGCCGGACAAAAAGACACAAGCTTCTTCTCCGGTGATGGGAGTGACTGGTGTGGCTTTGACGTATCGAGCCAACTTGAAACGACCCGAGTTGTCGCTACGGGTCGGGCAGGAAGACACTCCTACAGATAACCCGTCTGGTTCACCAGCCGCACCGAAGATGCTCCGTCGGAATAGAATTCGGCGATGCTGAGCGACGCCAGGTCGAGGTGCAACCGGTAGAGGATGCCCGGCCCCGCATCCAGCGCGAGCCGCAACAGCATCTTGATCGGCGTCACGTGAGACACCACCAGCACCGTGGCACCTTGATATCCCGCGATGATCCGTTCGCGGGCCCGACGCACCCGCTCCAGTGCTGCGTCGAAGCTCTCCCCGCCCGGCGGTTCCGTGCTAGTGTCGCGCAGCCAGCGACGATGCAGCTCCGAATCGCGTTGAGCGGCCTCGGCAAATGTCAACCCTTCCCACGCCCCGAAGTCCGTCTCGATCAAATCGTCGTCGACGGCAACGTCCAGCCCCAGCGCCTTGGCCGCTGCCGCCGCCGTATCGTAAGCGCGCTGCAGCGGGGACGAAATCACCGCGGCGATCCCGCCGCGCTCTGCCAGATAACGTGCCGCAGCCTCGGCCTGCTGCCGTCCCAGTTCGGTCAGGGCCGGGTTGCCCCGACCGGAGTAGCGGCGCTGCACCGACAACTCGGTCTGCCCGTGCCGCAACAGCAGCATCCTGGTCAGCGTGCCCCGAGCACCGGTCCAGCCCGGCGGAGACTGGGGCGCAACATCTTTCGTCGTCTCAGCACCAGCCACCGGTGTCTCTTCGGCAAGGATGGCCGCAGCGTCCATGGCCTCGTTGGCCAACCGGTCGGCATGCGAATTGCGCTCCCGCGGAATCCAGGTGTAGCTGATCCCGTCGAGCCGCGACGCCAGCGACCGCGCCTGCGCGTACAGCTCCGCCAGGTCAGAGTTCTTGACCTTCCACCGCCCGGACATCTGCTCCACGACCAACTTGGAGTCCATGAAGACCGCCGCCTCGGTGGCACCCAGTTCCACAGCGGCGGCCAAACCCGCAAGCAGGCCGCGATATTCGGCCACGTTGTTGGTCGCGCGGCCGATAGCCTCCTTGGTCTCCGCCAGTACGGTGTCGCCGTCCGCGCTGCGGACCACCGCGCCGTATCCGGCGGGCCCGGGGTTGCCGCGTGATCCCCCGTCGGCCTCGATGCGCACCTTCACTGCTGAAATTCCTTGACCCGCAGCAGGATAGCGCCACATTCCGGGCATCGCACGACGTCGTCTTCGGCGGCCGCCGTGATCTGGGCCAGTTCGCCGCGGCCGATCTCGATCCGGCAGGCACCGCAGCGATGACCCTGCAACGGCCCGGCGCCCGGCCCTCCGCGTGCGCGCTGTCGTTCGTAGAGCGCTGAAAGGGCGGGGTCCAGCGCCGCTGCCAGCTGGTCGCGTCGTGACGCACGTTGCTGGCGGGCTTGGTCGATATCGCCGACCGCGGCATCGAGGGCCTGCTGGGCACGGGCCAGGTCTGCCTGCAGCGCCTCGATCGCTTTCAGCTCGGCGGCGAGCTGCTCCTGCAGCTCCTCGCGATGCTCCATGACATCCAGCAGGGAATCTTCCAGGCTGGTCTGACGGCGTTGCAAAGTCTCCAGTTCGTGTTGCAGATCCCCCAATTGCTTGGCGTCCGTGGCACCCGACTTGAGCAGAGACCGGTCCCGGTCTTCGCGCTGACGCACCGCATCGATCTCCGACTCGAAGCGCGACACCTGGGCGTCCAAGTCCTCCATCGCGATTCGCAGAGCGCCCAGCCGATCATTGGCGGCGTCATACTCGGCACGCAATCGCTCGCACGCCTCGCGCTGCGGCAGATGGCTGGCACGGTGCTCGATTCGGGACAGCTCAGCATCCAGCTCGGTCAACTCCAGCAGCGATCGTTGCTGTGCTACTTCAGCTTTCATCACTGACCTCGTCCTCAAGGTTCCACGGGTCGGTGCGTATGTTGCACACCCGCACCGAAAGTGCGTCGCCGAACTTGAGCCGCAGCAGGTCGGCAGCCTGGCCGCACCAAGGGAATTCGCTTGCCCAGTGCGCGACGTCGATCAGCGCGACGTCCGACGTCCGCAGGTGCTCGTCGGCCGGATGGTGTCGCAGATCGGCTGTGACGTAGGCCTGCACATCCGCGGCGGCCGCGGCTCGCAGCAGCGAATCGCCGGCGCCACCGCACACCGCTACCCGCGATACCAGCATGTCGGGGTCTCCCCCGGCGCGCACTCCCCAGGATGTCGTCGGCAAAGCGGCACGGACCCGGGATACGAAGGCGCGCAACGGTTCCGGCTGCATCAGCGTACCGACGCGCCCCAGTCCGGTGCCTGACGGCGGCGGTACCAGGGCGAAGATGTCGAACGCCGGTTCCTCGTACGGATGCGCGGCGCGCATGGCCGACAGCACCGCCGCCCGAGCCTGCGCCGGCGCGACCACTTCGAACCGGTCTTCGGCCACCCGTTCGACGGCTCCGACGCTGCCGATCGCCGGCGACGCACCCTCCTGCGGCAGGAACTGGCCGATGCCACTCACGCTCCAGCTGCAGTGCGAATAGTCGCCGATGTGACCGGCGCCGGCCCCGAACACCGCCGCCTGGACGGCTTCGGTGTTCTCGCGCGGCGCGTAGATGACCCATTTGTCCAGTTCGACCCCGCCAGACGACGGCTCGAGTACCCCTTCGACAGTCAGGTCAAGCACGTCCGCCAAGGCGTCGGACACCCCGGGCGCTGCCGAGTCGGCATTGGTGTGAGCGGTGAAAAGTGCACGGCCGGAACGGATCAAGCGGTGTATCAACGCGCCCTTGGCGGTGCTGGCGGCGACGCTGTCGACCCCGCGCAGCAACAGCGGATGATGCGCCAGCAGCAGGCCGCCGTCGGGAACCTCGTCGACCACCGCAGCCGTGGCGTCCACCGCGACGGTCACCGAATCCAGCAATTCGTCAGGGTCGCCGCACACCAGCCCAACCGAATCCCACGACTCGGCAAGCCGCGGCGGATATGCCTCGTCCAGCACGTCGATGACGTCGGCCAGCCGCACGCTCATCGGGAGCCGCCGGCGATCGCATTTTCGATGCCGCGGGTCAGCAGCGGCCACTCCGGACGCACTGCCGCACGCAGATAGCGCTCGTCCAACCCGACGAACGTGTCACAGCGACGAACGGTAATACCCTTGCTGTGCAGGCTCTTTCGTATCATTTCGGCACCGGGGACGCTGAACAACACAAACGGAGCCCGGCCGTCGACCACGTCGGCGCCCACCGATTCCAGGCCGGCTGCCATCTGGGCGCGCAACGCGGCCAACCGCACCGCCCCGTCGGCGGCCTGGGCGACGGCTTCGGCCGCGCAACACGCCGCTATCGCCGCCAGTTGCAGCGTGCCCAGCGGCCAGTGCGCGCGCCGCGCGGTCAACCGGGCCAGCACCTCCGGCGCGCCGAGGGCGTAGCCCACCCGCAGCCCG
Source organism: Mycobacterium sp. 852002-51163_SCH5372311 (assembly GCF_001667115.1). Lineage (GTDB taxonomy): Bacteria > Actinomycetota > Actinomycetes > Mycobacteriales > Mycobacteriaceae > Mycobacterium. The sequence goes on along the minus strand of NZ_LZIJ01000084.1, from coordinate 14,846 downwards.
GCGAGCGACCACGTCTTGGTTAGACTGCGCAACACCAGCACGTCCGGTAGCGAATCGCCGGCCAGCGATTCTGGTTCGCCGGGAACCGAATCGGCGAACGCCTCGTCGACCACCACAATCCGGCCCGGCCGCCGCAGCCCGAGCAACTGCTCGCGGGGATGCAGCACCGCCGTCGGGTTCGTCGGGTTGCCGACCACCACAAGGTCGGCATCTTCGGGCACGTCCGCGTCGGCCAGCCGGAACGGCGGCCTGAGCACCACATGATGCACCGGCACCCCCGCCGCGGTCAGCGCCAGCGCCGGTTCGGTGAACGACGGCGCGACGATGGCCGCCCGCGCCGGGCGCAGGTTGGGCAGCAGCGCGAACCCTTCGGCAGCCCCGGCCAGCGGCGCGACCTCGTCGGGGCAACGACCGTGGCGCTCGGCGACTGCGTCGCGGGCCCCCTGGCGGTCCTCGGCGCTGGGATAGCGCGCCAGGTCCGGCAGCCGCGCGGCCAGCCGTTGCAGCAGCCACCGCGGCGGTCGGGTATCGCGGACGTTGACGGCGAAATCCAGCATGCCCGGCGCGACGGCCTGATCGCCGTGATAGCCCAGACTCGCCATCCTCGAAACACTAGTGCGCCGCCGCGCGGCCTTCGTCGGTCGGCCAGCCAATCGACGTTCGCGAGAGTGCCATCACCGACGCGGCCTCTCGACGAACGCGTTGGCAGTATCACTCTCGCGGCTACCTGGGCACGTTGCCCGGCCGCCGGATCGCCCACAATGGGAGCGTGACCGACACGACGCCAACGACCGAGACCCCGCAACTGGTCGTCTTCGACCTCGACGGCACCCTCACCGACTCCGCCGAAGGGATCGTCGCCAGCTTCCTGCACGCGCTCGGCCACATCGGTGCGCCGGTGCCCGAGGGCGACCTGACCGCCCGCATCGTCGGGCCGCCCATGGACGAAACCTTCCACGCGATGGATCTCGACGGGCGCGCAGACGATGCGATCGCGGCCTTCCGAGCCGAGTACGGCAGCCGAGGCTGGGCGATGAACACCCTGTTCGACGGGATCGCCACCCTGCTGGCAGATCTGCGGGCCGCCGGCGTCCGGCTGGCCGTGGCCACCTCCAAGTTGGAGCCGACGGCCCGGCGCATCCTGGCCCACTTCGATCTCGACCAGCATTTCGAGGTCATCGCCGGCGCCAGCCCGGACGGCTCGCGTAAGACCAAGGAAGAGGTGCTGGCGCACGCGCTGGCGCAGCTGCAGCCGCTGCCCGAACGGGTGCTCATGGTCGGCGATCGCAGCCACGACGTGGATGGAGCAGCCGCCCACGGCATCGACACCGTGGTGGTCGGCTGGGGTTATGGGCAGGCGGATTTCCCCGACGGGCTAAGCCCGGCGACGCATGCCGCCACCATCGATGACCTGCGGAGGGCGCTGGGTGTCTGACCATCCGCTGCACGTCACGTTCGTCTGCACCGGCAACATCTGCCGCTCGCCGATGGCCGAGAAAATGTTCGGACACCAGATCCGCGAGCGGGGTCTGGCCGACGCGGTACGGGTGACCAGCGCAGGGACCGGCGACTGGCATGTCGGTAGCGGTGCCGATGTGCGGGCTGCGCGAGTACTGCACGCCCACGGCTATCCCACCGATCACCGCGCCGTCCAGGTCGCCGACGACCATCTGGCGGCCGACTTGGTGGTGGCCTTGGGACGCAACCACGTTCGTTTGCTGCGCCAACTCGGGGTCGACGAGGAGCGGATACGCATGCTCCGGTCGTTCGACCCGCGTTCGGGAGCCTATGCCCTCGATGTCGACGATCCCTACTACGGCGACCATGACGACTTCGAAGAGGTTTACGAGGTCATCGAGGCCGCCCTGCCCGGCCTGCACGCCTGGGTCGACGAACGCCTGGCGCAGAACGGACACGGTTGATGCCCCGTTTCATGCGGGGCCTGGCGTTCCTGCTGCGACCGGGCTGGATAGCGCTGATCCTGGTGGTCATCGCCTTCACCTACCTGTGCTTCACGGTGCTCGCACCCTGGCAGCTAGGCAAGAACACCAGGACATCGCGGGAGAACCACCAAATCGAGACCTCCCTCAACACCCCGCCGGTGCCGCTGAAAACCCTGCTACCGCAGCAGGATTCGTCGGCGCCGAATCAGCAGTGGCGCACGGTGACGGCGACGGGGCACTATCTGCCCGACGTTCAGGTGCTGGCCAGGTTGCGCGTGGTCGAGGGCGACCAGGCCTTCGAGGTGCTCATGCCTTTCGTCGTCGACGACGGCCCGACCGTACTGGTGGATCGTGGCTACGTGCGTCCTGAGCAGGGCTCGCATGTGCCGCCGATTCCCAGGCCGCCGGAGGGCACGGTCAGCATCACCGCGCGGCTGCGGGACTCCGAGCCACTCGTCAAAGACAAAGAGCCGTTCTCCAGAGACGGTGTGCGGCAGGTGTACTCGATCAACACCGAACAGATCGCGATTCTGACCAAAGTCCCGCTGGCCGGGTCGTACCTGCAGTTGGTCGACAACCAACCCGGCGGCCTCGGCGTGATCGGCGTGCCGCATCTGGACGCCGGCCCGTTCCTGTCCTACGGCATCCAGTGGATCTCGTTCGGCATCCTCGCTCCGATCGGCTTGGGCTATTTCGCCTACTCCGAACTGCGCGTCCGACGTCAGGAGAAGCAGCAGGCACCGAAGCCTGACGCTCCGATGACCGTCGAGCAGAAACTCGCCGACCGCTACGGCCGCCGGCGATAAGCCAGCGCACCGGCCAGCACCGCCGCGCCCGCCTGCACCACCTGCGACAGCCGCACCGCGCGGCGCAGATCGGCAACCGTGGGCGCCCGACCGTCGCCCAGCTGCGGCCGGATCTGCAGCTCGTGTTGGTAGTGCGTGGGGCCGCCGAGCCGCACGCCGAGCGCCCCCGCGAAAGCCGCCTCGACGACGCCGGCGTTCGGGCTGGGATGACGGGCGGCGTCGCGCCGCCAGGCCCGCACCGCACCCGACGGTGATCCTGCGACGACGGGCGCGCACACCACGACCAGAGCTGCCGTCACCCGGGCAGCTACGTAGTTGGCTACATCGTCGAGTCTTGCTGCAGCCCAACCGAATCGCGCATACTGCGGCGAGCGGTGGCCGATCATCGAGTCCAGCGTGTTGATCGCGCGATAACACAGCACGCCGGGCGCGCCTCCCACCGCGGCCCACAGCAACGGCGCCACCTGCGCGTCGGACGTGTTCTCGGCGACCGATTCGAGCGCGGCGCGGATCAGGCCGGGGCCGTCCAGCCGGCTTGGATCGCGCCCGCACAAAGAAGGCAGCAGCCGTCGGGCAGCCTGAATGTCGTCGCCTCCTAGCAGCTCCGACATCAAAGTGCCGGTGCGCACCAATGACGTTCCGCCCACCGATATCCAGGTTGCTACCGCGATGGCCGCGACGGCCGGAAGCCGGCGCTGCACCGTCACGCCAAGCGATCCCACCGCGCCGACCAGAACGCCTACGTGGACGACGCCGGCCATCCGCCTGTCGCGGTAGGTGATCCGCTCCAAATGCGTCGCCGCCATGCCGAACAATGCAACCGGATGTCCTCTGGCAGGGTCGCCCAACGCGAGGTCGGCCAGGTAGCCGGCCGCAACGCCGACGGCCCTGGGCTGTCCTGTGGAGCCAAGCATCCCGGCAGGGTCTCACATTGCCCCTGTACATCGGGCACTTGCGCCCACTGCGACGCAATCAACCTCGGCTAAACGACCAACAGAACGACCAATAAGACGACTACGAAAAGCTGCGAACCCAGCAGCCACCACACCTCTGGGTCGTGCTTGAACGTTCCCTCCGACAGCCCGGTGCAGGGACTGGTAATCGGTGGAGAACCGGCGTCGACGGGCGACGGTTCAGTTGACATGCGTCGAACATGCCCGTTTTCGGGCACGCTAATCGCAGGCCGTCAAAAAATTCTGCCGACAGCGCCTCATACGTGGTCTACTCGCACCTATGACGTCAACTGGCGGGAACCCGCAATGAAGCGGCCCGCAACCCGAGTCGCCGACCTTCTGAATCCGGCGGCGACCCTGTTGCCGGCCGCCAACGTGATCATGCAGCTCTCGCTGCCGGGCGTCGGCTACGGCGTGCTGGAAAGCCCGGTGGACAGCGGGAACGTCTACAAACACCCGTTCAAGCGGGCCCGCACCACCGGCACTTACCTGGCGGTGGCGACCATCGGGACCGAGTCCGACCGCGCACTGATCCGCGGCGCCGTGGACGTTGCGCATCGGCAGGTGCGATCCAAGTCGTCAAGCCCCGTGTCCTACAACGCATTTGACCCCAAACTGCAGCTGTGGGTGGCCGCGTGCCTGTACCGCTACTTCGTCGACCAGCACGAGTTCCTGCACGGCCCGCTCAACGATGGCAGCGCCGACGCCGTCTATCTCGACGCCAAGCGGTTGGGCACCACCCTGCAGGTACCCGAACGCATGTGGCCGCCGGACCGGGTCGCGTTCGACGAGTATTGGAAGCGCTCGCTCGACGAGCTGCAGATCGACCCGCCGGTCCGAGAGCACCTGCACGGGGTGGCCTCGATGGCGTTCCTGCCCTGGCCGTTGCGGAAGCTGGGTGGACCGTTGAATCTGTTCGCGACGACGGGGTTCCTGGCCCCCGAGTTCCGGGCGATGATGCGGCTGGACTGGTCGGAGTCGCAGCAGCGCCGGTTCGAGTGGCTGCTGTCCGCGCTGCGACTGGCCGACCGGCTGATTCCGCACCGGGCCTGGATTTTCGGCTATCAGCTCTACCTGTGGGACATGCGTTCGCGCGCGCGGCGCGGCCGGCGGATCGTGTAGGCCCATGACCTTCCCAGCGCTCAACCACGTCGCTGTCACCGTTCGCGACCTCGAGATCAGTGGCCCCTGGTACCGCAAGCTGCTAGGCGAACCGCTGCTTGACGAACACACCGAAGCCGGCTTTCGGCATCTGGTATGGCTACTCGAGGGCCGCACGTTGTTCGGTATCCATCAGCATGACCGCCCGGCGGCCGACGAGAAATTCAGCGAGTTCCGGGTGGGCCTGGACCACGTCGGCTTCGGCTGTGCCAACCGGGCCGAGCTGGAGCAGTGGGTCACCCGGCTCGGCGAGCTGGGCATCGAACACGGCGGCATTGTGGACGCGCCCTACGGCTCGGGGTTGAGCTTCCGCGACCCCGACGGGATTGCCCTGGAGTTCTTCGCACCGCCCGGCTAGCGCGAGCTGGGGTAAAAGCGCCTATTGCCAATGCAATTGGGTGAGTTCCACGTCACCGCACCGTCGCGAAGAACACGCGCAGGTCGTCGACAAACAGCTCGGGTTGCTCGAATGCCGCGAAATGCCCGCCGCGGGGCATGCTCGTCCAGTGCGTGATGTTGTACACCGGCTCGCACCAGCGTCGCGGTGCCTTCAACAACTCACCGGGGAAAGCGGCTACGCCGGTGGGCAATTCGACGCGGTCCATCTGACCCCAGACCTTGAAGCTTTCCCAGTACAACCGGGCCGACGACGCGGCGGTGCCGGTCACCCAGTACACCATCACGTTGTCGAGCAACTCGTCGCGAGTGAGCACGTTCTCGGGGTTGCCGTCGCAGTCCATCCACGCTTCGAACTTCTCGACAATCCACGCCAGCTGGCCCACGGGTGAATCGACCAGCCCGTAGCCCAACGTCTGCGGCCTAGTGGACTGCTGCTTGGAATAGCCGGTGCCCCACTGGCGGTGCTTGGCCAATTCGGCCAGGGCGTACTGCTCTTCCTCGGTCGGATCGGCCATCGCTTCGGCAGTCGGCCTGCCGATCGGCATGTTCAGATGGATGGCGGTGCAGTGACCGCCATTTCGGCCGATCTGCGTGGTTACCGCAGCGCCCCAATCGCCACCCTGCGCGCCGTAACGCTCATAGCCGAGCCGCAGCATCAGCGTCTCCCAGGCCTGCGCGATCTTCTCGACACCCCAGCCGGTGCGAGTTGGCTTGCCCGAGAACCCATATCCGGGCAGCGATGGGCACACCACATGAAAGGCATCCTCGGCGCGGCCACCGTAAGCCGTCGGATTCGTCAGCGGCTCAATCACCTTGTGAAACTCCACAATCGAGCCCGGCCAGCCATGAGTGATCACCAGTGGAAAGGCATCGTCATGCGGGGATCGTTGATGAATGAAATGAATATCGAGCCCATCTATTTCGGTGACGAACTGGTCGAACCGGTTCAGCGCAGCCTCACGCGAACGCCAGTCATACCGGTCGCCCCAATACCCGGCCAATTCACGCGTGTAGGCGAGTGGAATGCCCTGGCTCCAGTCGTCGACACATTCGGCCTCCGGCCATCGAGTGCGCGCCAACCGCGACCGCAAATCATCAAGAACATCATCGGGAACGTCAATGCGAAACGGCTTCACCCGTTCATAGTGCCGTGTTCCCTCGCGAGCAGACGCAAAAGCACCCAAAACAGCGCGGTTTGGGTGCTTTTGCGTCTGCTCGGCGGACTAGAGCTTGCCCACTTTGTCGGCAATCTGGCGGGCAATGTTAACCGCGGCACCGGGCGCGGGGTTGGTAGCACATGCGGCGACGTCGACGACGACGTTGTTGCTCGCGGTCAGTGCGCGCTGGCACGCCCAGCCATTGCCGTCCTGCAGCGTATCGGTTGTGCTCAGAACGTTGTTGCTGTTGTCGATCGCGCCCATGGTGAAGATCTTGTCCGGGCCGCCCGGCGACAGGACGTGGTATTCGTGGTTGGCGCACAGCGGCCAGAATTGGGCAGACGCCTTGAAGAAGTTAGAAGCGCCGTTGGCGTCAGGGAACTGTACGACGGCCTGGATGACGTGATGGGCAAAGTTGGGCACAGGTTCCTGCAGCTCCTGTGAGCGCACGGCCTTCCACCCGCTGTTCGCGTACATTGTGGCCTCCGCCGGCTGGGTGAATCGGCAATTCTTGTCCGGCTTTCCGGCGCTTGTGTCGGCCATCTGCGACAGAGTCGCCTTGACCGGCACCTCGGCGTCCGCCGCCATCGCGGTACCGATCTCGGCCGGACTGAGCAACAGCCCGTCGAGGGCGTCCGCCGCAACCGGAGGCCGTGACGATGCTGTAGTGCCGGCGGATGTGGCGTTCGTGTCCGCGGAGTTTCCGCCACTGCCACAGCCGGCGAGCAGAACGACGACGGCTGCCAACGCCAACCGCCTCGAAGGGCCCGATCCCCCTTGGCCTTTGAACATCGGAATCAGCACGGAAGCCAACCGGTGGTCATCACCAGTCCGCCGAAAGCCGTTGACTCGGTCACCCACCCGACCTTGCCATACGCTCTCTAACTGGGCAAACAACTTGAGCGGGACGGCGGCCGCCAGCCGCGACGTAGGCATACCCCAGCGGCAACTATCGGCAATTTTGCCGATGATACGTAGCACTAGGCCACCGCATGCTGGCTAGCATGAGCGAAACAGAGCGAAGCGACTTGGACATGCGGGCCATGGTTGAACTGCCCACCGGAACCGTGACGTTGCTACTGGCCGACGTCGAGAGTTCGACGCGGTTGTGGGAAACCCAGCCCGAGGCGATGAAGGCCGCCGTCGCGCAGCTAGACCAGATATTGGCCAAGGCAACCGCCGCACACAATGGTGTACGACCCGTCGAACAGGGCGAGGGCGACAGCTTCGTCATCGCGTTCACCAGGGCTGCCGACGCCGTCGCTTGCGCGCTCGACCTGCAACGGGCCGCGTTGGCACCGATCAAACTGCGTATCGGGCTGCATACCGGCGACGTACAGCTGCGCGACGAAGGCAACTACATCGGCCCGGCCATCAACCGCACGGCACGGTTGCGCGACCTGGCCCACGGCGGTCAGACGTTATTGTCCGGCGCGACCGAACCGCTTGTCGTCGACCAACTTCCGCCGGAGGTCACCCTCACCGACCTGGGCACCCATTCCCTGCGCGACCTACCCCGCCCGGAACGCGCAATCCAACTCTGCCACCCGGACCTGCGTAACGACTTCCCACCACTGCGTACGCTGAATGCTACTGCGGCCGAACGCCTTCCGGTGCAACTGACGAACTTTATCGGGCGTCAAACCGAAATGAAGGGGATTGGTACGGCGCTTGGAGAGAACCGACTCGTCACCCTGACCGGCGCGGGCGGTGCTGGTAAGACGCGGCTGGCGGTCCAGGTCGCCGCGTCAGTTGCGTCTGAATACGCCGGCGGCGTGCGGTATGTCGATCTGGCGCCTATCACCGACCCCGACGTGGTACCGACGACCGTAGCTCGCGCGCTGGGGCTGCCCGACCAGCCCGACCAACGCGTCACAGAGCTGATCCTGCGGTTCATTCGCGATCGTCACATGCTGATGCTGCTGGACAATTGCGAACACCTGCTCGACGCCAGTGCCGATTTGATCGCCGCCTTGTTGGCCGGCTGCCCGGCGTTGACATTGCTGACCACCAGTCGCGAACCGATCGGCGTCCCCGGTGAGGTGAGCTGGCGGGTGCCGTCGCTGTCGCTGGCCGACGAAGCCATCGAACTGTTCAGTGATCGCGCCCGGCGGACCAAGCCCGACTTCCGCATTACCGCAACCAACAAAGACACCGTCACCGAAATATGCCGCAGGCTGGACGGCCTACCACTGGCCATCGAGCTCGCCGCCGCCCGGGTCCGCGCGCTGTCGCCGAACGAAATCCTGCACAGCCTGCACGACACGTTCCGTCTGTTGACCGGCGGAGCTCGCACCGCCGTGCGACGCCAGCAGACCCTGCGCGCATCCGTCGACTGGTCGCACGCACTGCTGAGCGAGCCCGAACAGGTGCTGTTCCGAAGGCTCGCAGTGTTTTTCGGCGGGTTCGATCTCGACGCAGCCCAAGCTGTGGCCGGTGAGACGGAGCGCTACCTTGTGCTCGACCAGCTCACGCTGCTCGTCGACAAGTCGCTCGTAGTCGCCGAAGACAGCGCGCAGGGCACCCGCTACCGGCTGCTGGAAACCGTCCGCCAGTACGCACAAGAAAAACTTCACGAGTCCCGCGAAGGCAACGACGTCCGCACCCGTCATCGCGACCACTACACCGCGATGGCCGGTCTGCTCGACACACCGGCAGGCGCGGACCACCAACGGCGCATCGACGCAGCGGGGACCGAAATCGACAATTTGCGTGCAGCTTTCGCATGGAGCCGGGAAAGCGCTGACATCGAACTTGCCCTGACGTTGGCGTCGTCGCTGTTACCGCTGTGGCTGTCGCGCGGCCTGATGCAGGAAGGGTTGAACTGGATAGCCGCTGCGCTTTCCGATGCGGACCGCGACGGCGTCGATGCGCGGGCGGCACGTGTGCGGGCTGCTGTGGGCAGCGTGGTATTGGAGTCCTTCCGGGGCTTGACCGTAAATCACGACAATGCTGAGCGAATCCTCGCAATGGCGCGCGAATTTGGCGACCCGACGCTTGTGGCGCGAGCGCTGACCGCATGTGCCTGCCGCGCCGCCGACGATCGCGAACTGTGTGTTGCCTACTTCACGGAAGCGGCGGACATTGCGCGGGACGTCGGTGATTCATGGTGGCTGGGGCAAACACTCGCTTTAAAGGCGATGTACGCACTGCTGTTCGGCGAACCTGTCGACGCGGGACAGGCCGTCGCCGAAGAAGCTCTCCGGATTGCCGACGGCAGCGGCGACATATTTGTATCCCATCAGTGCCGCTATGTCCGTGGCTGGGCGCAAATCTTAAACGGTGACCTGACAAACGCCCTCACGCAGCTTCGCGAGGTCGAAGAGGAAACCACAGCGGCCGGTGAAGCGATGTTCTCGATGCAGGCAGTGTCGATTCAAGCAATCGCCCTTGCGTACCAGGGTCACATCGACGCTGCTCGGACGGCTGTCGAGGTGGCTTTCGAACGGGCAACCGACCTCTTTGACACCTACACGGGAATCGTCTACGCGGCATCGGCTCACGTGCACTTGGCGGCGGGCGACGCCGCGGCGGCGTGGCAGGCGTATGAAGCGGCACGCGAGCGCACCACTATGGACCCCCAGCTGGCGCCGATGCACATCTTTGCGGCTTTGGCCCCGTTGGCGTGTGGCGACCTGGCCGCGGCCCGTCGGTGGGCCGATGACGTTGTGTCTGTGACCAAAGGCTGGAGTCTGGCGGCGGCCACGATAGCGCGGGCCCGCGTGAAGATCGCACAGGGAGAACTCGACTCCGCCGAACGCGACGCCTACGACGGACTCGATCTCGCGGCACGACTCAACGGTGATCTCCTCATTCCGTTCGCGCTCGAATGCCTCGCCATTGTGGCGGCCGACCAGGGCAACTACCCGATATCGGCGCGTCTGTTCGGCGCTGCAGACGCGGCCCAGATGCAGATGGGCATGGTGCGCTTCAAGGTTCTTGACGCCGATAATCAGAGCCGGATGACTGCGTTACGGGATGCGCTGGGCGACAATGAGTTCGACGCCATGTGGGCCGAGGGCGCCGCGCTGTCGCTCGACGAGGCGGTCGCCTACGCCCAACGCCGCAGAGGCGAACGTAAGCGGGCCACTAGCGGGTGGGCATCGCTGACCCGAGCCGAGCACGACGTGGTCAAGCTGGTCAGCGAAGGATTAGGCAACAAGGAAATCGCCGCAAGGCTTTTCGTCTCGCACCGGACGGTCCACGCTCACCTCACCCACATCTACACCAAGCTCGGGCTGAGTTCGCGGCTGCAGCTTGCCCAGGAGGCCGCGCGTCATACTGGATAGCGTCAAGCGTGTAACCACTGCTAAATTCCTGCTTGATTCTCGCAGTGGTTACACGCTCGGCGAGCATGCGAATCCGGAACGGTCACCGCCCATACCGCTTCGCCAGCACTTCGGCCTGCCGGTCGGCCAGTGCGATTACGGTCAGCATTTGGCCATCGGGCTGAACGGAAGCAAACCCGTGTCGCACGCGTAGATGTCGTCGAGACCATACACAGCGCCGAACGGTTCCGTCACATGCCTGCGCAGGTCGGCACCCATGACATGCGCTGATCCTGGTGGGCGCGGACGGTATCGAACCGCCGACCGCTGGTGTGTAAAACCAGAGCTCTACCACTGAGCTACGCGCCCCATACCCGCCGGGCAGGCTACACGCCCGAAGGCCAACCACCCAAAACGCTCAGGCCCGTAAAGCTGCCAGCGCGTCGGTCCACAGCCGCTGGTCGCGGGCCTCTCCGGGCTGCATCATCTCCGCGAACTGGATGATTCCGGACCGATCGACGACGAAAGTCCCGCGGTTGGAGTAGCCGGCGTCGTCGTTGAACACGCCGTAGGCCTGGCTGACCTGCCCGTGCGGCCAGAAGTCCGACAGCACCGGGAAGGTGAAGCCGCTCTGGGCTGCCCAGACCTTGTGGGTCGGCGGTGGGCCCACCGAGATGGCCAGCACCGCGCTGTCGTCGTTTTCGAATTCGGGGAGGTGATCGCGCAACTGGTCCAGTTCGCCCTGGCAGATGCCGGTGAAGGCCAGCGGGAAGAACACCAGCAAGACGTTTTGGGATCCGCGGTAGTCGCCGAGGCTGACGGGCTGGTGGTTCTGGTCGCGCAGGGTGAAGTCCGGGGCTGTGGTCCCCACAGCCAGCATCAGCGCTTACCGGCCCGCGACTTGGGCTGTACCAACCGACTGGCGCTCCAGTTACCGAGGTTGACCGACGACGTCGGCATCAGGCCGGCGGTGGGTGCCGCTTCGGCGATCTCGGCGGGCAGCACGTGCCCGGGCCGGCCGGTCTTGGGGGTCAGCACCCAGATCACGCCGTCCTCAGCCAGCGGAGAGATCGCGTCCATCAGGGTGTCCACCAGGTCACCGTCGCCGTCTCGCCACCACAGCAACACGACGTCGATTACCTCGTCGGTGTCTTCGTCGAGCAACTCACCGCCGCAGGCTTCTTCGACCGCTGCGCGGATGTCGTCGTCGGTGTCTTCGTCCCAGCCCCACTCCTGGACCACTTGGTCTCGTTGGATGCCCAGCTTGCGAGCGTAGCTCGGGGCGTGATCCGCCGCGACCACCGTGGGACCTCCTTTAGCCATGCACACGCCGTGCGATGGGCTTAATCGTCGCACATGCAGCGCACGTCGAACATGCCCGCCTCAGGAGGCCACACACAGTTTCAGTGACCTGGTCTTGGCGGCGTTGAGCCGGTCGACCCGTCTGTTGAACTCCGCCGAACCCACGTGCGTGGCGATCGCGTTGGCAACGCCGCGCACCGCGTCGACGTACTCGCGGAATGCGTCCTGCATCTCCTGCGACAACGGAGGCCCGATGCTGCTCTCCACCGTGTTGCCGCTGTTGTTGCTGGCGTCGATGGCCGGGCCTTCCGTGGGGCCGGTGTTGCGTCCCGCATTGAACGCCGCGACGAAGGCGTTCACCTTGTCGATGGCGTCCTTGCTGGTGGTGGCCAGGCCGTCGCACGCGCTGCGAATGGCGCGGGTCGTCAGCGACTGTTGCCGCTGGGTCTCCCGAATACTCGACGATGCCGCCGACGCCGACACCGACATCGACACCGACGAGCGGTAGGCCGGGGCCAGACTGCCGTTGGCCTTGCCGGTGCCGTTGGTGACCTTGGTACAGCCGACCATCCCGATCACGACAACCGCCACACAACCAAGCGCCAGAGCACCTCGCCTGGGGAACTCCCCCACGTGCCTGCGAGGGTAGGCACGCCATCCGATGAGCACGGCTCATGACGTTACCGGGTCGCGGTTGCAGCCGCCGTGGACGCACCGATTTCGTTGCGCAATCTCGGGCCGCGGCCGCGATCGGACGGTAGCTACCCGCCCAGTGCATCGGTGCGGCACGATAGGGGGAAGATCACTAAGCAGATACCCCGCCAACTACAGGAGCGGAAGTTGACCACCGAGTTCACGCGCACCGATTTGGCCAAAACCCCAAGCAGCACAAGCGAACCCGACCGTGTTCGGGTGATCCGCGAGGGTGTCGCGTCCTACCTGCCCGACATCGACCCCGAAGAGACGTCGGAGTGGCTGGAGTCCTTCGACCAACTGCTGGAACGCTCGGGGCACGCGCGGGCGCGCTACCTGATGCTGCGGCTGCTGGAACGGGCCGGCGAACAGCGGGTGGCCATCCCCGCGCTGACGTCGACCGACTACGTCAACACCATCCCGACCGAGCTCGAACCGTGGTTTCCCGGCGACGAGGACGTCGAACGTCGCTATCGGACCTGGATCAGGTGGAACGCCGCGATCATGGTGCATCGCGCGCAACGGCCCGGCGTGGGCGTCGGCGGCCACATCTCGACCTACGCGTCCTCCGCCGCGCTGTACGAAGTCGGCTTCAACCACTTCTTCCGCGGCAAATCGCATCCCGGCGGCGGCGACCAGGTCTTCATCCAGGGCCACGCCTCCCCCGGTATCTATGCGCGGGCCTTCCTGGAGGGTCGACTCACCGCGGATCAACTGGACGGATTCCGTCAGGAGCACAGCCACCCCGGCGGCGGCCTGCCGTCCTATCCGCACCCCCGGTTGATGCCCGACTTCTGGGAATTCCCCACGGTGTCAATGGGACTCGGCCCGATGAACGCCATCTACCAAGCCCGGTTCAACCACTACCTGCACGACCGCGGCATCAAGGACACCTCCGACCAACACGTGTGGTGCTTCTTGGGCGACGGCGAGATGGACGAGCCGGAGAGCCGCGGTCTGCTGCACCTCGGAGCGCTTGACGGCCTCGACAACCTGACCTTCGTGATCAACTGCAACCTGCAACGCCTCGACGGCCCAGTGCGCGGCAACGGCAAGATCATTCAGGAGCTGGAATCGTTCTTCCGCGGCGCCGGGTGGAACGTCATCAAGGTGGTGTGGGGACGCGAATGGGACGCGTTGCTGCACGCCGATAAGGACGGCGCGCTGGTCAACCTGATGAACGTCACGCCCGACGGCGACTACCAGACGTACAAGGCCAACGACGGTGCCTACGTGCGCGACCATTTCTTCGGTCGCGATCCGCGCACCAAGGCGCTGGTGGCGGACATGACCGACGACGAGATTTGGAACCTCAAACGCGGCGGCCACGATTACCGCAAGGTCTACGCCGCCTACCGCGCTGCCATCGACCACAAGGGGCAGCCGACGGTCATCCTGGCCAAGACCATCAAGGGCTACTCGTTAGGCGCACACTTCCAGGGCCGCAACGCCACTCACCAGATGAAAAAGCTTGCGCTGGCCGACCTGAAGTACTTCCGCGACGCCATGCGCATCCCGATCAGCGACGCCCAAATCGACGAGGACCCCTATCTGCCGCCGTACTACCACCCCGGTCCGGATGCCCCCGAGATCCGTTATCTGCTCGACCGGCGTCGCACCCTCGGCGGCTTCATCCCCGAGCGCCGGACCAAGGCCAAGGCGCTCACACTGCCCGGCCGCGACACCTATAAGGCGCTGAAGAAGGGATCGGGTCAACAGGAAGTCGCCACCACCATGGCGACCGTGCGCACGTTCAAAGAAGTGTTGCGCGACAAGCAGATTGGACCACGGATCGTCCCGATCATTCCCGACGAAGCCCGAACCTTCGGGATGGACTCCTGGTTCCCGAACCTCAAGATCTACAACCGCAACGGCCAGCTGTACACCGCCGTGGACGCCGAGCTGATGCTGGCTTACAAGGAGAGCGAAGTCGGGCAGATCCTGCACGAGGGCATCAACGAGGCCGGGTCGGTGGCCTGCTTCACCGCCGTCGGCACGTCGTACGCCACGCAAAACGAGCCGATGATCCCGATCTACATCTTCTATTCGATGTTCGGCTTCCAGCGCACCGGCGACGGTTTCTGGGCGGCGTCCGACCAGATGGCGCGCGGCTTCGTGCTCGGGGCCACCGCCGGGCGTACCACGCTGACCGGTGAGGGCCTGC
>NZ_LZIJ01000083.1 GCF_001667115.1 Mycobacterium sp. 852002-51163_SCH5372311 | reverse complement strand
CGGGCGTCATCGGTACGCCGGAGCGAGCACGCGAGCAGGTGCAGCGGCTCTGGGACAAGTCCGGCGGGTTCGGTTGCATGTTGCAGATGGGCCATGAGTGGGCCAATCCGGCCGCGACCAAACGATCCGCGGAGCTGTTCGCCGCCGAGGTGATCCCGCACTTCCAGGGGCAGGCGCAACCGACCCTGGATGCCGCCGCGCGCGCCGGTCAGGTGCGGGAGGGCCTGGCCCAGTCGCAGTTACAGGCCGTCGAGCACATGGCCAAGAAATATCAGGACGAGGTCGGTTCGAAGTAGCGGCTCGGAGCACAGCGACGAGTCAGCACGACTAGCCAAAACCCTTGCGCCCCAGGCGCTAAACGTTATCGGCCGGATTCGCGTTCGGCGGCCTTGACCAGCCGTCCCGCGAAGAACCGCACCGCGCCGCCCATCGCGGCCCGCACCAGGGGGCCCGTCCCGCGAACCTTTTCGACGAACGAACCAGTCCAGCGGATGTCGGTGCCGCCGGCGGCATTCGGCGTGAAGACGACCTCGGCCAGGTAATCCTCAACGGGCGCGGTTCCCACCAGTTTGTAGACGTGGCGACGGTCTTGTTCATATTCGACCGTTTCCTCCATGACGAAAACGGGCCAGGCGCCCACCTTGCGAATGGCCCCTACGCCGCCCGGCGCCGGGTCACCCTGGCGCGCCCAACTGGAGGTAAGGACGATCGGCTTGGCCCAATTCGACCAGTTTCCACCGTCGACCTCGAGACGGAACAACGTCGCCGCCGGCGCGCTACTGGTCTTGTTGACCTCGAACGTGTATTTCCGACCCGGCATGCGCGCACTCCCTGGTAGACCGACTGAAGACCTGACCGACCCTACCTGCGCCGCGTCGTCGTGAAGCCTCCAGGTCGCCATGCGGAATCAGACGCATACTCATCGCGCCGCGCGCATACTCAGCCTGTGAGTCGCGCTGACACCGTTTCAGTTCCGCGGGCACCCACCAAAGCCGACGTCGCTGCGGCGCTGCGGCTTATGGAGCCCTTGCGCAAGGTGATCAAGCCGAAGGTCTACGGCATCGAAAACGTTCCTGAGAAGGGGGCTTTGCTGGTCGGCAATCACAACACCCTCGGCGGTATGGTCGACGCTCAGTTGCTGGCTGCCGAGCGCGACGCCGACCCGAATCGCTCCCTGGCGAAAAGGCCTCTGCGGTCGGAAGACTGAGCATGGACACCGGCGGGCTGCACCTGGCGGTATGCCGGCGGTTCGGGTCCGCCGTCAGATGCGCCGACGGCAAATGGGGCCGCAGCTCCCCGTGCGCGGGCTGGCACGCCAGAGATGTGCTGGAACACGTCATCGGTTTTCACGATGTGTTGCTCTTGCGGCCCTTGGGCTTGAAACCACAACGCCCGCAGCATAATCCGCAACTGCGCTGGGACCTGACCTACGAGAGAATTCGGCAGGCCCTGGGCAATCGCGAACTCTTCGAGCGGGTCATTGAGGTGCCCGCGGTCGCGAACAATCCGGCGACGCAGCTGGATGCCGGAAAGTTGGTTCCGCGTCTGACGCAGGACGTCCTGGTGCATACCTGGGACCTGGCGCGGGCAGTCGGTGCCGACGATTCGCTGGATCCCGAATGGTGCGCGGCCTTCTTGGCGCAACTGCCGACCGATCCGCGCGCACTGAGTGCCTCTGGGATGTTCGCCGCACCGTTTGCCGTCGCGGCGGACGCCGACAGCCAGTCGAGGTTGCTGGCCCGCCTGGGCCGAGACCCGTCATGGCGGCATGACTGAACCGGCAAATCGTCATTTCTCGTGCGCCGAGGCGCCCTGGGCGGAATCATTCACATATGGCGAAGCCGTCTGTCCTCACCGCTGACAATGGCCTTCCATCCGGCGTGCAAGGCGCCTGCGATTCGCGTTTCGGGGCAGCCGTCAAAGCATTCTCGGCGTTGTTCCCCGCACGCAAGCTCGGCGGTGGGGCGCTGTCCGTGTATATCGACGGAGTACCGGTCGTCGACGTGTGGACGGGGTTCGCCGACCGAAAAGGACAGGTGCCGTGGACAGCGGATACCGGCGCCATGGTGTTCTCCGCCACCAAGGGCCTGTCCGCGACGGTCATTCACCGGCTGGCCGACCGCGGCCTGCTGTCCTACGAAGCGCCCGTCGCCGACTACTGGCCGGAATTCGGCGCCAACGGCAAATCCGAGATCACCGTCAGCGATGTGCTACGGCACCGATCCGGCCTGGCGCACCTCAAAGGCGTCGGCAAAGAGGAGATACTCGACCACCTCGCGATGGAAGCGCGGCTGGCCGAGGCGCCACTGGACTCCCTACACGGAAAGTTGGCCTATCACGCGATCACTTACGGGTGGCTGCTGTCCGGGCTGGCCCGGGCGGTGACCGGCAAGGGCATGCGTGAGCTGTTCCGCGAAGAACTCGCCGAACCCCTCGACACCGACGGTCTGCATCTTGGCCGTCCGCCGGCCGGAGCGCCGACAACCGTGGCCCAGACGCTGCTGCCGCAGGCCAATTTCCCTACGCCGGTCCTCGACTTTGTCGCGCCGAAAGTCGCGAATCTGTCGTTCTCCGGCGTGCTCGGCTCGATCTATTTCCCCGGCATCCTTTCCATGCTGCAGGGCCAGATGCCGTTTCTCGACGGCGAGATCCCGGCAGTCAATGGCGTCGTGACCGCGCGTGCCCTGGCCAAGGTGTACGGCGCCATTGCGAACGGCGGCGAAATGGAGGGATCACGGCTGCTGTCCGCCGAGTTAGTGGAAGGGCTGAAGGCAAAGCCCGACCTGACGCCGGACCTCAACCTCGGCATCCCGTTCACTTACCACCACGGCTACCAATCGTCGCCGATCCCGGGGCTGTTGCCCGGCTATGGACACATCGGACTCGGCGGGACAGTCGGATGGGCCAACCCCGACACCGGCAGCTCGCTGGCCTACGTCCACAACAGGTTGCTGACGCTGATGTTGTTCGACGTGGGTTCGTTCGCGGGATTGGCCCCGCTGCTGAGCAGTGCTATCGGGGCCGCCCGCAAAGATGGCCCACTCGAGGTGCCGCAATTGGGTGCGCCCTACTGCCAATCCGATCAGGAGGATGCGGCCTCCGGCAGCGTATCGTGACGACTCGGCTGCACGCTATCGGGCCCCAGATGCGGCACGGACTTCAGCCGATCCCGCCTGCATAGACTTCGGGTATGGATTTCGGTTCCGAGCAGGACTCCGCGGCTCCAAAAGGCCTGCTAGAGATCGACGATTGCCTGGACGCCGACGGCAACATCGCGTTGCCGCCAGGTACCACGCTGATCTCTCTCATCGAACGCAACGTCGCCAATATCGGCGACATGGTGGCTTACCGCTACCTGGATTACGCCCGGTCCGAGGGTCAGGCGCAGGAGGTCACCTGGTCCGAATTCGGCGTCCGCTTACGAGCCATCAGTGCGCGAGTGCAACAGTTCGCCGGACCCGGTGATCGGGTGGCCGTCCTCGCGCCGCAGAGCATCGACTGGGTCGCCGGTTTTTACGCGGCGATCAAGGCTGGCAGCATAGCGGTGCCGCTGTTCGCCCCCGAACTGCCGGGCCATGCGGAACGTCTGGAAATTGCGCTGCACGATTCTGAGCCCACGGTGGTGCTCACCACGACGGCAGGCAAAGACACTATCGAGAAGTTCCTGGCCGGCCGTCCGCAGCTGCGCCAGCCGCAGGTGATCGTCATCGATGAAATACCCGACTCGGCCGGCGAGCAGTTCACCCCGGTCGAGCTGGATTTGGACGCGGTTTCCTACCTGCAGTACACCTCGGGTGCCACCCGGCCGCCGGTCGGCGTGGAGATCACCCACCGCGCGGTCCAAACAAATCTTGTGCAGATGATCCTGTCGATCGACTTGCTGAACCGAAATACCCACGGCGTCAGCTGGTTACCGCTTTACCACGATATGGGCTTGTCCATGATCGGGTTTCCGACCGTATACGGCGGACACACCACCCTGATGTCGCCAACCGCATTCGTGCGCCGGCCACAGCGCTGGATTCAGGCGCTATCGGCCGGATCTCGTACCGGACGGGTGGTCACCGCGGCCCCCAACTTCGCATACGAATGGACCGCGCAACGCGGACTGCCCGCGCCCGGTGAGGACATCGACCTGAGCAACGTCGTGCTGATCATCGGGTCCGAACCGGTGAGCATCGATGCGGTGACGACGTTCAACAAAGCATTCGGCCCGTACGGATTGCCGCGCACCGCATTCAAGCCCTCGTACGGCATCGCCGAGGCAACATTGATGATTGCGACCATCGGCCACAACGCGGAGACGAAGGTGATCTACCTCGACCGCGAGCAGTTGGGTGCCGGCCGGGCGGTCCGCGTCGCAGCTGACGCCCCCAACGCCGTCGCGCAAGTGTCGTGTGGTCAGGTTGCCCGCAGCCTGTGGGGGGTGATCGTAAACCCGGACACCGGAACCGAATTGCCCGACGGTGAGATTGGCGAAGTCTGGTTGCACGGCGACAACGTCGGGCGGGGTTACTGGCGGCGGCCCGAAGAAACCCGGCTGGCCTTCGGAGCCAAGCTGCAATCGCGGCTCGCCGAAGGCAGTCACGCCGACGGGACGCCACTCGACGGAAACTGGCTGCGCACCGGCGATCTGGGCGTGTATCTGGATGGCGAGCTCTACATCACCGGCCGCATCGCGGACCTGGTGACCTTGGAAGGGGGGGACGGAGGCAACCACTATCCGCAGGACATCGAAGCCACCACCACCGAGGCGTCACCGCTGGTGCGACGTGGATACGTGACCGCGTTTGCCGCGCCCGCAAACCGTCCGCCAGGATCGGCCGGCGCCGGTGAGCAACTGGTGATCGTCGCCGAACGTGCGCCCGGCACCAGTCGCGCCGACCCGCAGCTCGCGATCGAGGCAATCCGTACGGCGGTGTCCAATCGCCACGGGCTCTCCGTCGCAGACGTCGTATTCCTGCCGGCCGGCGCTATCCCACGTACTACGAGCGGAAAGCTCGCGCGCCGGGCCTGCCGCGAGCAATACCTCAGCGGCGAATTGGGTGCGCATTAACGTCGGCGGCCCTTCGGTCACTCCGCCACCATTGGCCGGGCGGGTCACCTTTGATCAACGCTGGAATGACTTGACCTTTCTGCACTGGCCGACGCGCCCGGAGAACGTCGCCGACATGTACCCGCCGGGCACCCGCCCCGACATCTTCGCAGACGGCAGAACCTACGTGGGGTTGATCCCTTTCGTCCTGACGAGCACCAAACTCGGTGCCACACTTCCGCTTCCGTACTTCGGAAGCTTTGCGGAGACCAATGTCCGCCTCTACTCAGTCGACGACGCGGGCCGCCACGGTGTGCTGTTCCGGTCGCTGGAGACGGCGCGGCTGGCGGCGGTTCCCGTCACCAGGATCGGCCTCGGCATCCCTTACACGTGGGCGAAGATGCGGGTAACGCGGACGGCCGGCCAGGTCAGCTATCACAGCGTGCGGCGCTGGCCGCGGCGCGGACTGCGCAGCCACCTGACGGTAGCCATCGGCGACGTGGTCAAGCCGACGTCCCTCGAGGTGTGGCTGACTGCCCGCTGGGGTGCCCACACCCGCACGGCCGGCCGCACATGGTGGGTGCCGAATGAGCATGCGCCATGGTCGTTTCGGGCGGCCGAGATCATCGAGTTGCACGACGACCTGCTGAGCGCAAGCGGAGTCGAGCCAACCGGCGCGCCGTTGCGGGCACTGTTTTCGCCCGGTGTGCGCACGCGTTTCGGCCGTCGCTGCCTGGTTCGGTGAACTGAGCATCTTGCTATGTCAAGGGCAGGTGTATCCGCCGTCGATCACGATGTCCGAGCCGGTCATGTAGCTCGAGGCCGCGCTGGCCAGGTAGAGGTACAGTCCGGTCAGCTCCTCCGGCCGGCCTAGGCGGCCCAGCGGGATTCTCGGCTCCCACAGCGCGTGATACTCGACGAGAGGCTGCACGAGTTCGGTGAGGATGTAGCCCGGACTGACGCTGTTCACCCGGATGTTGTGCGGCGCGAACTCGACCGCCATGGCTTTGGTCAGGTGAGCGACCGCCGCCTTGGAGGTGCAGTAGTGGCCAGTCTCCTGGGGGACATTGACGATGCGACCGGACATCGATGCGGTGTTGATGATGACCCCGCCGTGTCCCTGTCGGACCATCGCCCGCGCCGCCGCCTGTGCGGTCAGGAACACGCCGGTCACGTTGGTGTCCTGGATGCGCTGGAACTCATCGAGCGACATCTCCAGCATCGGGACGACGCTTACGATGCCGGCATTGCAGACCGCGATGTCGATTCCGCCCAACTCCGCGGTCACCTGGTCGAGCATGCTCGTCACCTGCTCGTGTTGAGTCACATCGCAGCAAATGGGCACGACCTTGCCGCCGGCTGCCACCAACTCGCCGGCCACCCGCTCCAAGTCCTTGACATCGGAATGCAATGCGGCAATGGCTACTTCAGCTCCGGCTTCGACGTATGCCTGCGCCACTCGCTTGCCAATGCCGCTGGAACCGCCCGTCACCAGCGCCTTCTTATCGTGCAGGTCAAACAGGTCTAATACGCTCATCGGTTATCGATGCCTCCAGTAGTGGGGCCGGGTTGCTCGGGGCAGGTGACGTGAATTGCGCGGCAAGGAATTTCGGCGAAGCCACCCAGGCACATCAGCCACATCAGTCGCCGCGATGCTTGGCCATTCATTGCGCAATCTGATAGCACCCGTGACAGCGCTTTCCACACCCCGACATGGCGCACCCTTCTGGTACCCGAGAGGCAGATGTGACGAGACCGCCAAGGTCGCGTCGGAGCCGTCACTGACACCCAATGCTCAGCCCTTGATCGACCCGGTTCGCTCGCTGGAAAACGTTGCGATGCAAACCATATCGCGGTCACCCTGTTTCCATGAGTCCTCCGACGGAGGCATGACGGCCAAGTCGACGCTGGAATCGTCCATGGCAGTAGACGAATAGGACGCCAAGGCTTCGCGGCACTTCTGCTTGTAGCTCTGAAACACCGACTGAGCCGGGTAGGACCCGCCGGGCATCGTCAATACGCCAACCACCTCGCCGCGATGTGGACGATCGCAGCTGGTGGTGTTCACCCGCGAGACGCGGTTTCCGGTGGGGATATCGGCCCAGCAGTCACCGACTTTGGCGCTTCGGGCACTGGTGTTATGCGTCGGCGACAGAGCGCCGGCAACGATAGCCACAACCACAACCACTGCCCATAGGGCAGACAAAACCAGGCCCGCGATTGCCATTCCTCGGCCTTTTTGGCCGCCGGGTTTGGTTCTGCCCAGCGCAATGATGCCGAACGGAATGCTCAGCAATATTGCGCCGATGATGCCGAGAATCAGTGCGGCGACCGCAAACCCACTCGTGGTCCGAGCCTGAGGTGCCCCCTGCTGGTAGTAACCAGGCGCCGGCGGCGGATAGGGCGGCGGCTGCTGGCTCGGGGGCGGCTGGAACGGAGGTTGCTGGAACGGAGGTGGCGGCGGCGCGGCGGGCGGCTCGTAAGGGTACGGCGGGCCTGCAGGTGGTTGCGTCATTGCGTAAGAGTAGAACTGCCGCGGACCAGTGAGCAGCAAATTGCCGGACTTGTGCCCACCGCTCGTCCTAGGGTGTCAGTTATGGGCAAGTTCACCAGAGCCGAAATCGAGCAAGCGGTCAGCAACTACACCGCAGTGGCCGAAGGGTGTTCCGCTTCCGGCGACTGGCGGCCCTTCGCCGATCTGTTTACCGAGGACGTCGTCTACACCGAGCATCACTACGGGGTCTTTCACGGTCGTGAGGCGGTGCGGCAGTGGATCGTCGGCGTCATGGCGCCTTTTCCACACATGCGCTTCCCAAGCGACTGGATCGCCTTCGACGAAGACAATGACGCAGTCGTCATGATGATCAGGAATCTGCTCGACCACCCGACGGACCCGAACGGCGAACCGTTCTGGTTTCCGAACTGGACGCGGCTGGTCTACGCCGGCGATGGCCTGTTTTCCAGCGAAGAAGACATCTACAACCCGAACCGCGATGCGCCCCGAGTGGTCAACGCCTGGCTCCAAGCCGGTGGTCAGCTGGCCACCGGGGAAATTCCGCAGCCAAAGAGCTAGCTGGCAACCTCGCGAAGGTATTCCGGAGTGGCCTCCCGGATGTAATCGGCGATCTGGCGCAATGATCGATCGGCTTCCGGGACCAGCCCGGCGGCAATCTGGAAGCCGTGCAGCTGGCCAGGCCAGATCCGCACCTCCACCTGCACACCGGCGTCGGCCAGCCGGCGCGCTCCCAGACGCGCGTCGTGCAGCATGACCTCCGAACCCGAGACGTGGATAAGCGTTTTCGGCAGTCCACGTTCCACCCGCTCGAGCGGCTCGATGATGGCTTCTGGTGTCCCGTCGATGACCCGGCGGGCAGCGGCCTTCTCGATCAGGCCGTTGAGGAAGTCGAAAACTCCGGACGCGAACAACGCATCCGAATGGATGTTCGGGTGCGCTTGCTTGGAAGCGGCGCCCAACTGAAGCAGCGGGGACATTGCCACCAGGGCCGCCGGGTGCTCGCCGTCGCCCAACAGCCGCTCGGCCAGTGCCAGCGAAAGGTAGCCGCCGGCCGAATCCCCGGCGAGCACGATTTGGTCTGCCTCGTAACCGATCTCGCGCAGCCAGTAGTAGCCATCCTCGCAGTCGTCGATCGCCTGACCCAGCGAGTGCTTGGGCAACAAGCGGTAGTCCACCAGGAGCACCGGCGCATCGGCGAGACGCGAGAGGACCGAGCACAACCGTGCATGTGTGTGCTTTCCGCCGGCCAGGAATGCGCCGCCGTGCAGGAAGAGGATGACGCGTCCCGTGCCGTCGGCCGATTGCACGCCTTTCGCTCGTATGAGCTGGGCGGTGCAGTTCGCCAACTCCACGGTGGAGAGCACCGTGCCGGGGCTCGGCGGCAACGCGCGAGCGACGAAGTCGAGCGCACCATAGGGCCACGGAACTGGCAACTGGGTACCGATTGACAGCACCGGGCGCAGAGCGTGCCGCGCACCGAACGAGAGGAGTCGACCGGCCAGGCTGGGCGCGCCTTCCATGACCTCAACCGGCGCGCCGCCGTCATTGCCAAAGCGACGGCGTCGGCGCGAGCGAACGTCGCTGTGGTGGGGACGGGCCCAAGTGGCTAGCGTGGTCATCGCGCTTCCTTCGATTCGTTCCGCGGCGTCTGTGGCGGAATGGTCTCTGAATGTCCCGCTCTCTGCGGGATTGAGCACGATGCTTCCTGGAGCGCCTAAATGAGTTCTCTACGAGTTCTAAAAGGATCCTTGGAGGGCCGCTGGAGATAGTGGCGAGCAGACGCAAAAGCACCCGTTTTCGTGCCGAAACGGGTGCTTTTGCGTCTGCTCGCGGCTGGGCGTCGTCAGGCCGAAGAGCCCACCGGCAGCCGTTTGCGCCGCCGCGACCGGACCGCGGCCAGCGCTTGGTCCCACGCCAGCAATGTGGTGGCCTTGAGGTTGGCCGGCTTGGCACTGTCCTTGGAGAGCAGCGCTGTGGCCGCGGCTTTCGTGGTCGCCGACGCCTTCGACATGTGGCCGGAATCGAACGGCGGCTGTGGATCGTATTCGATCGCGAGCTGGATCGCCTTCGCCCGGCCTTCACCGGCCAGCTGTCCGGCCAGCCACAACGCCAGGTCAAGTCCTGCAGATACGCCGGCACTCGTAATGACGTTGTCCTGGTGCACTATTCGCTCGTCGCCAACGGGGATGACGCCGAATGCCTTCAACGCGGGGAGTGCGATCCAATGCGAGGTGGCCCGCTTGTCTTTGAGCAGACCGGCGGCTGCCAGAATCACCGAGCCCGAGCACACCGACGTCGTCCAACTCGCGGTCTGGTGGGCCTGGCGCAGCCAATCGAGCAGCTTCTCGTCGCGCGCGTGCACCGGAGTCGACGGGCCACCGGGTACCAGAATCACGTCGGGCGAAGGTGTTTCAGCTAGCGAATGCGTGGCGCCGAGCACCAGAACGCCGGAGTCGGCGGTGATCGGTCCGGCTTCATGCCAGACGAACCGCACCTCGGCGTGCGGCAGCTGACGCAACACCTCGTAGGGGCCGATCATGTCCAGCGCGGTGAATCCCGGATATGCCACGAAGGCGATTTGGGTCATCGTCATTCCTCTCTGGTAGGGCTTTTGGATTGTCGTCAGGCAAAAGCTTTTCGGTACTGGTCCGGCGAAACGCCGATGCGCCGAATAAAGTTGCGCCGCATGGTTTCTGCGGTGCCAAAGCCGCACCGGGCGGCGATCGCCACGACGGTGTCGTCGGACTCTTCCAGCTGCCGGCGAGCGGCTTCGGTGCGGACGCGTTCCACGTACTGCCCGGGCGCCTCGCCGACTTCGTCGGTGAACACCCGGGTAAAATGACGTGGGCTCATCGCCGCACGGCGGGCCAAATCATCGATGTTGTGCGAGCCACCCGGTTCGGCCTCGACGGACTCCTGCACCTCGCGGATGGGGGCCCGTTTGGCCCGCGGCATCCACACCGGCGCGGCGAACTGTGTCTGTCCGCCCGGGCGGCGCAGATACAGCACGAGCCAACGGGCGACCGTTTGCGCCACCTCGGTGCCGTGGTCGTCCTCGACCAGCGCGAGCGCGAGGTCGATTCCCGAGGTGACGCCCGCGGCCGTCCACACCGTCTCGGAACTGCGGATGAAGATCGGGTCCGGATCGACGTTGACACGGGGGAACTCGCGGGCC
Source organism: Mycobacterium sp. 852002-51163_SCH5372311 (assembly GCF_001667115.1). Lineage (GTDB taxonomy): Bacteria > Actinomycetota > Actinomycetes > Mycobacteriales > Mycobacteriaceae > Mycobacterium. Next base: position 24,703 of record NZ_LZIJ01000083.1, on the reverse strand, counting down.
AAGCGGCCGGCGAAGGCCCAGTGGGTGGTCGCGCGGCAGCCGTCCAGCAACCCGGCCTCGGCCGCGAGGAACGCCCCGGTGCAGACGGTGACCAGGCGCCGGGCAGTCCGCGAGACCTCTTCGATCCACTTCACGAACTCGCGGTCGGATCGTGCGGCATCGACGCCGGCGCCCCCGGGGAGCATGACGGTATCGACCGGGTCGCCCGGGTCTGGCAGCGCTTCTGCCATGAAGGCCAGTCCGGTGGCCGTGGTGACCATTTGGCCGCCGGGCGACACGACAGCGACCTCGTATCCACCGCTGGTGAGCATCGATGCGCCCGTGAACACCTCATGGGGCCCCACCAAGTCGAGCGCCTGCACGCCGGGGAAGCCGACCATGAGCACTTTCCGAGCCATGGACCTAGTGTTGGCCAGGAACAGGCATGGCGTCTACGCCATGCACCCCACCATTTAGGACATGCACGTCAGCGCCGGATCGGCGGACCTGGCGGAAGGCTGCCCGATCGCCCTTGGCAGACTGTGGCCATGGCACAGATAACCTTGCGCGGAAATGCGATCAATACCGTCGGCGAGCTGCCCGCGGTCGGATCACCGGCCCCCAGCTTCGGACTGACCGGCGGCGACCTGGGAACGGTCAGCAGCGATCAGTTCCGCGGCAAATCCGTGTTGCTGAACATCTTTCCGTCGATCGACACCCCGGTGTGCGCGACCAGCGTGCGAACCTTCAACGAGCGCGCCGGTGCGACGGGCGCAACAGTAGTCTGCGTTTCCAAAGACCTGCCGTTCGCGCAGCAGCGATTCTGCGGCGCAGAAGGCGTCCAGAATGTCGTGACCGCCTCGGCCTTTCGCGACAGCTTCGGCGAGGATTACGGCGTCACCATCACCGACGGTCCAATGGCCGGCCTGCTCGCCCGCGCGGTTGTGGTGATCGACGCCGATGGCAACGTCGCCTATGCGCAGCTGGTCCCCGAGATCGCACAAGAGCCGGACTACGACGCCGCGCTCGCCGCACTGAGCTGAGCTGACTTTCCTCCGCCGAGCAGACGCAAAATCACGCTTTCGCTCGGTGTGTCGGGCGCTTTTGCGTCTGCTCGTCCGCTAACCGATGCGGCCCGCTGTGGCGGCCAGTACTTCGCGACAGCCGGACCACATCTGCTTGATGATGTCGGCGGCCGGCAGTATCTCGTCGATGCGCCCGGCCACTTGACCGGTGTTGGCGACGCTGGCATCGAGGTCCCCGTCGAAGTAGAGCCGCTGGACTCGTTGCAACGCTGCGCCGCCTTCCTGAGCGGACATCGATGCGTCGATTTTGTCGGCGGCGGGCGTCCGGATCACCCGCATCATTCGCTTGCCGTCGAGGGGCAGCAGCACGGTCGACGTTTCGTCGGCGCGAACGACGGCTTGCTTGAGGTTGCCGTGCACCGGCGAATCCGCCGAGGCGAGCAACCGCGTGCCCATCTGCACAGCTTCGGCGCCCAGCACGAATGCGGCTGCCATGGAACGGGCGTCACAGATCCCGCCGGCCGCGACGATCGGTACGTCCACGTGGGCCGCCACCAACGGCAGCAGCACCATGGTCGACGCGCCGAATCGGTTCTTGAACCCGCCGCCCTCCACTCCCTCGACCACCAGGCCGTCGACGCCCGCGTCCACCGCCTTCCTCGCTGCCGCCAGCGTGCCCACCACATGGAACACGGTGATGCCCGCATCATGTAGCCGGTCGATCAGCAGCGCGGGGTCGCCTGCGGAGGTGGTGACGAAGCGAATATCGTTGTCCACCAACAGATCCACCACGGCGGGGTCGCGGTTGAACAGGAGCGCGATGTTCGCGCCGACCGAACCGTCGGTGAGATCGCGCACCCGCCGCAGGTCGGCCCGGCCCTGCTCCGACGTGGTTTCGATGATGCCCAGTGCGCCGGCGTTGGAGACCGCCGCGGCCAGCTGGGCGCCGGCGATGTAGGTCATCGGGGCCTGAATGATCGGAATGTCGATCCGCGCGAGGTCGCAGACCCGGTTGGTGGGGACCGCACGGTCAATCGGCATGATGCTCCCAAGGTTTCGCGCCGGCGGAACGCGGGTCGATCATGTCACGAAAGGTTTCGGCCGGGCAGACCGATGCGTCCATAGCGCGGACGCGATTGACCAACAGCCGGTCTGATGTCACGACGCGAATCTCATCCGGTCGCGGGTCGGCTGCTACCAGCCGGACGATCTCGTCGTCCGCCGAGTTGGCGCTCGCCTTTGGTGCATGCGCCACCACAATTGCCGATGCGGGGATCGCGCTGGACGGTGGCCGTTCGAACACCACCGTCACATCGTCGCCCGCCGTTGACGCCCACCGCTCGAGCCGGTCCACCAGCGCGACCATCGCGCGGTGACGATCCTTCCACCAACCGTCCGGACGAGTCCCGATCACGTTCATGCCGTCCACGATCCACCGCACAAGGCCACCCGTTACTCAGCGCGCAACCACGCCGAATCACAGATGCGGCAGCAGCCGCTCGGCGAACGCATCGGGATGCTCGCGGTGCATGAAGTGACCGCCAGGTACCTCCTCGACGATGTACTCGTTCTCGAACATCCGCCCAGCGCCGCGATAGTCCGCCGGGGTGACTATCGGATCGTCGAGCCCCGCGAATACCACCGTGGGCACCGTGATTCGCGCCTTCAGCGAGGCGCTCGGAATAGGGGAGAGCTTCCGGTAGTAACCGAACGCCGCGTTCAGGCTCGCAGTGTTCGCGAAGCTCGCGCGCACGGCGTCGAATTCAGAAGGGTCGGGACTCCAGGTCGGCGACCAGCGCCGGTATATGGCGGGGAGAGCAGCAAAGTCGTTGCGCGCAAATCTATTTGGCGCCCCTGGAAGCTTGTAGGCGGCGAAGTGGCGGGCGCCCCACAGCTTCTTCGGCGACGGCTTGAGTGCTGCAGGATGCGGAATGCCAACCACGAAGAGCTTTTTCACGCGGTCCGGACCCAGAGCAGCGGCACCGTATGCGGCCGACGCGCCCCAGTCGTGCCCAATCACTACGGCGTCAGGTGCGCCGAGCGCTTCGATCAGCGCGAGTGGATCGCGCGCCAAGGTCTCTTGGTCGGGGTCTCGATCCGGGACCGCGGTGGGGTGGTATCCACGCATGAAAGGACTAACCGCGCGGTAGCCCTTGGCGGCGATCCGCGGGCGAAGATCGTCCCACGAATGCGCGGTGTCCGGGAAGCCGTGCAGCATGAGCACGAGCGGGCCCGTGCCCTCCTCCAGATACGCGAATTTCAGTCCGTTCGCATCGACGAATTGGATCGCGTCGCTCATGACTTGGGAACACTACGCCGGTCGCGCGAGCAGACGCAAAAGCCCGCATTTCGTGGCGAAATTGGGTGCTTTTGCGTCTGCTCGGCGACCCTAGGAGTCGTCGGCGACAAGCCCCTTAACCTGTTGGTAGTAAACGACTTTGCCCGCCCCGGCCCAATTGCCCTCCGGTATTTCATGTATCAGCGTCCACACGTGATACGCGCGCGGGCCCGAGGGATCGATGTCGGCGGCCGCGCAGACCGCCGCGTGTACGTCGGCGGCGAGTTGTTCCTTGCGGTCTTTCGACAGCGCCCCTTCGAATACCGTCAGGTCGACCCGGAATCGGGGCTGGCCGGCCTCGCGGCCCCCCACCAATTGCGCTCCGGACTCCAACGCATGCAGGTACACCACCGTGTTCTCGCGCATGAATGCGGTGTCGAGGGCGCGCTCGGCGTGCAGCAGCGCGGTGACCAGCTCGTCGGCCAAGCTGCTTGAGGCATCGTCGTCCAGCGAACCACGCACGAAGGTCACATCGATCATCGGCATTGCGACTCCCCAGTTTCACGCTCACCACTTAGTTTGGTCGACGAGATCGACACCAGCGCGGCAAAGTTCGCGTTGACGTCGATCTCGGCGATCTCGGCGACGAGCCCGTCGTTATACCAGCTCCTCCAACAGTTCAACCGAGTGGAGGTGCGCACATGCCTCGGTTGTCCGCCGAGTGCCCGCCAACCCGACATGCAACGGCTGCCACTTCGATGCCATGCCCGCTGTCGACGCCGCCGCGACCCAGGAGTAGACGGCGAACACACGATATTGTCGCCATGCCTCCTCGTCGGTAAGCACCACGCCGCACTCTGCGAGCAGTTCGCGGTAGCGCCGCAGCCAGCTGTGTTCGTTCGCGGCTCGCACCTCTGCGGGGATCGAGTTGCATAAGACATATGCCACGTCGCGCACCCCGGGCGATCGGCCCAAAAACCCCCAATCGAGAAAGCCAGTGCGATCTCCAGCGCGCACGTCGACGAACAGATTGCCGATATGGGGATCACCGTGGACAAGGGTGCCCGGCCCCGAATTCCACAGCTCCAGGATTGCCGGCGTGTGCGTGAGGTAGAAATCGGCGATCCGGTGAAACGCCGCGTCGAATTGGGCGCCGAGATTGTCGACGGCCATCTTGACGAACGCCGTCTCGTGGCCGCCGCCGGAATTTCCGATACCCTTTCCCGCGAGCCAACCGAGGTCCGCGGGATCGTCGAATCGGGCTGTGTCCCAGTACTTCCCGTGCAGGGCGGCCAGTTGCTCGACGATGTCACCGCCACGCCGCTCGATGTCGGGATCTCGGGGACCGGGGAAGCGGCAACCCGAGGCTTCCAAATCCTCGAGCACCATCACATACCGCTCACCGTCGGTCTCGGCGTAATGCGGGTGCGGTACGCGCACCGGCACTTCCCGCGCCAGATCGCGGTAGAAGCGCGCCTCGGCCACGCCCATACCCACGGCGGCGACGAATTCGCGCTGCACCGCATTGAACGGGGCCAACTTGACGAAAACGGTCGCTGGCAGGGCAGGGTCGCCGCTGAGCCGGAACCGCGAGCGGCCCGTCGTGCCCGAGTGTCGATCGATAAGCTCAGCGCAATCGACGTCGCGCCCCAGTGCGTCGGCGAAGAAGGCCGGAGTCAGGTCTGCGATCTCCTGCGGGATCATGGCCGGGACACTACGCGCGTTCGCGGTGTGCATCTGCCCAGACAGGACGGCAAGCAACCAGAACCGTCAGCCGCGGATGCTATAACGCAACGTATGTCCGATAACGAGCCGCTCATCACGCACGTCTCTGATACCGCGCGTTGGACGGCGTTGCATCGGGCCACCGAATCGGCAAGACGCGACGCATTGTTCATCGACCCGTTCGCCGAACGCCTGGCCGGTGAGCACGGCCGCGCCATCGTCGCCGGATCGCCGCGCACGACCCGCAACGGATGGTGGCTGGTGGCACGAACCAAGATCATCGACGACACGATCCTCGATGCGATCGCCGACGGCTGTGACCGCGTGCTCAACTTGGCCGCCGGATTGGACACCCGACCGTATCGTTTGGACCTGCCGGCGAATTTCGACTGGGTGGAGGCCGATCTGCCTGGATTGCTCAACGAGAAGGCGCGGCTGCTTTCCGAGGACAGGCCGCGATGCCGACTGACCCGCACCGCCGTCGACCTGGCCGACCCGCGCGCCCGGGAAGCCTTCTTCGACGAGGCGCTAGACGGTGCCGGCAGAGCGCTGGTGCTGACCGAGGGCCTGCTGTATTACCTCGACCATCACGATGTCGACGCTCTGTCGCAGGCGATCAAGCGACCCGAGGTCGCTTGGTGGATGCTGGATTTCGGCGGTCCCGGTCTCAAGAGGCTGATGAACAAGAAAATGGCAGGCATATCGGAGAGTGCGCCGTTCAAATTCGCACCGGAAAACGGCCTGGCTTACTTCGAAGAGCTTGGCTGGCGGACGGTCGAGGTGGAGTCGTCATTGATGGCGGCTCGACGATTCCGCCGCTTACCGTTGTCGATGCGCCTGGTCGCTCGTCTTCCCCAAACAGATCCGCGCCGTCCCGGCGCCCGCCAGCCCTATAGCGCCGTCGCGCGGTTGACTCACTGAGGAAGAACTACCAGACCCGGACATAGTCGACGAGCATCTGCGCGGGATAGCTTCCCGGCCCAGGGTCTCCGCCGCCGGATCCGGCGACCGCAAGATTCAGCACCGGAAACGCCGTGTAGCCCGGGTCGTTGAACGGCCAATCCGGCAGCGAACTTGCCGGCACGTCGAAGTAGGGCGCCGCGCCGTCGGAGTAGTCCTTCCAGAAGCGGATACCGGCCTGGTCCCACTGGCAGCGCCAGGTGTGCCAGCCACTGTCCAGCGCGACGTTGTGCGTCTTCCATTCGCCGCCGTTGGATTTGGCGTGGACCGTGGTCGCCGACGGCCAGCTGCCGTTGCCGTACCACTCGATGATGTCGATTTCGCCGCGATCCTCATTGCCCAGCCACCAGGCGGGCCAGCAGCCGGGGGTCAGGCAGTCGAACTTGATGCGGGCTTCCCAGGTGTGGCCGACGCCGCCCCGCCAGGGGCTTTGAATCTTGCCGCCGTAATAGGTGGGGCCGTCCTTCGCCGCGCGCAGGACCAGGTTGGACTTGCCGTCGAGAAAGACGTTCTGCCGATCGTCGCGATACTGACCGACGTGCTCAGGGAGCTCCCAATACGTCGGATCCTTCATCGTCTCGCGGGCTCGGGCCACTATCCACTTCGACGAATCGGGGGCTGAGCCGGCCGGCCCGTCGAACTCGTCCTGGAAGATGTAGGGCCCCGATTGCCCGCTGGGCGGCGCGGCGGGCGCCGGCGGCTGGCGCCCCCGGTCAGCAGCTGCCTGGGGGAGCGGGATCGCGGCCGTCAGCGCCGCGAAGCCCGTCATCAGCATCATGTTGCGACGATCCATCTCGGGCATAAGCAAAGCACCATAGCAGCCGGGGCCGTGCGGCGTGAAAACGCGAACTCAGAGCTGGGCCCACACCGACTTGGTTTTCAAGTAGGCGTCGACGCCCTCCCAGCCGAACTCGTGACCCCAGCCGGACTGCTTGTAGCCCCCGAAAGGCACCGCGTGATCGAAGACCAACTGGCAGTTCAGCGTGACCGTTCCGGCGTCCAATCGCTTCGCCAGCCGGTGTGCCCGGCTCAGGTTGTTCGTCCAGGCGGTGGCGGCCAGGCCGTAGGTGGTGTCGTTGGCCATGGCCACGGCCTCGTCGTCGTCGTCGAATGGCAGGACGGTGACGACGGGCCCGAAGATCTCCTGCTGATACAGCCGCATGCCGCGGTCGACGTTGGTGAGCACGGTCGGGTGGACGAAGTAGCCCTTGCGGTCGAGCCGGTGTCCGCCGGTGACCACCTCGACGCCTTCGTTCTTGCCTTCGTCGATGAAACCCATGACTCGGGTGAGCTGCTTGGCGCTGATCAGCGGGCCGCTTACGCAGCCCTCTTCCTGTGGACCGCCCAGCTTGATCGAATTCGCGACCAGCGCAATGCCTTCCACCACCTGGTCGTACACGCCGCGCTGCACGAAGACACGCGACCCGCACACGCAGCCCTGACCAGAGTGCACGAAGATACCCATCGCGGCCATGGGTACGGCCTTGCGCAGATCGGCGTCGTCGTAGATCAGCACCGGCGACTTGCCGCCGAGTTCGAGCATGACCTTCTTCAGATTGCCCGCGGATGCCCGCACGATCTCCTTGCCCACCTCGGTCGATCCGGTGAAGGCGACCTTCTCGACGCCGGGATGGGCGGTGATCGCCGCGCCGGCGGTGTGGCCGTAGCCGGTCAGGAGGTTGACGACGCCTTCCGGAACACCGGCTTCGGCGATGATCTTGTCCAGCAGCAGAGCCGAAAGTGGCGTTTCCTCAGCGGGTTTGACGACGCTGCTGCACCCCGCGGCCAGCGCCGGCGCGAGCTTTGCGCTGGCGTTGAAGATCGGACCGTTCCACGGGAAGATCAGCCCCACCACGCCATACGGTTCCTTCAGGGTGTAGGCGTGCATGTCCACATACGTGTCCGACGCGATACCGCTGGTCTTGACGTCGTATGCGTCGCCACGAATCTTGCTGCACCATCCGGCGTAATAACGGAAGAACTCCGAGCAGGTGGGCACGTTGAGCTGCGCCTGCATCAACGGCATGCCGGTGTTGAGCGAATCGAGCTGGGCGAGTTCGTCGGCATGCTGATCTATCAGGTCCGCGATGCGCCACATGACCTTGGCCCGCTCGCGCCCGGGCAGCCCGGCCCACACGCCCGACTCGAACGACGCCCTGGCCCGCGCGACGGCATCGTCGACGGCTGCAGCGCCACAGTCGGTGAATTCGGTGATCGGCTCTTCCGTGGCGGGATCGATGACCGGGATGACGTCTCCGGTGCCTGGGCGTTTGCGAATCTCGTCCAAAACCGTCTGCAACGTCACCGTCGATCCCTTTCTGACTGGCTTCATCGGGAATGCTGAGCACTTGCTTAGCATTGGGGGGGTCGCGCGGTCAAGCGCTTGTCCGCAGCCGGTTTTGGTGCGGTATCTGCCCCGCGGACCGACCTATGCTGAAGATCTGACGATCGAATGGACCGAGCCATGTCTTCGCCACCCGCCACGACCCGCACCCTGTTCCCGGGGATCAGTTCACGCGCATGGGAGCATCCCGCCGACCGCACCGCGCTGTCCGCGCTGCGCCGTCTCAAGGGCTTCGACCAGATACTCAAGCTGATGTCCGGGATGCTGAGGGAACGCCAGCACCGACTGCTCTACCTGGCCAGTGCGGCACGCGTCGGGCCGCGCCAGTTCGCCGACGTCGACGCGCTGCTCGACGAGTGCGTAGACGTGCTGGACGCGCCGGCCAAACCCGAGCTCTACGTCGTCCAGTCACCGGACGCCAACGCCTACACGCTCGGCATGGAGCAACCGTTCATCGTGATCACCTCGGGGCTGTACGACCTGATGACGCACGAGGAGATGCGGTTCGTGGTGGGCCACGAGCTTGGACATGCGCTGTCCGGTCATGCCGTATACCGCACGATGATGATGCATCTGATGCGGCTGGCGCGGTCATTCGGCTTCATGCCCATCGGCGGATGGGCGCTGCGCGCGATCGTTGCCGCCCTGCTGGAGTGGCAACGAAAATCCGAGCTGTCCGGCGACCGCGCCGGCCTGCTGTGCGGCCAGGATCTGGACACCGCTATCCGGGTGGAGATGAAGCTGGCCGGCGGAAGCCGGCTGGACAAGCTCGACTCGGAGGCCTTCTTGGCCCAAGCCGCCGAATACGACCGGTCCGGCGACATGCGCGACGGGGTGCTCAAGCTACTCAACCTGGAGTTGCAGTCTCACCCGTTCTCGGTGCTGCGGGCCGCCGCGTTGACCAAGTGGGTGGACACCGGCGGCTACGGCAAGGTGATGTCGGGTGACTACCCGCGTCGTGAAGACGACGACAAGGCCAAATTCTCCGACGACCTGGGCGAGGCCGCCCGCCATTACAAAGATGGCTTCGACCAGTCCGAGGACCCGCTGATCAAAGGCATCCGCGACGGCGTCGGCGGCATCGTCGACGGCGTGGGACGGGCAGCAACGCATGCCGCAGATTCGTTGGGCCGCAAGATCACCGAGTGGCGCAACACGACGTAAGCGAAGTCTCCGGATTCTCCGGGGAGATTCAGTGTGAATCTTCGGCTTTGGATGTGAATCCTCGGCTTTGGGTGTGCGGCCTGGGCGGAAATTCGCGCCGATCCCCGCCCTACGCTCACGCCGAAAGCCGTCAGTACACACCGAAAGCCGTCAGTACACACTGCGCAGTGTGTACTGATCCCCCGTCCAGAAAAGACAGTGCGGGCGGGACTGGCGAGGGCGCCGATCGCCACGCAAGACTTCTGGCTTAGGGCCAACGGCGCCAATTTTGCGACAAGCCGAAAAGCTCCCGAAAACTGCTGTTTTCGGGAGCTTTTGCGTCTGCTCGGCACCAGGAGTCAAGATCCTCTGTTGTACCGGGTCAGGAAGCCGACGGCAGAGACCACCGCGGCGGCACCGATCACGCTCCACAGCACGAACTGGAAAACCACCGCTCCGAAGAACACGCCGAATGTCGTCGCGACGTAGACCAGCCAGAACAACCTGAAGACGCTCCATGCCGCGAGCACGGCGGAGCTGACGCCGATGTACAGGCTGCGCTGCCGGTCGACGCGGCTGATCTGGTCTTCGATGCTGGCAGGCAAGATTTTCATGTTCGCTTTCTCCCTTTGGTTGGCGTCGCCACGTTGGCGTCGTCGTTGTTGCCAGTACAGAACCCGCCGTCAGCTACCGATCCCAAAAAGCGCAGCAGATCGAGTAGCGCTACGCAGCTGAACAGGTAGAACTACGCAGGCTTCGGCGCGCCCCGAGCAGTGATGCTGTCCGGGTGACCACACAACAGAGACCTCGCACGGGCTTTCCCAGCCCCGCCGACCTGGACGCCCGCACCCCGGCCGACCGCGACCGAGCCATCGACGTCATCCGCATCACCGGCCTGCTCGGGGTGGTGTTCGGCCACACGGTGATGGCGATCAGCGTCATCCGCAACGGCGTGTTCATCTGGGACAACCTGCTCACCACGTCAACCGTGTTTCAGGCGATGACTTGGGTTTTCCAGATCATGCCGCTGTTCTTCTTCGCCGGCGCGGCCGCCTGCGTATCGTCCTGGCGGCCCGGCACCAACTGGGGCGGATGGTTGATGAAGCGCTGCACCAGGCTCTTTCGGCCGGTGTTCTACTACCTGGGGTTTTGGGCCGTCGCACTGACCCTGTTGTATCCCGTTCTGCCCCAACATGTTTACGAGCCCATTGCCGGAATCAGCATTCAGCTGCTGTGGTTTCTCGGCGCCTATGTGCTGGTCCTGGCCGCGATGCCGGCGATGTGGCGGATCACCTCCGCCACGCGCTTCGCGCTAGGGGTGGCGGCGGTCTACGGAGGCGTCGCGGTAGTCGATGCCGTCCGGTTGCACTGGGCCGTAGCGGCACCGCTGGGTTATCTCAACCTCGCGGTCTGGCTCATCCCCGCCATGTTCGGTGTGGCCTACCGACGCCAGTTGCTCACCGGGCGCGCGGCGCTCGGCACGGCTGCGGCATTGTTCGCTGTCAACGTCGCGCTGTTGCGCTGGGGCCCTTATGAACTGAGTTTGGTGGGCATCGAGGGTCAACGTCTTCCCAACATGACCCCACCGTCACTGCTGCTGGCTGGGCACGCGATCATCTTGAGCGCGCTGGCCATCGTGGCGGCCCCGGCGATCGGCCGATGGGCGCAGCGTCCGCGCGTGTGGTGGTGTACCGCGATCGGCAACTCCGGAGCCATGACCCTGTACCTCTGGCATATGCCGGCGCTGCTGGGCGTGCACCTGCTTTTCGACGGATTCGGGCGTCCCCGCTATCCCGGCCGGCCAGATTTCCTGGGTATCAGCATCGAGCAGCTTCTCATCATGGCAGGCATCGTGGCGTTGCTGTTCGTGGCGCTGCGGCCCCTGGAAAACAACCCGCTGCCGGGATGGGACGGCGTCGGCACCGTCACATCGGTCTGGCGGGGCGGCGCGGTCGGCGCGCTGCTGTGCATAGCCGGGGCCGCGACGCTGGCCGCGGTGAAGTGGGGCCTCAAAGACGACGGACTCGTCTGCGTCGCCGTGATGACGACCGCGCTGGTGACCGCGCGGGCACTGGCCAGCGAGAAGCGTTCTCAGCGGTCGGTGTGCGGTGAGCTGGGCGGGACCAGTTCGACAACGACGGTCTGACCCGTTTCGAGCGACTGAAGTGCGGCATGCACCACCGCATTGTTGGCGTACCCGTCGTAGGCCGAGGGTCCGGTGAGCGTGCTACGCGCCAAGGACGTTGCCCAGTCGACGTTTTGAGCGCGATAGGCGGCACCGAAACGGGCGATCCAGTCGTCTGGGAGGAATGTGGCTGCGCCGGCTCCGTCGACGGCCCGGGTGAGTTGGCTCGGCACCCCCAAACTGACCGACCCGGCGCTGGCGACGATGTCGCAGCCGATCTCGTACCGCAGCCCGGGACCGCGCCCTATTTCGGAGAGCCCCAGGATGCCCGACACCGACCGCAAGTTGAGCAGGATGGTGACGGCCGCGCCGTCAGGGCTGTGTTTGACGGCGCAGGATACTTCGGCAACTTCCTCTTCGGTGAGCCAGCGAAAGAGGTCGATGTCATGGGACGCCGAGCTGGCGATCAGCTGTGTGACGTCGAAATCGATTGCGCCCGACGGGTTGTGATTACGATGCTGCACCAGCATGGGTGTGCCGGCCTGACCGTCCGCCAGGGTGCGCTTCATCTGCCCGTAGCCGGCGTCGTATCGTCGCATGAATCCGACCTGGACCAGTTTGCTGCCATACTGCTGCTCGGCGCGCACGAGGTCGAGCGAGTGTTGCGGCGAAGTGGTCAAAGGCTTTTCGCACAGCACCGGGATTCTGCGGTCGATGCAGGCGCGCACGATGTCATGGTGCGTCGCATCCGCCGTCGCCACCAGGGCGGCGTCGACGCCACCGGAGTCCAGGCATTCGATCGGGTCGTCGAATGTTTCCGCGCCCGGCGCCGAGGCTTGGCATCGATCGACGAACGGCCGGTACGGGTCGGCGATCGCGCACACCTGCACCCACGGGGCCAACGACAGGAACGTATCGAGGTGGAATCGCCCCATACCGCCCAGCCCGATCACGGCCAGGCGAATCGCGGAGTAGGTGGTCATCGCGCCTACCCGGCACCGTTCCGAGCGCTGCCCGCCGGCGCCACCGGTACCCAATCACCGCTCGCAATGGATTCCGCTACCGCCGCGTCGATGCGCGCCGCGCGCAGCCCGTCAACGAAAGTAGGCAATCCGTCGGGCACTTGTCCGGTGCGGACCGCCCGATAGACGTCGGCCACGAACAGGTTGAAACAGTCCTGATAACCCTGAGGGTGCCCGCCCGGCAAGACCGAGTAGCGGGCGGCGGCCGGCGAGAGCGCGGCAGCGTCCCGAATGACGACAGTGTTCGCGCGCAGCCCACCGATCACCAGCTCGTCGGGATGCTCCTGGTCGAACATCACCGAGTTCACCCGGCCGTCGAACGAGAAGTACAGCTTGTTCTTACGACCGGGTGAGGACTGACTGACGATGAGGCTGCCGACTGCGTTGTGGTCAGTGCGGAAAAGCACCATCACACCGTCCTGTCGGTTCACCGCATCGGTCGAGGCTTGCACCGCGCTGAGCGCCGTGATGCGCTGTCCGGTAACGAATTCCATCAAGTCGCACCAGTGCGAGCCGATGTCGCCGAACGTCAGCGAGACCCCCGCTCGGGCAGGATCGGAACGCCACCCGCCGGGCTGCGCCAACGCCTTGAAATCCTGCAGATAGCCGCCGTGGATCAGCCACGGAGAGATCTCGCCGATCCGGTCCCGCGCCTCACGCACGGAGGCATACGAGCGATACACGAACGGCACCGCGGTGACCCGGTCCGTTTGAGCTGCCGCCTGGGCGAGTTCGTGAGCGTCGGCAAGAGTTGTGGCCAAAGGCTTTTCGCAAATAACGTGCTTTCCCGCGGCCAACGCCGCCAGCACCACGTCATGGTGCAGATGGTTGGGTGTGCACACGTGTACGACGTCGACGTCGTCGGCGTAGACAATCTCTTCGGCGGTGGCGGGCCGTTTCGCGTTGAGCCGTTCGCAGGCGGCGCCGGTGCGTCCGGGATTGCTTGCGGCGACGGCGGTCAGTTCGCCGCCGGCCCAGTGCACAGCGCGGGCGTGGACCGTGCCGACCATACCTACGCCGATGACGCCGCTTCGTGGTCTACCGGTGTCACTCACGGGCCATCATTCTGCCGGACGTTGCGACTGGTGAGAACCAGCTGGAAGGGAGTCCACATTGTCGGCTGGCCGGTTCATCTCGGCCTGGAACAGACGGTACTGCTCTGCGCGGCCGGGCCGCCGCCGCACGATCAGCCAGCCGGCCGCCAGCACGACGAACCACAACGGAAACCATGCCAGCGCGATCGCGGTTTCCCTTTCGGTGCACAGCGTCCAGATGACGAACGCGAAGAAGACAAGGACCAACCAACACATCGGCACACCCGCAGGCATCCGGTACATCGACTCTGCGTGACGTTGCGCGTGGCGCCGGCGATAGACCAGGTAGCTGACCACGATCATCGCCCAGACGAACATGAACAACAGCGACGAAATGGTAGTCAGCAGGGTAAACGCGCTCATCACCGAACCCTGCAGGTAGAGCAGCGGTATCGAGGTCAGCAGCAGGGCCCCCGTGACAAGCAGCGCGAGCGCCGGCACGCCGCCGCCGTTGAGCCGACGGAAGGGCGCCGGAGCGCTGCCTTCGTCCGCCAGGCCGAAAAGCATTCGGCCGGTAGAGAATACGCCGGAGTTCGCGGATGAGGCGGCCGAGGTGATCACCACGAAGTTGACGATCGACGCGGCGGCGCCAAGCCCGGCCAGTGAGAACATCGTCACGAACGGCGACTCCCCACCCGCGAACTGCCGCCAGGGGACGACGGCCAGGATCGCAAGTAGCGCACCGATGTAAAAGATCGCCACCCGCAGCGGCACGGCATTGATCGCGCGCGGCAGCGTGCGGCGGGGGTTGGCAGTCTCGGCCGCGGCGGTGCCGACAAGCTCCACACCGACGAACGCGAAGAACGCGATCTGGAATCCACTGACCACGCCCATGAACCCGGTGGGGAAGAAGCCGCCGTCGTTCCAGAGGTTTTCGACCGTCGCGCGATGTCCTTGTGGCGAAACGAAATTGGTCCCAAGCAGGATCGCACCCACGACGATGAGGCCCAGGATCGCCGCGAGCTTGATCAAGGCGAACCAGAACTCGATCTCCCCGAAGTTGCGCACACTGAACAAATTGAACAGCAGCACCAGCCCGACCGTCACCAGGGCGGGCACCCAGGCCGGCAGGCCGGGCCACCAGAACTTCGAATAGCCGGTGATCGCAACAATTTCCGCGATACCGGTGACGATCCACGCGAACCAGTACGACCAGCCCGTGAAGAAGCCCGCCGCGGGTCCCAGCAGGTCGGCCGCGAAGTCGACGAAGGACTTGTAGTTCAAGTTGGACAGCAGCAGCTCGCCCATCGCGCGCAGCACGAAGAACACGAAGAACCCGATGATTCCGTACACCAGCAGCACGGCGGGGCCGGAGTGGGAGATTGTCCGTCCGGACCCCAGGAACAGACCGGTGCCAATCGTTCCGCCGATCGCGATCAGCTGGATCTGGCGGTTGGAA
This sequence comes from Mycobacterium sp. 852002-51163_SCH5372311, assembly GCF_001667115.1. Lineage (GTDB taxonomy): Bacteria > Actinomycetota > Actinomycetes > Mycobacteriales > Mycobacteriaceae > Mycobacterium. The sequence goes on along the minus strand of NZ_LZIJ01000083.1, from coordinate 9,609 downwards.
AGGTCGCGATGCAGGTGCGGAACAGCATCGTCGGTTATCAGCGATCGGGCGGCCGCCATGGCGACAAACCGTATTCGGTCGTATGGGCCTACCCGGACGTTTTCACCATGAGTTTGCCGACGTTCTTGCCGTCGAACAGCATGTTGATCGCCGTCGGTAGCTGCTCGAAGCCCTCGATGATGGTCTCCAGCGGGGTGAGCTTGCCCTGGGTGATCAGGCCCGCGATCTCGCCGATCGCCTCCGGCGCGCGGCCGAAGTGGTCGAGGACGATGAAGCCCTTCAGCGTCGCACGCTGAATGAGCAGGTTGCCGAATGCGCGTGGGCCGGGTGGCGGATCCTCCGAGTTGTAGCCGGAGATCAGCCCGCAGAGTGCGACGCGCGCACCGATGTTGAGGCGCGCGAAGATTGCGTCCATGATGGCCCCGCCCACATTCTCGAAGTCGACGTCGATGCCGTCGGGGGTCGCGGCGGCCAGTTGGGCGGCCCAGTCGTCGGCGCGATGGTCGACGGCGGCGTCGAAGCCGAGCTGTTCGGTCAGCAGCGCACACTTCTCCGGGCCCCCGGCGATCCCGACCACGCGGGCCCCGTCGGCCTTGGCAAGCTGGCCCGCGACCGAGCCGACGGCACCCGCCGCCGCCGACACCACCACCGTCTCGCCCGGCTTCGGCTTGCCGATATCCCGAATCCCGATCCACGCGGTGAGCCCGGTCATCCCGAGCGCACCCATGTAGGCACTCGGCGAGACACCGTCGGCAACCTCGACCGGAAGCAAAGGCATTGTGTCAGAAGCGACTACGTATTCCTGCCAGCCGACCAGGCCTTGCACGATCTGGCCGACGGGGTAATTGGGATTCTTCGACGCGACGACCTCACCGATCCCACCGGCGCGCATCACCTCGCCGATACCAACAGGCGGCAGGTATGTCGGTGTGTCGTTGATCCACGTGCGGTTGGTCGGATCAAGCGAAATCCAGTCGACGCGGACCAGTGCCTCGCCGTCGCTGATCTCGGGAACCGCCTCCTCGCTGAGTTCGAAGGTGTTGGGGCCGATGCGTCCCGAGGGGCGCTCGCGGAGCAGGAAGCGACGGTTGCGATCGGGCATGAGCGCACGTTACCGGACCTGGCTGTCCCAAGTGCGCGAGCAGACGCAAAAGCATGCTAACCGGCCCTTTTTCCGGGCTTTTGTGTCTGCTCGCGGACGGTAGATATCCCGAATTCACGGCCAAATCTCAGGATCGCAAAGGTTTGGTCACAGGTTCACCTGGGCATCATTAATCAGGATCAGAACCATTCAGAACCCCATCCCACTCAGAACCCATCATTGTGGGATTGACGCCGCATAACAGAGCGGCGAAATGCTTTCGAGGGAGTTGGCGATCGTGGCAAGCGAATCAGGTGCGACGGTAGTTTTCCTCAAGTCCCATCCGGCTTGGGCTGCAGCTCACCGGCGTGAAGTCGCGCGGATGGAAGCCATGCGCCGCCATCCATCATTTCTGGCCAAGCAGGGGGCTGCCGCAGCGCACGGCGGCGATTCCCAGCGGCTATCCGCGGCATCGGGATGCGCTCCAACTGCAAAACGCCGGCCCGGCCGTCGCCATTTGGTCGCAGTGGACAGCGTCAGCACAAATCGCTGACAGAAGCCGCCCAATTCCATTCCGTCGTAACCGATTACCAGATCGACACATTTAATCGGGCCACAGCGCCCAAACGAGGCACCCGACCTGTCGGCGATGTCGGTGGACAACTTCACCACCACCAGCCCGCCGGTTGACCTTTCAGCCGGCTCTTAGTGGCGAAGGTGTATCTGGCTTGTGACCTTCCCGCGACAGCGACCAAGGACGCTCATCTTCATGACGGCGCTTGCGGTTGCTTCCGCGTTGGTCACCGCACTGTGCATCGGCTACCAGTGGGGCCGCCGCGCCGGCTCGACACCTCCCACCTGGAAACAACGAACGAGCCGGATGGCACTGGGGAGGCGCGCAATCAGCCTGGTGGCGCTGATGAGCGCCCGACGGCTGCAGCGGAGCTTTTCGGCCCAGCGCAGGCTCGAGCCGCTGCTACTCCTGCGCAGCGCTCCGCCGCGGCGCCGATTCCACCGGATTTAGCCCGATCACAGCTTGCCTGCGACGAAATCGGCTGCCTGATTGGCCATACCGGCCTGGATGTAGGCGCTCGCGAGATGCTCCGGCCAGTTGTCCCTCCAGGTGTTCGGGTCGGCCGGGTTGCAGACGGGATCCGCGCCGTGGCACAGCTCGATGGTCCGGTCGTTGTATATCGGGTTGAAGTTGGTGATCGGACCCACCCATTGACTGCCGTTGCCGAATAACGCGACAGCAGCAATGTGCTGATCGGCCCCCGTCGGCAGCGGATTGTCGAAACCCAGCGCGGAGATCGGCACCGCGAGTACCACGTCGGTGACGGCTGCGCCCAACGAGTAGCCACCCAGTACCAGCCGAGTGTCCGGGCAGGTGTTGATCATGTACTGGACGTGCTGGCTCATGTCGTTGGCTCCGATGTCGACCTCGGTATCGGCGGGGTATCGCACGGCGTACGAGCCGAAGCTCCGGCCCCCGACCTTCGAGCTGAGCGCGTTGATAAATGCGTTGCCTAGTACACCGGGACCCGGCGATTCCTTTCGGCCGCGGGCGAAAACCACCTGCACCTGTGGACAATTCGCGGCGGCGGCCGACGGCACCGCACCCGGCACGCCGGGCGGCAACACTGCGGCGGTGAACGTCAACGCGATGGCGACGACAGCCGGCACGAGGCCGACGACAACTGATTTACGGGCAAGCTGAATGCGCACAGCAAGATGGTAGAGCGATCGCGCCACGGTCGCTCAGCGGCCCAAGGGATAGGTATCCGGCCGCGACTGGAACCGGAGAATGCGCCTCGTGGCCGCGGGCTGACTTTGTTACCATCTCGCGATGCACCATTGGGCTGCCCGTGGAAGCGGGGGAACGCGATCTGTTTCCAGACGCGACGTGCTCAAATATTCGCTTTCCGTTCCGTCTCTGTTGAGCCTGGGAACGCTGGCCGCGACCCTGCAAGAGCCGAAGGCTTCAGCCGCCAATATGCGATTGATCGATTTCGCGGAGCGCAGAATCCCGCCCGACGAGATCAAGTCGGCAGGCTACGACGGGGTCGTCAACTACGTATCCGAATCGCGGCCCGGTGCGAATTTCGAGGCGAAGCCCCTCACTAGTGACTACGCCAATGCGCTGCGCGCCGCCGGCCTTCATATCGTCAGCAACTTCCAGTACGGGAAACCCGGTTGGTCGGCGCCCTCGGATTTCACCCGCGGATACGACGGCGGTGTGGCGGACGCTCACGCCGCCACGGCGCTGCACACCGCCGCCGGAGGCCCCAGTTCGGCGCCCATCTTCTTCAGCGTCGATGACAATATCGACCTCGACACCTGGAACAGCGTTGCCGTCGACTGGTTCCGGGGCATCAACTCGGCAATGGGTGTGGAGCGCACCGGCATCTATGGCCATGCCCGTGCGTGCGGATGGGCGGTTCGAGACGGCGTGATTGGACACTCGACCACTGCCGGACACCGCTGGGCATGGCAGACGAGAAGCTGGTCGAACGGGGAACGCGAGCCCACCGCGGTGCTTTACCAGGGGATCATCAACGGTCCGGTGCTGGGCGGGATAACCGTGGACGTCGACGACGTGCTGGCGCCCGACTTCGGGCAGTGGGGTCTCAACCGCTAGCGCGCGAGCGTTTACGGCGAGCAGACGCGTGCATGCATAATAGCTGCATCCGCGCTACTATGCCTGCATGACCGTGGTCACCATCCGAAACGTCCCCGACCGCGTCCGCGACGAACTGGCCGCGAGAGCCGCGCGAGCCGGAAAGTCGTTGCAGGAGTATCTCCGTGGCGTACTGATCGAAGCCGCGGACAAGCCGACCGTCGATGAAGTGCTGGCCCGGGCCCGGACACGGGTAGCTGCGACGGGCGTCCGCGTGACTCCGGCTGCGACGCTGGCCGCGCGCGACGCCGATCGGCGATGACGAGCCGCTTGGTTTGTGACGCTTCGGCCGTCGTGACTGCCTTGCTCGACTCGGGACCTACCGGCACTTGGATGGCGACCCGCTTTGTCGGTACTGCGCTCTTCGCCCCAGCGCTGATGCCGTTTGAGTGCTCGAACATCATCCGCCGGCTCGAAACGAGCGGGCTTATCAGCGCCGACTATGCAGCACAAGCCCACGTCGATCTGTTGGAGCTGGCCATCGAGCTGTGGCCATACGAAGCTTTGGCGGCGCGTATCTGGCAGCTGCGTGCCAACCTCACCAGCTACGACGCCGCGTATGTTGCCCTTGCCGAGACGATCGGCGCTTCGCTGGTGACGCTGGACCGGCGCATTCGACGAGCTCCCGGCGTCAGCTGCACCGTCGATACGCCTCCGGAGTGAGTCGCTCGCGACTACCACGGGCTTCCGGCGGAATGCGATTCACCTGCCGCTGAAAATCGGTGAGCAAATCGGTGGGCACATCGGTGAGCGCACTTTTTGTCGGGTGATACTAATGCGATGGGCGACTACGACGACGGTGTCGTGGAATTTCTTCGTGGCACCGGACCAATTGCCATGGCGCACCAGGGGTTTACCTCGTTCAAATACCCGAAGAACAGTTTGGGCGCGTTTCACGAGGCGGTGAAACTCGGATTCCGCTACATCGAGACGGACGTTCGTGCGACCCGCGATGGCGTTGCGGTGATCCTGCACGACCGCAGGCTCGGGCAGGGGACCGCAGTGCCCGGCGCCGTCGACCAGTTGGATTGGCGCGACGTCCGCAAAGCCGATTTAGGTGCAGGGGAACCGATTCCCACCTTGGAAGAACTCCTTGCCACCTTGCCGGACATGCGGATCAATATCGACATCAAAGCAGCATCGGCTGTCGAGCCGACCGTAGCCGCGATCGAACACCTGAACGCGCACGACCGAGTGCTGGTCACCTCGTTTTCCGATCGGCGTCGCCGGCGCGCGCTGCGGCTGCTGTCCAAACGGGTCGCCAGCTCGGCCGGCAGGGGCGCTTTGCTGGCGCTGGTGGCGGCGAAAACACCTGCCAGCCGGACGTATGCGTGGCGCGTGCTGCGCGACAGCGACTGCGTGCAGCTGCCGCCACGGCTTGGTCGCATACCGCTTATTACGCCGGGATTGGTTCGGGCACTTCACGATTCGGGTCGCCAGGTACATGCGTGGACGGTCGACGATCCCGTCACCATGGAGGCGCTTCTCGACATCGGTGTGGACGGCATCATCACCGATCGCGCCGACCTGCTACGCGATGTCCTCATCGCGCGCGGGCAGTGGTGGCAGCCCTAGTGCCCTGGCGCACGACACCCCGCGAGCCGGAGCTCGCGGGGTGTCGCCCGATCAGGTTCTACTTGAGGTCGAACCGGTCATTGTTCATGACCTTGACCCAGGCCGCGACGAAGTCCTCCACGAACTTCCCGTGGTTGTCGTCCTGCGCGTAGACCTCCGCCAGCGCGCGCAGCACCGAATTCGAGCCGAACACAAGGTCATTCGCGGTCGCGGTCCACTTGCGCGCGCCCGAGGCACGATCGTGACCCTCATAGACGTTCTCCGCGGTCTCCGACGCCTTCCACTCGGTGTTCATGTCGAGCAGATTGACGAAGAAGTCGTTGGTCAACGCCCCGATCCGGTCGGTGAACACCCCGTGCTTGCTGCCGCCGTGATTGGCGCCGAGCGCACGCAGACCACCGATCAGCACGGTGAGTTCCGGGCCTGTCACACCGAGCAAGTACGCCCGCTCCACCAGCAACTGCTCCAGCGGCGCCTTCTCGCCGGCCCGCGCGTAATTGCGGAACCCGTCAGCGCGCGGCTCGAGAACCGCGAACGACTCGACGTCGGTGCTCTCCTGTGAGGCGTCGGTACGCCCGGGCGCGAAGTGCACCGTGATCTCATAGCCCGCATCCTTGGCCGCCTTTTCCACCGCCGCGGAACCGGCCAGCACGATCAGGTCGGCCAGCGAGATCTTCTTGCCGCCGGATGCCGAGTTGTTGAACTCCTGCTGGATCCGCTCCAGCACCGGCAGCACCTTGTCGAGTTCGGAGGGCTCGTTGACCTCCCAGTTCCGTTGCGGCTCAAGGCGCACGCGCGCGCCGTTGGCGCCACCGCGCTTGTCGGTTCTGCGGAAGCTACCCGCCGAAGCCCATGCCGTCTTGACCAGCTGGGGAACGGACAGACCGGATTCGAGCACCTTGCTCTTCAAGTTCGCGACATCCTGCTCGTCGACCAACTCGTGGTCCACGGCGGGAACCGGGTCCTGCCACAGCTGAGGCTCGGGAACCCACGGCCCGAGGTAGCGGGAGACCGGTCCCATGTCGCGGTGTAGCAGCTTGTACCAGGCCTTCGCGAATGCCTCGGCGAGCTCCTCCGGGTGGTCCAGCCAACGCCGTGTGATCGGGCCGTAGACCGGGTCTTCACGCAGCGAGATGTCGGTGACCAGCATCGTCGGGGCGCGGCCCGGCCCGTCGAACGGATCCGGAATCGTGCCCGCTCCGGCGCCGTCCTTCGCCGTGAACTGCCAGGCACCCGCGGGGCTCTTGGTCAGCTCCCATTCATAGCCGTACAGAGTCTCCAGGAAGCTGTTGTCCCACTTGGTCGGGGTTGGCGTCCAGACCACCTCCAGGCCGCTGGTGATGGCGTCCTTGCCGACGCCGCTGCCGAACGAGCTCTTCCAGCCGAGTCCCTGTTGCTCGATCGGAGCACCTTCCGGCTCGGGACCCACCAGGTCGCCGTCGCCGGCGCCGTGGGTCTTGCCGAAGCTGTGGCCGCCCACGATGAGTGCGGCGGTCTCCTCGTCGTTCATCGCCATCCGGCCGAACGTTTCACGGATGTCCACTGCCGCGGCAATGGGATCAGGCTGGCCTTCGGGCCCCTCCGGGTTGACGTAGATCAGACCCATGGTCGTCGCACCGTAGGGCGCCGCGAGGTCCCGCTTGCCCGAGTAGCGCTTGTCGGTGCCCAGCCACTCCTCCTCTTCACCCCAGAGGACCTCTTCGGGCTCCCAGACGTCCTCGCGGCCGAACGCGAAGCCAAACGTCTTGAACCCCATCGACTCCAGGGCGACGTTGCCGGCATAAACAATGAGGTCCGCCCAGGAGATCTTGTTGCCGTACTTCTTCTTGATCGGCCACAGCAGCCGGCGCGCCTTGTCCAGGCTGGCATTGTCCGGCCAGCTGTTGAGCGGTGCGAAGCGCTGCAGACCCTGACCGCCGCCACCGCGGCCGTCGTGGATGCGGTAGGTGCCGGCGGCGTGCCAGCTCATCCGGATGAACAGCCCGCCGTAGTGGCCGTAGTCGGCCGGCCACCAGTCCTGCGAGGTGGTCATCAGCGAGATCATGTCGGCCTTGAGCGCATCGAGGTCGAGCTTGGCGAACTCTTGGGCGTAGTCGAAGTCCTCGCCGAGCGGGTTGCCCTGCGGTGGGTGCGGGTGCAGCGTCGACACGTCAACCTGGTCGGGCCACCAGTCCCGGTTCGTCAGCGGCGCATGGGCTTTCGGTTTGGGCGAGGCGATTACCGGGTTCTCGCTCTCGCTCTTGCTGGCCGTCCCGGCGTCTGGCTGGGGTGGGCGGCTGTCGGATGTATCAGATGACACAGCATTCCTTCCGGGGGTTGAGTGAATCAGAGTTTGATCACGGCTGTGATCGGGAAACGGCAGTCGAGCAGTCGGGACACAAGCCCCAGTAGATGACTTCGGCTTCGTCGAGAACGAAACCATCCAGCACGTCGTCGGTGTCCGCCGGGGTCAAACACGGCGCATCGCCGACGGCGCAGTCGACGTCGGCGATGACTCCGCAGGACCGGCACACCAGGTGGTGATGGTTGTCGCCGACCCGCGATTCGTACCGGGCAACCAGACCAGACGGCTGGATCCGCCGGATCAGGCCCACCGCGGTCAGCGCATTGAGCACGTCGTAGACGGCCTGGCGGGAGACATCGGGCAGGCCGACCCGCACCGCCGAGAAGATGGTCTCGGTGTCGGCATGTGGATGGGCGTTCACAGCTTCTAGCACGGCAAGCCTGGGCCGGGTCACACGCAGATCAGCCGATCGCAGATGCTCCGCGTAATCCGTTGAGGACACCCCACCAATATGCGCCCTTTTCTGGAATGAGTCAAGACTTGTGACGCGGCTGCGCAGGGTCGCGCGCCGTCACCGCTGCAGCGCGCTGCCTTGGCGCCACTGATCCCAGGTGAGCGTCCAGTCGCCGTTCTGAGCGAGCTTCAACGGCGGTCCACCGCTATTGCGGACCTCGACCACATCACCCGATACCGAAAAGTCGTAGAACCATTTCGCGTTGTCGCCGTTGAGGTTCAGGCATCCGTGCGAGGTGTCGGTGTGGCCCTGCGCCCACACTGTCGCGTCGAGTTGGTGCAGATAAATGCCGTCGGTGCTGATTCGGGTGGCGTAGTTGATGGTTTCGCGATACCCGAGGCGGGAGTTCTTGGGCAGCCCGAATGTCGACGAATCCATGATCACCGGGTTGCCCTTGTCGAGGACGGTGTAGATGCCCGGGGGAGTCCAGAACGACAACGTCCGCCCGCCGATCGTTTCGGTGCCGCCCATGCCCATCGACGTGGGCATCGTGCGGACCAGTGCGCCGTTGTTGAAGACGCTCACCACCTTGGTGGCGTCGTCGGCGATCGATACATGCGCGTCGCCGATCCGGAACGATACGCGGCTGTCCTCCTGCCCGAATAAACCGTCCCCCAAGGAGATTCCGTAGATTCTGGCTTCCGCGGTGACCGTCGTGCCGGGTGCGTAATAGTGCTCTGGGCGCCAGTGGGCGTTCTGGTCGTCGACCCAGAACCACGACCCTTGCACCGCCGGGTCGGTGGTCACCACCAGCTGTCGCTCGGCGGCAGCGCGGTCGGCGATCTGCTCGTCGAAGTGCGCGACGACCACCGTTCCGACGCCATAAGTCCCGCCCTCGTGCAACGGCGCCTCCGACGTGGTGGTGAACGAGACCTTGGTCTGATTGGACGGCTGCAATGTGGAGAACGACGAGACTTGAGTCGAGGCAACGCCATTGGAGCCGCGGCTGGTGACGGTCAGCGTATAGGTGCGCCCATAGCCCAACGGGACGGTGGGTTTCCAGACGGTGTTGTCCGGGGTCATGACGCCCTCGATAGTCTTGCCGACATCGTTGACCATGCGGACATCGACCAGTGTCCCGGCATCCGCTTTCACCGTGACCTGGGCCACCGGGTCGACGTTGTGTGCGTTGGGGCCGGGCGTGATCGCCACGCGCGCCGCTTCGGGTTGCGGGGCGTCGCCGACGCAGTGGGCGTTCGCGCAACGCGGCAGGGAGGCAAGCTGGACGGCGCCGACTACGCCGACGAGGACGAAGACACAGAGCAGGATCCGTCGCGGCCAGCGGGTGCCAAATCGGCGCCGGCCCGCTTGAACGCTGTTCTCGGACGACTTCTCGGACGACTTCTCGGACGACTTCTTGGACGACATTGAAACGCAAAATCCTTGGGCTCGTTTTGTGCTGGCGGATTCAAGCGGTGGCCGCAACAAACGTGGACGGGTCTGACAGTAGCCGGTCGAGTTCTTCGGCGGGTGTGCGG
>NZ_LZIJ01000082.1 GCF_001667115.1 Mycobacterium sp. 852002-51163_SCH5372311 | reverse complement strand
GGCGGATTCAAGCGGTGGCCGCAACAAACGTGGACGGGTCTGACAGTAGCCGGTCGAGTTCTTCGGCGGGTGTGCGGTAGCCCAGGCGTTTGCGGGGTCGGGCGTTGAGTTCGGCAGCGACGTTGTCGAGCCAGCCTGGCCCGTAAAAGGATAGGTCGGTTCCTTTGGGGAAGTATTGGCGCAGAAGCCCGTTGGTGTTCTCGTTGGTGCCACGCTGCCATGGCGAGTGCGGGTCGGCGAAGTAGATCGGCAGACCAGTGGCTTCGGTGATCTTGGTGTGAAGCGCCATTTCTTTGCCTTGGTCCCAGGTCAGTGACAGGCGTAGCACGTCGGGGATTTCGGGGATTTTCGCGGTCATGGCTGCGGCGACGGTCTCGGCGTTGCGATCAGCGGGCAGGTGCAACAGCACCACAAATCCGGTGGTCCGCTCGACTAACGTGGCGATCTGAGACATCCCGTGGGCGCCGATGATCAAGTCGCCTTCCCAGTGCCCCGGGATCGCCCGGTCGGCGGCTTCGGCGGGGCGTTCACTGATGGAGACCATGTCTTTGATCTTTCCCCGGGTTTCCGCACTGCTGCGGCCCTGGGATTTGCGCACGATCCGACCAGCACGCAAGGCCGCCTTGACCTCGCGGGCCAGCTCACCGCGCGGCAGCAAATACAAGGCCTGATAGATCGTTTCGTGTGACACCCACATCTCCGGATCCTCGGGGAACTGCCGACGCAGCCGGCCCGCGATCTGCTCGGGACTGTGCCGCTGATGCAAGCCTTGCAGAACCACCATCCACAGTGCCGGATACTTCTGCAGCGTACGCAGTTTGGGGCGTTTGGCCTGCTCTTCGGCATAGACCTGACCGGCCCAGGCCCGGTATCCCGAGGCGGTCATACCGCGCTGGATTTCGCGGCCGATCGTGCAGCGGTGTCGGCCCAGAAACTTCGCCACCTGCGCAGCGCAGTAGCCCTGTTCCCGCAGCTCTTCAAGCCGGCAGCGTTCCAGAAACGACAACGCTCCCCGCGGCGGCGATGCCGGAGCCGCAACGAATTCGGCAAGGGTCAGACATTCAGCAGTTCGGGTCACATACCCAGCCTTTTTGATCCACCGTTTCGCGGCCGGTTCCGACACGCCCGAAATCCTGGCGGCCTGCTGCGGCCCATACCCAGCAGACAACGCGTCCCAAAACGCGTCCCTGGCAGCTTGGGAGTACGTGACCTGCTTAGCGTGCCGATCGCGCTGATGCCCAGCCTGCCTGGCCCAGGCACATCCCGTGGCAGCAGCGACCCCAGCGACCGTTGCCGCCGCCGACGGGGTCAACCCCGTGCTCAACGCCTCAAAAAACTTCGTACGCACCGACTCAGAAACCTGAACCCGACCCATGACACAACACCCCTTCACTCAGGTGTTGCGGTCATCCCTTGAATTCGCC
>NZ_LZIJ01000081.1 GCF_001667115.1 Mycobacterium sp. 852002-51163_SCH5372311 | reverse complement strand
GCGCGCTTCCGCGGGGGAGAGCTCGACGATCCTGACCCGCCGGGCCCGCCGCCCCCTGGTCAAGGTGCCGACGCCGGCGGCCCGCGCGTTGGCGGCCCAGTCCGCACCGGGATAGCCGGCCACCACGTACAGGCCGCCCCGGAATTCGAAGGGCGTCATCGGGGTGCTGCGCAGCTGACCCGACTTACGGCCGGGCACCGTCAGCACCATGGCAGGGCCGGTCGGGATTCCGAGCTTCTGCACCGCCATCATCACCTTGTTCATCGGCTTGAGGTATCGCGGTGGACGTGGATCGGACATGAAATTGCCTCCTTAACTGCTGAACAGGTCACGACGCTGCGACACGAAGTCCGCGAACGTCAGGGCCGGGCGACCCAGGATCTTCTCGACCTCGTGGGTGACGAGGGCCGGTTTGTCCAGTGTCTCGGCGAGCATGCCGAGATACGCGTCCGCGAAGTCGGCGGTGAAGCCTATGCCGATAAAGCGTTGCCGCACAGCGTCGGCAGGTACTTCGAGGTATTGGAGCGGACGGTCCAGCACGGCACCGATCACCGCCACCAGCTCGGAGTTGGTGAGCGACTGGGGACCGGTGAGCGGGATGCGCTGGCCGACGAGCTCGTCGGTGAGCAGCGCCCGGGCCGCCACCGCCGCGATGTCGCTCTCGACGATCGGCGCGCTGGACGCAGCGGCATACGGCCCGGCCACCACGTCACCGGCGCGCAGCTGCGCCGACCACATGCCGACGAAGTTCGTCGCGAAAATCGCGGGCCGCAGGCTCACCCAGTCCAGCCCGGAGTCGACGGCGAGCTGTTCGATTTCCTTGTTGCGGTCGCCACGAACCCGGGAGGGCTGGCGCGCGAAGTCGTCGTCGGCGTTGATCGCCGACAGGGCAACAAGTTTCGTGACACCGGCCTGCCTCGCCTGGTTGACCACTGCCGACATGGCCTCGATATCCGGGCCGAGCGCACGGGAATTGAGAAACACCGCCGACGCGCCGGGCAGTGCTTCGAGTGCTTTGCCGAATACCTCGACTCCGGCGGGAAACGCGGCCTTACCCGGTGTGCGGGTGACCGCGCGCACCCGAGCGCCCGCTGCGGCAAGTTGGGCGACAAGGGGACTACCGACATTGCCGGTTGCTCCGGTTACCACGATCGTCATGTAAAGCTCCTTCATGTGCTGAGCCGGTGCTGTTCGCCAGACTCTTCACACAAGGACGGCGCGCAACGGCGGAAAGTTACAGTCGAAATCGGTAACTTTTTTCCGCGCCAGATCGTCGGTGATGTATGAACCAACCGCAGTCAGTCAGCGAGAAGGTCACGGACGCCTGGCGGCAGCACCGTCCATATCTGGTCAACCTCGGCTACCAGATCATCGGAGACGTCGGCGACGCCGAAGACGTTGCGCAAGAAGCGTTTCTGCGGCTCTCCCGCGCGGACGCGAACCAGATCGACGATGTCCGCGGCTGGCTGACCGTGGTCGCCAGCAGGCTGTGCCTGGATCACATGCGTTCGGCTCGGGCCCGCTACGAACGCCCGGGTGACCCCGGCGGGGAGGTCCCGCAGGGCCGCGAGTTCCTGGTCGACGAATCGCGGCGGGCCGACCCCGCCGACCGGGTGACCCTCGATGACCAGGTGAGCACGGCGCTGCTGGAGGTATTGCGCAGGCTCACCCCGGGTGAGCGGGTGGCGTTCGTGCTGCACGACGTGTTCGGGCTTCCGTTCGACCAGATCGCAGAGACCGTCGGCCGTCCCGTCGGAACCTGCCGTCAGCTGGCGCGCCGCGCCCGCGGCAAATTCACTGAGGCACAACCGAAGACACAACCGCGGCGGAGTGAAGTGGCCCCCGCCGAGCACCAGCTCGTCACCGAGAAGTTCATCACCGCATGTGCCAACGGTGACATCGCCGCGCTGGCTGCAGTTTTGGATCCGGCCGTGTGGGGAGTCGGGACGGTACTTGCCCATCCATCGCCGCCGCCACAGGTCAACCACGGCCCGGACGCAGTGGCCACCAACCTGCTGCGCTATCTGGGGCCGGGCGTCACGCTGGTCAGCGGCCCGGCCGGGCAGCCGGTCGTGCTGGCATTCGCCAACCGACGGCTGTTCGCCGCCGTCGTACTGACCATCCGCGGTCAGCTGGTCACCAAGATCGAGGCGATCGCGGACCCGGCCGCCCGGGCCGGAGCGGTATCCAGTTAAGGCGCGCGGCTCAGCGGGCTGCGCGGTCCTGGGTGGCGGGCCGCGCCGCGAAGTAGCCCGTGACGGTCGCGGTGACCTGCATGAATTTGCGCCGCGTTGCACGAGCCATCTCCTGGCGCACATCGATGACGCCGCCGGGCCGCAGGTGCGGATCGAAGGGCACCTCGATCACCGGCCGCCCGTGATCGACGAACTCGCGAGCCAGCAACGCCCGGGTCCGCTTGTCGGCGTGACCGTCGGAATCGTTGAGCACCACGATGCTGTGGTGCAGCAACCGGTCCAGGCCGTGATCGGCCAGCCATTCCATGGTCTTGGCGGCCGCCGACGCCCCGTCCGCCCACGGCGAGGACACCACGATCAGCGCATCCAGATCGCGCAACACCTCTTGGGTGACCGCGGAGTCCATCGTGGAGCCGCAGTCGATGATTGAGATCGCGAAATGCCGGTCCAGCCGTCGCGCGGCTTCCCGGTAGATGGCCGGATCGAGCACTCGGCGCGGGCCTGCCGCCGGTTCACCGCCGAGCACGTAGAGGCCGACGGAGTTGTGGCCGACTCGTGCGATCAGGTCGCTGAAGGAGCGCAGGTTGACGTCCCCGGTCAGTTCCCAGAACGAGCCGTTGGCATGGGGATCGATTCGGCTGCTCAGCCGCCCGAACGCGGTGTCGGCGTCGATCGCCACGATGCGGTCCTGTTGGCGCAGTTCGGCAAGGATCGATCCGACGCTGGCGGCCACCGACGTCTTTCCGACGCCGCCCTTGCCCAGCACTCCGACCTTGTGGTTGCCGTGCAGCGGGACCTGTATGGCTGCCCGGAATTGCGCCTCTTCGCGTTGGGCCGCCGACGGACCCGGCTTGACCAGGCCAAAGGTGGCGCGCCGTACAAGGCGTCGCCAACCGTGGTCGGGAGGCAGCGGCGGGGTCAGGTAGAGCGGCCCGAAAGAAGCCTCGGG
>NZ_LZIJ01000080.1 GCF_001667115.1 Mycobacterium sp. 852002-51163_SCH5372311 | reverse complement strand
TCGGGACGCCGCTGGACCGGCCCCACCCGAGGAACCCCCACCCTTCTAACGGCGGGACCGGTTCACCCACCTGCGACGGCGAACAGCCGCCACTGCCCGGGCACGCCCTTGAGCTCATAGGCGCCGCGGTCCGCGAACTGCAGCCCCGACCCGATCACCAGATCGCGCAACGTGCGAGACACCAGCACCTCGTTGGGCCCGGCCAGCGCGCTCACCCGCGCGCCGATGTGCACCCCGATCCCGCCCAGGTCCTCACCGCGGACCTCACACTCACCGGTGTGCAACCCGGCACGCACCGCGATGCCCAACGCCTGCACCGCATCACGAATCGCCACCGCACAGCGGATCGCGCGCTGCGGGCCGTCGAACACCGCCAAAAAACCATCACCGGAGGTGTTCACCTCACGACCCCGAAACCGGGCCAGCTGCGCGCGCACTACGGCGTCGTGCGCATCGAGCAGCGCATGCCACTCCCGATCACCCAACTCAGCCGCCCGCCGCGTCGAATCCACGATGTCGGTGAACAACACCGTGGCCAAAACCCGATCATCGGCCACCTCGGCCTGCTCACCGGTCAGAAACTCCGCGATCTCCTGAAACGACGCTCGCCACGGCTCGACGAAGTGGAACACGTTACGGCCCGGTAGCTCAACGTATTTCGCGCCCGGTATGCGATCGGCGATGTACTTGCCCAACTCGGGCGAGATAAAGGCGTCGTCAGAGTGATGGACCACGAGTGTCGGAACGCGGACTGTGGGAAGCAATGCCCGCACGTCCATTTCATCCAGCAGCGGCCTCATCAAAGCAAACGTCGCGGGGCTTGCCGCCAGGCGTTCGTGTCGCGCCCAGGTTGCTCGAATCTCCTCGTTCCACGGCATGTCCGGATTCCCGAGATGCGCGAGCTTGCCCGTGCCCCACATGGCGGCCGCGGCGGTAGAGAGCTCCTCTGGCGTGGATCCCTCCGTGCGTTCAACAAGCGGATCCGCATAGCCGTCGAGCACGACCAACGCGGCGGTGCGGGATGGATGTGTCGCTGCGAAGACCGCCGATGACGCGAACGTGCCGTTCATCGCGATGAGGACCGCTTCGCCGCTTCCGAGTTCGTCCAACACGGCGACGATGCTGTCAGCCCATAACTCCAAGGTCGGGGGTGCGGGATCGGACACCCCCGTGCCCGGATGGTCGAAGAAGATGAATCGACCAAGCGAGGTCATCGCCTCGAGCCAGCCTTGGATATACGGCAGTTCGGTGAAGACCTCACAGTTGGTGAACGGGTTGGAGACGAACACGATGTCCCGCTCACCTTCCCGGGATGTGCGATACGCGACGCGCACATCGCCGTTCATCGCATAGCGCGTCTCCGAGAACATTGCGGAAGTCTAAGTCCCAGGGCCGGGCTTCCACAGCGTCTATGCTGCTCACGAGCGTGCTCTAGGAGTGTCCAGCAGCCAATCCGCAGATTTGGCTCTGAGCTGGCCTTCACCTAGACTCTAGGGGTTGCCTTGGGCAGACCTCGGCTGGTGCGTGCAAGCGCTATCGGCCCTGCGTGCCCTTCGGCAAAGAAAGACCGCGCACGTCAGGTTTCGGTGGGCTATGCGTTATCGAGGCCTACCACGTCTCCTGCCGTGCTCACGTCAACCAGGTCAGGAGATCTAGTGATTCAGCAGGAATCGCGGCTGAAGGTCGCCGACAACACCGGCGCCAAGGAGATCTTGTGCATCCGGGTGCTGGGTGGCTCGTCACGGCGGTACGCCGGCATCGGTGACGTCATCGTCGCCACAGTCAAGGACGCCATTCCCGGCGGCAACGTCAAGCGTGGAGACGTCGTCAAGGCGGTCGTGGTTCGCACGGTCAAGGAGCGCAGGCGTCCCGACGGCAGCTACATCAAGTTCGATGAGAACGCCGCGGTGATCATCAAGCCCGACAACGACCCGCGCGGAACCCGCATCTTCGGCCCCGTCGGCCGCGAACTGCGGGAGAAGCGATTCATGAAGATCATCTCGCTGGCCCCGGAGGTGCTGTAGATGAAGGTCCACAAGGGCGACACCGTGCTGGTCATCGCCGGCAAGGACAAGGGCGCCAAGGGCAAGGTGCTGCAGGCCTACCCGGACCGTAATCGGGTACTGGTCGAGGGCGTCAACCGAATCAAGAAGCACACCGCGATTTCGACGAATCAGCGCGGTGCCCGGTCCGGTGGAATCGTCACGCAGGAAGCCCCGATTCACGTCTCCAACGTGATGGTGGTCGACTCGGACGGCAAGCCCACCCGAATCGGTTACCGGGTGGACGAGGAGACCGGCAAGCGCGTCCGTATCTCCAAGCGCAATGGCAAGGACATCTGATGAGCACTGCAGAGAAGGTTCAGCCGCGCCTCAAGGTGCGCTACCGCAACGAGATTCGGGATGCATTGCACAAGCAGTTCGGCTACGGCAACGTCATGCAGATCCCGACGGTGACCAAGGTCGTCGTCAACATGGGGGTCGGCGAAGCCGCCCGGGACGCGAAGCTGATCAACGGCGCGGTCAACGACCTGGCGCTGATCACCGGGCAGCGGCCGGAGATCCGTAAAGCGCGAAAGTCCATCGCGCAGTTCAAATTGCGTGAAGGCATGCCGATCGGTGTCCGGGTTACCCTGCGGGGCGACCGGATGTGGGAGTTCCTCGACCGTCTCACCTCGATCGCACTTCCGCGTATCCGTGACTTCCGCGGGCTTTCGCCCAAACAGTTCGACGGGGTCGGCAACTACACGTTCGGACTGGCCGAGCAGTCGGTGTTCCACGAGATCGACGTGGACAAGATCGACCGGGTTCGCGGCATGGACATCAACGTCGTCACCTCGGCGACGAACGACGACGAAGGACGAGCGCTGTTGCGGGCCCTCGGCTTTCCGTTCAAGGAGAACTGAGCACATGGCTAAGAAGGCACTGGTTAACAAGGCGGCGAAGAAGCCCAGGTTCGCGGTGCGCGCCTACTCCCGCTGCAGCAAGTGTGGCCGCCCGCGCGCGGTGTACCGCAAGTTCGGGTTGTGCAGGATCTGCCTGCGCGAGATGGCGCATGCGGGCGAGTTGCCCGGCGTGCAGAAGAGCAGCTGGTGACAGGACACAGGGACTAAACCATGACGATGACGGATCCGATCGCAGACTTCTTGACCCGTCTGCGCAACGCCAATTCGGCGTACCACGACGAGGTGACGTTGCCGCACTCGAAGATCAAGGCGAACATCGCCGAGATCCTCAAAAAAGAGGGATATATCACCGATTACCGCACCGAGGACGCTCGGGTGGGCAAGTCGTTGGTCATTCAGCTCAAGTACGGGCCGAGCCGCGAGCGCAGCATCGCCGGTCTGCGCCGGGTGTCCAAGCCGGGGTTGCGGGTGTACGCGAAGTCCACCAACCTGCCGCGGGTGCTGGGCGGCCTGGGTGTGGCGATCATCTCGACCTCCTCGGGCCTGCTGACCGATCGTCAGGCAGCCAGACAGGGCGTGGGCGGCGAAGTCCTCGCGTACGTGTGGTGAGGGAGTAAGCATGTCGCGCATTGGTAAGCAGCCGATTCCGGTCCCCACCGGAGTCGACGTCACGATCGACGGCCAGAAGGTGTCGGTGAAGGGGCCCAAGGGGACCCTGGATTTCACTGTCGCGGAGCCAATCACGGTGGCGCGCAACGACGATGGTGCGATCGTGGTTTCCCGGCCCAACGACGAGCGGCGCAGCAGGTCCTTGCACGGCCTGTCCCGCACCCTGGTGTCCAATCTGGTCACCGGTGTGACTGAGGGCTACACCACCAAGATGGAGATCTTCGGCGTCGGATACCGCGTACAGCTCAAGGGCAGCAATCTCGAGTTCGCCCTGGGATACAGCCATCCGGTCGTGATCGAAGCGCCCGAAGGCATCACCTTCGCGGTGCAGACACCGACGAAGTTCTCGGTCTCCGGCATCGACAAGCAGAAGGTCGGCCAGATCTCGGCGAACATCCGCCGTCTGCGCCGTCCCGACCCGTATAAGGGCAAGGGCGTGCGCTACGAGGGTGAGCAGATCCGCCGCAAGGTCGGAAAGACAGGTAAGTAAACATGGCGCAATCAGTGGGGCAGAGCGTATCCGCCACCCGGCGAGTCTCGCGGCTGCGTAGGCATGCACGGCTGCGCAAGAAGCTCTCGGGTACCGCACAGCGTCCGCGACTGGTAGTGCACCGGTCGGCACGGCACATCCACGTGCAACTGGTGAACGACCTCAACGGCACCACACTGGCCGCCGCGTCGTCGATCGAGGCCGATGTGCGCGGCCTGGACGGTGACAAGAAAGCTCACAGCGTGCGGGTCGGCCAGTTGATCGCTGAGCGCGCCAAGGCAGCCGGCATCGACACCGTGGTGTTCGACCGTGGCGGCTACACCTACGGCGGACGCATCGCGGCGCTGGCCGATGCCGCGCGCGAGAACGGATTGCGATTCTGATGAACAACACAGGCTTGATGAACGAAAGGACCGCATAATGGCGGAGCAGTCGGCAGGCGCCGGAGAAACCCGCGCCGATAGCCGGGATTCGCGCGACAGCCGTGACTCGCGCGGCCGCCGCGACGGCGGCGGGGGCCGGGGGGGCCGCGAACGTGACGGCGACAAGAGCAACTACCTCGAGCGGGTCGTCGCTATCAACCGCGTCTCCAAGGTGGTCAAGGGTGGTCGTCGCTTCAGCTTCACCGCATTGGTCATCGTGGGTGACGGCAACGGCATGGTCGGTGTCGGCTACGGCAAGGCCAAGGAAGTTCCGGCCGCGATCGCCAAGGGCGTCGAAGAGGCCCGCAAGGGCTTCTTCCGCGTGCCCCTGATCGGTGGCACCATCACGCACCCGGTTCAGGGTGAGGCGGCCGCCGGTGTGGTGCTGTTGCGTCCGGCCAGCCCGGGTACCGGTGTGATCGCCGGTGGCGCGGCGCGAGCGGTACTGGAATGCGCTGGGGTGCACGACATTCTGGCCAAATCGTTGGGCAGCGACAACGCGATCAACGTGGTACACGCCACCGTGGCCGCGCTCAAGCTGCTGCAGCGTCCCGAGGAGGTGGCCGCCCGTCGCGGCCTGCCGATTGAAGACGTCGCTCCCGCCGGAATGCTCAAGGCGCGCCGGGAAAGTGAAGCCCTGGCCGCGGCCGCAAGCCGGGAGGCACAGCCATGAGCCAACTGAAGATCACCCAGGTGCGCAGCACCATCGGGGCGCGCTGGAAGCAGCGCGAGAGCCTGCGCACGCTGGGGCTGCGACGGATTCGGCATTCGGTTATCCGCGAGGACAACCCGCAGACCCGTGGGCTGATCGCGGTGGTGCGACACCTCGTCGAGGTGGAGCCGGCTGGAGGTGACGCGAAATGACGCTCAAACTGCATGACCTGCGGCCTGCCCGGGGGGCGAAGACGGCGCGTACCCGCGTCGGCCGCGGCGACGGCTCCAAAGGCAAGACCGCGGGCCGCGGCACCAAGGGCACCAAGGCGCGCAAGAACGTGCCGGTGACCTTCGAGGGTGGGCAGATGCCCATCCACATGCGGCTGCCCAAGCTGAAGGGATTCCGCAACCGGTTCCGTACCGAGTACGAGATCGTCAACGTCGGCGACATCAACCGGCTGTTCCCCGAGGGCGGCTCCGTCGGTGTGGACGAACTGGTGGCCAAGGGTGCTGTCCGCAAGAACTCTCTGGTCAAAGTGCTCGGCGACGGCAAGCTCACGGTGAAGGTGGACCTGTCAGCGCACAAGTTCAGCGGCAGCGCACGCGAGAAGATCACCGCCGCCGGCGGCTCGGTCACCGAGCTCTAGCCGGCTACCTCAACCGCGGAATCACTTCGGCGGCAAGGCGTTCCATCTGCTCACGGTTCTCCGCGACGTCGGGGCCGACGGGATTGAGCAGCAGCATCTGGGCGCCGGCGTCGATCACCTGACTGAGTCCTCGCACGACGTCGTCGGGCGTGCCGGAAACCGGCACCGCGTCGATGCCGGACATCTGGCCGTAGATGCGGCGCAGGCCGGCAAGCACCCGCTCGCGGGCGCGGCCGGCATTGTCGTCGACCGTCAGATAGACGCGTTTGCCGATGGTGAACCGGTCCGGGTCTTTTCCTTGCTCGGCAAGCTCGCGCCGGACCACGGCGACGGCCCCGGCAAAGGCGTCGGTGGACGACGAACCCGCGCCCAGGAACGCATCGCCGTGACGCACCGCCCGCGCCACCGCCTTTGGGGCACTGCCTCCGAACCAGATCGGCGGGTGTGGCCGCTGCACCGGTTTGGGCTGGATGGGCAGGTCGTCGACGTCGCGGAACCGGCCGTTGAACGTCACCCTGGCCTCCTCGGACCACGCCGCCTTCATCAATTCCAGGCCCTCGGTGAAATAGCTTATGTAGCTGGATTTCTCGGCGCCGAAGGCGGCGAATTTGCGGCTACCGCCGCCGGGCGCGACGCCGATGTCGAGCCGTCCGTGGCTGAGTCGGTCGACGGCGGTCGCGGCTGACGCCAACTGCAGGGGATCATGCAGCGACGTCACCAGGACGCCAACGCCCAGCCTTAGTCGCTCGGTGCAGGCCGCGCAGTAGGCCAGCAGCTCCATCGGTGCCAGCAACGGTGCCGGGCCGATGATCTGCTCGAGCGCCCAACCTCCTTCGAACCCGAGTTCCTCGGCGCGCGCCAGATACGCTTTCAGCCCCGCCGCATCGAATTCGTCGTAGTCGAACTGGGGAATCGCGATCGAAAACCTCACCCGACCACCGTACGTCGACATGGTGGCGACCCGCGGCGCCCGGCTGCGCCGCGCTTGCGATCGCCACGTCGACATGGTGGCGACCCGCGGCGCCCGGCTGCGCCGCGCTTGCGATCGCCACGTCGGTAGGCTGCAGAGCATGTTCGCCTTCCTGCCTTCTCTTCCCGGTGTCGACGACGTGCGTGCCCTGGCCCATCGCGTCGACACGGCGCGCCACCACGGCGTGCCCAACGGCTGCGTGCTCGAGTTCAATCTGCGTTCGGTGCCACCGGAGACGGCGGGCTTCGACCCGCTGGCGCTCATCACCGGGGGCGGCCGGCCGATGGCGCTGCGCGATGCCGTCGCCGCGATTCACCGCGCCGCCGAGGATCCCCGGGTTGCCGGGCTGATCGCTCGCGTGCAGCTTGCGGCGTCGCCGCCGGCGGCGGTTCAGGAACTTCGGGAGGCCATCGCCGCTTTCAGTGCCGTCAAGCCGTCGCTGGCGTGGGCCGTGACCTACCCGGGCACGTTGTCGTACTACCTGGCTTCGGCATTCCGCGAGATATGGATGCAGCCGTCGGGCAATCTCGCACTGGTCGGTTTCGCCAGCAACGCGATGTTCTTGCGCGACGCGCTGGACAAGGCCGGGATCGAAGCCCAGATTGTCGCTCGTGGTGAATACAAGTCGCGGGCAAGCCTTTTCACCGAGAGCGGCTTCACCGACGCACACCGCGAGGCCGTCACCCGCACGCTGGAGAGCCTGCGAAGCCAGGTATGGGAGGCGATCGCAAAATCGCGCAAGCTCGATGCCGGCGCGCTCGACGCCCTGGCCGACCGGGCTCCGCTGCTGCGGGACGACGCGGTCGCGTCCGGTCTAATCGACCGGATCGGTTTCCGCGACCAAGCCTATGGCCGGATAGCGGAACTGATTGGTTTCGAAGGTGATTCAGAGACGTTGCCACGGCTGTACCTGGCGCGCTACGCGGGAGCCCCCCAGTCGAGGCTGGCCCCGCCGGCGGTGCCGATTCCCGGCCGCCGATCCAAGCCCACGATTGCGGTGGTCACGGTCGCGGGCCAGATTGTCGACGGACGCGGCGGCCCCCAGTTCTTCCCGCTCGGCAACGCTCCCGCCGGCGCCGACACCATAGCGGCGGCACTGCGTGAGGTGGCCGCCGACGATGCGGTGTCGGCGATTGTGTTACGGGTGGACAGCCCCGGAGGCTCGGTCACCGCGTCGGAGACCATCTGGCGTGAGGTGGAAAGGGTGCGCGAGCGCGGCAAGCCGGTGGTGGTGTCGATGGGTTCCGTTGCAGCCTCCGGTGGCTATTACATTTCGATGGCCGCCGATGCGATCGTTGCCAATCCGGGGACGATCACCGGTTCGATCGGGGTGCTCGCCGGCAAGCTGGTGGTACGCGACCTGAAGGACCGGCTCGGAGTTGGGTCGGATACCGTGCGCACCAACTCCAATGCCGACGCCTGGTCGATCGACGCGCCATTCACGCCCGAACAGCAGGCTCAGCTGGTGGCCGAAGCGGACCTGTGTTACAGCGACTTCGTGGAACGCGTCGCCGAGGGCCGCAACATGAGCGTCGAAGCCGTGGAAGCCGTTGCGCGAGGGCGGGTCTGGACCGGCGCCGACGCGCACGAGCGAGGCCTGGTCGACGAACTCGGCGGGCTGCGAGCCGCGGTGCGCCGCGCCAAGGCACTGGTCGATCTGGACGAGGACGACGAAGTCCGCATCGTCAGCTACCCCGGCACCTCGTTGCTCGATATGGTGCGGCCTCGATCCTCGTCGCAACCGGCCGCTTCGTCGCTGCCCGAGGCGGTCGGCGCGCTGTTGAGCCGCTCGGTTGCAGGGATCGTCGAACGCGTCGAGCAGACGATGAGTGGTACCAGCGCGCTGTGGCTGGGGGACTCGCGCTTCTAACCCCTCAGACCGCCGCTGATGAAGATGATTTCTCCCAGAGGGTTGTCGTCTTCCGGAGCAGGGACGTCTAAACCGTTGCGTACGAACAGTTCTGACCGCGTCACTCCGTCGACCTTCCACCCTTTGGCGCTCAGGTAGTCCAGGACGTGGCTGCGTTCGCCGGTGTAGACCAGCGACGCCATGTCGATGTCCACGCCGTGGTCCCGCAGGGGATTGGGCATGTCCTGTGCTCGTGCGACATCGAAATCGATGATGCCGGGCACGAATTCGGTGGCGATGGTGCTGCCCGGAACGCTGAGCTCGGTGATGTTGTCGAACAGCCGGTCTTGGGCATCGGGAGGCAGGTAGATCAACAGGCCTTCGGCAAGCCACGCCGTCGGCGCTGAGGCGTCCAGGCCAGCAGCTTTCAGGGCTGCGGGCCAATCGGCGCGCAGGTCGATCGGAACTGTTCGCCGGGTGGCGGTCGGTTTGGCACCGATCTCGTCCAATGTGGTTGTCTTGAACTCGATCACCCGGGGCTGATCGATTTCGTAAACCACGGTGCCTACCGGCCAGGGCAGCCGGTAGGCGCGGGAATCCAGCCCCGACGCGAGGATCACCACTTGACGGACTCCGCCGCCTGTCGCCCCGACGAAGTAGTCGTCGAAGTACTTGGTGCGCACCGCCATCCCGTCGACCATCGCCTGCGCCCGCACCGGCGAAAAGTTCTCGATCGCCGTCAGGTCGAGTTCGCCGTCCATCATCTTGGCGAAGAAGTCCAGCCCGACGGCGCGCACCAGCGGTTCGGCGAACGGGTCGTTGATCAGGCCGCGCGAATCCTTGCTCGCCATCGCGCGGCCGGCCGCAACCACGGTTGCAGTCGCGCCGACGCTGGACGCCAGATCCCAGTTGTCGTCGTGAGCCCGTGCCATGAGGAAACCCTACCGAAGCGTGGCGGCGACGTAGCTGCCCTTCCCGAAGACCGCCGCCATCTCGTCGTCCGGGAACTCGAAACCGTTGTGCGCGTATAGCTCCCGGGCAGTGCGGGCGGTGACGTCCCAGCCGTGCGTGGTCAGGTAGTCGATGACGGTGTTGCGTTCGCCGTCGTACATCAGCTCGGACATGTTGATCCCGACTCCCAATCGTTTCCAGCGGTCGGAGAGTTGCTGCGCCCGCTCACTGAAGAACTGCTGAGGATCGGGGAGATGCTCGGTGGCCACCCGGCTACCCGGCGCGCTGAGCGCGGTGATGTTGTCGAACAACCGGTCCTGAGCTTCGGGCGGTAGATAGACCAGCAGGCCCTCGGCCGACCACGCGGTGGGTTGGTTGACGTCAAAACCTTGCTGCCGCAACGCCGCCGGCCAGTCGTCCCGCAGATCCACGCCGACCGGCCTGCGGACCGCCGCCGGCGCGGCACCGAGATCGGCCAGGGTCCGCGTCTTGAAGTCGATGACCTGCGGCTGGTCGATCTCGTAGACCACCATGCCGTCGGGCCAGCCCAGCCGGTAAGCCCTGGTGTCCAGACCGGAGGCCAAGATCACGGCCTGGCGAATACCCGCTGCGGCCGCCGAGTTGAAGAAGTCGTCGAAGAACCTGGTTCGGACGGTGATCTGTTCGTTCATCGCCTGGCGGGTGAACAGCGGGTCATCGTCGACAGGCATCTCGCCGTCGAGCATCCGGATGAACGGGTCCAGGCCCACCGCCCGCACGAGCGGGTCGGCCAGCGGGTCGTTCAGCAGCGCGTCGGGTCCTTGGGAGGCCCGGGCGCGTGAGACGGCGACCATGGTCGCTGTCGCGCCCACGCTGGACGCCGGGCCCCAACTGTCGCCGTCGGTTCGGCCTTTGTTCAGCGTGGCACTGACGTAGAACAGATCGGCCCGTGGCATGTCGTCGTCCTCGACCGGCGGGAGCCCGTTGGCTACCAACAGGTCCCGGGCGTTGATGGCGGTGACCTGCCAACCATGATCGGCAAGATAGGGCGCCGCCTCGTTGCGGTCGCCGAAGTACACGAGGCCGGTCATGTCGATGTCGAAGCCGTGCGCCCGCCACCGCTCGGAAATCATCTGCATGCGCTCTTTCATCTTCTGCTGATCGGCAGGGTCGACGTTGCTGACGCTTTCGGTGGCGAATCTGCTGCCCGGCGCACTGAGCTCGGTAACGGTATCCAGCAGTCGGTCCTGCGCGTCCGGCGGCAGGTAGCCCAGCAGCCCCTCGGCGCTCCAGGCGGTCGGTTGCGACGGGTCGAACCCCGCGGCGCGTAGGGCGGCAGGCCAGTCGTCACGCAGGTCGACGGCCACCGCCCGCCGGTTGGCGGTGGGTGCGGCGCCGAGCTCGGCCAGGGTGCGGGATTTGAATTCGATAACCTGCGGCTGGTCGATCTCGAAGACCAACGTTCGGGCCTGCCACGGCAATCGGTAGGCGCGCGAATCCAATCCGGAAGCCAAGATCACCACCTGCCGGATGCCGGCTTTGGTGGCTTCGATGAAGAAGTCGTCGAAGAACTTGGTGCGTACGGCCATGTTGTCGGCCATGCGGGTCATCGCGCCGGCAGAGCGGCCCGGGTGGTCCTTGTCGTCCAGCTCGGCCGGGTCCACTTCGCCGCTGGCCAGCCGGGTGAGCAGGTCCACTCCGACCGCTCGCACCAGCGGCTCGGCGAATGGATCGTTGATCAGCGGGTTGTCGGCTCGGGTGGCGATCGCACGGGCGGCGGCAACCATCGTCGCCGTCACCCCGACGCTGGATGCAAGGTCCCAGGTGTCGCCCTCGTACCTGATGGAACCGGTGGACGTCATGGTGCCCCCAAATAAGCTCAGTTGATACTTAGCCAATATAACAAACGCGTCGCGCGAAAGGTTCCCGCGGACTTGACGCAGGAGGCAACCTGGAGCGATGGCATACTCGGCGGCCGGCAAGCGGGTGCTCATCACCGGTGCCTCTTCGGGGTTGGGGGCGGCGCTGGCCAGGCAGCTGGCCGCCCGGGGTGCGGTGGTGGGCTTGGTCGCCCGTCGGCGCGATCGGTTGAGCGAGGTGCTGGCCGACTGTCGGCAGACGTCACCCGCCTCGGCGATGTGGCCGGCCGACTTGGCCCACACCGAAGCGTTGAGCAAGTTGGCGCTGCGGGCCTGGGATGGGCTCGGCGGCATCGACGTTCTGGTCAACAATGCGGCGATCCCCAAACGCCGGCCGGTCAGCGAATTGGCCCCCGGCGAGGTGGAGGCAGTCATGCGGGTGAACTTCTTTGCGCCGATGCGGCTCACGCTCGCCGTGCTGCCGCGGATGCTCGCGCGCGGGTCGGGCATGATCGTCAACGTGTCGAGCGTTGGGGGCCGTCTCGGGATCATCCATGAGAGCGCCTATTGCGCAAGCAAATTCGCGCTGTGCGGATGGAGCGAGGCGATGGCCGTCGACCTGCACAGCACCGGCATTGTGGTGAAGCTGGTCGAGCCGGGACCGGTCGACACCGAAATCTGGGACCAACCCGGCAACGAGGAACCGCTGTACCAGGGTCCCAAAGTGGCGGCCGATGAAGTGGCCGAGGGCATCATCGCGGCGCTTGGCGGCGACCGCTTCGAGCACTACGTCCCCGACATGAAGGCGGTCGTCGACGCCAAGAACGCAGACCTCGATGCGTTCATCGCCGGTGCTGCCTTGATGGCACCCCGATGAAGGCGCTGGTTTACGGTGTGCCACCGGAGCCGTTCGAGGTTCCCGAGAACGCCAACCTGCTGACCCAGAACTTGGCCCGCACGCCGACTGCGCTGCGGGAGATACCGGAACCGCGGCTGCTGCACCGTGATTGGGTGATCACCCGGCCGCGGCTGACCGGAATCTGCGGATCGGACTCCAAGCAGATCCTGATGGACTTCGGCGAAGACGACGTCGACAACGCGATGGCCGCGTTCTGTTCCTTTCCGCAAGTGATGGGTCACGAGGTGGTCGCCGACGTCATGGCAGTGGGACCGGAGGCGGGGGGCGTGCAGCCCGGGCATCGGGTGGTGCTCAACCCGTGGCTGTCCTGCGGGCCGCGTGGCATCGAACCACCTTGTCCCGCTTGCCAAACCGGAGATTACAGCCTGTGCTGGAGCTTCACCGACGGCGACATCAAGCCCGGCATCCACACCGGGGTTTCGGCCGACGTGACCGGTGGCTACGCCGAGCTGATGCCCGCACACGACAGCATGCTGTTCCGCGTGCCGGAGTCGGTGCCAGACGAGTTGGCCGTGTTCGCCGACCCGTTCTCGGTATCGCTGCACGCGATAACTCGCCACCCGCCGCCGCGCTCAGGGCGGGTTGTGGTGTACGGGGCCGGCTCGCTGGGGCTGTGCGCGGTGGCGATCCTGCGGACGCTGTACCCGGATGTGGCGGTGGCGGTGGTGGCGCGGTTCGCGGCCCAGGCCGAGCTGGCACGCCGGTTCGGCGCCGAGAAGGTGCTGGCGCACGAGCCGCGGCTGGCCGTCGTCGAGGAACTGGTCGCATGGGGCGGCGGCCGGTTGCGACAACCGCTGCAGGGCCTGCCGATGGCCTACCCCGGCGCGGTCGACGTCGTCTACGACACGGTCGGCAAGCCGGAGACGTTCGAAGTGGGGGTGCGGGTGCTGGTTGCGCGGGGGACGCTGGTGAAGACGGGCGTCCACGCGCCCGGCCGGTGGGAGTGGAGTCCGCTGTACTTCAAGGAGATCAGCTGGGTCGGTTCGAACGCCTTCGGCTTCGAGGAGGTGGAGGGGGAGCGTAAGCACGCGATCGCGCACTACCTCGATCTGGTCTCGGCGGGCCGAATCGACTTGCGGCCCATGCTGACCCACACATTCCGGCTGGAGCAGTGGCGGGATGCGTTTCTGGTGATTGCCAACCAAGGCGAGAGCGGTGCCGTGAAAGTTGCCTTCGATCAGCGCTAGGCCGGACGGGTGGCGAGATAGTAGGTGAGTCGTCCCACGAACCGGTGGCGCTGCGTGGCGACTTCGGTGCAGTCGAATCCGGCCGTCTCCAGTAGCCGCGGAATCGCGTCACCGAGGTTGCCTGTCGCGTGGGGGCTGTGCTTGACGAGCCGCGCTGCCAGGCCGTCGTGAGCGGTCATGTTGCCGCCCATGTCCACCAAATGAAGTCGACCCCCGGGACGCAGCACGCGGAAGATCTCCGCCGCCGCGGTGGGTTTCGCCTCGGCGTCAAGATGATGCAGCATCATCGACGACAGCACCCGGTCGAATTCGCCGTCGGCGTAGGGGAGTCGTTGGGCGTAGCCGTGTTCAAAGCGGATCCCCGTCAATCGGCGAGCCTTGCGCTGCGCCCGACTGAGCGCTCGGGGGTCGGGGTCGCATCCGATCAGCTCCACGCCGGGGTGATCGCGTTTCGCTCGGGTGACGAGATTGCCCGTGCCGCAGCCAATGTCGAGCACGCGGTGGCCGTCGCTGAGTTCGGCCTGGGCGATGAGCTCTTGATAGACACGGTTGAAGCCCATGAGGCGCGTCAAAATGTCATAGCCCGGCAGCAGCGCGTCGTGGCCGGCCGCCGGAAGGTAGTCATGTGGATGATGTTTGACCATAGATTACATACTGTGCCATTGCATGGCTACATAATTGAGTGATCATTGGCTAAAGTAGGACGATTTTTGGGGAATGGTATGACGCAGGCGACACGGGTTATCAGCCATCGGGACGGTGTGCCCGTCTACCAGTACCGGACTGATCCCAACGTTTCCCCCGTATCGGTGCATCGGCACCCCCATGGCGGTTCCGGCGACCTCGGACGCCACATTCACGATTTCCCCGCGCTCTGGTACGTCCCCTCGGCGGGCATGGTGTTCGTGGCGGCCGCCGGTGAGGTGCTCGATCCCGGGCAACTGCAACGCCTGGATGACGGGGTGGCGGTGTTCTTCGATCCCGCCGCGCTGGGCGAGGACGGGCGATCGCCGTGGCCGGCGTGGCGGGCTCACCCGCTGCTGTTCCCGTTTCTGCACGGTCAGTCGGGCGGCTTGCTGCGGCTGGAGATCCCCGCGGCCCGAATACCATTCTGGGACAACGCGATCCAGTCGATCGAGGGGGAACTTAGCGCCGGGCAGGAGGGCTATCGGCAGGCGGCGCTGGCGTACTTGACGTTGTTGCTGATAGATCTCGCACGCCTAGCCCGCGACCTGGTAGCCGATTTGCGGCGTAGTGGTGAACCGCTGCTGGCCGACGTGTTCGCGGTGATCGACGCACGTCACACCCAACCGTTGTCACTCCGCGACGTGGCGAGAGAACTGGGCATGACGCCGGGGCATCTGACCACCGTCGTACGTCGCCGCACCGGACGCACCGTGCAGGAGTGGATCGTCGAGCGCCGGATGGCCGAAGCCCGCGGACTGCTGAGCGAGACGGACCTTCCGGTGGCGGAGGTAGCCCGTCGGGTAGGGGTGCCCGACCCCGGCTATTTCAGTCGGCTCTTCACCAGGGCGCACGGTATCTCACCGCGCAACTGGCGACGGTATAGATGAGCGCGCAGCACTGTCGTGTCCGCGTACTGCGCGTTGCGTGTGGACTGGCGGCGTTGAGTGTGAACTGACGGCTTTCGTTGTGAACGCCGGGCCGGGGAAGCGGCACGAATTTCCGCCCAGGGCTCACGCGCAAATCCCTGCATTCACGCCCAACGCCGAGGATTCACAACCAAAGCCGAGATTGAGAACGCGCCCAATCGACAACCGTTGCGCGCCAAAGGAGTTGTCGCTGCGAGGCGGACAAAAAGGTAAGTGTCTCCCGCGCCGAGGCCAATGTGGCGGATGTGACTCGGCGCGGCGGCGAGGGCCACCCGCTTCAGAGCGGATCAATGTCCAGCCAGTGGTCGATTTCGAAGCGTTCCGCGACGGCGCTCAATCGCGCCCCGCCGCGACCCGGATAGTGGGCGGGTATCACCGCCGCCCGGGCCTCGACAGCCTCGGTGAAGAGACGCCGGCGGGTACCCGCGGCGGCCGCTCCATCCACGTCGAATGCGCAGGGCTGATTGGGTAGTCGAACCTGCAGCGGGCTGTGCGTGAGATCGCCGACGAAGACCGCCGGCTCACCCGCATCCAGCCACAGGACCGAGGAGCCCGGGGTGTGTCCGGGCGCGGGCCGTAGTCGCAGCGACGGACTGACCTGATAGTCGTGAGACCAGTGGACCAACTGACCTGCATCCCTGACGGGCAAAACGCTGTCTGCGAACATCAATTGGTTGCCGCGCTGTTGGGCCGCTTCTGCTTCGGTGCGCGGCGATTGCCGTGCCGCCGGCCCGTCGGGTTCGAAGTAGTGGTAGTCGGCGGCGGGCACCAGATATCGCGCGTTGGGAAACGTCGGCACCCAAGTTCCGTTGTCCTGCAGGGTGTTCCAGCCGACGTGATCGGAGTGGATGTGCGTGTTCACCACCACGTCCACGGCGTTGCGGTCGATGCCCGCCGACCGCAGTGCGGCCAGGAACCCGGTGTTCAGGTGGTCCAGAGGCGGCATATGCGGACGCGCACGGTCATTGCCGACGCCGGTGTCCACAACAACGGTCAAGCCGTCGACCTCGATGACCCAGCTCTGGATCGCGATGTGGCATTGGTCGGTGTCGGGGTTGAAGAAATCCGGCACCAGCAGGTCGGCGTTCTCCCGCCATACCGACGGAGTGGTCGACGGGAAAACACGGGTGCCCAGGTCGAATTGCAATTCCACTACGCGCGCGACACTCGCGGATCCCAGCCGCAGCCGATTCATCGCTACATCGGGTTGGCGCGCAGATAACCGTAGACGCCGGCGAAGTTGCGGTTCACATCCTCGGGAAGCAGCACCGGACCACCGAGAGCCCTTGCACCCCAGACGATTTGAGCCGTACGCTCCACCAGCGCGGTGATGTGCAGGACCTTGTCGGGCCGGGGGCCCACGGCCACCAGGCCGTGGTTGGCGATCAGCGCCGCGCCACGGCCGTCCAGCGCCTTGACCGCGTTGACACCGACCTCGGGTGTGCCCGACGCGGCGTACTCGGTACAGCGGACGTCCCCGCCGCAATAGACCGCGAACTCGTCGATACATGCCGGAATCGGCTCATGCGCGATGGCGAACATGGTCGCCCACACCGGATGACTGTGAATGACGCTGCCGATGTCGTCGAACGCCTGGTAGCAGGCCAGGTGCAGCTTCATCTCCGTCGACGGCATCCGACCGTCCTTGGCCTGCAGTACAGCGCCTTCGGGATCCACTACCACGAGGTCGTCGAGCTCCATGTCGGCGTAGTCGACCGACGACGGCGTGATCACCAGGCTGCCGTCCTTGCGCCGGGCCGAAATGTTGCCGGCCGTTCCCTCGACGAGGCCGCGACGCAGCATGTCTTTGGCGGCCGCCAGCACCGCGGACTCCGGGTCGTCCACGAATTTCATAACCCCAGCACCTCCGGGTTGACGATGTGGGCCGGCATCGTGCCGGACAGCAACGCTTCCAGGTCGTCAGCGACCATCTGCGCCTGCCGCGCCTCAGTGTTCCACGTGGCCCCGCCGATGTGTGGGGTCAGGACGACGTTCGGCATCGCCACCAGCGGGTGATCGGTCGGCAGCCATTCGCCGACGAAGTGGTCCAGGCCGGCCGCGGCCACCTTGCCGCCGCGCAGGGCGTCGACCAGCGCGTCGGTGTCGTGGAGCTGGGCCCGCGCGGTGTTGAGAAAGACCACGCCGTCGCGCATCGAAGCAAACTGCCCGGCGCCGATCATCCCGACGGTGTCGTCGGTGACCGGCGCGTGCAACGAGATGACGTCGGCTTCGCCCAGCAGCTCGTCGAGGCTGTGCCGGGCTTCGTGGTTGTACGGGTCGTAGGCGATGACATTCATGCCCAGCCCGGCCAGCCGCCACCGCAACGCGCGGCCGACGGCGCCCAGGCCGACCAGCCCGGCGGTGCGACCGGCGATCTCCCAGCCGCGGAAGCGCTGGTAGGGAAGAACGCCATCGCGAAAGATGTTGCCGGACCGGACATCTGCGTCTGCGGTCAGCAGGTGACGGGTCGCGGCCAGCAACAGCGCCACCGTCATCTCGGCCACCGCATCGGCGTTGCGGGCCGGGGTATTGAGCACCGGGATCCCGGCGGCGGTTGCTCCGGCGACGTCGACGTTATTGGGATCGCCGCGGGTGGAGGCGATCGCCCGCAACTCCAGATCAAATACCCGCCCTGAAACCGAGTCGCTTTCCACCACAACGACATCGGCGCCTTCGTCAGCAATGCGTTCGGCCAGCTGCTCGGCGCTGTAGATCCGCAGTGGGTTCTGATCGAGCTCAGTTATCCAAGGGTCGTAGACCACGTCGGCCAGCTGCCGTAGCTTGTCGAAACCCGGTCCTCTCAGCGGAGCTGTCACCAGAGCGCGTGGTCGAGACGTCACGAATGCCAATGCTGGCGTACGGTGGCGCCCGTGTCACGCGAAGACCTCACAATCGGCATCGACATCGGCACCACCGGGGTCAAAGCGGTTGCCGCCGACGAGAACGGTGACGTGCGGGCGCGCGTCCGGATTCCCCATCAGCTGCGCGTGCCGGCACCCGACTTGCTGGAGCACGACGCCGACGAGGCATGGCGGCGCGGTCCGTTGGCGGCGCTCGACCAGCTGGCCCTACCCGGGGGAGCGCCGGCCCGGGCGATGGCGGTTGCGGCAATGGTGCCGTCGATGACCGCCGTCGACTCCGGCGGCCGGCCCATCTCACCGGGCCTGTTGTACGGCGACGCCAGGGGACAGGGTGCCGGCACCGCAGACCAACGGGCCCTACCGCTGCCGGCGGTCGGCGAGGCCGCCGAGTTTCTGCGCTGGACAGCCGCCCAGGCGCCAGGCGCGGCCGGATACTGGCCGGCAGCGGCGGTAGCCAACTATGCGCTGTCGGGTGAGGCGGTGATCGACTCCGCCACCGCGATCACCAGCCTTCCGCTGTTCGACGGGACCGGCTGGGATGCGGCGGCCTGCGCCGACTGCGGCGCGACGGTGGACCACATGCCCCGGGTGGAGTCGTTCGGCGTTGCTGCTGGACAAGTCCACGGCACCGATTCGGTGCTGGCCACCGGCGCGGTCGATGCCCTGTGCGAACAGTTGGTCGCCGGTGCCGACCGTGAGGGCGAGGTGCTGGTGCTGTGTGGCACCACGTTGATCGTGTGGACCACGACCTCGGGAACCAGACGCGTTCCCGGGCTGTGGACCATCCCGCACACGGTTGCCGGGCTGAGCAAGATCGGGGGAGCCAGCAACGCCGGCGGGCTGTTTCTGGAATGGGTGAATCGCCTTGTCGCACCGGGCGATCCGGCGGCCGATGCGCAGCACGCGGATCCACGGCGGGTGCCGGTCTGGTCGCCGTATATCCGCGGTGAGCGCACACCGTTCCACGATCCTCACCGCCGGGCAGTGCTGGATGGGTTGGACCTCACCCACGACGCCGCATCCGTGCGGCGCGCCGCCTACGAGGCTTCGGGTTTCGTGGTCCGGCACCTGATCGAGCTCAGCGGGGCCCCGGTGGCTCGCATCGTGGCCGCGGGTGGCGGCAGCCGGGTACTGCCCTGGATGCAGGCCATCGCCGACGCCACCGGCCGGCCCGTGGAGGTGTCCGGGGTGGCCGAGGGAGGGGCACTCGGCGCGGCCTTCCTCGCCCGCATGGCGGTCGGCCTGGAAACGACCATCACCGACGCCGGGCGCTGGGCCCGGGTCGAGCACGTCGTCGACCCCCAGCCGACGTGGGCGACGGCCGTGGCCGACCGCTATCGGCGGTTTCTCGAGCTGAGCGACCAGGCATCTGCCGAAGTCTGAGGCGAGAGCTGCTGTCTCGTTCTAGGCTTGCGGGATGACCGATCACGATCGCACCGCCGTCCGTCGCGAGATTGCAGATGCCCTGCTCAAAGCCCTTGAGCGTCGCCACGAGATAGCCGACGTCGTGGTGGAGTCGCCGAACAAGGCGGCCGCGATCGAGACGATCGTAAAATTGCTGGACACCTCCCACCAGGCCGCCGAAGCGGTGATGAGCATGAGGTTCGACCAGCTCACCCAGGATGCTCGCCGCAAGATCCTCGCCGAACTCGACGACCTGAACAAGCAGCTGAGTTTTGCGCTCAGTGACCGGCCGGCGAGCTCGGGGGAGAGCCTCGAGCTGCGGCCCTTCTCGCCGGACGAGGACCGCGACATCTTTGCCGCGCGCACCGAGGAGATCCGAACTGCCGGCGACGGATCCGGCAGACCAGCCGGCGACCTCGACGACGAGATCCGTTCGGCGCTGCGCCGCGTCGATGCCGAAGAAGCGGCGTGGTTCGTGGCCGTCGACTCCGGACAGAAGGTCGGAATGGTGTTCGGTGAGCTCGTCCACGGCGAGGTGAACGTCCGGATCTGGATCCATCCCGAGCATCGGAAGCGGGGCTACGGCACCGCCGCGCTACGCAAGTCGCGCTCGGAGATGGCCTGGTTCTTCCCAGCCGTGCCGCTGGTCGTCCGCGCGCCCGCGGCTAACCCCGGCTAAGTCCGTTGTGCCCGTTGGGGTCTCGGGCTGAATATGGCATGGCAACTTCTAGGGAACGGTGGTCAAAGTGAGTCGTCAGTGGTATGAGCATCCCTCGCTTGTTCTGCAACTCAGAGCGCTGGCGGGCCTGCGCGACGACCTGCGCAACCACAACTTGTTCGAAGGCGACGGCATTCGCCCCAAAGAGGACCTCGGAGAGCCCACCGAGGAAGTCAAGCGTGCGCGCACCCCGGACGGGACATTCAACGACCTGTCCGATCCGTGGATGGGCTCCAAAGGATCGGGCTTCGGGCGCAATGTCCCGCTGGCCAAGACCGTCACCGACACCAAGCGGATACTCGACCCCGATCCACGGGTGGTCAGCCGGCGCCTGATGGCGCGTGACGAATTCAAGCCCGCCGGAATCATCAATGCGCTGGCCGCGGCCTGGCTGCAGTTCGAGAACCACAACTGGTTCTTCCACGGTGACGGTGTGGCGGACAAGACGATCGACATCCCTTTGCGCCAAGGTGACGACTTCCCGCAGAGCCCGATGCGCATCCGCTGCACCATCCCCACTCACGGGGAGATCGTGGACGGCTGTCCGGCACCGGTGTTCGGCAATGTCGAAACCCATTGGTGGGACGGTTCGCAGATCTACGGCAGCGGCACGGAACGTCAAGCCGAGGTGCGCACTTTCGTCGACGGCAAGATCAAGGTCGGCGGCGACGGCAGGCTGCCGAAGAGCGACATCCCCGGTATCGATCTCACCGGCATGCGGGAGAACTGGTGGGTCGGCGTCGGGCTGTTGCACACCCTGTTTGCCCGCGAACACAACGCCGTATGTGACGAAATGAAGAAGGCGTACCCCAGCTTTGACGATCAGCGCCTCTTCGAGTTGGGTGTCCTGGTGGTCTCGGCGCTGATCGCCAAGATCCACACCATCGAATGGACGACCTGCGTACTGCGCCACCCCGCGCTGCAGATCGGCATGAACGCCAACTGGTTCGGCGCTCTCGGCGAGACATTCAAAGACCGGATCGGCCGCATCGGCGACAGCGAGGCACTGTCGGGCATCATCGGATCGTCAACCGATCACCACAGCGCACCGTTCTCGCTGACCGAGGAATTCGTCTCGGTCTACCGCATGCACCCGCTGATTCCCGACGACTGGAACTTCTTCTCGCTGGAGACCGGCGAGCATCTCGAGAAGCGCGACTTCACCGAGCTGCAAGGGCGTTTCACGCGCGACTTCATGGACCGCATGGAGATGGGCGACATGTGGTATTCGTTCGGCCTGGCCAGTGCGGGCGCGGTTTGCCTGCACAACTACCCGAACGCGTTGCGCAAGCTGACCCGCGTCGACGGGCAGATCACCGACCTGGCGACACTGGACATTGTGCGCGACCGGGAACGCGGGGTGCCGCGCTACAACGACTTTCGCGAAGCCCTGCGGATGCCGCGCCGCAAGACCATCGACGAAATCACGCCGAACAAACAATGGGCTGCCGAGATCAACGAGATCTACAACGGCGACGTGGATTCCGTCGACCTGCAGATCGGCATGCAGGCCGAGCAGCCACCGAAGGGTTTCGGCTTCTCCGACACCGCATTCCGCATCTTCATCCTGATGGCATCGCGGCGGCTGAAGAGCGACCGGTTCTTCACCAACGACTTCCGGCCCGAGGTTTACACCCAGGTCGGATATGACTGGGTGAACCATACGACGATGAAAGATGTGCTGCTGCGCCACTATCCGGAGCTACAGCCGGTGATCGGCGATGCCGAGCGGATCTTCGCGCCGTGGCCGAAGCTGGGTGCAGCGGTGGAAGGCAAGAAGCATCCCGTGCTGCGCCTTGCCGACTCCGTCCGCGCCTACATGCCCTGGGGGTAGGTCCGTGACTGACTTTCCGCACGCATCCGTCCTGGAAGGCCTGCGATTCACCGCCCAGATCGGCGCTCCCAACATCATTCTGGGGTTGTTCAGCAAGCGGGAGGTGCCGACCCGGATCGCGTCGATGGTGGCCGCCGACTACCTCGGCTACCGGCTGGTGGAGGGGATGGTGCGCAGCTACGGGCCCGGACCGTTCTACGTCCGCGTCGCACGCGACGAGGCGCTGTTGCTCCACGACCCCGACGACTTGCGCTTCGTGCTCAATGGCTCGCCGGATCCGTTCGCTTCGGACCCGGAGGCCAAACGCAAGGGGATGGCCGCGTTTCAGCCTGAGGCGCTGACGATTTCGCGCGGTCAGCAGTGGCAGGAGCGCCGCAAGTTTGCCGAGGCCGTGCTCGACACCGACAAGCCCGTGCACCGGCTCGCCCAACCATTCGTCGACATCGCCGCGGACACCGCGGCCGAACTCGTGCCGGAAACCATCCGTTGGCAGAACTTCAACGCGGCCATCCAGCGGATGACCCGGCGGGTGGTATTCGGCCCCGCGGCCGCCGAGGACACCGAGCTGACCGAGCTGTTGGGCGAACTGATGTCGGCGGGTAATCGCATGCCCGGTGAACCCGCGCCGCGTTACGACGAGTTCATCTCCCGTATCGAAAGCTATCTGGCGGATCCCGAAGCTGGCAGCCTCGCCGCGCTGATCCCGCAGGCGCCCGATCCGGGGGTGGCACCCGCGGGCCAGCTGGTGCACTGGTTGTTCGCGATGGGAGACACGTTGGCCGCCAACGTGTTTCGCACGCTGGGCGTGCTGTCGACTCACGGCGAACAGCTGCGTGAGGTAAAGCACGAGATGGCCGGCGCGGACATCTCTTCGGCCGCCGGCATTGCCAAGCTCGATTACCTGGCCGGTTGCCTGTACGAGACCATGCGGCTATGGCCGACCACCCAACTGTTCGGCCGGGTGACCACGCGTGACGTCGAGTTCCCGAACGGCGCCGTCCTGCCCGAAGGCCAGCAGGTGTTGATCTACAACGTGTTCAACCACCGCAACCGCAACCGCATCCCGTACGCGGACAAGTTCTCACCGGGCGAATGGGTGAGCGGAGACGCCGGCAACGACTGGTCGTACAACTTCCTCAGCCACGGCCCGCAGGGCTGCCCGGGTGCCAACTTGGCTGTGCTACTGGGACAGGCGGTGCTCGCCCACCTGATCGACGGGGGCGCCACCAATTGCTCCGGAACCCGGCTGAACCCCGGTAGACCGCTACCGCACAGTTTCGACCTGTACGGGTTCAGCATGGCCTGCAGCGTGGCGGACGATTAGCGCGTCGCGACGACGGCGGTGATGTTGCGGAACTGGGCCACCGAGTCGTCGTCGGGGAAGCCGCGGCCGAAGTCGGCGAACATGTCCCGCCGTGGCCGGGTGGTGACCTGCCAGCCCTGATCCTTCAGGTAGTCGACGACATTGCTGCGCTCGCCGTCGTAGAACAGCCCGGACAGGTCGATGTCGCAGCCCAGGTTGACCCACCGTTGGTTGAATTCCTGTGCGCGCTGCGACATTGTCACATCGGAGCCGCGCGATTCGGGGTGGTATTCGGTGGCCAGCCTGCTGCCGGGGGCGCTGAGCTCGGTGATGTTGTCGAACAGCCGGTCCTGGGCTTGCGGCGGAAGGTACATGAGCAAGCCCTCCGCGCTCCACGCGGCGGGCCTCGTCGCGTCGAATCCACTGCGGCGCAAGGCAGCAGGCCAGTCTTCGCGCAGGTCGATGGCGACCGTCTTCCGGTGTGCGGCGGGCGTGGCGCCCAGCGCGGACATGGTTGCGGTCTTGAACTCCACGACCTTGGGCTGGTCCACTTCGTAGACCACACTGCCCCTGGGCCAGGACAGCCGGTAGGCCCGGGCGTCGAGACCGGCGGCCAGAATCACGAATTGGCGAACTCCCGCATCGGCGGCGTCGAGGAAGAACTGGTCGAAGAAACGGGTCCGCACCCCCATCGAGTCGGTCTCGAACTGCAAGTCTCGTTCGGCGTCGGCGTAGTCCTCGGGTGGGCTTATCTGGCCGTCGACCATGCGGGTGAAGAAGTCGAGGCCGACCGCACGTACCAGCGGAGCCGCGAACGGATCATCGATGATCGCGTCGGGCCCCTCGCTCGCCAGCGCACGAGCGGCGGCGACCATGGTCGCGGTGGCACCGACACTGGAGGCCAGGTCCCAGCTGTCTCCAGGGGACCGTGGTGAGTCAGTGCGTGTCATGGTGTTCCTTCTCGACAAGCCGCGTTGGATATTTAGCAAATGCAATGAGCTACCCGGAACTCTACTCGGTTGCACCGGCTCCCCGGCGGCCCTGGGCGGACCAGCGGGCACTAGCTGTTAGTCTCGTACACGGCTTACGCCGTACGTCCTGACCTGCGGGTGTTGGGCGCGTAACTCAGGATGACCCCCGGCTGCGCAGGAGGAAGAGTGCTTTCGGCTTTCATCTCGTCGCTGCGAACAGTCGACTTGAGACGGAAGATCCTGTTCACGCTGGGCATAGTCATCCTGTATCGGGTCGGCGCCACCCTGCCGTCGCCAGGTGTCGACTTCAAGGTCGTGAACGAGTGCGTCAAGCAGGCCGAGGGCGGCCAGGCCGGACAGATGTATTCGCTGATCAACCTGTTCTCCGGCGGTGCGCTGCTGAAGGTGACGGTGTTCGCGGTGGGCGTGATGCCCTACATCACCGCCAGCATCATCGTGCAGCTGCTCACCGTGGTCATCCCGCGGTTCGAGGAGCTGCGTAAAGAAGGCCAGGCCGGCCAGGCCAAGATGACGCAGTACACCCGCTACCTGGCGATCGCGCTGGCGATTCTGCAAGCCACCAGCATCGTGGCCCTGGCGGCCAGCGGCCAGCTGCTGCAGGGCTGCCGGGAAGAGATCATCTCCGACCAGAGCATCTTCACGCTCGTCGTCATCGTGCTGGTGATGACGGCCGGCGCCGGGCTGGTCATGTGGATGGGTGAGCTGGTCACCGAACGCGGGATCGGCAACGGCATGTCGCTGCTGATCTTCGTCGGCATCGCCGCCCGCATCTACCCCGAAGGCCAGCAGATCCTGGAAAGCCGCGGCGGTGTCATCTTCGCGGCCGTGTGCGGGGCCGCGCTGGTCATCATCGTCGGGGTGGTGTTCGTCGAGCAGGGCCAGCGCCGCATCCCGGTCCAGTACGCCAAACGCATGGTGGGCCGGCGCATGTATGGCGGCACCTCGACGTATCTGCCGCTCAAGGTCAACCAGGCCGGTGTTATCCCGGTCATCTTCGCGTCCTCGCTGATCTACATTCCGCATCTGATCACCCAGCTGGTCCGCAGCGGCGGCAGCTCGCGGGCGGCCAACGGCTGGTGGGACAAATTCGTCGGGACGTACCTGTCCGACCCGAGTGACCCGGTCTACATCACCATCTATTTCGGGCTGATCATCTTCTTCACCTACTTCTACGTGTCGGTCACGTTCAATCCCGACGAACGTGCCGACGAGATGAAGAAGTTCGGCGGCTTCATTCCGGGTATCCGGCCGGGGCGGCCGACCGCGGACTATCTGCGCTATGTGCTCAGCCGCATTACCCTGCCGGGTTCGGTCTACCTCGGCGTGATCGCGGTGCTGCCTAATCTGTTCCTTCAGATCGGAGCCAGCGGAGGGGTGCAGAACCTTCCCTTCGGTGGAACAGCCGTTCTGATCATGATCGGTGTCGGTTTGGATACGGTCAAACAGATAGAGAGTCAGCTCATGCAGCGCAATTACGAAGGGTTCCTCAAGTGAGAGTGGTTTTGCTGGGACCGCCGGGAGCGGGTAAGGGGACGCAGGCCCAAAAGCTCGCCGAGAAGCTCGGGATCCCGCAGATCTCCACCGGCGAACTGTTCCGGCAGAACATCGAGAACGGCACCAAGCTGGGTCTGGAGGCCCAGCGCTATCTGGACGCCGGTGACCTGGTGCCCTCCGAGTTGACCAACCAGCTCGTCGACGACCGGCTGAACAATCCCGACACGGCCAAGGGCTTCATCCTGGACGGGTATCCGCGCTCGGTGGAGCAGGCCAAGGCGCTGCACGAGATGCTCGAACGTCGTGGCACCGACATCGATGCGGTGGTCGAGTTCCGCGTTTCGGAGGAAGAGCTGTTGCAGCGGCTCAAAGGGCGCGGCCGCGCGGACGACACCGAAGAGGTCATCCACAACCGGATGAAGGTCTACCGCGACGAAACCGCGCCGCTGCTCGAGTACTACAGCAGC
Organism: Mycobacterium sp. 852002-51163_SCH5372311; assembly: GCF_001667115.1. Lineage (GTDB taxonomy): Bacteria > Actinomycetota > Actinomycetes > Mycobacteriales > Mycobacteriaceae > Mycobacterium. Next base: position 28,555 of record NZ_LZIJ01000080.1, on the reverse strand, counting down.
GAGCTGAAGACCGTCGACGCGGTGGGAAGTCTCGACGAGGTTTTCGCCCGCGCGTTGCACGCATTGGGGAAGTAACCATGAGCGCTTTGGCACGCCTGCGGCCTCGCAGGGTCGTGCCGCAGCGCAGTGCAGCCGAACTCGACGCGATGGCCGCCGCCGGCGCCGTCGTCGCAGTCGCGCTGAACGCCGTCCAGGCCGCCGCGGTTGCCGGGGTCTCGACCCTGAGCCTCGATGAAATCGCGGAGTCGGTGATCCGCGAAGCCGGCGCCACGCCGTCGTTCCTGGGCTACCACGGCTACCCGGCGTCGATCTGTGCATCCGTCAACGACCGGGTGGTCCACGGCATCCCCTCGGCCGCCGAGATTCTTGCTGCCGGCGACCTGGTCTCCATCGACTGCGGTGCGGTACTGGACGGGTGGCACGGCGATGCCGCGGTCACGTTCGGCGTCGGAATCCTCGACCCGGCCGACGAAGCACTCTCGCAGGCGACCAGGGAATCGCTGGAAGCCGGAATCGCGGCGATGGTCGTCGGCAATCGCTTGACCGACGTCGCGCACGCCATCGAACTCGGCACTCGAGCGGCTGAGGTCCGCTACGCACGCGCGTTCGGGATCGTGCAGGGGTACGGGGGCCATGGCATCGGCAGGCACATGCACATGGACCCGTTCCTGCCCAACGAGGGGCCGCCCGGCCGCGGTCCGCTGCTGGCCGCCGGTTCGGTGCTGGCCATCGAGCCGATGCTCACCCTGGGAACCGGCAAGACGGTGGTCCTCGACGACGAATGGACGGTGACCACCGCCGACGGGTCACGGGCGGCACATTGGGAGCACACGGTGGCGGTGACCGAGAGTGGGCCGCGCATTCTGACCCTGCCCTGAGCCGGTTTACCCAGCTTATGACCGTGCGACGATGAACTAATCACCCACTCGCCTCGTGTCAGTTGCAGGAGGTGATTGCGTGGCTCGGGTTGCCGGCGTCGCGGCTGCGGAAGCCGCGCTGATGAAGGCGCTCTACGACGAGCACGCCGCCGTGTTGTGGCGCTACGCGCTGCGGCTGACCGGCGACGCGAGCCAGGCCGAGGACGTGGTACAGGAGACGCTGCTGCGGGCGTGGCAGCATCCGGAAGTGATCGGCGACTCGGAGCGCCCGGCGCGGGCATGGCTGTTCACCGTGGCCCGCAACATGATCATCGACGACCGGCGCAGCGCCCGGTTCCGCAACGTCGTCGGTTCGACCGACGAGGAAGGCGCGCCCGAGCGGTCCACGCCGGATGAGGTCAACGCCGCACTGGACCGGATGTTGATCGGCGACGCGATGGCCCAGTTGTCCGCGGAGCACCGGGCGGTCATCGAGCGGTCCTACTACCGCGGATGGACCACCGCGCAGATCGCTACGGACCTCGGAATCGCGGAAGGAACAGTGAAGTCGCGATTACACTATGCCGTACGGGCATTGCGGCTCACTCTGCAGGAACTTGGAGTAACCCGATGACAGCGGAATCTTTTGGGGATATCGGGATCCGTGGGAATCTCGGGCCCATCCGGCTGGCAATCGGTTCCGAATACTTGAGGGTGACGGGAGAAATGACATGAGGATGCCGCTACGGGGAATCGGCCCGCCGGGCGACACGCCCGGTGACAAAGAGATACGCGATCTGGCCATGAACGAGGACACGTACGCGACGTGGGACGCCGCGTACGTGCTGGGGTCACTCTCTGCCGCCGAGCGTCGCGAATACGAGTCACACCTGACCCAGTGCCCGCCATGCCGGGAGGCCGTCGCCGAACTCAGCGGCGTGCCTGCCCTGCTTTCGCAGCTCGACCGTGCCGAAGTGACCGCGATCGCCGAGTCGGGCGGCGCGGCCGGGACGGCGTTCGCGACACCTGAGATGTCGCCACAGTTGTTGCCGACGCTGTTGGAAAAGGTGCGTTGGCGTCGCCGCCGCACCCGCATGACGGCGTGGGTGGCCTCAGCCGCGGCCGCCGCGGTGCTGGCAATCGGCGTGTTCGTCGGGGTCCAGGGTCATTCGGCAACCCCTGCTCAGCAGGTGACGGCGTCTGCCCAGCCGATGACTCAGGTCGGCACCAACCTGCTGGCCTCGACGGTGGCGGTCACCCCGCAACACTGGGGCACGTTCATCAATCTGCGCTGCGTGTGCCTGGCACCGCTGACCGCTCACCATGACACGCTGGCGATGGTCGTGATCGGGCGCGACGGCAGTCAGACCCGATTGGCCACCTGGGTGGCCGACCCCGGCCACACCGCGACGCCCGCGGCAAGCATTTCGACGCCGATGGCCCAGATTGCCGCGGTGCAAGTGGTTTCCGCGGACGACGGTCACGTGCTGTTGGAGCGTTCGCTGTAATTCCCGCGGTGAGGTGAACTCAAAGCCTCCACGTGTCGTGTCAATGACATGCCAGGGCAGTACCGGGTGGTCGACTACATCGTCGACCGGCTCGCCGCAATTGGCGCCGACCACATTTTCGGCGTGGACGGCGCCAACATCGAGGATCTGTACGACGCGGCGCATTTCCGGTCCGGCATCACCGCAGTGCTGGCCAAGCATGAGTTCTCCGCCGCCACCATGGCCGACGGGTACAGCCGCAGCGGGGCCGGACCCGGCTCTGGACTGGGAATCGTCGCGGCCACTTCGGGCGGCGGTGCGCTGAATCTGGTTGCTGGACTGGGCGAGGCGCTGGCCAGCCGGGTCCCGGTGCTTGCTTTGGTCGGCCAGGCCCCCACCGCGATGGACGGGCTGGGCAGCTTTCAGGACACCAGCGGACGCAACGGATCGCTGAACGCCGAAGCGCTGTTCTCCGCGGTCTCGGTGTCGTGTGAGCGCGTGCTCACACCGGCCGGCATCTTCACGGCGCTGCCGCGGGCCATCGCGACAGCTCGCACCGGCGGGCCGGCAGTGTTGTTGCTGCCCAAGGACATTCAGCAGAGCCGAGTCGAGATCGAGAGCCGGAACAACGGCTATGCCATTCTCGAGCCGCGCCCCATCGGCAACCCGCATCCGATCGTCAAAGTGCTGCGCGACGCGAACGGTCCGGTCACCATCATCGTGGGCGAGCAGGTGGCCCGCGACGACGCCCGCGCCGAGCTCGAGGAGCTGCGCGCGGTGTTGCGGGCACGGGTGGCTACTGTCCCCGACGCGAAGGACGTGGCGGGGACACCGGGTTTGGGCTCGTCGTCCGCGCTCGGTGTCACCGGTGTCATGGGCCACCCCGGTGTGATCGAAGCGGTCAACGCCAGCGCGGTGTGCCTTGTGGTAGGTACCCGGCTGTCCGCCACCGCCCGCACCGGTCTCGACGACGTGCTGCCGAAGGTGACCGTCTCGATCGGCTCAGCGCCGCCGTACATTTCGTGCACCCACGTGCACACCGACGACTTGCGCGGATCGCTGCGCATGATGATCCAGTCGTTGTCCGGCCGTGGACGGCCGACGGGTGTGCGGGTACCCGACGCGGTGCGACGCACCGAACTGGTGCCGCCCGCGTACTTAGGGCCGGGAGTCCGGTACCGCGACGCCATGGCCGTACTCGACGCCGCCCTGCCGGACGGGACAGACGTCGTGGTCGACGCGGGCAACACCGGCGCGGCGGCGATCCACTACCTGCCGGCGCGGCGCGGCGGCAGGTTCGCGGTCGCGCTCGGCATGGGGGGGATGGGCTATAGCTTCGGTGCGGGCATCGGGATGGCGTTCGGCCGGTCCAGCTCCGGACGCGGCCCCGGTCGCACTGTCGTAATCGCCGGTGACGGAGCATTTTTCATGCACGGCATGGAGGTGCACACCGCGGTGCAGTATCGGCTTCCGGTGACGTTCGTGTTGCTCAACAACAATGCCCACGCCATGTGCGTCACCCGCGAGCAACTGTTCTACGACGATCTCTACAGCTACAACCGATTCCGGCCCAGCCGGCTGGGTGCCGGTCTGGCGGCGATGTTCCCGGGCCTGGCCTCCATCGACGTCAGCGACCTCGACGCCCTGGCCGCCGCGATGCGCGCGGTCTCGGACATCGATGGCCCTGCGGTGGTCAGCGTCGAATGTGCTGCCGACGAAATCCCGCCCTTCGCACCATTCCTCGCATCACTTCTCGATGGCCGCCAAAGACCTTCGGTCAAACATACGATCACAACCGCTAAGGAGAACCGAACCGATGTCGCTGCCAGCGCTTGACGATATCCAAACCCACCACCTGGCCCAGACCGGCCTGGGTGAGCCCATCGACGGCTTGGTCCGCATCGAAACCAGCCCCAGGGAAAAGGCCACCCCGATCATCATGGAGATGATGCGGTCGGTATACCCGCACGACGTCGTCTACGGGGAGTACTGCACCGTCAACGATTACGTCGACTGTCCGCCTGATGAGCTTTACGAGTACATGGCCGACACCCGCAGCCTGGAGGAGTGGACTTATAGTCTGCGCGGATTCACCACTACCGACGAACCCGGTCTTTGGCTTGCCTACGACCGGCTTGGTTCGGAGACGAAGATCTACACCCGCACCATCGCCGACAAGCAGGCCCGGACCGTCGATTACCACTGCGCATGGGACCAGGGCAAGCACTTGTGGATGATCTATTTGATGCGCGTCGTCGATGCCCAGGTGGTCCTCGACAAGCCGGGTTCGGTTGTGCTGTGGACCAATTGCCATCACCCCTTCTATGACAAGAACCCGTACCCCGAGACCGCGCCGGCGCAACGCCCGGTGTGGGTCGGCGATTTCTGGGACATGTTCGGCGCCGGCCACCTGCTGGAACTGAAGAACCTCAAGGCGATCGCCGAGTACCGCCACCGCAACGGGCTGCCGGTGACCCCCGAGTGGATGAGCTGAGGAACGATATGAGCAACCAGAGCGTCAGCCTGATCGACGTTTCCACCTACCTGCCCGGCGAACCCATCGGCGCGGAGTACTACGCGCAATTCGCCGAGACCGACGACCTGCGTGACAATCTCATGTTCCGTGCGCCGAAGTTTCGTCATCACGTCGCACCGGACGAGACCGCGATCGACATGGTAGAGCGTGCGGCGCAAGGTTTGATCGACCGGCACGGCCAAGATTTCATCGAGAGCGTCGACGTGCTGATCACCCACACCCAGGTACCCGACATGGCCTTCTACGGCGAAGGCGGCGGCATCGCCCACCGGTTGGGCCTGCGACCTTCGTGGGCGCTGGACCTGAACAACGGCGGATGTGCGGCGTTCGTGCTGGCGCTCAACGTGGCTCGCAAACTGCTGTCGTCGGGCGAAGGTCGCACCGCGCTGATCGCCATCGCCCAGAATGCGGCCGGGCAGTTCTTCGATCAGCCCACGATCCGTCGCAAGGCGCAGTCTGCGGTGCCGGGCGACGGGGCCGCGGTCGGCCTGGTCGCGCTGTCCGATCAGTCGCCCATTCTGGATGCCGAATGCCGCACCTATGGCGAGTACGCCGGTGAGATGACGCTGTCTTACGACCCGCCCCGCAAATGGTGGGCGGCCGGAACCGGCGAGGGCAGCATCGGGTTCACGGATAGCAAGATCACGAAAGTCCTGGCCCGCGGCAACCGGCAGGTTCCTGAGGTGGCGCTGGCGGTATGCGACCGAATCGGCGTGGCTCCCAAAGACATCGATCTACTGGTGACCAACCAACCCAACCGGGTGTTTCTGCGCAATTGGCGCGAAGCGCTGGAGCTGCCCAAGGAACGTCATCGGGACACCTTCGACCAGTGCGGCAACCTTTTCGGTGCGGGTATTCCAGTCAACCTTGACCGCGCAATATCCGACGGGCAGCTCAAGAGCGGGGACCTGGTCCTGATGGCGGCCTTTGCGCACGCCGGCGACTTCGCCGGCGCGGCGGCGGTGCGCTGGGGAGGGCGCGACTGATGGCAGCCTTTGCCAGCCCGGTCACCGCCGAAGTCGGAGACGGCTTTCCCGACGCTATCGATCCGTTTGCGTTGTCGCTCAACGAAAATCCGTATCCGCCGCTTCCCGCGGTGCGCTCGGCACTGTATCGCTCGATCGACGCGGCCAATCGGTATCCGGAGTTTCTGCCCGAACGGTTGCGCAGCTTGATCGCCGGCCGGATCGGCCTGCCACCGGACCAGGTGGTGCTCGGCGCCGGTGCGACGGGCGTCGTGCTGCAGGCGCTGCAGGCATTGACCACCCCCGGCGACGCGATCGCCATGTCGTCGCCGACGTTCGACGGATATCCAATCATTGCGAAGATGGCGCGGCTGAATCCGGTGACAGTGCCGCTGGACCAATACGGCCACAACGATCTCGACGCCCTGGCCGATGCTGCGGCCAATGCCCGCGTGGTGGTGGTGTGCCGGCCGCACAATCCGACGGGCACGCTGGACCCGACGGCCGAGATCGTCAGGTTCCTGCGCCGGGTCCCGCGCGACACCGTCGTCTTGCTCGACGAGGCCTATATCGAATTCGCTGCCCCGCAGCACCGGATCGACGTATGGGGCCTGACCAGTTATTTTCCCAACGTCGTGCTGGTGCGCACCTTTTCCAAGGCGTACGGACTGGCCGGCCTGCGAATCGGTTACGGCCTGGCATCCCCGGAGCTGGCCAAGACGTTGTGGACACAGCAGCTGCCGTTCGGCATCGCGATCACCAGCCTGCTTGCCGTCGCGGCCTCCTACGATGCCGAAGATCAACTGCTGCAACGAATTCGAGCGATCACCGCCGAACGCCGCTATCTGCGGATGCGGCTGATCGCGATGGGGATTTATACACCCGACGCGCACGCGAACTTCGTATACCTGCCGTCCAGCGGTGGGCGCGGGCGGCCGTGGGGCGAGGTATTCGCCGGCAGCGGCCTGCACATCCGGTGCTACGCCGACGGTGGCGCCCGAATCACCGTGGGCAGCCGCGAGTCCACCCTGGCGGTACTGGATGCGGTGGCAAAACCGGCGGCGAGCGCAAGCTGAATCCGGTGACCCGGCTTCCCCCGGCGAGGGGGCGGGGGAAGCCGGGCTTCGGATCTGCGGTAAGAAAAGGCGTGGCCGCGTCAAATCCTCAAAAGCGTGACCCGATCGCCGCTGCGCGCGCCAATTGGGAGCGAGCCGGATGGGGCGATGTCGCAGCGGGCATGGTCGCGGTGACCTCGGTGATGCGCGCGCACCAGATCTTGCTGGCCAGGGTTGAGACGGCGCTGCGCCCGTACGACCTGAGCTTCTCGCGATTCGAACTGCTGCGGTTGTTGGCCTTCAGCCGGACCGGAGCATTGCCGATCACCAAAGCGTCGGATCGGTTGCAGGTCCACGTCACCAGCGTCACCCACGCGATCCGGCGACTGGAGGCCGACGGGCTGGTGCAGCGGGTTCCGCACCCCACAGACGGGCGAACGACGCTGGTGCAAATCACTGACCTCGGCCGCTCGACCGTCGAAGATGCCACCGTCACGCTCAATGAGCAGGTGTTCGCGGAAATAGGAATGTCTGCCGACGAATCACAGGCGCTGGTGTCGTCTATTGAAACCCTGCGCCGCAACGCAGGAGACTACTCGGACTGAACCTAGAGAAAGGCAGGACAGTGGACCCACTAGTTGCTCACCAACGCGCTCAGGACGCGTTCGCCGCCGTCCTTGCCGACGTCACCCCCGACCAGATCGGTACTCCCACACCGTGCTCGGAGTGGACGATCGGTGATCTGATCGAGCACGTCATCGGCGGCAACGAGCACGTCGGGCTCTGGGCTAGCGAACCCGTCCAGCCACCGCCTCGGCCCGATGACATCGCCGCGGCCCACCGGACCTCGGCCGCCGCCGCTCAACAGGTCTTCGCGGCGCCGAACGGCATGACGACGACGTTCAAACTGCCGTTCGGGGAGCTGCCTGGACAACTGTTCATCGGGCTCCGCACCACCGATGTGCTCACCCACGCGTGGGACCTTGCCGCCGCCACCGGTCAATCGACGGATCTGGATCCCGAGTTGGCGACCGAGCAACTCGCTGTCGCGCGTGCGGTGGTGGGACCACAGTTCCGCGGACAGGGCAAGCCGTTCAGCGACGAGCAGCCATGTTCAACTGAGCGTCCACCCGCCGATCAGCTGGCCGCCTTCCTGGGCCGAAAGGTCCAGTGACGCTGGGTCATTCGGTCTGCCGTCATAGTCTCATCTGTCCCACCAGTCCCGGCGCGGAGTTTGTGTGGCTTTTGTCCGCCCCCGAGCGACAGCCGTTGCGTGGCAAGGTAATTGTCGCTATGAGGTGGACAGAAAGACACAAGCCACTTGCCCGGTGATGGAAGTGACCGGTGTGGCCAATGATGTACCGAGCCTACATTCGTAGTCTCTGGCTTGGCTGTGAATCGTCGGCTCTGGGCGTGAATCCTGGGCGGAAGTTCGCGGCCGATTCCCGCCCTACATTCACACCGAAAGCCCCACATTCACAACGAAATCCGTCAGTTCACAACGTACGCGCGGTACGGCGCCAGTCAGCTGACGCGCAGCGTTTCGATCACCGCACTGAAGTCCTTGTCGCCGTGGTCGGCGGCGAATTTCGCGTAGATCTCCGCGGCGTGGGTGCCCAGCGGCGCCCTGGAACCGGTTGACGCCACCGCATCCATGGCCAAGCCCAGGTCCTTATTCATCAGCGCCGTGGCGAAGCCCGGCTGGAAGTCGTGGTTGGCCGGCGATGTCGGCACCGGGCCCGGCACCGGACAATTGGTATGCACCGCCCAGCAATTGCCGGTCGCGCCGGTGATGACGTCGAACAGCGCCTGCGCCGAGAGGCCGAGCTTCTCGGCCAACACGAACGCCTCGCCGATGGCGATCTGCTGCACCGCCAGCACCATGTTGTTGCACACCTTGGCGGCCTGACCGGCACCGGCCGCACCGCAGTGAATGATTTTGCCCGCCATGGGATTTAGCGCTGGGCGCGCGCGCTGCAGGGCCGCCTCGTCGCCGCCGACCATGAACGCCAATGTGCCGGCAACGGCACCCTTGACGCCGCCCGACACCGGAGCGTCGAGCTGGGGCATGCCGTGTGAGCCGGCCAGGGCATGCACCTCGCGGGCGTCGTCGACCGAGATCGTCGAACTGTCGATGAACAAGGCGCCGTCTCGAGCGGCGGGCAGGATCTCGGCGTAACAGCGCTTCACCACGTCGCCGTTGGGCAGCATCGTGATGACGACGTCGGCGCCGGCCACCGCGGCCCCGGCGCTGTCGAACACCGTGGCACCGTTCTCTGCGGCAGCCGACCTCGCTGCGGGTAGCGGGTCGTACCCGCGCACGGCATGGCCGGCAGCGACCAGGTTGGCCGACATCGGCGCGCCCATATGGCCCAGCCCCAAAAAAGCGATCGTGAGATGCTCCGTCATGGTTCCCTTTCTAAGGGCTTGCGCGGAAGCGCGTGGCTTCGGCCCTGCCGATGACCACGCGCATGATTTCGTTGGTCCCTTCCAGAATTCGATGCACCCGCAGGTCACGGACGATCTTTTCCAGACCATACTCGCGCAGGTAGCCGTATCCGCCGTGCAGCTGCAGAGCCTTGTCGGCGACCTCGAAGCAGGTGTCGGTGACATAGCGTTTGGCCATCGCGCACAGCTCGACCTTGTCGGGATCGTCGGCGTCGAGCGCACTTGCGGCCCGCCACAACAGCATTCGTGAGGTCTCCACCGCGGTGGCCATGTCGGCCAGGCTGAACCGGATGGTCGGCTCGTCCAGCAGCGAGCCGCCGAATGCCTGCCGGTCGCGAACGTAGCCGCCGGCCTTGTCGAAGGCGGCCTGCGCCCCTCCGAGCGAGCACGCCGCGATGTTGAGCCGACCGCCGTTCAGGCCGTTCATCGCGATGCCGAAGCCCGCACCCTCACCGTCTGCGCCGCCCAGCATCGCCTCGGCCGGGACCCGCACCCCGTCCAGGATCACCTGCGCGGTGGGCTGTGCGTGCCAGCCCATCTTCTCTTCGGGTGCGCCGAAACTGAGACCGGGAGTGTCCTTTTCGACGACGAAGGTGGATATCCCGCGAGGGCCCTCGCTTCCGGTGCGCGCCATCACCACGTACACGTCCGAAGCCCCGGCACCGGAAATGAATTGCTTGACGCCGTCGAGAACATAATCGCCGCCCTGCTTGACCGCCCGCGTGCTCAGCGCGCCGGCGTCCGACCCGGCGCCCGGCTCGGTCAGGCAGTAGCTGGCAATGACGTCCATCGACGCCAGCCGCGGAATCCACATCTTGCGTTGTTCATCGGTGCCGTAGCTGTCGATCATCCACGCGCACATGTTGTGGATGGACAGGAAGGCCGCGGTGACCGGGTCGGCGATGGCCAATTGCTCGAAGATGCGCACCCCGTCCAGCCGGCGCAGTCCACTGCCGCCCACGTCGTCGCGGCAGTAGATCGCCGCCATCCCGAGTTCGGCGGCTTCGCGCAGCACGTCGGTCGGAAAGTGTTCGGTGGCATCCCATTCCAGGGCGTGCGGGGCGATGCGCTTGGCGGCGAACGCCGCCGCGGTCTCGGTGATCACCCGCTCGTCGTCGTTGAGAGCTTGAAACATCATGGCGTTAGTTCATCGTCGGGATGACGAATTCGGCGCCGTCCTTGATGCCCGACGGCCAACGCGACGTCACGGTTTTGACCTTCGTATAGAACTGGATCGACGCCGGGCCGTGCTGGTTGAGATCGCCGAAGCCGGAGCGCTTCCAACCGCCAAAGGTGTGATAGGCCACCGGAACCGGGATCGGCACGTTGACGCCGACCATGCCCACCTGCACGCGGGAGACGAAGTCGCGGGCCGTGTCGCCGTCGCGGGTGAACACTGCCACGCCGTTGCCGTACTCGTGCTCGGAAGGCAGCCGCAGCGCCTCTTCGTAATCATGTGCGCGCACCATGCACAGCACCGGCCCGAAGATCTCGTCGGTGTAGATCGACATGTCCGGCGTGACGTGGTCGAACAGCGTCGGGCCGATGAAGAACCCGCCTTCGAGATTCGCATCCGCGAACGTCAGGTCGTCGCTGGTTCGTTCGCGGCCGTCGATGACCAGTTCGGCACCCGCGTCCACCCCTTGCCCGATGTAGTCACGCACCCGGGTCAGCGCAGCCTCGGTGACCAACGGCCCGTAATCGGCCTTGGGATCCAGGCTGTGCCCGACCCGCAGACCGTTGATCCGCTCAATCAGCCTGGCGCGCAACCGTTCCGCGGTCTGCTCACCGACCGGGACCGCGACGCTGATCGCCATGCAGCGTTCGCCCGCACTGCCGTAACCCGCGCCGATCAGCGCGTCGACGGCCTGGTCAAGGTCGGCGTCGGGCATGACGATCATGTGGTTCTTGGCACCGCCGAAGCACTGCGAACGCTTGCCGGTCGCGGCGGCGGTCGAATAGATGTACTGGGCGATGTCGGAGCTGCCGACGAATCCGACCGCCATGATGTCGCGGTGGTGCAGGATGGCGTCGACGGCTTCCTTGTCGCCGTGCACCACCTGGAAGACACCGGGCGGCAGGCCCGCTTCCAAGAACAGCTCCGCCAGCCGTACCGGAACCGACGGGTCGCGCTCACTGGGCTTGAGGATGAAGGCGTTTCCACATGCCAGGGCCGGGCCGGCCTTCCACAGCGGGATCATCGCCGGGAAGTTGAACGGCGTGATGCCCGCGACCACGCCGAGGGGCTGGCGCAGCGAGTAGACGTCGATGCCCGGCCCGGCGCCCTCGCTGTACTCGCCCTTGAGCAGATGCGGGATCCCGACGCAGAACTCGATCACCTCGATGCCGCGCTGGATGTCGCCGCGGGCATCGGCCAACGTCTTGCCGTGTTCGAGGGACAGCAACTCGGCGAGCTCGTCGGTGTGTTCGTTGACCAGGTCGATGAATCGCATCAGCACCCGGGCGCGGCGCTGCGGATTCCACGCCGCCCAGCCTCGTTGCGCCGCGACGGCCGAGGCCACCGCGGCGTCGATGTCCGCCTGGCCAGCCATCGGCACCGTGGCCTGGACCTCGCCGGTGCTGGGGTTGAAGACGTCAGCGGTGCGGGTGGACTGGCCGCCGGTGCGCTGCCCATCGATGAAATGCGGGATTTGTGTGGTCATGGCCATCCAAAAAATAGATAGGGGAATTCATGGCGATACTTGCATATCCTAGTAATTCTCTTGTGCGTTCGCAAGGCGGGCCCTTCCCACACATGTAACCCCAGCGGATATTGATCGGTGAAGGAGACACGTGACGGCACGAAACGAACCGGTCGGCCCGCGGCCCCTGCGCGCGGTGCCGGATGGCGGCTACGCCGACTGGCAAGCGGTGTACGCGGACAATGCGACCTGGGTGTACCGCACGCTGTTCGCTCGGGTCGGCAACCGGGCTGATGCCGAGGACCTCACCGCCGAGGTCTTCCTGGCCGCGCTGCGACCGCTGCGCCTGACCGCCAGCGTTGCCGAGGTGCGCGCATACCTGCGGGCGACGGCCCGAACGGTGCTGGCCGCGCACTGGCGGGAAACCTTGGGTCGGGAGATAACCTCCATCGAGGACATCGGACAACTGGGCCCCCCGAGCCCGAATAGCCCGGATAGTGAGGAAGCGATCAGCACCGCGCCCCAGCGTGTCGCCCAGGTCCTGGACAAGCTGCCGGACCGCTATCGCCGCATCTTGGAATTGCGCTTTTTGCAAGGCAGTTCGATCAAGGAGACGGCAAGCGAACTCGGCATCAGCGTCGCCAACACCAAAGTGCTGCAACACCGCGCGCTGCGGTTGGCGGCACAGGTCACCGACGAGGACCAGCCATGAACGCGCGAGGCCTGCGCAGGTATGTCGACGACCTGCTGCGCGGACGGAGACCAAAGCCGTTTGCGCCCGACGACTTCGAGGCGGCGCAGATCCGCACGGCGATCGAACTGCGCGCGGCCCGGCCCGGCGGTGACGCCCCGAGTGAGGAATTCCTCGCCGATCTGCACCGTCGCCTGGCGGAGCAGATGAGCGGCACACCGTCACCGTCCTCGCCGAAACAGAACACGACGCGTCGCCAGGTGATCGTCGGCACGTCGGCTGCCGCGGCCGCCGCGGTGGCCGCGGTTTCGGTGGACCGGCTCGTTACCGATGAGCAGCCGACCGAAAGCCCGTCCGCCGGAGGGCAACTGACCCCGAACGACGGGCGCTGGGTGCGCGTCGCGGCCAGTTCGGACGTGCCCGACGCGTTGATGCATCCGTTCGATCTGGGCACGGTCAGCGGATTCGTCCGCCGGGTCGGTGGAAAGGTCGAGGCGGTCTCGGGGGTGTGTACCCATCAAGGGTGCCGGCTGTGGTTCGACGCACCCCAAGACCGGCTGCGCTGCCCGTGCCATACGACGTCGTTCGCGCCCGGCGGCCAGGTGCTCAGCCACCAGCTGCCGATCGCGCCAAAGCCGTTGCCCACGCTGATGGTTCGGGAGACCAACGGCATCATCGAGGTGTTCGCACCGGCGGAACCGGCCTGATTGGCTGGTGCAGCCGCACGTTTGCCGAAACTGCGCTCAGGGCGCGCTCGCCGCGGCGTCCGACGCCGTGAGCGCAGGCTCGGTGCCACCAACGCAGACTCGAAGTGAACCGCCGGCTCAGAAATGTAACCCGCCCCGCTATCTGTTGGCATGACACGAAAACACCTGGTGTGGTTGGCGTTGGGCGTGTTGGTGTTGGCGGGGTGTTCGACGTCGCGGCCCAGCGCCGGCGTCGGCGCGCCGTCGGTCAGCATGTCGGCCACGGCACCCGCGGGACCGGTGAGCGGAAATCAAGTCAACATCGACGAGTTCGCATTCGTTCCGCTCACCCTGACAGTTGCCGCGGGCACCACCGTCACGTGGACGAATCACGACGAGGAACCCCACACGGTGGCGGCCAGCGACGGTTCGTTCCGCTCACCGGGCATGGGAACCGGCGGCACCTTCTCGCATACCTTCTCTGCCCCCGGCAAATTCGACTACATCTGCTCGATTCATCCGATGATGCACGGCACCGTGGTGGTGACGTCGTGACGGGTGACCCGAAGTCGATGAGTCGCCGCCAGCTGATCCGGCACACCGCATGGTTCGGCGCCGCCGTCGGCTTCGCCGTCGTCGGGGGCGAGGTCATCTCGCATGCCGGTGCGGCCGGACACGCCGGACACGCGGCCGCCCGGCCCACCCTGCGCTTCGCCCAAGTCAGCGACAGCCATCTCGGATTCACCGGATCGGCCAATTCCAACGTCACCGACACATTCGGCCACGCGATCGATCGGATCAACAACCTCGGCTACACACCGGATTTCGTCATCCACACCGGTGACATCACGCATCTGTCGACCCCGGAGCAGTTCGACCAGGCGAAGCAGATGATGAGCGGGCTGAAAACGCCGCACGTGTTCACCGTGCCCGGCGAGCACGACTCGGTCGACGACGCGGGGCAGAAGTATCGAAGCGTCTTCGGCACGAGTGGCCGGGGCGATGGGTGGTACAGCTTCGACGTCGCAGGCGTGCACGTGATCGCACTGGTCAATACGTTGAACCTGAAGAAGCTCGGCCACCTCGGTACCGAACAGCTCGAGTTCGTCGCCAAGGACGTCGAGCGGCTATCGAGTGATACCCCCGTCATCGTGTTCAGCCACATACCGCTGTTCGCGATGTACCCGGACTGGGGATGGGGCACCGACGACGCCGTCCAGGCGCTCAGCTACCTGCGCCGGTTCTCGTCGGTGACCTGTCTCAACGGCCATGTCCACCAACTGTTCTCCAAGACGGAAGGGAATGTGACGTTCTACAGCGGGACGACGACGGCTTATCCGTTGCCTCATCCCGGTGACGGACCGGCGCCCAAACCTGTCACCTTGCCGGCCGGCAAGCTTCGCGACGCGCTGGGCATTCGCGAAGTCGGATATACCCGGGGGCAGGGCGCATTGGCGCTGAAAGAGACCACGCTGCAATGAGGTCAAGGGATCTGTTGCTTCGCTTGGGTATCGCCGTTTCGCTGGTCGTCAGTGCGGTCAGCCATGCGCATCTCTATCGTCATGGCTACCAACACATCCCGAACATCGGCGATGGCTTCCTGGTACAGGCGAGTGTCTCCTTCGCGTTGGCCCTGCTGATTCTGGTGGGCGGGCCCGCTTGGCTGCGCTGGGCGGCGGCGGCGGTGGCCGGCGGCTCCGTAGTGGCCTTCGCGATGTCGAGAACCGTTGGCGTGGCCGGCTTCGTCGAACAAGGCTGGGATCCGTCGCCGTATGCGGCCCTGAGTCTGGGTGCCGAGCTGGCGACGGTGGTGTTGTGTATCGCCGGACGACTGATCGTGAACGGCCGCTTCGCTATTCGCCGCGCAGGTTGACGAGGAACTGCTGGGTCTCCTCCCACGTTGGCAGGAGACCGGCCGCGCGTACTTCCTCGAGGCTGGGTGCTGCGGCATCGCGGTCCGACATGCTGGCAGCGACCCCGCCGACCAGCGGCCACTCGATTGCCAGCGAAGGATCCGCGGCGCAGATGGTGTGCTCGCGCTGCGGGTTGTATTCCGTCGAGCACAGGTACATCACCGTCGAATTGTCCTGCAGGGCGAGGAACCCGTGCGCGAGACCTTCGGAGATGTAGATCGTCCTGCGGTCGGAGTCGTCGAGCACGACCGAGGCCCAGCGCCCGAATGTCGGTGAGCCCAAACGGACATCGACGACGACGTCGAACACCGAGCCGGACACGCAGGTCACGTACTTGGCCTGGCTGGGCGGCAACTGGGCGAAGTGCAGCCCACGCAGCACGCCTGCCGACGACACCGAGCAGTTCGCCTGCCGGACGTCCAGGCTGTGACCGGCGAAGGCGCGAAACTCGCGGTCGGTGAGCCATTCGAAGAACAGCCCGCGCGAATCGCCGTGCAGGGCCGGGGTGATCTCCCACGCGCCCGGGATGTCGAGTTCGCGGACGTCCATCTACTGGCCACGCTCTTCGTAACGGGACTCTGCCGCGTCCTTCAGCGGACGCCACCAGGATTCGTTGGCGCGATACCAGTCGATGGTCGCGCGCAAACCTTCGTCGAAGTCGGTGTGCTTTGGGGCCCAGCACAATTCGTCATAGAGCGCCGCCGGATCGATGGCGTAGCGAAGATCGTGACCGACCCGGTCAGTGACGTGGTCGAAGTCGTCGGGATCGCGGCCCATCATCTTCAACAACGTGCGCAGCACGGTCAAGTTGTCGCGCTCGCCCTCGGCGCCGATCAGGTAGGTCCGGCCGGGTTGCCCCTTTTCCAGGATCCGCCAGACCGCGTCGTTGTGATCGTCGACGTGGATCCAATCACGGACGTTGGCGCCGGTGCCGTAAAGCTTGGGCCGCCGCCCGGTGAGGACGTTGGTGATCTGGCGCGGGATGAACTTCTCGACGTGTTGGTAGGGGCCGTAATTGTTGGAGCAATTGGAAATGGTCGCGCGCACCCCGTACGACCGAACCCAGGCCCGGACGAGCATGTCGGCGGCCGCTTTGGTGGCCGAGTACGGACTCGACGGGTTGTACGGCGTGGCCTCGGTGAACCGCCGCGAGTCGTCGAGCTCGAGGTCGCCGTAGACCTCGTCGGTCGACACGTGGTGCAGCCGCACGCCGTGGCGTCGCACCGCTTCCAGGATCGCGAACGTTCCGATCACGTTCGTGTGCAGGAACGGTTCCGGATCATCCAGCGCGTTGTCGACGTGGGTTTCGGCGGCGAAATGTACGACAGCGTCGGAGTCGGCGACCAGCCGGGAAACCAGCTCGGCGTCGGTGATATCACCCTCGACCAGCGTGATTGCGTCGTCGACGTCGGCCAGCGACTCCCGCCTGCCGGCGTAGGTCATCGCGTCCAGCACCGTCACCGCTGCGTCGGGACGCTCACGGACGGTGCTGTGCACGAAATTCGCGCCGATGAAGCCGGCGCCACCGGTGACCAGCAGCCGCATGATCACGACCCTAATCGAACGGGATCAACGCCTCAGGACTTCAGACCCAGTGGCCCGGCCAGTTCGGCCAGTGCGGGGACCAGATTCTCGCTCTTGGTGAGGACCTGGACGGGCACATGGTCGGCACCCGCGTCCAGGTGCTCTTTCAGCCGGGCCGCGATCGCATCGTTCGTGCCGTAGGCGACCACCGCGTCGACCAGGCGATCGCTGCCCGGCCGGGCGACATCGTCGTCGGTGAACCCCAGCCGCTTCCAGCTGTTGAGGTAGTTGGCCAGGTTGAGATACATGTCCAGCGCCTTACGGCCCACCGCGCGCGCCGTGTCGGCGTCGGTCGTCAGGACGACCTTGTGCTCTGGTGCCAGAAACGCAGAAGGACCGATCAGCTCGCGGGCTTGTGCGGTGTGCTCCGGCGTGGTCAGGTACGGATGCGCACCGGCACTGCGCTGCGCGGAGAGCTTGAGGACGCGCGGGCCGAGCGCGGCCACCACGCGACGGTTGGCAGGCACGCCATAATCGTCGAGCCGGTCCAGGTACTCGCTCAGCGCGTCATATGGCTTGCGGTACTCGCTGATCGCCTCGCGATGGCCGACCCCGATCCCGAGCAGAAAACGGCCCGGGTAAGCCTTGTCGATCCGGTGGAAGGAGTCGGCGACGGGCTTGGCGGCCGCCGTCCAGATGTTGACGATCCCGGTGGCCACCTGCAACGTAGTGGTCGCCTCGAGGATCGGTTCCACGAAGGACAGCTCCGCCGGCGGTGAACCGCCCACCCAGACGGCCCCGTAACCGAGGGCCTCGATCTCTTTGGCTTGTTGTGGCGTTACGCCGCGTCCGAACGATCCGAACCGGCCGAGATCGGGCTTGCTGGTGGCTTTGCTGGGTGATGAAGTGGCATGCGCATCGGTCATGGTTGCTCCAACCCGCGAGCTGACCCGTCCTATTCCGGCCCGCATGCGGCAGTCGGCCGGTGTGTCGGGAGCGGTGGTCGAATCGTCGACTGGAGCGAATAGTGTTCATATTGTTGTGCCGGGTGAAAATAAATTGGCGCGCTGGAATGGGCTAACGGTCGTCGATCGAGATTTTGTCAAAGCCACCAGCAAATTTGGCGAATTCACGCTTGCGTGCCATCTCAAACGCGCCGGGATGGCCGTGAAATCACCGTGCGCATACCCGAATTGGTATCGTCTACGTATGTCCCTGCTGCGGGAAGCTCGCCTCGCGGGCCGGGCGTCTGGTCGGGTGACGGGTCCACCCGTGCAGTATCGAGCCGGGCTGCATACAGCACCGCAGCGCGCCGAAAGACCTGCCACCATTGTTGGTGGCGCGTTAGGGTGCTGAGCAGTTGCTGTGGGAGGCTCGTTGCAGGGAACTTCGTTCGGACATTACCAGCTGATCGAATTGCTGGGCCGCGGCGGAATGGGCGAGGTGTGGCGGGCTCACGACACCGCCATCGACCGGATC
This sequence comes from Mycobacterium sp. 852002-51163_SCH5372311, assembly GCF_001667115.1. GTDB lineage: Bacteria > Actinomycetota > Actinomycetes > Mycobacteriales > Mycobacteriaceae > Mycobacterium. The sequence goes on along the minus strand of NZ_LZIJ01000080.1, from coordinate 10,272 downwards.
GTCGCGATCAAGATCCTGCCTGCCGAGATTTCCCAAGACGAAACCTTTCAGAAGCGGTTCCGTCGCGAGGCGCATGCGGCCGCGCGATTGAGAAGTCCACACATCGTGCCGATTCACACCCACGGCGAAATCGACGGACGGCTGTTCGTGGAAATGCAGTTGATCGACGGCCGAGACCTACAGTCGATCCTCGATCGCGGCCCGCTGCCACCGGCCCGGGCGGTGAGCATCATCGAGCAGATCGCCAAGGCCTTGAACGCCGCGCACAAAGTCGGGCTGCTACACCGGGATGTCAAGCCGTCCAACATCTTGATTGACGACGACAACGGGGACGCCTACCTGATCGATTTCGGAATCGCGCTCGCGGTCGGCGAGCGGGGATTGACCACCGTCGGCGACGTGATCGGCACCTTCCATTACATGGCCCCGGAACGGTTCAAAGCCCAGGAGCCGGGCGCTCCTCCGATCGACGCCCGATCCGACATCTACGCCCTGGCCTGTGTGCTGTACGAGTGCTTGACCGCAGAGCATGCATTCCGGGGAGACAGCCTGGAACAGCAGATCGGCAACCACCTCGTCACCCCGCCGCCGCGGCCGTCGAACACCAACCCCGGGCTGCCACGAACCTTGGACGGGGTAATTGCCAAGGGCATGGCGAAGAACCCCGCCGATCGCTACAGCACCGCCCTGGAGCTTGCGCGAGCCGCCCGCCAAGCCATCACCGCACCGGTGCCCGTGCCGCGGCCGCCGGAGCCGCGGCCCCCGGTTCGGCGTCCCCCGACCGCGCCTCAGCCGCCGATGCCGCGGCCCCGCGCCGACTATGGTCGTAGGCCGGTCCCGGCACCGCCGACCGAGACGGGCCCGGAAACCCTCCGCAAACCGGCGCTCAATCCGAACACGCCCGTTCGGCGCGAGCAGGTAATCATCCAACCGCCGGCCAGCCCGTCGCCGGCGCTGTCCACCCCACAGCCCACGCCTCCGTCGCATCCATCGTCACCGGCGCGGCCGTGGTGGCGCGGCAAGGGCGGCCTCGTCGCCGCCGCGGCCGTGGTCACCGTCGCTGCGGTGGTCGGCGCCATTGCGTTCCTGGGCCATAACGGCTCACCACCCACAAACTGCCGGCAGACGACGCTGCCCTTCACCGGCCTCCGGTTGCAAGGGTTGTCGGTTGATAGTGGCGGCACGGTCTACGTTGCCGACACCTCCCACAACGACATCTTTGAGCTACCCGCGAACGGGCAAGTCCACCAAATGGGTCTTCAGGGTCTCAATTTCCCGACCGGTGTGACGGCCGACAGCAGCGGCAATATCTACGTGAACGATGCCGGCAACAAGCGCGTGGTCAAGGTGGAAGCCGGCACGAGGAAGCTGAGCCAACTTCAGTTCACCGGCCTGGAAAAGCCGACAGGCCTTGCGGTGGACAGCGCCGGCACCGTCTACGTCACCGACACGGTCAAAAACAAGGTGTTCGCCCTCGACCGTGGCTCGGGTGCGCAAAGGGAGATACCGTTCACGGGTCTTAATTCTCCAACCGGTTTGGTGGTGGGCAAAGACGGAAAGATCTATGTCGCCGATGGCGGCAACAAAATCGTGCTGGTCTTGGATCCCCGTACGAACAAACAAGACAAGGTCCCTTTCGCCGACCTCTCCGACCCCGGCGGACTGACAGTGGACGGCGACGGCTCCGTGTACGTCACCGACAGAGGGGACAACAGCGTGCTGAAACTTTCCGCCGGCTCGAGCCAGCAAGCCGTGCTGGGGTTCTGCAACCTCGACTATCCGTGGGGCCTGGCCGTCGCCAACAACGGCACGGTCTACGTGGCGGGCAACAACAACAAGGTCTACGCACTGCCGCAGAAATGAGCCCGCACAACTCCCAGCTTGCGGGCGGTTTTGCGCCGACTGCGGCGATACGGGTAAGGTGGGACAACGGTACGGCCTTCTGTGCCGGCTCTTGGCGTGCCCAGTTCTGAAATTTCTCGGAGCACTTCGCGGAATTTCCACCACAGGTTCACGTTTTAGTAGTCCGGACACATGCTGCGCCGAATCAGGTGCATTGACGAGGGATAGAAAAGGATCGCCGAAAAGTAATGGCCAAGAAGGACGGTGCCATCGAGGTCGAGGGTCGCGTGGTCGAGCCTCTGCCCAATGCGATGTTTCGCATTGAGCTGGAGAACGGCCACAAGGTGCTCGCCCATATCAGCGGCAAGATGCGGCAGCACTACATCCGCATCCTGCCCGAGGACCGCGTCGTGGTGGAGTTGTCGCCCTATGACCTGTCCCGGGGCCGCATCGTGTACCGGTACAAGTAACCCCGACATCGAGACATTTAGACAGCAAGCCCAGAGAACAGGACCGAGACTGCCGTGAAGGTGAACCCGAGCGTCAAGCCGATCTGTGACAAATGCAGGGTGATCCGTCGGCACGGACGGGTCATGGTGATCTGCTCGGACCCGCGTCACAAGCAGCGGCAAGGCTAGGACGCCGGACTCGGCCCATTCGCCCCACAACAACTGAATGCAGACCTCCCAGCACCAGTGAGCGGCTGGCATCTATCAGATGGGCCAGCTCATCCACGTCCGGACGGAGGCCGGGCCCCTGCCCAAATCACTTTGGCCCAGGGAACGGACTGGGAACAGACCTCCGCCTAGAAAGAGGAACGCCACCTATGGCTCGACTAGTAGGCGTCGATCTACCGCGCGACAAGCGGATGGAGATCGCCCTGACCTACATCTTCGGCATCGGCCGGACCCGCTCCAACGAAATCCTGGCGGCCACCGGCATCGACAAGGACCTGCGCACCAGGGACCTCACCGATGATCAGCTGACCCACCTGCGCGACTACATAGAAGCCAACCTGAAGGTGGAGGGTGACCTGCGCCGCGAGGTGCAGGCCGACATCCGCCGCAAGATCGAGATCGGCTGCTACCAGGGTCTGCGGCACCGCCGCGGCCTGCCGGTGCGCGGCCAGCGGACCAAGACCAACGCGCGCACCCGCAAAGGTCCCAAGCGCACCATCGCAGGCAAGAAGAAGGCCAGGTAATTAGGATGCCACCAGCAAAAAAGGCCGGGCAAGCAGCCAAAAAGGGACAGAAGACCCGGCGGCGGGAAAAGAAGAACGTCCCGCACGGCGCTGCCCACATCAAGAGCACCTTCAACAACACGATCGTGACGATCACCGACCCGCAGGGCAATGTCATCGCATGGGCCTCGTCGGGTCACGTCGGCTTCAAGGGCTCCCGGAAATCGACTCCCTTCGCCGCTCAGCTGGCCGCCGAGAACGCGGCGCGCAAGGCGCAGGAGCACGGCGTGCGCAAGGTCGACGTGTTCGTGAAGGGCCCGGGCTCCGGCCGCGAGACGGCCATCCGGTCGCTGCAGGCCGCTGGACTCGAGGTCGGCGCGATCTCCGATGTCACTCCCCAGCCGCACAACGGCGTTCGTCCGCCCAAGCGCAGAAGAGTTTAGAAGGGTCAGGAGAGATAACAATGGCTCGTTACACCGGACCCGTCACTCGCAAATCGCGCCGGCTGCGCACCGACCTCGTCGGCGGCGACCAGGCATTCGAGAAGCGTCCCTACCCGCCCGGCCAGCACGGCCGCGCGCGCATCAAGGAGAGCGAATACCTCCTGCAGTTGCAGGAGAAGCAGAAGGCCCGTTTCACCTACGGCGTGATGGAAAAGCAGTTCCGCCGCTACTACGAAGAGGCCGTTCGGCAGCCGGGCAAGACCGGTGAGGAACTGCTCAGGATTCTGGAAAGCCGGCTCGACAACGTCGTCTACCGGGCCGGGCTGGCCCGGACCCGGCGGATGGCGCGTCAACTCGTGACCCACGGCCACTTCAGCGTCAACGGCGTGCGCGTCGACGTCCCCAGCTACCGGGTGTCGCAGTACGACATCATCGATGTCCGGGACAAGTCGCTGAACACCGTGCCGTTCCAGATCGCCCGGGAGACGGCGGGCGACCGCCCGATCCCGAGCTGGCTGCAGGTGGTCGGGGAGCGCCAGCGCATCCTGATACACCAGCTGCCCGAGCGCGCGCAGATCGACGTCCCGCTCGCCGAACAGCTGATCGTCGAGTACTACTCGAAGTAAGTTTCCCGCACCGCCGGTGCAGGAACTCGCGGCGATCGCAAGCGCGGCGAAGCCGGGCGCAGCGGGTCGGCGCGGGACAACACAGCGGCATCAAATAGCGGGTGCCGAGAAGGAGAAGAAGAAAAGAATGCTGATCTCACAGCGCCCCACCCTGTCCGAGGAAATCCTCACCGACAACCGGTCCCAGTTCGTCATCGAGCCGCTGGAGCCCGGATTCGGTTACACCCTGGGCAATTCACTGCGTCGCACGCTGTTGTCGTCGATTCCCGGCGCGGCGGTCACCAGTATTCGCATCGACGGCGTGCTGCACGAGTTCACCACCGTGCCCGGTGTCAAAGAAGATGTCACCGACATCATCTTGAACCTCAAAGGCCTGGTCGTGTCCTCGGAAGAAGACGAACCGGTCACGATGTACCTGCGCAAGCAGGGTCCGGGCGAGGTCACCGCGGGTGACATCGTGCCGCCGGCCGGTGTCACCGTGCACAACCCCGCCATGCACATCGCCACGCTGAACGACAAGGGCAAGCTGGAGGTCGAACTCGTCGTCGAACGTGGCCGCGGCTACGTCCCGGCGGTGCAGAACCGGGCGTCAGGTGCCGAAATCGGCCGTATCCCAGTCGATTCCATCTACTCGCCGGTGCTCAAGGTGACGTACAAGGTGGACGCCACCCGCGTCGAGCAGCGCACCGACTTCGACAAGCTGATTCTCGACGTGGAGACGAAGAGCTCGATCACTCCGCGCGACGCACTGGCGTCGGCGGGTAAGACGCTGGTCGAATTGTTCGGCCTGGCACGCGAACTCAACGTCGAAGCCGAAGGTATCGAGATAGGACCGTCGCCGGCCGAGGCCGACCACATCGCGTCGTTCGCGCTGCCGATCGACGACCTGGACCTGACCGTGCGCTCCTACAACTGCCTCAAGCGCGAGGGTGTGCACACGGTAGGCGAGCTGGTGTCGCGCACCGAGTCCGATCTGCTCGACATTCGCAACTTCGGTCAGAAGTCCATCGACGAGGTGAAGGTCAAGCTGCACCAGCTCGGCCTGTCGCTGAAGGACAGCCCGCCGAGCTTCGACCCGTCGGAGGTCGCCGGCTACGACGTCGCCACCGGCACGTGGTCCACCGAGGGTGCCTACGACGACCAGGACTACGCCGAAACCGAACAGCTTTAAGGAATCCCGTCCCGGTCCTACCTGATACGGGGATCGGCCCCATTTAGGAGAAGTCGCAATGCCTAAGCCCACCAAGGGGCCTCGCCTCGGCGGGTCGTCTTCGCACCAGAAGGCGATTCTGGCCAACCTGGCTACGTCGTTGTTCGAGCACGGCCGGATCAAGACCACCGAGCCCAAGGCACGTGCGCTGCGCCCGTATGCCGAAAAGCTGATCACGCACGCCAAGAAGGGCACCTTGCACAATCGCCGCGAGGTACTCAAGAAGATCCGCGACAAGGATGTGGTGCACACCTTGTTCGCCGAGATCGGACCCTTCTTCGCCGACCGCGATGGCGGCTACACCCGCATCATCAAGGTCGAGGCGCGCAAGGGTGACAACGCTCCCATGGCGGTGATTGAGCTGGTGCGGGAGAAGACGGTGACCGCAGAGGCCGATCGCGCGCGCCGGGTGGCTGCGCAACAGGGCAAGGCGAAGAAGGCTGCGCCGGTAGCCGCCGCGGCGGCACCGCAAGCGGCGGTTGAGCCGGACGCCGCGGAGGGTCCGACGGCGGATGAGGTTGTCGAGGAAGCCGCCACGGCTGACGAGGCTCCCGCCGCACCGGAGACGGCGGCGGCGGCTCCGCAGGCGAGTGTCGAGGAACCCGAAGAGGCCACCGAGAATTAGTGAGGACGTCCGTCTTCGGCTCGACATTGCCTACGACGGAACCGATTTCGCGGGCTGGGCAGCGCAGCCGGGGCAACGGACGGTCGCCGGCGTTCTCGACGAGGCGCTGACGACGGTCTTTCGCGCTCCGGTGCGGCTGCGCGCCGCGGGGCGCACCGACACGGGTGTCCATGCCACCGGGCAGGTGGCCCACCTGGATGTCCCGGCGGACGCCTTGCCCAACGCGTATCCCCGCTCACCCGACCGGGACGATCCGGAATTCTCGTCGCTGCTACGGCGCCTCGGCAGGTTTTTGCCCGCCGACGTCCGCGTCCTCGGAATCGCGCGCGCGCCAGCGGGTTTCGATGCCCGATTCTCGGCGCTGCGACGTCACTATCGCTACAGACTGTCGACGGCCTGCTATGGCGCGCAACCGCTGCAGGCGCGCTACGTCACCGCCTGGCCGCGCGCCCTGGATGTGTCGGCGATGAACGCCGCATCACGAGAGCTGTTGGGATTGCATGACTTCGCCGCTTTTTGCCGGCAGCGTGCCGGCGCTACGACGATTCGGGATTTGCAGCGGTTCGAATGGTCGCGCGACGGCGATCTGATCACCGCTCATGTCACGGCCGATGCATTCTGCTGGTCGATGGTGCGATCGCTGGTCGGGGCGCTTCTAGCGGTCGGCGAGCACCGGCGCAGCGTCGACTGGTGTCGTGAGTTGCTCAGCGCGACAGGCCGATCCAGCGATTTCGCGGCCGCGCCGGCGCACGGTTTGACGCTCGTCGGGGTCGACTATCCGCCCGATGACGAGCTCGAGTCACGTAATCTGATCACCCGGGATCTGCGTTCGCGTTAGCGGTCGCCGCCGATTGGCTTAGCGGATCGGCTCAGCGGCGATCGCACGCCAGTCGCATCAGTCACACGAGTCCCTACGATCCTCGGCCATTGCTTTTGCAATGTGATAGCACCGGCGCTAGCGCTTTTCGGACTGCGATATGGCCCGCATTTTGGTGCCAGAGTGGCAGGTGTTACTTCGCTAGGCTACAGCCTGCCGGCAGCAAAGGAGGCGGCCTGATCCACCAGCCCGGAGTTGATGTATGAGGGCTGCAGGTGCGACGGCCAGTTGGTGCCTCTCCCACAGATCGGATCGCCCTGTGCGCACTGATCGATCGTCTTACCGGCGAACGCGGGGGCGAGTCGGCGGGTCCCATTACCGAACAATGCGACCGCCGCGACAGTATCTGGCGGCAGTCCGCCCCAGGTCGCGCGGTCGACCACCTCAGCGCCCAGTGAATAGCCGCCAAGCACCTCGCGGGTGTTCGGGCAACTTCTGGCCATGAATTGAACGTGACCGCTCAAGTCGTTAGCACCACTGATCGTGGTTATGTTGGCGGGATAGTTGACCCCGTACACGCCGACCGACATACGCGTCTTGCCGCGCAAGGAATTGACAAATGCGTCGCCGACTGCGCCGACGCCGGGTGGTTCCTCCCGGCCCCGCGCGAAAACCACCTCAGCACCCGGGCACGCCGCCGCGACCGCGGATGGCGGAACGATCCCCAACGTCGGTGCGAGTAGTGCGACTGCCGTGAGGCGGCGAAGCCTCATGATCCGATAGTACGAGGCTACAAAGACAAGAAAGATTTGTATTGGCTATGCCTTTGGCGGTTGGTCAGTGGACGTGTACGCGGGTTCCCGGGGTGCCGACGACGGAGCCGTGCGCGGCGTCAGGTGCGACGGGCCCGGGCGCAGCGGGTCCGGGTGCGACGGGCCCGGGCGCGACGGGGCCGGGTGCGACGGGCCCGGGGGCCTGCGGGTAGAGGCCCGGCGGCTGAGGACCGAACCCGGGAACCTGCTGGCCGCGGGAGGCCAACAGCTTGGAGGCCACGAAGGTCGCGGCCTGGGTGGTGTAGACGGGGACGTAGCCCTCGGTGTGCCCGCTCCACTCGTTGCCCGGGCCCGCGTGGCAGATCGGGTCGCTGGGGTTGCACAAATCGACCGCCTTGGATCCGAACATCGCGCTCTGGCTGGTCAGTGACCCGCCTGCGCGGTTGGCCACGTTGCCGAAGACCGCAACCGCCGCAATGTTGTCGGCATACTCGGGCGGCAGTGGGCTGCCGAAATTGAGGCCGCCGATCGGGACGCCACTGACGATGTCGATCACATCGGCGCCCTGGGAGTAGCCACCCAGCACGATCTTGGTGGCGGGGCACGACGCGGCCATGGACTTGACGTGGGAGACGACGTCGTTGGCGCCGTCGCCGCCGTGTAGCTGGAGGCGACTGGCGGGGTAGTTCACCGCGTAGACCCCGATGTTCATGCCGGGCGTCTGCTGGCGCAGGGAGTCGACGAAGGCTTGGCCTACCCGGCCCACGCCGGGTGGCTCGCTGGTGCCGCGTGCGAAGACGACCTCGGCGTCCGTGCAGTCAGCGGCTGAGGCCGTTGGAAGGACGTCGGCAATGCCGCTCGCAGTGACCAGCAGAACAGTTGCGGCGGCCAGGGCGGCAGCACCCGGGCCGGCCCAGCGACCCATGCGATTGATTTGCACGCCGAAATTTTAACCGCAATCAGGCGACAGGAATGGTCCGCGACTGGGTATCGGCTGTGCAGAATGGTCTGCTTGCGGCAGGCGGCGAGCCTATTTTTGGCCCAGACAATTCGAGTCGACCCGATTCTCTGGGGGAGCAGTGCCGCGTCCACCGACGACAAGGCTGCATGCGAGCGCTCACCGATTTATGCTGCGCCGACTCGAGTGCGCATTGCTGCGCAGGGATCTCGGCACGGTCAGCGAGCCTCTGCGCACGCGCGCGGCGGCGTTGGCGCTCGGGTGTGTGCTGACGCTTGTCGTGGTGGCCGGATGCGCGCTTCTTTCTTTGCTGCAGCCGCAGGCGGCACTCGATCGAGCGCAGATTGTGATGGGCCAGGAATCCGGAGCGCTGTACGTGCGGGTTGGCGATACCTGGCATCCGGTGCTGAATCTGGCTTCGGCGCGATTGATCGCGGCGGCCGACGCGAACCCGCAACCGATACGCGAGTTCGAGCTCAGCCGCACCAAACGTGGTCCGCTACTGGGAATTCCCGGTGCACCCCAATTTCTCGGCCGGCCGCTGGCCGCCACCGAAGCTGCTTGGACGATTTGTGACACCGATGGGGGCGCGGCGACGACCGTAGTCGTCGGGTCCGCCGGGGGGTCCTCCCTACGTCGTCTGGCACCTGGGCAGGCCGTCCTGGTCGCGTCCGGCTCGGGTTCGCCGGCGTACCTGTTCTACGACGGACGACGGGCGGTGGTGGATCTCGGCGACCCCGCGATCGTGCGTGCGTTGCGACTGGAGGGCCGGGTGCCCGTCAGGGTCGCGCCGTCGTTGCTGGCCGCCGTTCCGGAGGCACCGCCGCTCACGGCGCCTGCTATCCGCGGCGCCGGCGGCCGGGCCCCGGGCAGCCTGGCTGGATTTCCGGTCGGCAGCGTGCTGCGCATCGTCCGCGGCGACGGCGAGGAGTACTACGTGGTCTTGGTCACTGGAGCGCAGCGAATCGGCCCGCTGACCGCGGATCTACTGCGGTTCAGCGACTCGGGGGGCGCCGCCAACGTCATCTCGGTGGCGCCGGACGTGATTCGCGACGCCGCGGTAGTGAACACGCTGCCCGTCACCAGCTTTCCCGACCGGGCGCCGGCCCCGGTGGATGCCGGGAACACCTTGTGCGCGACGTGGGCGCCAGGATCAGCCGGTCATGCCGACATCGGATTCCTGACCGGCGCTGGCTTGCCGGTTCCAGCGGGGCAAGCTCCGGTGCGACTCTCGCAAGCCGACGGCAACGGCCCGGCGCTCGATGCGGTTTACCTGCCGCCCGGGCGCAGCGCCTACGTGCGGGCCGGCAGGCGATACCTTGTCACCGACACCGGGGTTCGGTTTGCCGTCCACGACGACGACGCAGCGGACGACCTTGGTCTGACGGCGCAAGCGACACCGGCGCCGTGGCCGGTGCTGGCGGCGTTGCCATCCGGGCCGGAATTGAGCCGGCAGGGCGCGTCAGTCGCGCGAGACATCTTGGCTGTGGGATCGCCGTAGCCGGCGCGACGCGGCGCCGGCGGCCAGCGCCGCCTGGTACGACGACTACGTGTTGACCGTCGGTTCGGTGAACGCCGACGGCGCCCCGTCGGCCTTCAGTCTCGCGGGGCCATGGGTAGATGTGGCCGCGATCGGCGAGCAGGTGACCTCCCTCGGTTCGGCGCCACTGTCCGGAACCAGCTACGCAGCGCCGGTGGTCAGCGGGTTGGCCGCGCTGATCCGGGCCCGGTTTCCGGCGCTCACCGCGCGGCAGGTGATACAGCGCATCGAGTCCACTGCGCACCACCCGCCCGGCGG
>NZ_LZIJ01000079.1 GCF_001667115.1 Mycobacterium sp. 852002-51163_SCH5372311 | reverse complement strand
GCCGGCCGGTTCGCTTGAGCACCGAGTTCAGCGGTTCGCCGTTGACCAGCTCCATGACCAGGTAGGCGGTACGGCCCTCGCCGTTCATCTGGCTCTCGCCGTAGTCGTGGACCTGGGCGATCCCCGGATGGTTGAGCATCGCCGTGGTCCGCGCCTCAGCGCGGAACCGTTCGATGAACTCGGGATCCTGGGAGAACTCCGCTTTGAGCACTTTGACCGCGACGCGTCGGCCCAGCCGGCTGTCGACCGCCTCCCAGACTTGCCCCATGCCGCCGGTGGCGATGAGGCGCTGCAGGCGGTACCTGCCGGACAGGGTCACGCCAACTCGTGGACTCATGGTCCCCCCTGCAGTGCGGCCGCGATCACGGCCCGCCCGATGGGCGCCGCAAGCGCACCGCCGGTCGCGGACAGGCGATCGCCGCCGTCCTCCACCAGCACCGCCACCGCAACCTTCGCCTGCTGCGCGGGCCCGAAGGCGATGTACCACGCATGCGGTGGAGTATGACGGGGATCGGCGCCGTGCTCTGCGGTACCGGTCTTCGAAGCGATCTGCACGCCGGGAATGGCCCCCTTCTGTTGTGCGGCCTTCTCGGCGCCGACCATCAGCTCTGTCAGCTTAGCGGCGACCTGCGGCGACACCGCTTGGCGCTGCCGGTATGGGGCGGTCGTACTGATATTGGCCAGGTCCGGCCCCTTGAGGCTATCGACCAGGTATGGCTGCATCATCACCCCGGCATTTGCGATGGCCGCGGCGATTTCCGCGTTTTCCAGCGGCGTCAGTGCGACGTCCTTCTGCCCGATGCTCGACATCGCCAGTGCCGCGCGGTCAGTGACCGGCCCAGTCGTCGACTGGACGACTTGCAGCGGGATCACACTCGGAATGCTGTCCATGCCGAACGAACGCGCCATGCTGCGCAGCGCATCGGCGCCGACGCTGAGACCTAGATCGACGAACGCGGTGTTGCAGGACAGGGCGAATGCCTGGCTCAACGAGACGGTCTCGCCGCTGCCGCACGGGGTGCCGCCGTAGTTCTCCAGCCAGGCCTTGCTGTCGGGCAGCTGGATCTTGGCCGCCGCCGTCAACTGCTGGTCCTCTTTGACGCCGGCCTGCAGCGCAGCCGCGGTCGTGATCACCTTGAACGTGGAACCCGGCGGATACGTCTCGGAGATGGCGCGGTTGCTCATCGGCGAGTCCGGATTGTCCCGAAGCTGCTGCCAGGCCCGCGACTGCTCGCCGGGATCGTGCGAGGCCAGCTGGTTGGGGTCATAGGACGGCGACGACACCAGCGCCAGAATCTTTCCGGTCGCCGGTTCCAGGGCGACGACCGCTCCCTTGCACGGACCGCCGCAGCCCTGCTGCATGGCATCCCAGGCGGCCTGCTGCACCCGCGGGTTGAGCGTGGTTTCGACGTTGCCGCCGCGCGGGTCGCGGCCGGTGAAGAAGTCGGCGAGCCGACGGCCGAACAGCCGCTGGTCGGAGCCGTTCAACAGCGCGTCCTCGGCCCTTTCCAGGCCGGAGCTCGAGTAGCGCAGTGAGTAGAAGCCGGTGACCGGTGCGTACACCTCCGGGTTGGGGTATTTCCGTAAAAACCGGTAGCGGTTGTCGGTGGCCGCCGAAAACGCCAGCAGCTGACCGCCCGCGGTGATCTGGCCGCGCTGCCGCGAGTACTCGTCAAGCAGGACGCGCTGATTGCGGGGGTCGGCACGCAGCCCGTCGGCGGTGAACACCTGCGTATACGTTGCGTTGAGCAACAACAGGACGATCAACGCCATCACGGTCACCGAGATCCGGCGGAGAGAGGTGTTCATACCTTCTGGATCACCTCGGTGGTGGCCTTGGCGATCGGTGCTGTCGTCTTGCTGCGTGGGCGGGTGCGCAAGGGACGCCGGGCGCCGTGCGATATGCGGGCCAGGATGGCCAGCAGCACGTAGTTGGCCAACAACGACGACCCGCCGTATGACAGCCAGGGCGTCGTCAGCCCGGTCAGCGGAATGAGCTGGGTGACCCCACCGACCACGATGAACAGCTGAATGGCCAGCGTCGACGCCAGGCCGGCGGCCAGCAGCTTGCCGAAGCTGTCGCGGGTGGCGATCGCCGTACGCATGCCCCGGACGATGACGATGGTGTACAGCATCAACAGACTGGCCAATCCGACCAGGCCAAGCTCTTCGCCGAATGCGGCGATGATGAAATCGGTCGAGGCGGCCGGCACGGTGTCGGGCTGACCGTTACCCAGCCCGGTCCCGAAAATGCCGCCGGTAGCAAAGCTGAACAGTGACTGCACGATCTGATAGCCGCTGCCGTCGGGATCGGAGAAGGGATCCAACCACATCTGCACGCGAACCCGGACGTGGTTGAAAATGTAATACGCCGCAACGCTTCCCATGGCGAATAGCGCCAGCCCGATGACGACCCAGCTGAAGCGTTGGGTGGCCAGATACACCACCACCAGAAAAGACGCGTAGAGCAACAGCGAAGTGCCGAGGTCCTTTTCGAAGACCATCACGCCGATCGAGATCACCCACGCCGCCAGCAGCGGGGCGAGGTCGCGTGGGCGCGGCACGGTCATCCCCATCACGTGCTTGCCGGCACTGGTGAACAACCCGCGCTTGGCCACCAGCACCGCCGAGAAGAAGATCAGCAGCAGAATTTTGGAGAATTCGGCGGGCTGAATCGAGAAGCCTGGGAACTGAATCCAGATCTTCGCGCCGTTCTGTTCCGACAGCGACGCAGGCAGCAGCGCGGGGATCGCCAACAGCACCAGACCGGTGAGTCCGTACAGGTAGCCGTACCGCGCGAGCTGCCGGTGGTCCTTCAGGACGGTGACCACCAGCGCGAAGGCGCCCACGCCGACCACAGTCCACAGCATTTGCTGAGTGGCCCCGGGATGACGGTGAGCGTGGGACGATTTGTCGGCCAGGTCCAGCCGGTGGATCATCACCAGGCCGAGCCCGTTGAGCAGCGCGACCGTCGGCAGCAGAAGCGGGTCGGTGTAGGGGGCCGACCGTCGGATGGCCAGATGCGCACACCCGAAGACCGTCAGAAAGGCCAGCCCGTAGCCGGCCAGGTCCCACCGCAGGCCGCGCTCCTGATTGGCCTCCACGATGAGCAGCGCGGCGACGGTGATCACCGCGGCGAAGCACAGCAGTAGCAGTTCGGCGTTGCGCCGAGTCGGCAACGGAGGCGTTACCGCCACCGGCGGCTGGACTTGCGTCGTCATCCGGATTCCCGGCAGTCGACGCCCGGCTTAGAAGGCGGCGGTCCCGGGGTTGTGCTCACCGGTGACGGGGCAGTGCTGGGCTGGGTCGTCGTCGTGGCTGCGCCGGAGGGACGGGTGCTGGTCGAACTGGGCGGCGGGCCGGCGGTCGAGGTGGCGGGCGTCGTCGTTTCCGAACCACTGGGCTGCGGTTCCGAGGGCTCAGGTGATAGTCCGTGCCGTTGGCAGAGTGGCAGCAGGTTGGCCGCCAGCAACTCCTTCAACTGCCTTTCGGTGTCGCCCAGATTGCCGCCCGGAAGCTTTTTGTTCTGCACCTGCTCTTGGCCGGGACGGCGCAGATCTTTGAGGGCCACCACTTGGCAGTCGGAGCGGCTCTTGGAGCCGTACGGGATGAAGGACGGCTGGTTGCTGCCGTTCGCGCACACTACGGAGTACGGGTCGTTCGAGGAAATGCCCAAGAACCCGCCCTGAATACCGCGCATGATCGTCACATTGCCGTTGTGTTCGGCGACGTAGTAGTTCTGCTGGATGAACATCCACCCGACGAACAGACCGGCGACCAGCACCAGGGTGAGCAGCGCGACGATGATCGGCAGTCGCCACCTCGTCCACCGCGACCGACGCGGTGGTTCGGCTGGCGGGGTTACGCGTTTGGCGGTCTCTTTACGCGGGCCGATGGCCGAAGCGCGGCCGGCGGCCGTGTTGGGCAGCGTCGCGTGCTCGTCTTCGCCGGATACGGCTCCGGCGAGAATCGGCTGAGTCTGGCCGTATTCGTCGTCGACGACGTCGGCGACCACCACGGTCACGTTGTCCGGGCCACCGCCGCGAAGCGCCAATTCGATGAGGCGATAAGCACTTTCGGCGACGTCCGGGATCTGCAGCGCTTCAAGGATGGTCTCGTCGCTCACCGGGTCGGACAGCCCGTCCGAGCACAGCAGGTAACGGTCACCGGCGCGCGCTTCTCGCATGGTGAGAGTGGGCTCGACCTCGTGACCGGTCAGGGCGCGCATGATCAGCGAGCGTTGCGGGTGGCTGTGCGCTTCCTCGGCGGTGATCCGGCCCTCGTCCACCAGGGTTTGGACGAAGGTGTCGTCCTTGGTGATCTGGGTCAGCTCGCCGTCGCGCAAGAGATAGCCGCGGGAGTCGCCGATGTGCACCAGCCCGAGCCGGTTGCCGGCGAACAGGATTGCGGTGAGCGTGGTGCCCATGCCCTCGAGATCGGGTTCCATCTCGACCTGCGCGGCAATGGCCGAGTTGCCGGCGCGTACCGCCGCATCAAGCTTGCCCAGCAGGTCCCCGCCGGGCTCGTCGTCGTCGAGGTGCGCCAGTGCGGCGATCACCAATTGGGAGGCCACTTCACCGGCCGCGTGGCCGCCCATGCCGTCGGCCAGGGCCAGGAGGCGTGCGCCGGCGTAGACGGAGTCTTCGTTGTTGGCGCGTACCAGGCCGCGATCACTGCGGGCGGCGTATCGCAGGACCAGTGTCACGGGCGCAACTCGATTGCTGTCTTGCCGATCCGAACCGGCGTTCCGATTGGGACTCGTACCGCAGTCGTCACCTTCGCCCTGTCGAGGTAGGTGCCGTTCGTCGATCCTAGATCCTCGACATACCATTCCGAACCGCGTTGAGAAAGCCGGGCGTGCCGCGTGGAGGCGTAGTCGTCGGTCAGCACCAAGGTGGAGTCGTCAGCGCGCCCGATCAACACCGGCTGCCCGCTCAGCGTGATGCGCGCGCCGGCCAGCGCCCCCTCGGTGACCACCAGATAGCGCGCTGCATGTCGGTGCTGGCGCGACGGCAGCAGCGTGCTGCGCAAGGTCAGGCCGCGGCGCACCATGACAGCGCCGGTAGGTGCGTAGATGTCGGTCTTCAAGATCCGCAGTACGGACCAGATGAACACCCATAGCAACATCAAAAATCCGGCGCGCGTCAGCTGCAGTACTAATCCCTGCATCTGGCGTCCTTTCCGTCCTGGCGCCGTATCCCCCGCATCCGTGGCACCGAGCACTTCGGCAACGTCACGATACTTGGACAGTGGTCGACGCGGGGGCGAAGCCCGGCGGCTGTGCCCCGGCGAGTCAGTGAATGCGGACGATGATCTCGGAGTGGCCCAAACGGATCACATCGCCATCGGCCAACTGCCACTCCTGTACCGGTGCGTTGTTGACGGTGGTGCCATTGGTGGAGTTGAGGTCGGACAGCAGTGCGACCTGCCCGTCCCACCGGATTTCCAGATGCCTGCGCGACACGCCTGTGTCGGGTAGCCGGAACTGAGCGTCCTGTCCGCGACCCACGATGTTGGAACCCTCGCGCAGCTGGTACGTCCGCCCGCTGCCGTCATCCAGCTGCAGGGTGACCGACGCGGCCGGAGCCCCGTAGCCGCCTTGACCGTAGCCGCCGCCGTACCCTCCGGCCGGCTGGCCGTAGTCCGCGGCCCCGGCCGACTGACCGTAGTCGTAGTCACTGCGGGCGGGCTCGCCGTAGTCGCCGCCGGGAGGGGCGTACCCCGCACCGGGAGGGGCGTCGGCGTAGCGAGTGAAAGCGTCCTGTTGGCCGTAGTCTTGCTGCCCGTAATCCTGCTGGCCGTAATCCTGCTGGCCGTAGTCCTGCTGGCCGTACTCCTGATGGCCGTAGTCCTGCTGGCCATAGCTTTGTTGCCCGTAGTCTTGCTGCCCGTAGTCCTGTTGCCCGTAGTCCTGTTGGCCGTAGTCCTGTTGGCCGTAGCCGCCGCCCTGCTGGTAACCCTGGTCGTATCCGAAACCGTGGTCGGGGTACCCGGGCCGCTGTTCGGCCGGCGCTGAGGCCCCCGAGCCGTAGCCGCCCTCGTCCTGATGGCGCCCGTAGTCGCCGTAGCCGGGCTGGCCGCCGCCTTGCGGCGGGGCGTAGCCGCCTGCGTCCTGACGGTAGCCCTGTTCATAGCCCTGTCCGCCCTGTCCGCCGCCATAGCCGGTAGGAGGCTGTTGCTCATACGACGGCGGCGCGGGTTGGTAGCCGCCCTGGTCTTGATAGCCACCCTGACCGCCCTGGCCGCCATAGCCGCCTTGGTCCGGGTAGCCGCCCTGGCTGGGGTAGCCGCCTTGGCCGCCGTAGCCACCCTGCTGCCCGTAGCCGCCCTGCTGGCCGTAGCCGCCTTGGTCCGGGTAGCCGCCTTGGCCGGGATAGCCACCCTGCTCGTGGCGGGGCGGCGGATACCCCTGCTGGGGCGGATAGCCACCTTGTTCCGGCGGATATCCGCCGCGCGGCTCGTGTGCACCCTGGGGATCCGGGCCGTCTTGCGGACGGCCGTAGCGGTCGTCGTAATACTCGTCGCCGGGTCGCCCCTGCGCCTGACCCCCGCGGTAGCTCGAATTGTCGGTCATTGGTGGTACTCCTGGTTCTGCGCCAAACGCTTGATCTGATTGTGGTCGGGCGGAATCGGTGACCGTCGGGCGGGGCTCGACGTCGGGGTTGACAGCACCGCGGGCGCGGAACTGGCCGGTATGCAGGTTCGCCGACGGCTCGAACCGGACGACCACATCACCATACGTTTGCCACCCCTGTTCATGGATATAGTCCGCCAAGTACCTAGCGAAAGCGCGCGTCGTGAGATCCGGATCGCCGCTCACCTTCTCAAAGTCGTGCACACTGAGGGTAATGATGTATTCGTTGGGCGCCAACGGGCGATTTCCCTGGAGCGGGCGGACGCCGTCGGCTGCTTCACGGCGCAACAGGGCTTCGACCTCTTGCGGGACGATCGATCCACCGAACATCCGGGCAAACGCGTCTCCTACGGTTGCTTCAAGTTTGCGCTCGATGCGCTGAGCGAGCCCTCTTTGGCTACCCATCTTTCAGCGCCCGCACCCATATACCCGGGCATATCGCAACCGCAAGGCAAACGACTCGCCTGCGTGCTGGATCACCCATGCATGGTATCGGGACAGTGCGACCGTTCGGCACCGTGAGAATCCTGAGAATCGCGTAGCGGGTATTCACAATCCCTTTAAGAAGCACCGACCCAGCTCACCAGCCCGTGAGCGGCTGGGCGCGCGATACCACTAGAGTGATATGGTCCTGCGGTTGTTTCGGGCGAGTGGCGGAATGGCAGACGCGCTGGCTTCAGGTGCCAGTGTCCTTCGGGACGTGGGGGTTCAAGTCCCCCTTCGCCCACCGGTAAAAGCGCAGGTTAGCGCTTGTTTTGCGCATCTGACAAGGTCTGCAATGGCTTGCATCAGCACGTCGTGTCAACGAGGTCTCGCTAGTGGTTGTGAGCGCACTCTTGCAGACGCTTTCCTCGCACAGCCAAATGCCGCGGGTCCTTCCGGCCGAGGTTCACCACTATATGACCTTCCGATACAAACGGTGGTATCTGCAGGTATCACGCGATACCGTTGCTTCTCATGGCGATGACACTGCGACTGAGCGAAAGCCAGGCTGCGCGGCTGCGCGATGCTGCTGCTCGGGAGGGTCTGTCGATGCAGGCCGTTGCCCTCAAGGCCGTCGATCAATACCTCGACAACCGCGAGGCACGCCGCGCCGCCCTGCTGGCCCAGATCGTTGACGAGGATGCCGGGCTGCTCGAGCGCCTTGCGGATGCATGAGCAGCGAGTACCTCGATCTCGATGACCTGCTGGCCGCGGCTGCGGCCTATCTTGGACGCCCACCACAGGTCCGCGATTACGGCCTGCTCGAATCCGCACTTGCCCGGCCGCCGACCTCGGTGTTCGGACAGGATGCCTATCAAACGATCCACGAGAAGGCCGCCGCGCTACTCGAGTCGTTGGTCAAAAACCGCGCCCTCGTCGATGGCAA
Source organism: Mycobacterium sp. 852002-51163_SCH5372311 (assembly GCF_001667115.1). Lineage (GTDB taxonomy): Bacteria > Actinomycetota > Actinomycetes > Mycobacteriales > Mycobacteriaceae > Mycobacterium. Next base: position 140,716 of record NZ_LZIJ01000079.1, on the reverse strand, counting down.
CAAGCGGCTGGGCTGGGTCGCCATGCGGCTGTTCTACGGCTACAACGGCTACACCATCGCTGCGTCCGAGGACGAGAAGTTCGAGTTGGTGATCGCGGTGGCGACCGGGGAGCTGGACACGGTCGCCAAGATCGCCCACCGATTGGTCGACATGGCCCGGCGGTCCACTTAATTCACGGCGTACCGGCGCCCAGCCGGTCTGCCGCTCGTCTGCAAAATTGCGCCGATATTCTCATCGACGATTATCGAGAGAGGCGCAACGTTGAACATTGATCCCGCCGCTACCGCGTGGTTGCTGGCCAGTACCGCGCTGGTGCTGCTGATGACGCCCGGGTTGGCCATCTTCTACGGGGGCATGGTGCGCACCAGCGGCGTGCTCAACATGATCATGATGAGCTTCATCTCCATACCGCTGGTCACGGTGGCGTGGCTGCTGGTCGGATACAGCCTGGCGTTCTCCGACGGCGGCGCCGGCGGATTTCTCGGCGGACTTGCGCACGCCGGGATGCGGGGCATCGGCCCGGAGACCTTGCACGGCCAGGTACCGGAGCTGCTGTATGCCACCTTTCAGTTGACGTTCGCGATCATCACCGTGGCCCTGGTCAGCGGCGCGATCGCCGACCGCGCCAGGTTCGCGGCCTGGATGGTCTTCGTGCCCATCTGGGCGGTGGTGGTGTATTCCGTTGTGGCGCACTGGGTCTGGGCGCCCACCGGCTGGCTGTCCAAGATGGGGGTGCTCGACTACGCGGGGGGACTGGTCGTCGAGATCGTCTCGGGTTCCTCCGCGCTCGCCTTGGCGCTGGTGCTCGGTCCGCGTATCGGCTTCAAGGTGGAGGCCATGCGACCGCACAACCTGCCGTTCGTCCTGCTCGGTGTCGGACTGCTGTGGTTCGGCTGGTTCGGGTTCAACGCCGGTTCGGCGCTGGCCGCCAGCGGGCTGGCCTCCGCGATCTTCCTCAACACCTTGGTTGCCGGCTGCCTGGGCATGCTGGGATGGCTTGCGGTGGAACGGATCCGGGACGGCAAGCCGACGACGTTCGGCGCGGCCTCAGGAGTGGTCGCCGGGCTGGTGGCGATCACGCCGTCGTGCGGCACGGTGAACACGTTGGGCGCCGCCGTCGTCGGACTGATGGCCGGAATCGTGTGCTCATTCGCGGTCGCGGTGAAGTTCAGACTCAACTACGACGACTCACTTGACGTGGTGGGCGTGCACTTCGTCGGCGGAGTCGTCGGCGTGCTGTTGATCGGACTGCTCGCTACCGCCGTGATGACCCACGGCGCGAACGGCCTGTTCTATGGCGGCGGCCTTGGCCAACTCGGCAAGCAGGCACTGGCGATGGTGGTGGTCGGTGTCTACGCCTTCGTGGTGAGCTACCTACTGGCCATGGTGATCGAGCGCTTCATGGGTTTCCGGGTCAGCACCGAAGACGAGGTCAGCGGAGTCGACCTGACCCAGCACGCCGAAACCGCCTATGCCGAAGGCGTTTACGGGCACCAGCAGGTACGCCGGCCGCTGTTCGGGGGTGGGGACGCGTCGCGTCCGCGCACGAGTGAAGACGAAGAGGGCTGAGCCACGCGGAAACCGCGATGCGACTACGGCAAGGTCTGCGCCCACTGCTGGATGTCGACCGTGACGGGATCGGTGATGTCGTCGTATTCGGGATGCTTCTTCAACACCGTGACGACCATGGAGCACAGCGGGACGATGCGCTTGCCCGCCTCGCGCGTCGCTTTCAGCGCATGCTCGACAAGAATTGTCGCCAATCCTCGTCCTCCGTATGCGGGATCGGTCTCGGTGTGGTGGAAGACGCGCTGATTGCCCCGATCGGCAAATTCGGCCAGCCCGACGGTTTTGCCCTCCACGGCAATGGTGTAGCGCCCGTCCTCGGTGCTCACCGTGGTTTCGGCGCCCGTCTTGTCCGCAGTCATTCGGATTCCCTCCTGTTCGGTATCGGTCTTGGCCGCAGCCGGGTGGTCGGCATCGGCGGGGCGGGCAGCCTGGCGACCGCGCCCTGGTACCCGGAGACGGCGCCGAAGCGTTCGTCGGCGTCCTCCCACAGTTGGCGATAGCTGACGATGTCGTCATGGCTGCGACCCACGAAGTTCCACCACATCACCAGCTCTTCGGTGAACGGTGTGCCGCCGAGCAACAGCACCCGCGCGGGCTGCTCCCCGGCGTTGCGCAGCGGCAGGACAGAGTTGCCCGGCCCTTGGTACCCGAGCTCGGCGACCGCCAGAGCAGTTCCGCCCATCTCTACCTCACCCACGTCGCACAGCACGCCGTGTTCAAATGCGGGGTCGATGTCGATGTCCAACCGAGCGCGCGGGGCGAGGTCGATCTGGGCGCCCAGCAGCGGTGTAAACGTCGGCACCGGCGAACGGCTGCCCGCCAGCTCCCCGAGGAATACCCGCGCGGCCGCATTCGGCAACGAAATGGGCGCGGGCACATAGTGAGCGAAGTCCCGTCCGGTGTCGCGAGCGGCCTCCGGTAGCGCCACCCACAGCTGCGCGCCGTGCAGCACCGTGCCGGAATCCGATCGCGCCGAGACTTCGGAGTGGCAGATGCCCGCTCCCGCCGTCATCAGGTTCAGCTCGCCGGGCCGCACCATCGCATGGACGCCGCCGCTGTCGCGATGCTCCACTTCCCCACTGAACAACCAACTGACCGTTTGCAGCCCGGTGTGGGGATGAGGCGGAACGTCCATCCTCGCCGAGACGGGACCGTAGTGGTCGACGAAGCACCAGGCACCGACCAGCGAGCGCTGACGCTGCGGCAGCGTGCGTTGCACCGGGATCGCACGCGGGCCGCCCAGTGGAACCTCACGTGGCTGCAGCACCTCGATACCCGCGGCGCGGGACGCGGAGCAAGCCACTTCGACCGGCGCCGCCTCGAGGTTGCTCACCAGCCCGACGCTACCTCTTTTCGGGTCGTTACCTCCCCGGCGGCCGCAGTACCTTCATCGCCAAGCGCATGACGGGCTCGGGAACCCGATCTTGCATCGACAGCGCGGCATCGGCAGCGCGTGATCGCAACGGGGTGCCACGACCGAACATCCGGTTCAGAGGTCCGCCGGAGGGCTCGAGCACCACATGCAGCGGCGGCGTATCCACCGATGCTCCCAGCGCGTTGGAGATAACCATGCGCTGAATCTCGCTGGTGCCTTCAAAGATGGTGTACAGCTTGGCATCCCGATACCACTTCTCCACCGGGTGGTCGGTGATGTAACCCCAGCCGCCCATGGTCTGGATGGCGCGTTCGGTGGCCTTGACGGCGACCTCGCTGGCAGCGAGCTTGGACATCGAGCCCTCCCCTCGCTCGAACGGCACTCCGTTGGCCGCCATCCAAGAGGCGCGCCACGTCAGCAACCGGGCGGCATCGATCTGGGTGGCCAGCTCCGCCAGGGGAAACGCAATGCCCTGGTTGTCGATGATCGGACCGCCGAACGCCTCCCGTTCGGTGGCATAGGCCGTCGCGTATTCCAGTGCGGCGCGGGCGATCCCGATCGCCTGGGCGGCGACCATCGGACGTGTCTGCTCGAAGGTGCCCAGCGTCGCCGAGCCGGAGCGCTGGCCGCCGGCCACCACTTCGCGGGCCTTCGCAAGTTTGGCGTCGAGCTTCTCCTGTCCGCCAAGCAAATTCGCTCCCGGAACCCGAACGCCGTCGAACCGCAACTCGGCAGTGTGCGACGCGCGGCAGCCCAGCTTGTCCAGTTTGCGCACCAGTTCCAGTCCGGGCGTGCCGCCGGGCACCACGAACAGCGCCTGACCGCGGTGGCCGAGTTCCTGATCGACGACCGCGTTGACGACGTGCACGTTGGCGATCCCGCCGTTGCCGATCCACATCTTGTGCCCGTCGATGATCCAGTCGTCGCCGTCGCGGCGGGCTGTGGTGCGCAGATTGCGCACGTCGCTGCCGCCTTCGGGTTCCGAGATGGCCAGCGCCGCGAGCTTGAGATCGCCTGGCGTTCCGAAGCATTCGGGTGCCCATTCCAGCATCTGCTCAGGTGATGCGGCCTGACCGATCGCCGACAACGCCAACGCCGGCATGACAATGGCCAGACCGATGCCGGCGCAACCCCAAAACAGCTCCTCCATGAACATTGGCAACGAAATGCCGGTCGGGTCACCGATCAGATCGCGGTAGAACAGCGGGCTGTAAAACCCGCGCTGGGCAGCTTCCTCCAGCACGGGCCACGGGAACTCCTGCCGCTGGTCATACTCGAGGGCGACCGGGCGTATGCAATCTTCGGAGAACTCGTGGGTGCGCCGGGCGAGGTCGTGCTGCGCTGCCGTCGGCGTCAGGTCGAACGTCATGCATGCGCGGCTACCCCGTCGGATCGGTCAGCAAACTGGCGCGGCGTACCACTTCGTCAGGCCGCGGGCCGCGGGCCCACTCGTACCGCCGGCAGGTGCACCACCACCGCGGCCGCCGGAACGGCATCGCGTTCGCGGCGGGCGAGCAGCGCCGCGTTTTCGGGCAGCTCTCTGGCGTTGATCTCGCCGGCGGCGATGCGCCGCAAAACGTCGTGGGCGCGGGCCAGCTGCTCACGTTTGCGGTATTGACCGCCGGGAAGTTTCACCCCGGCCCAGACGCCGTACTCTTCGCGATGCTTGATCGCACGCTGGGCGCACAGCCGCTGCTGGGCCAGCGGGCAGCGGCGTAGGCATTGGATCCGCGCCTCGGTGGCTGAGCGCTCGTATGCGCGAGCCTTCGCCGCGCCGTCTCCACAGTCGTCATCTGGGTAGCCGAACCATAGTTCCGGGTTGACCGCGCACGGATGTCCCATGTTGATCTCCTTGTCAGAAGCGAAACGTAGGCGAAAGCGTATACACGGACCGGGAGGGATTGCAAGAGAAACGTGACAGAAACGTATATCTACATGGCGGACTGGTCGGTTGTGTAATATCCGGTCTGTGGCCGGAGCGTGCGATGGGCCGTGAATCGGCCGGCGCGGCGCTACGAGCGCTGCGCGAGTCACGCGACTTGTCGCTGGCGGACCTGGCGGCCGCGACCGGCGTCAGCATCATGGGCCTTAGCTATCTAGAGCGCGGCGCCCGCAAACCTCACAAAAGCACTGTTCAAAAGGTGGAAAACGGACTTGGTTTGCCTCCGGGCACCTACTCACGGCTGCTGGTGGCCGCCGATCCTGATGCTGAGTTGGCGCGGCTCATCGCCGCACAGCCACCCGAGCCGCTCGCCGCAAGGGGTCCTAACACGGTCGTCGTGGACCGCAAGAGCGACACAGAAGTGCTCGAAGGTTACGCCGAAGCCCAGCTCGATGCCATCAGATCGGTGATCGCTCGACTGCCGGCGTCAACATCAAACGAATATGAGACGTATATTCTCTCTGTGATCGCGCAGTGTGTGAAGGCCGAACTACTGGCGGCCAGCTCCTGGCGGGTGGCGGTGAATGCCGGTGCCGACTCGACCGGCCGGCTGATGGAACACCTGCAGCAGCTCGAGTCGACGCGCAGCGCGCTCTTGGAGCGGATGCCCACCAGTTTGAGCGCGCGGTTCGATCGCGCGTGCGCGCGGTCGGCGTTGCCGGAGACCATCATCGCCGCACTGCTGGGCGTCGGCGGTGACGAAGTGTGGGACATCCGAAACCGGGGAGCCATCCCGCCCGGTGCACTCCCCCGCGTCCGGGCGTTCACCGATGCCATCGAGGCTGGGGGAACCAGTGGTTCAGAGTGAGATCGACGAATTGAGCCGGGCCCACCAACTGTTCGCCGGCGGCACGCGACACATCGCGGTGGATGCCGGCACCGGACATTACGCGGACCTGCTGCAACGAGTCGCCGGAGTGAATGCCGGTGCGGCACAAGGGAATTATCGGCTGGCGGTGCACAGGAGCCGGGAGGCTGTGCTGTCGTCGGCACGGACGGATGGTGGCATCACCGCTGTGCTGGCCGGGGCTCACCGGGACCGGATGCGGGCACACGAGCTGACGAAGGTTGTCCTCGATGACGCCCGCGCCGATGCCGCCACCGTCGCTGCCACCCCGATGGCCCAGCGTGAGGCGATACGGCGTCGGGTGGCGCGGCTGCGGGCTCAGCGCGGGCACGTGCTGGCGGCACGCTGGCGAGCGCGGCGGCATGCGGCGGCGTTGCGGGCGCTGCGGTACCGGCTGTCGCACTATCGCGGCGCCGGGTTGCGGCTGCCGTCGGCGAGCGGTCGGGCCGCAGTCGCGGTACGCGCCGCGCTGTCGCGGCTGGGCCGCCCGTATGTCTGGGGCGCGACCGGGCCCAACCAATTCGACTGCTCGGGTTTGGTCCAATGGGCCTACGCCCAAGCGGGAATCCGCTTGGACCGCACCACGTATCAACAGATCAACGACGGAATTCCGGTGCCGCGCGCGCAAGTACGGCCTGGCGATCTCGTCTTTCCGCACGCCGGACACGTGCAGATGGCGATCGGCCACAATCTGGTCGTCGAAGCGCCTTACTCGGGTGCATCGGTGCGGATCAGCCGGTTGGGCAATTACGTGCAGATTCGTCGGCCGGTTTGAGGAGGTTGAAGCATGGCGGAGCAGGCTGAACCTTCGATAGCCGCGATACAGGCAAAACAGGCGGGCCTGGCGAGCCGGCACAATGCCATCACCGACGCCGACCGGTTTCTGACGGAGGCAATTGGCAGCGCTCATGCCGAGATGCGCGAGAGCGTCCGTCGACTCGATGCGATCGCAGCGGAAATCGAGCGCGCCGTGTCAGACCAGTCCGCCGTCGACACCCCATTGGGCGCCCGCGAGTTTCAACGGTTCCTGGTCGCGAAAGAACGGGAGATCGCAGCGGTCGTGGCGCACGCCCGCGAACTCGCTCAGGCGAAAAGCGCTGTGCTGCAAGAACTGCGAGATCAATATGCAGCCGGGGCGTCTTAACGGGCCCTAGCCGCCCGCATTTCCTTGGCGTAATCGACGTCAGTGACCAATCACGCGTTTATGCACGCGGACAGAAGTTTCCGAGGATGAACCGGCAGTTGTCTTTGTTGATGAGACCCGGGGGCGGCGGCGGAGGCGGTGGCGGCGGAACTTCTCCCTCAAAGATGTTCTGCGCAACATTGCCCTGCCCGAAGTACACGTACCAGTAGGTGTGGCAGACGTTGTTGTCCCAAATCACCGGGTTCACCCGAAGATTGCCGGTCTGCACCGGAGGATCTCCTGGGCACCAGTGACACGGCCCTGCCGGGTGGTCTTCCGGGCAGCCGGGCCAGGCGCCCAGGGGTACCGGACCAGATCTGGCGTCGGCTGTGCCCCCGGTCAACCCAAAGCCCAACAGCACCACACCGGTTGACAGCAGGGCTCTTTCGAGAATTGGTTTTATGGTGCGGATGGTGTGCATCGTGGTTCCTCGCTGGCGTCGGCCGTAGGTTACTGCCGACCACTTGCGAAATTCTTGCGCCAACTGCGGAAGGTGAATTGTCGCAGTCCAGCCGCCTGCGTACTGTGACGCCGCATGGAGGGCTCGCGACGGCACCCACAACCGGCGACAACGCGCTTGGTCTGACCGATGTCGACATGGGGAGATCTAGTCGCAGCGCTGGCACGTGTCCGGGCGGCCACCGGCGACCCGGAAGCATGGAAGACCGGCTTGACGACGGACGAGGTGAAGGCTGTCGTCATCCCCTTCACCAGTCCGGAGCAACTCGAAGCGATTTTGGGCAAGGTCCGCCGCCAGCATCCAGAGCTGTTCAATGTCGGGACGGGTGCGCCAGCGGCCGGACCGCCGGCGGATCGACCCGACAGCGACGCCGCCGAAGCCATAGCGCGGGCCGAAGCCGCTCTGGCACATCAGAATTCGGCCAGTTCCCAACTCGATCTGCAAGTGGTTTCGGCGATCCTGAATGCCCACCTCAAAACCGTCGACGGCCGGGCGGCGCTGACCAAGTTGCAGCAAGAGATCGAGGCAGCGCTTCGAGGACGATCGGATCTGGATACTCCCGCGGGTGCTCGCGACTTTCAGCGGTTCCTCATCGGCAAGCTGCGCGACATCCGGTCAGTGGTCGCTGATGCGAGCCTCGACGATACGTCGAAGTCCGCATTGATGGCTGCGTGGACATCGCTGTACAACGCATCCACGGCTGGATCCAGCGGTGCGGGCGAGGGGCGGCCGCCCACGACCGCACCCACGCCCACGGGTGGCCTCACCGACGAGGGCTCGGAACCGTACCTGGATGCGCTGCTGGCCGACGATCCCGGCTTGCCGGACGCGGATTCACCGCCGTCGGGTGTCGCGACGGCCCCACCAGCGCCGGGAATCCCGATGAGTTCCGCGATACCGGGCATTCCGAACCTTGGCGGAGCAGCGACGCCCGGCGGCGCAGTGCCGACCGCCATGCCGGGTTTGGGGCTGCCGGGCGGACTGCCGCTGGCCGGCGCGTCAAGGGGCAGCGGAATCGATCCGGAGCTACGAGAACTCGACGACGACAGGAACGCGCCGTCCAAACCGACAGACCGTGACGGTCCCGGCGACCTCCACGACAACCCACACGACAAAGACGGCGAACACAAGGACGCCTCATCGGCGGATCCCGAAGCGGCGGGTCCGACATCGGTGACGCTGCCCGACGGCGAAACGGTCACGGCTGCCAGTCCGCAGTTGGCAGCGGCCATCAAGGCCGCAGCCGCTGGCGTTCCGATTCCCGAGGCCTTTCGCCAGCAGGGCATTACGATTCCCCCGCCCGGCACGCCGGTTGCCCAGCCGATCGAGCCGTCGCAAGTCACACCGGGAGACGTCGGCATGTTCACCGATCGCCACGCGCTTGCGCTCGGCCACAGCAAGGCGATCATGGACGGTCAGATACAGCACATCTCCACGGTGAGCGGACCCAGCTTTCTAGGCTGGGAGCATCCGCCGGAGCCGGCTACTCAGGCACCGGGTACAGCGCCGGCGCAGACCGAACCACCGACACCGACCCGGCCGGCGGCTACGCCGGTGGGGTTGGCCAGGGCACAATAGTGAGCCCGCCGGTCCCACCCTCGGCGCACGACTAGGAGACAACCGATGGCAGATCAAGTCCATGTGATGCCCACGCATTTGCGTGAAGCAGCTGCGCATCACGAGCAGGTCTCCGACTATCTGCGGACCGTGCCGTCGTCGCATCCTGCGATCCAGGAGAGCCTGGACTCGCTGGGGCCGATCTTCGGCGAGCTTCGCGATGCGGGACGCGAACTGCTCGAGCTGAGGCGACAGTGCTATGAGCAGCAGGCCGATGACCATGCCGAGATGGCGCGCAACCTCAGGATCACCGCGACGGCGTGGGACCAGCACGAACACCAAGCGGCGCGCAACCTCGGCGGCGTCGCCGACGGCGGTCGATGACGGACGCCAACCCCGCCTTCGACACCGTTCACCCGAGCGGACACATCCTGGTCCGCTCGTGTCGCGGCGGATACATGCACAGCGTCGCGCTGAGCGCCGAGGCGATGGACACCGACGCGTCAACCCTGGCGCAGGGCATCCTGCTGACGGCGGACGTGTCGTGTCTCAAGGCATTGCTGGAAGTGCGGGATGAGATCGTGGCGGCCGGACACACCCCCTCTGCGGAGGTCCCGACCCCGCACGATCTCGATGAGGCGATCGAGAAACTACTGGCGCATCAGTTGCGCCGGCGCGGCAGCTGAAGTTCACACCAACCAGGTCTTGGCGGCGTCAGGATCGGGAACGATATCGGCGGGCGGCTCGATTGGGTTGGCGCCGAACAGCTCTCGGGCGCGGCCGAGTAGCGCGCGCACCTCGTCGAGTTGCTGCTGCAGCGCAGAATCAGCCATGTCCCCACGCTACCCACGCCGTGATGGCCGCACAATTCACCGTCTGCGCACGTCATGGAGGATGCCGGTACGCTTGCCCGGTGGCAATGTTCGGTCGGATGTCAGCGCGTCAGCGCCTCCGGAGAGCGGCGGAGGAATCCCTGACGATTCCGGCATTCAGCTCTCCCATCGATTGCACCGCGTGGGTGATAGGTGGGCTCTGGCCGGCTGAGCTGTCGACGATCACCCCCGAAAACGCCACGGTCGCAGACCATCTCAGGGACGACCTGCAGCGGATCGCCCGTAGCGCCAACGACCAGCTGAAGCTGATGAGACGAGCCGGAATGGCCGACCCGGTTCGGCAGGCGGAAGAGGCCAAGGTGATCGAGCAGGCGCGTGCCCGCGCTGTGCGACGAGTCGAGTCGGTAATTCGCCGTGTGCAGCCGATGACGGCTCGGCCGCCGGCCCGGCACGCCAGACCACCCGTCCGACGGGATTCTGCCCCGATTGATCTCGATAAGACGCAGGTCATACCCGCTGTGAGGGACTCGGAACCGCCCGGCGCGGCGGCGGCAGACACGGTCAGTCCTGATGTCGTGCGGGTTGACGGCCGGCACCTTGACGCAACGGCCGTCCAACCGCCCGTAGCACCGATCCCGGAACCTGTCTTCGAAACCCCGGCGGTGGCGCCGGAGTCGCAGCCGGAACCGCCACCGCAGACGCCAGTGCCCGCAGCTCCTGCCGAAACCAACTGGGGGCACCTCCCGCTTGCGGGGGACGAACGATTGCAGCGACTGCTCTCGTTCGTGGTCCGTCAAGAACCCAAGCTGAACTGGGCAGTCGGCGACTGTGCGGATGGCACGACGGTGCTGGTCACGGACCTCGCGCACGGCTGGATACCCGCACGCATCGACATTCCCGAAGGGGTGCGGCTACTGCCGCCTGAACGGCGCACTGGCAAAGCCTCATCCATGCTGGGCGACACATTGCGCCTGGTGACCTACGCACCGGGCGATTCGTTGGACTGGTCGGCCGAGTTCGCCGAGACGCCGACGTCGGTGCAGCCCCGCGAACTGCCTGACATCGATGACCTGGGATGGGACCTGAGCCAAGCTACCCACTGGCGCGATGGCGTGCCGCGGATGGTGCACACCTTGGCGAGGGCCGCTGCGGCGGGAACCGGCGTCGTCGACGACGAAGTCGACCTGCTGCGAGTGCATCTCGACACCGCGTATCAGCAACTGCTCAACCAAAGTCCGGATGTCGAACCCGCGCATTTGCAGAATTGTCTGCTGTTGGCCGCTACCGAGGGATTTGTCACCGGCGACCGAATAGCTGCCAACTATCATCTGTCCTGGTTCCAGAAACTCGACGCCCCACCGGCCAGCCGGTGGGAGACCACGTCGTGAGCCTCAAGGCGAGACCCGAACCTTGAATTGACGCTGGTGGGAGGGGTCGACATACTGTCATCGTGTCGGGGTCGGACAGTCGCAGCAGCGAGCTGAGTGACCTGATGGACAAAGATCTCGTCGAGTCGGTTCTGCGTGAGCTGAGCGAGGCGGCGGACAAGTGGGAAGCCCTTGTCGCGCAGGCCGAAACCGTCACATACAGCGTGGATCTGGGTGATATTCATGCCGTCGCGAATTCCGACGGCCGATTGCTCAAATTGACGTTGCATCCGGACGTGATGACCGGATACGCACATGGAGAACTGACCGACAGGTTGAACCTCGCGATCGCAGCGTTGCGCGAAGAGGCAGAAGCCGAGAACCAGGCCAGGTACGGCGGCCACTTGCGCTGACGCCGGTGCCAATGCAGCACGGAAGTGTGCTTGGGCTGCCGGACAAATAATCCTGCCGAAAGCTTATCTCCTGAAAGGAGAATCGTTGTGCCACTCAATCTGTCCAATCGGGACCAGAATTCGGGGCACCTGTTCTACAACCGGCGGTTGCGCGCTGCGATCACCAGGTTCTCCGTGCGCATGAAGCACGACGACCGCAAACAGCAAGCGGCGGTGGCACTCTCGATCGTGCTGGTGGTCATTGGCGTCGGCTGGATGGCTCTACTGCACATCATGAAGCCCGCAGGTCTGATCGGCGAATCGGCGATCATCGGTGACCGCGACACCGGCGCGGTGTACGCGAAGATCAATGGGCACCTCTACCCCGCGCTCAACCTGACCTCCGCACGGTTGGCGGTGGGCAATGCGGCCGCCCCGGCCTGGGTCAAGGCGGGCGAGATTGCCAAATACCCCACCGGCCCGACGATCGGCATTCCCGGTGTGCCGGATAGCCTGCCGATCACGTCGAACGCCCTATCGGCCTGGTCGGTGTGCGACACTGCGGCCAACCGCGGCGCCACCCAAACCGGCGGGACGGCTGCGGTGGTGACAGCGATCGCGGGCCAGCTCTCGCCGTTGGGGCGGGCCGCGGCGATGAGCCCCACGCAGGCGATCCTGGCCACCCATCGGGGCGCGACCTACGTCATCTGGCATGGCCAGCGATCCCGGGTCGACCCGACCGAGCGGGCGGTGACCTTCAATCTCGGTCTCGACCCCGGAGTGACCTATCCGATTGAGATCTCCAACGCCCTCTTCGACGCCTTGCCGTCAACCGAACCTGTTGTTTTACCCGCCATTCCGGATGCCGGCACACCGTCACAATGGTTAACCGGGACGTCGGTGGGCAGCGTCCTGGAGACCCGCGATGCGAACGGGGCCGTCAACGGCTTCTATGTGCTGCTGCCCGGCGGCGTGCAGAAAATCAGCAGCTTTGTCGCGGACATGTTGCGCGCCGGGGATTCGCATGGTTCTCCGACGCCGACGCTGGTCGCGCCGGACAAGCTGATACACATTCCGGTAGTCGATGTCCTCAACGTCGACTACTACCCGTCTGGAAAGCTGGATTTCATTGATACGTCGGCGAATCCGGTGACATGCGTGGGGTGGGAGAAACAAGCCGGCGACCCCCAGGCGCGGATCGCTGTCTTCAGCGGGCGCGGTCTGCCGGTACCGGGCAGCATGGATTCCCACTTGGTGCAGTTGGTTCGCGACGACCGCCATCCCGATTCCGTGGAGGCCAACCAGACGCTGGTGTTGCCGGGCGCGGCGAATTTCGTCGCGACGACGAGCGGTGCCGTCACGGCCGGCAGTCGGGAGAGCTTGTATTGGCTTTCGCCGCAAGGGGTTCGGTATGGCATCCAATCGGACCAACGGACGCTGCAGGCGCTGGGCATAGATCCACGCTTTGCTGTGCAAGCGCCGTGGCCCATCGTGCGCACGTTTGCGACGGGACCGGCCATCAGCCGTGATGCCGCGCTGGTGGCTCGCGACGCCCTCCCCGGAGGTGGGATGGTGGCACCCATTTCCGGGTCCAACGAGCAGAACATCGGGGGTTAGGCATGTCCAAACGAGGGTTCGTCCGCGCCGCCCGCAAGCCGGCACCGGACATCCCGCCGGTGCGAATCGCGATCGGCGCGCCGATGGCGCTGCCCGAACGCGAGCCACGAAACATCCTGCTGATGATCGCGTTGCCGGCGCTGCTGGTCGGCATCATCGGCACGCTGGTGGTGATGTACGCGTCGGGGATTCGATCCCTGCAGTCCGGGTTCTTCCCGATGATCGGCCTGGTGGGGTTCGGCACGCTGATGTTCAGCGGACGCTTCGGACGGGCACGCCGGATCAGCTGGGGCGAACAGGAAAAGCAACGCCGCAGCTATCTGCGCCAACTCGACGAGGACCGCGACGAAGTGCAGCGCGCCGCCCAAGAGCAGCGCGATGGCCAGCTGTTCGTGCACGCCGATCCGCAGCGATTGGACACGGTCATCGGCGGACCGCGGATGTGGGAACGCCGGCCTAACGACCCCGACTTCCTCGACGTCCGCCTCGGGCTCGGCGTGCAGCAGGCCAACGAGTCGGCGGTTTCGCTGCAATGGCCGGACGTTCCAGTCGGCGAAGAGCTGGAGCCGGTAACCGGTGGCGCCCTAAGGGATTTCATCCTGGAGCAGAGCAAGATTCGCGGGATTGGCAAGGTACTGAGCCTGCGGTCAAGCCCGGGTTTCAGCTTCATCGGCGCAGAGCCCGGTGAGCTGCACAGCCTGATGCGGTCCGTGCTGTGTTCGCTCGCCGTCTACCACAGCCCCAGCGACCTCAAGCTGATGGTAGTCACCCGCCACCCCGAGTTTTGGTCATGGTTGGTGTGGCTGCCGCACAATCAGCACGACGAGATGTTCGATGCATGTGGACTGCGGCGGTTGGTGTTTGCGTCTCCGGCGGAGCTGGAAGAAGCACTCGACGCCGAGTTGCACCGCAAGGGCCGCGGACCGTGGACGCCACCGGTCGGGACCAGCCCGACGTCGATGCCGTCGCCCGTGGAGTCGCTCGGCGGGCCAGCGCTGGGACCACATTGGGTGATCGTGGACGACAACATCGGCACGCCCGAGCAATGGGAGGGCGTGACCGGACAGAAGGGTATGGCCGGAATCACGGTGCTGCGGTTGGCGACTCGCGAAGGCGTCGGCGTCGGGTTTGACGACAAGCAGCGGTTTGCGCTGCGCGAAGGCCGGCTCACGCATCGCGAAACGTTCTACGCCGTGGCGGATATGCTCGCCGAGAGCACCGCCAACAGGTACGCGCGGGCGCTTGCCCGCTGGTCCCCGATGAGCGCTGCGGATCTGTCCGAAACGGACAGCCAGGGCGGTGAGCTACTGCGCGCGCTGGGTATCACCGACCCTCGAGAACTCGACGTCGACAGGCTCTGGTCCGACAGCCGTGGCCGCGGCGACCACAAGTGGGCGATGGTGCCGGTCGGCGTCAAGCAAGGTGGTGAACTGCAGCATGTGATTCTGCGCGCCAAGGACTTTGGTGGTTACGGCTTTCACTCTGTGGTGATCGGCACGTCTGGCTCGGGTAAGTCGGAATACTTCTTGTCATTGTGCAGCGGGATCGCGCTGACGCACTCACCGGAAACCTTCATCGTGATCTTCGTCGACATGAAGTTCGAGTCGGCGGCCCAAGACTTGCAGGGATTTCCGCACGTCGCCGGTTCGCTGTCCAACCTGGGTAAGGACGACCGTCACCTGGCCGAGCGGATGCGCAAGGCGATCAATGGCGAGATAGCCAGGCGCTACCGGCTTTTCAAGGACGCCGGGGCGCGAGATGCCAACGAGTACGAGGAGATGCGGCTCGCGGGACGGGATCTGGAACCGGTGCCGATTCTGCTGGTCATCATCGACGAGTACCTGGAGCTGTTCATTCACCACCCGGAGTGGATCGATCTCGTGATTCACATCGGACAGGAGGGCCGAGGCTGCAACGTCTTCTTCACACTCGGCGGCCAGCGGCTGGATCTGTCATCGCTCAGCAAAGTCAAGAGCAACATCGCCTTTCGGGTTGCACTACGTGCGGAAACCGCCGAAGACTCGCGTGATGTCATCGGTAGTGATTCGGCATTGCACCTGCCGTCGAAAGAGAACGGTTACGCGTTGCTCAAAGTCGGGCCGCGCGACCTCGAGCAGTTCCGGTGCTTTTATGTGTCCGCTCCCTTCGTGGTGCCGAAGCGTGCCGTCAACGTGAACAAGACTGTGGCGGTCAGCTTTTCCCAACCACGCTCGTATACGTGGGCATACCAGCCGCTCAGCGAATCCGACAGCGCCGCTTTGGCGGTGGCCGACCAACCCGAGGAGCCTGACGAGTTCCTCTTCCATCCCGACGGATTCCGGAAGAAGAAGCTGGTCGACGTGATCCGCGAGTCGCTGCTCTCGCACCCGGCACGGCCGCCGCATCAGATATGGCTGCCACCTTTGGAAGTCAGCGAGCCGGTGGATGCGCTGGTGGCGCGGTGGCGTGGCAAGCCCTGGAATCTCGACTACGGCGAAAACCCGGGCTTGGTGTTCCCCGTTGGAATCGTGGACATCCCCGACGAGCATGCCCAGCGAGTGCACGCAATCGACGCGGAGATGGACAACATCATGGTGGTCGCCACCGCTCAGCGCGGCAAGTCCACCACGTTGATGACCCTGATGACGTCGGCGGCGTTGATGTACCGCCCCGAGCGGGTGACGTTCTTCTGCGTCGGGGCGGCGCTGTACCCGGTCGAAGAGTTGCCGCACGTGGCGTCCGTAGTGAGCCAGACGGACCGCGAGGGGGTGTCGCGGACGATCGCTTCCTTGGAGGGATTGGTTCTCGCCCGGGAGGCGTCGTTCAAGCGGTATCAGATCGACATCTCGGAATTCCGCGATCGGCGCTTCGGCACTGGCGGCGCCGGCCCGACCGATCCCGGCGACAAGTTCGGCGACGTGTTCCTCGTCGTCGACAATTTCAGCGACCTCTACGAGAAGGACGCCGCGACGGGCGACCGTCTGATCGCGATCGCCCGCCAGGGCCTGTCCTACGGGGTGCATGTCATGACCAGCGCAACGGCGTGGTTGGTGGGCCAGAAGCAACAGCTGGTCAACGTGTCGAACGCACGCATCCAGCTGCGGCTGAGCAACCCGGACGAAACGCAGATGGGCGAAGGCTTCGAACGCAGAAAAGCGGCCCGAAACACGCTGGACAGGCCCGGGTTCGGGGTCACTCGCGACGGCTACGAGCTGCTGGTGGGCGTGCCGGAGATCACCGCGAGCAGCGGTGCCCGCGTGACCACCCGGGAGCTCGGCCCGCTGATCGCCGGTCTGACCGGTGCCGGTCGAGTGGAGCGATTGGCGCGGCTGCCCGAGCGGATCGAGCTCAGTCAGGTGATTGCCGCCTTCGTAAATACCCCAGACACCGCCGACGCCGCCGATCCACTGAACATCCCGTTCGCGATCGGCGAAAGTGCGCTGCAGCCGGTGGCTCTGCTCACCCGGATGGTGCCCAACTTGCTGGTCCTGGGCCGCCAGCTGTGCGGGAAGACCACCACGCTGGCCGCCCTCGGGCAGGCGATCGTCAGCCGCTTCACCCCAGAACAGGCACAAATCAGCATCATTGACCCCAAGACGTCGCTCATCGGCAAGATCCAGGCTCCGCATGTGCGTGCGTACGCCTATACCCAGGACGACATCGACGAGGTGATCGAAGGGTTGGCGCAGATCATGCGCGACCGCCTGCCACCGTCCGGCCTGAGTCAGGAAGAACTGCTGAGCCGGGGCACCTGGCAAGGTCCCCACCATTTCCTCCTGATCGACGACGAGCAGGAGCTGCGACCGCACGGGGTGATCGGCAAGAACGCTGCCACAGCGCCGTTGTGGGGATTGATCGAACGCAGTCGGGAGATCGGGCTGCACGTGATCGTTTCGCGGCTGCCCGGGAACTGGGCGGGGGTGTCGGTGACGAACCCGTTCCTGCAGAAGATGACCAGCTCGCGCGCACCCACGTTGTTCATGGACAACGATCCCGTGGCGGTGAAGGTCTTCGGCCGGATAAGCGCGCAGCAGCTGCCGCCCGGCCGCGGCCTGCTGGTCACCACCGAAGGCGCGATCGAAGGGGTGCTGGTCGGAGCGCCGGAATAGGGCGCAAGCCGAAGTCGTCCACCCTGACTCGACAGCTTGTATCACCCTTCTTAAACTCAGACAGCTCCAGCGGCCGACAAACAAGGGGAGATCGATATATGGGCGGCTTGTTCAGCATGATTCCGGACGGCGTCGACTTGTCGGCTGCGGCCGAGGCCGGGATCAGCGAGGGGATGGCGGCCACAACCGCTGCCGGAGCGGCCGCCCTTACCGGGGTGCTGCCGATGGCGGCGGACGCGGACTCCGTCCAGTTCGCTGCCGCGCTGAATGCCGCCGGAACCGCCTACCTGGCTTCGACCGCCGAGCACGTCGGTCAGCGCGCGGCTTTCTCAGGTGCGCAAGGCATGGCTGCATCCACCACGACCGCCGTAGAGGCGATCAACGCGGGCCTGCTGTAAGAGGACGCCATGGCCGACCCGAGGTGGTCAGGTCCGCCCGAGCTGGTGGCGGCGATTTTCGAGGCGGGTAGTGCGGCATCGGTGATCGCCAACAACCTGGTTTGGGTCACCGAGACTGCGAACAAGGAACTGTCGATGGGTCTTTCGGCGGTCAATACCCTTGTCACAGCCGCGCAATGGCAGGGTTTGGGCGCCGTCGCCTCGATGGTCGCCGCGACGGGACTCAACGCGGGACTGCAGACGCTGGTCGGCTGGACGGCGCACAAGATCAGCGTCACGCAAGCCGCCGTCGAAGCCTTTATGGTTGCGCAGTCCACGGTCATTCCGTCGGTGGTTTCGCAGACCAACCGAGACGAGTGGGCCGCGCTGAACGCCACCAATTTCTTCGGTCAGAACACCCCGGCGATCGTCGAACGTGACACGGAGTACTTCGGAGAACACTGGCCGCACAACTCGATTCGCGGCTGGACGTATTCCGGCGTCCTAAGCACGCTGGCCGCCGCACTGGCCGTGCCGCCGCCAATCGCCCCGCTCGGGGCCTCGCCCGCCGCCCCCGCGGCAGCCGCAGAGGCTGTCGGACAGGCCGCGGCACACACCGGCATCAACGATGCAATGCAGGTGTCGACCCAGGCCGCCCAGACCGCAGGGCAGACGTCAGCCACGCCCGCTGATGCGAGTAGCCATCTGGGGTCGCTTATGCAGCAACCGATGTCGATGATATCCAGCGGCACCGAACCGCTCAAACAGCTGGCCCAGGCGCCGATGCAGGCGTTTCAGGGAGTCACCAGCCTGCCGCAAAGCATGCTGCAATCCATGGCCGGGATGTTTCCCGCCGCCTCGAGCCCGAATGTCGCTGCGGCCGTGGCGGAACCGGTGCTGGCGGGAGGCGCTGCCGCGGGTGTGGGAGGCGCGTCGGGCGGCGGCGCTGGAACGCTGGGAGGCTTCCCCGGCGCCGGGCTGACCAGCTACACCCGGCCGACCAGTAGTTTCGAGCCGGAGACCGGCGGCAGGCCCGTCGGGCTGCGCGCAGGGGTGCTCAATGCCGCTGAAATACGCAGTCCCACAACGGCAGCCGGAATGGGCGGTGCCCCGATGCCGTTGACGCCGGCGGGCATGTCGCCGCGCGACGGCGGTCAGTCCGAGAAGGACGTCGCACGCGCCCGTGTCGTCGTCCACGGCGACGACCCGATAGATTCGTGATCGAGCGGCCCCGGGATAGCCGTCCTCAGTCCTCGGTGGTTATCGCGAGCGCCTTGGCGAGAGGTCGACTGGCCTGGATTTCGATGCGTCGGATGATGTTGCCCGGCTCTCTTCGCGCGCTACGCGCGCTCATCGACCGGGGCTTGGATCGGATGGGCCCCGGCTCTCTTCGCGCGCTACGCGCGCTCATCGACCGGGGCCGGGAGGCCCGGCAAAGGCCTGCGCAATCTGCAGCCAGCGCTGCGCGTCCGGTCCCTCCGCCGCGATGTCCAGGGTGCTCAACGCTCGCCGCTGCGTGACCAGGAAGCAAAAGTCCTGCGCGGACCCGATGACTCGCTGGGCCGCATCGGGCGGACCCCAGGACCAGGTGTCGCCGCCGGGTCCCCGCAACTCGACCAGGAACGGCTCGGTCGGTGGCGCCAGATTGTTCACCAAGAAGGCATAGTCGCGGGTCCGCACCCCCAGGTGCGCGATTGAGCGCAACCGCTCGGTGGCCGGCCGGTCGACGCCGAGAGCGTCGGCGACGTCGAGCCCGTGCGCCCAGGTCTCCATCAACCGCGCGGTGGCCATCGACGCAGCGCTCATCGGAGGCCCGAACCAGGGCAGCTTGCGACCGTCGGCAACGGTCAGCAGCGCGTCGTGCAGCCGCGTACGAGTGCCCCGCCAGTCGGCGAGCAGCTCCGGCGGCGCCAGAGCCGCCAATTCCTCGGCGCCCGCGTCGACGAAGCCGGCGGGATCGGCGCTTGCCGCGGTCAGCACGTCACCGAACGCCGCCTCGTCTGTGATGGCGGTCAGTGACACCCGGTCGGTCCACAGCAAATGCGCGATCTGGTGCGCGATGGTCCATCCCGGGGAAGGCGTCGGATCGGCCCATCGCCCCGTCGGCAGAGGCGCCACCAACGCGTCGAGGTCGTCGCTTTCGGCCCGCAGGTCGGCCACGATCGATGCTGCACCCGCCATTAGCGCCTCCTGAACGAGTTGTCTGTTACCGGCGCCGGCTGCCGACGGCGTCCGATGATGCCGTGAGCGGCCAGCCCGACGAGATAGAGCCCCGCCGCAAACAGCGCAAAACCCGGCGCGCGACCGTCGTCGGGAACCATCGTCGCAGCAATGGTTATCGAGACGAGGAAAGCGACCCAGAACAGCGCGTCTTGCACAGCGAACACGTGTCCGCGAAGCGCGTCGTCGACATCGATCTGCATTGCGGAGTCGGCGCAGAGCTTGATCGTCTGACCGGCCACCCCGAGCAGGAAGCCGCACGCCACCATGATCGGTATCACCAGCCCGGCGCCGGCGAGCTGGACGATCATGGCCGCGACCAGCGCCCCGTTGGCGGTGGCGTAGCGCCCCCAGCGACGGATCATGGGCGGGGTGAGTGCGGTGGCGAGAAAGGCGCCAAGCCCCGACGCTGCAAGGAAGATCAGCGCTATTTGCAACCCACCCTCCGCCGGAGATTTCGGGTGGTGGACGAGCAATAACAGCAGCAGCGAGTTGATTCCGACCACCATTCGGTGTACGGCCAAGCCGGACAGGGTGGCAGCGACCGTCGGGATCTGCACCACGGTTCGTGCGCCGTGTACCCACCCGGTGATCACCGCGTAGAAGGCTGATCCGTGAATGGCGCGCCGGGTGTCGTCCGGGCCGAGCACGCCAGGCGCGAATCGCCACGACAACAGCAACGCAATCGCCAGTGGGATCGTGACGATGAAGACGACGGCCGCGGAGCCCTTATCCCCGCCGCCTGCCAACCAGCGGGGCAGCTGCATGAAGTTGAAGCCAAGAAAAGCTGCAACCGCGCCCGACGCGGTGGCCACCGAGTTCATCGTGACGACCTGTTCGCGCGGCACGACGTGAGGCAACGACGCCGACAGGCCGGACAGGACGAACCGGGTAAAGCCGTTGGCGACCAGCGCCAAACACAGCAACGGCCACTCCCCCGCCCGCGTGGCCAGGATGATGCCGATGGCCGCGACCAGCACCAGCCGGCCCAGGTTGGCGCCCACAAGCACCAGCCGTCGATCCCACCGGTCCACCAGCGCGCCGGCAAATGGTCCTAGCAGTGAGTAAGGCAGAAACAGGACGATGAAGGCGCGCGCGATCGCCATCGGGTCGGCGGCGCGGTCCGGGTTGAATAGCAGCGCGACGGCCATTCCCGCCTGAAAAAGGCCATCGCCGAACTGACTTACCATGCGCACCTGCAGCAGTCGCCAGAAGTCGGGCAAATCGCGCACCGACCGCCAAAGGGCGACGGGCGCGCTCCCGTGCATCCGGGGTTGATCCACAGAACCCATTTCCAACGATCGGGGCAGCAAGTTCACCTTCGCTCGAGGCCGATCCAACAACAGTACAAATATCCGTGAGCCGTCCACGTTTGGCCCGGCGATGCCGTCCGGAGTGCGATGATGGAATGGTGCCGCAGCCCGAGGACCCCGAGGACTATGTCGCACCTGCCGCGCAACGGGTACGTGCAGGTACGTTGCTGCTGGCCAACACAGATCTGCTGGAACCGACGTTTCGCCGCAGCGTGATCTACATCGTCGAGCACAATGACGGCGGCACATTGGGCGTGGTGCTGAACCGCTCCAGCGAGACGGCGGTGTACAACGTGCTGCCGCAGTGGGCGAAGCTTGCGGCCAAGCCAAAGACGATGTTCATCGGTGGGCCGGTGAAGCGGGACGCGGCGCTGTGTCTGGCGGTGCTGCGCATCGGCGCCGATCCGCAAAATGTGCCGGGCCTACGGCATGTGGCCGGCCGGATGGTGATGGTCGATCTGGATGCCGACCCCGATCAGATCGCACCGCTGGTGGAGGGGGTGCGAATCTACGCGGGGTACTCCGGCTGGACCATCGGTCAGCTCGAAGGGGAAATCGAGCGCGACGACTGGATCGTGTTGTCTGCGTTGCCCTCTGACGTTCTGGTCGGGCCGCGATCTGATCTGTGGGGCCAGGTGCTGCGCCGTCAGCCGTTGCCGCTTTCGCTGCTGGCAACTCATCCCATCGACGTCAGCCGAAACTGATGGCGATGGCGTGGTCTTCACGTCTCGTGCACTGCATGCCTCACTCGCCGAACGTGGGTGACTTGGACGAAAAGCGGTCGGACTGCGTGCATATCCCCCACGTTCGACGCGTTACCGTGCCTCGAACACGATGTCAACTGATGAATAAGGATCGCTAAGTTCGTTTCCCGGCCGGGCGCTTCCTTCGACCGTCATCCGCACATATTCAGTGGCAGGACAGGGTGCAGACCGCGCAATCGCCTGCGCACGCGGCTGGCTCAACGGATGCCTCGCGGCGCAGCACGAAGCGTGCACTCTGCCAGGATCCGGCGGTCAGCGTGCCGAAAGCGCCTGCGACACAGACGATCACCAGCACCAAAGCGGTGGGGGGCGACGCTACCAAAGCCACTACGCCGCCGGCCGTCAGCATCACCGCGACCGCCAACTGGGTCGGCGCCATGGCACGCAGAGCCGTGTGGGTGGCGTCGGCGGTGGGGGCGTGGGAAAGCGACCAGGTTCCAAAGCCGGCGGAGACCACCGCCGCACACACGCATAGCACGCCCGCGATCAACATGGGCTCACAATACGAGGGCGGCCGACGATCCGCTCGTCGGGTTCCCGGCGCGCCTAGTCCCGATGGTGGCGACCGGCTTTTCCCGATGGTGGCGACCCGCTTCGCACGGCTCCGCCGCGCTCGCGATCACCACTAACGCGGTTGGGTTCCCAGCAGGTTCAGGTGCAGGTTGGGTAGTGGCGGCAGCCCCGGAAGCAGGGCCAGCAGATTAGGTGTTGGTTGCGGGGTGAGTGACTGGCCGGGTGCCGGCGCCGCGGCCGGAAGTCCTGCCGGCGCCGGAAGTGTCGTCGTACCTGGCGCCACCGCGGGCGCCTGGATAGGCACGGCGATCGGCGCCGCAGCCGACACCTGTGTGGGAGCCGGGACGGGTGCCTGTGTGGGAGCCGTGACGGGCGCTCGCGGGGGAGCGGCTACGGATGCCTGCGGAGGAGCGGCGGCCGGCAGTTGAGCAGGCGCTTGGCCAGGAGCCGCTGGTGCCACCGGAGCGGGAGCCACCGGGGCCGGAGCCGCCGGAACGGCGGGTGCCGCCGGAGCCGCTGGAGCGGCCGGAGCCGTCACGCGAAACCCGTTGATGATGGCGTCGGTCGCGGGTCCGTCGGCAACCGCCTGCGACTGGGCGGTGGTCACTGCCAGCGACACCAGGTACTTGTCCTTTCCGGACGTCGCGATGACGTTCCGACGCGAGGTGTTGAGCACCATCTCGTTCTGGCGGTAGGTGCCCTCGATGATTGACGACGGGAAACCCATGAAGTCTGCCTGCGAGGCGTTCGTGGTCTGCCACGCGGGCAATTGCTGGCTGTCGACGAAGCCGTGCGCGATGGCCTCCCTGGCATCAAAGTCACCGATCAGCTTGTAGACCACGACCTGCGCGTTCGAGGTGTACAGGCTACTGCCGGTCCGGTCGGCGATCACCGCGAACGCGTCGGGCACATTGGGGTCGGGTACCTGAGTCCAGCGGGTGGGCACCGGCAGGGTGATATCGAGTGCATTGAACCCCTGAGGTTTCTGCGCTTCAAGCTTGACGCCCTTCGACTGCAGGTAGTCGCGGATCGTTCCGGCAACCGGTGCGATCGCGGTGGCCGGCAGCGGGGTCCCCGCGGTGGGCGCCGTGGCCGCCGAAGGAACGGGTGGCGTGGCTGGGTTGGCCCCCGGGATGCTCGGCGCGAACCTGTTGGTGGTGCCAGGCAGGCCGGTGACGTTCTGCGGGGCCGGT
Organism: Mycobacterium sp. 852002-51163_SCH5372311; assembly: GCF_001667115.1. Lineage (GTDB taxonomy): Bacteria > Actinomycetota > Actinomycetes > Mycobacteriales > Mycobacteriaceae > Mycobacterium. The sequence goes on along the minus strand of NZ_LZIJ01000079.1, from coordinate 117,105 downwards.
GCCGGCGCTGTGACACCTGGGGTGGGTGGGGGGAGTGGCTGCAAAGGCGCCGCGGATGCGGTGGCACCGGCGAAGGCGGTGACACCGATCGCGCCGGCGGCCAGACCTCCAGTGACGGCCAGCCACGTCCGTGCGACCTGAAACATTTGCGTCGATCCCTCCTGAGCCCGGGGCACGGGCCCGTCCTTGAGGCCGACTGTAACCAGAGGTCAAACGGGGTGAACAGGCCTGAAATCGAGCTGGGATGAACCTCTGATCGGTGCGCTACGCAACCGATACCAACCTGTGGCCGGCGGGTCCACCGGCACCGCCCTCTACCCTGTTCACGTGAGCGAATCCCCGACCGCTGCGTCCGACGGCAAAGCAGGTGCTGTTGCCCCGGACGCCGATGCGCCGCGATACCGCTACACCGCGGAACTGGCCGGCCGGATCGAAAGCGACTGGCAGCAGAAGTGGGCTGACCTCGAGACATTCAACGTGCCCAACCCGGTGGGTTCGCTGGCCCCGACGGACGGTGGCGCCGTACCGGCGGACAAGCTGTTCGTCCAGGACATGTTCCCCTACCCGTCGGGCGACGGATTGCACGTCGGACACCCCCTGGGATACATCGCCACCGATGTCTACGCGCGCTACTTCCGGATGCTTGGCCGTAACGTGCTGCACGCCTTGGGGTTCGATTCGTTCGGCCTGCCCGCAGAGCAATACGCGGTGCAAACCGGCACCCACCCGCGCACCAGAACCGAGGCCAACGTCGTCAACTTTCGGCGCCAGCTGGGCCGGCTGGGTCTCGCTCACGACAGCCGGCGCAGTTTTTCAACCACCGACGTCGAGTTCTACAAGTGGACCCAGTGGATCTTCCTGCAGATCTATAACGCGTGGTTCGACGTAGCGGCCAACAAGGCTCGGCCGATATCGGAGCTGATCGCCGAATTCAATTCCGGCGCACGCAGTCTCGCCGACGGCAGGGACTGGGCTCAGCTGTCGGCGGGGGAGCGGGCCGATGTCGTCGACAGCTGGCGACTGGTCTACCGGGCGGACTCGATGGTGAACTGGTGCCCTGGACTGGGCACCGTGCTGGCCAACGAAGAGGTCACGGCGGATGGCCGCAGCGACCGCGGCAACTTCCCGGTATTCCGGAAACGGTTGCGGCAGTGGATGATGCGCATTACCGCGTATGCCGACCGGCTGCTCGACGATCTGGATTTGCTGGACTGGCCGGAGCAGATAAAAACGATGCAGCGCAACTGGATCGGCCGTTCCACCGGCGCGCAGGCACTGTTCTCCGCAAGCAGCAGCCACGGCCAACCGCTCGACATCGAGGTGTTCACGACCCGGCCCGACACCCTGTTCGGCGCCACGTACCTGGTCTTGGCGCCCGAACACGAACTGGTCGACGATCTGGTGGCCGCCGCCTGGCCGGACGGGACGAACCCACGCTGGACGTACGGTGCCGCCACACCGGCTGAGGCGGTGGCCGCGTACCGCCGAGCAATCGCGGCGAAGTCGGACTTGGAGCGCCAGGAGAGCAGGGAGAAGACCGGCGTCTTTCTGGGCAGTCACGCGATCAACCCGGCCAACGACAAACCCGTCCCGATCTTCATCGCTGACTACGTGCTGCTCGGCTACGGCACCGGCGCCATCATGGCAGTCCCCGGCCACGACCAGCGCGACTGGGATTTCGCGCGTGAATTCGGTCTGCCGATCCTCGAAGTCATTGCCGGCGGCGATATTTCGGAGGCCGCATACCCGGGCGACGGCACCCTGGTCAACTCCGGTTATCTCGACGGCATGGACGTGGCGACAGCCAAGGAGGCCATCACGGCGCGCCTGGAAGCCGAAGGGCGCGGGCGGCCCCGCATCGAATACAGGCTGCGCGACTGGCTGTTCGCCAGGCAACGATATTGGGGCGAGCCGTTTCCCATTGTCTATGACAGCGACGGACGCCCCCATGCCCTCGACGAGGCCGCGCTGCCGGTCGAGCTGCCCGATGTACCGGACTATTCGCCAGTGCTTTTCGATCCGGACGACGCCGACAGCGAGCCTTCGCCGCCGCTGGCCAAGGCCAGCGAATGGGTGCACGTAGAGCTGGACTTGGGCGATGGCCTGAAGCCTTACACCCGCGACACCAACGTGATGCCGCAGTGGGCGGCCAGCTCGTGGTATGAACTGCGCTATACCGACCCGCACAACTCAGATCGCTTCTGCGCCAAGGAAAACGAGGCCTACTGGATGGGTCCGCGGCCAGCTGAGCACGGCCCCGACGACCCCGGCGGCGTCGACTTGTACGTCGGCGGCGCCGAGCACGCGGTGCTGCACCTGCTGTATTGCCGGTTCTGGCACAAGGTCCTCTTCGACCTTGGGCAGGTCACGTCCCGGGAGCCTTACCGGAGGCTGGTCAACCAGGGCTACATCCAGGCGTTCGCCTACACCGACGCGCGCGGCTCGTATGTGCCCGCAGAGCGCGTGATCGAGCGCGACGGCAAGTTCTACTACCCTGGGCCCGCCGGTGAGATCGAAGTATTCCAGGAATTCGGGAAAATCGGTAAGAGCCTGAAGAATTCGATATCGCCCGACGAGATCTGCGACGAATACGGCGCAGACACGCTGCGCGTCTACGAGATGTCGATGGGACCACTGGAGGCCTCACGGCCGTGGGCCACAAAGGATGTCGTCGGCGCACATCGCTTTCTGCAGCGGGTGTGGCGGTTGGTGGTCGACGAGAACACCGGAGGCATCAGGGTGGTCGATGGCGAGTTGGCCACGGACACCCTGCGAGCGTTGCACCGCACTATCGCCGGAATCTCGGAAGACTATGCGGCACTGCGTAATAACACTGCCGCCGCCAAACTGATCGAGTACACCAACCACCTCACCAAGGAGCACCGTGACTCCGTGCCCCGCACGGCGGTCGAGCCCCTCGTGCTGATGCTGGCGCCGCTGGCGCCGCACCTGGCCGAGGAGCTGTGGCTGCGGTTGGGGCACACCACGTCGTTGGCGCACGGCCCGTTCCCGCAGTTCGATCCGGCCTACCTGGTCGACGACACAGTCGAATATCCGGTGCAGGTGAACGGCAAGGTGCGTGGCCGGGTGATGGTGGCGGCCAGCGCCGACGAGGAAACCCTAACGGCTGCAGCGCTGTCCGACGACAAGGTGCAGGCGTTCTTGGCCGGTGCCACACCGCGCAAGGTGATCGTCGTCCCCGGCCGGCTGGTCAACCTGGTCGTGTAAAGCGGCTAACACGACTTAGGCGCGGCCCGGACGGATCACCACCTCGTCCAGTTGGCCATCGCGTGGGGTATTGACCGCGGCGGCGACGGCCGCCGCCACGGTTTCGGGCCGCATGAACTTCGAAGGGTCGTACTCGCCGCCGGAAAACTTTCTGATTTCCCGCTGCATCTCGGTGTCGGTGCGGCCCGGGTAAACGGTGGTCACGCGTAGGTCCGGTTCGTCCTGGCGCAGCGAGTCGGCGAACGCGCGCAGCGCGAACTTGCTCGCCGAATATGCCGCCAGACCCGGCGAAACCCGCAGCCCCGCGCCGGAATTGATCAGCACCACCTGACCGCGAGCCTGCCGCAGTGCCGGTAACAGCGCCAGCGTAAGAGCAACTGGGCCAATAAGATTGACGTCGAAGACGGTCCGCCATTCATCGACGGTCGAGTCGGCGAACCGGGCGGGGATGGACACCGCGGCGTTGTGTACCAGCACGTCGAGTGCGTCGATGATTTCGCAGCTGGCAGCGATCTCGTCGGTGTCGGTCAGGTCCAGCGGGAATGTGGCGGCGTCGAGGCGCGTCGCGACCGCGTCAAGGCGGTCGGAGGGTCGACCGGCCAACAGCAGGGTGTGCGTCGGCGCCAGCGCGTCGGCGATGGCGGAGCCTATCCCGCCACCGGCGCCCGTGATGAGTGCAGTGGGCATCGTTCCAGCTTAGGGGCGGCCACCGGGGCTACTATCCAATGCATCCAATGCAGTTGATATTCATATACTTTCAAGCCTGCTTGCGTGCGGGCGGGTCACCTGCCGCTGGTTCACCGGAGGCCAGGCGCTCCAGCGGCTTGAGTGCCTTCATCAGCGTATTCAGGTCGGAGGCGGGGAGCTGACCGAGCATCGCGGCCAGGGCGGCGCGCCGGTTGGCCAGCGACTCGCCGTGAACCGCTCGCCCTCGCGGCGTGATATCGACCAGCACGGCGCGCAGATCAGACGGATCGCGCGAGCGCTTTACCAGCCCGATCTTCTCCAGCCGACGGATCGCCACGGTGGTGGTGGGGGTCCGCACCCGTTCGTGCGCGGCCAGGTCCGTCATCCGGATGGGCCCCTGATCGAGCAACGTGACCAGGATCGACAACTGCGCCAGGGTCAAATCCCCCGCCGCCGCCCCGTTGGGATCCCCGCGGCGCAGGATCGAAAACAGCTTGGACAGCGCACGGTGCAAACCTTCTGCCAGCTCCGCCAACTCGGGCTCGGTGGGTTCGCTGTCCGCCATAAGTCGGGAGTCTAACGCGCTATGCCGCACGTAGACGGCAGTTACCCGGAGAAGTCTTAGATCGTCAAAGTACCTGGGAAAGGAACTTCTGTAAGCGCTCGGTTCGCGCAGCTTCAAATATTTGCTCTGGCGGCCCGGATTCCACCACTTTGCCGTGATCCATGAAAACGACCGTGTCTGAGGCCGACCGGGCAAAGCCCATCTCGTGGGTGACCACGATCATCGTCATACCCTCGTCGCCCAGGTCACTGATGAGCTGCAGGATGCCCTTGACCAGCTCGGGATCCAGCGCCGAGGTGGCCTCGTCGAAGAACATCACCTGCGGGGCCATGGCCAATGCCCGAGCGATCGCGACCCGTTGTTGTTGTCCGCCGGAGAGCGTGCCGGGACGGGCACCTGCCTTATGTTTCAAGCCGACGCGGTCCAGTTGCGTCAATGCAAGTTCACGCGCGGCGTCGGCGGACAATCGGCGCAACTTGCGCGGCGCCAGTGCGACGTTGTCCAGCACGCTGCGGTGCGGAAACAGGTTGAAGTGCTGGAACACCATCCCGATACGCTGACGCAATTCGTCGGGGTCGTCGTGCAATACCGACCGGCCGTCGAGCAGGATGTCCCCGCTGTCGGGCTCGTGCAAGCGGTTCAGGGTGCGCAGCAGCGTGGACTTGCCTGAACCCGACGGTCCGACGACGGCAACAGTGCTACCCGCCGGAGCCTCGACATCGACACCGCGCAGCACCACCGTGCCGTTCAGGGTTTGGTGGATATCCTTGGCTGCCAAGGACACTGACTGTCGGCCCACCTGGTCTTCGGTCATGTCATCTCCTGGCCGAAAGTGGACTTGAGCATGTCCGGCGTCTCTTCTGGCTCAACCGCTGCCCGCCCTCGGCGCAAGCGGGCGTCGATGTAGTTCACCAAATGTGTCAGCGGAACGGTCAGCATCAGGTAGAAGACGCCGGCAGCCACCAGCGGCGACAGGTTGCCGGTCTGCGCGTTCAGGTCGCGGCCCACTTGAAACAGTTCGCGCTGTTGGGCGACCAAGCCCAGGAAGTAGACCAGCGCCGAGGCCTTCAGCAGCGCGATGAACTGGTTGACCAGTGCCGGCAGCACCCGGCGGACTCCCTGCGGTATCACCACCAGCCGCATCGCCGCCGGATAACTGAAGCCGAGCGCGCGTGAGGCCTCCAGCTGGCCGGGGTCCACGCTCTGAATCCCGGCCCGCAGAATTTCACCGATATAGGCGGCGGCCATCAAACCCAGCGCGGCAATGCCCAGCGGGTAGGGGTCGTTGTTGGTCAGGCCGCCCACTATCGGTCCGATACCCAGCCCGATGATCAGAATGATCACCACTTCGGGAAGGCCGCGGAACACATCGGTATACACCCGCGCCGGCCAGCGGAGCCAGCGGGAACGGGAGATTCCGGCGATCGCCAGGGCCATGCCCACCGCCAGCCCGATGACGCTGGCACTGACGGTCAGGATCAACGTATTGGGCAGCCCGGTGCGAAACAGCGTGGGAATGGCCTGCCGGTACATGTCCAAGTCGAGGAAGGAGTCGCGCAGCTGGGCCAGGGTGGACTTCGGCGCGGCCGGACCGACCGGCTTGTGGTGGTGACCGGCGGCGATCGCGGCGAAGTCCGGCAGGATCGGGCCGGGAGCGGCCCGCGACCCGGGCTTCCAGCCCGGTGGCAGGGACCGGGGAACCCATTCGTTGTACAGCTTCATCCAGGTCCCGTCCCGGATCACCTCGTCCAGCGCGGAGTTCAACGCGTCGAGCAGCGGCTGGTTGTCTTTGGCGACCGCGTAGGCCACGAAGGAACCCGGGCTGAACGTGTTCGCGACGACCACCGCCGGATCACCCGACCGCATCACGGTCTGTGCCTGCAACGACGGCGCCACCCAAGCGTCCAGCTGCCGAGACTTGAGGGCGGCATACACCGTGACGAAGTCGGGATATTTCACCGGTTGCAGTTGCAAGGTGTCGACGACGTACGACTCCTCGACCGTGCCCTGCACAACGCCGATGCGCTGCCCTTCTGCGAGGTCACTGAACTTCTTGATCGCCGACCCTGGCGGCACAACCAGCGCGTAGTAGCCGAAGTCGTAGCCGTTGGTGAACGCGACGGTGCGACGACGCGCGTCGGTGGCTTTGATGGATGCCGAGCCGACGTCGAAGCGCCGCGACGCCACCTGGGCAAGCAGACCTGCGAAATTCGTGCCGACGAAGCGGACCTGCAGATTCAGCTTCTTGGCAAGGGCACGCAACAGCTGATTGTCGAACCCGCTGAATCGGCCGGTTGGGTTGATGCAGGCGTTGGGCGGGGCGTCTGACAGCGTGCCGACGGTGAGGACGCCCGGCGTGCCGAGTCCCAGCGCGCCGATGTCAACCGAGCTCAACGGCTCGACCGTCGGTGTCGTGTTCGGATCGTCTTGTGCCACCGCGGGATTCTCGGTCAGGTCCTTCGGCAAGGTGGTGGCGCTGTCCAACCCGGGTGGCGCGCACTGGTTTCGGTCCGCGCTCGCGGGTGCAGCCAGCGTCGTCGACGTCAGACCGCACACCATCACGATGGAGAGGGCCATCAAAACGAGCTTCGAAATCAGGCTTGCGCCGCGATTGGCCCGCAGGCTCACATGCAAACTCATCAACGCCACCGTATCGACCGACGGCCGAAGCGGTCAGCGGACAATCGATGGTTCCGTGCGCGCCGCGTCGGCTCCTGTCAGTACCGGAAGGTGTCCGGGAATGGTGTCGGGAGTGTCAGGCGCGGCGAATACCCGGCGCCGGCAAAGTTCGGCCAGCATCGTCTGAGCCATCAAATACGAGCGGTCCACGCAGGCAGCCCGCGCGGCTACCGGGTCATGCCGATGAATTGCGGCGTTCTCGTCTTCGTAGAACGGCAACATGTCGTCTCGGTTGACTTGGTAAGTCATCCAGAAGACCCGGGGAATCAGGTTTTGCGAGGCGCGGATCGTGGCGTGCAGCCTCGGCCCCGCATATTCGTCGTTGATGGTGCGCCGGTACTCCCGAGCGACCTCGGTGAACGCCCGCGCTTCCTTGGCCGAGCGCAGCGCGCGCATCAGGGCGTCGAGTTGTCCGAGGATCCGGGGCGTGGGGTTGGTGGCAGCGCGCGCAGAGGCGATGCCGTTCAGCAGCCCGTCGAGTTCGTGGTGCTCCAGGACGGTGGCTTCGTCGAATCGCTCGACGAAGGCACCCCGGTGGTAGCGGGTCGACACAATGCCGTCGTGTTCGAGTTGGACCAGCGCCTCTTGAATCGGAACACGACTGACTCCGAGGCCATGCGCAATCTCATTGCGGTCGACCCGGTCGCCGGTGCGCAATTTGCCGGTAAGCACCAGGTTGAGGATGTGCGAGACAACCTGGTCCTTTTCTTTGACCCCGTATTTTTTCGGCATGGGTTTCAGGTGGCCTCTCTCAAACCCCGTAGATCAGCGCGGCAAGTTTCTCACGACTTGGCGCGGATTATTAGGTGTTCGTCAGATGAAGCCAAAGCACTCTCAGCGGCGGGCGCGCCACCGGCACAGCGCCTCCGCGGCGGTGAGGTCGTAGTCCGGGCCGTTGCAGCCGACGGTCAGCAGCGTCACGCCGAGTTCGGCAAGCCCCTCGGCGTTGGCGATCAGCGCGTCGGCACCTTCGCCGCGGGCGACGCCGGTGTTGTTCTCCACCCCGGCCGACCGTTCGATGGCGGCCGGGTCTCGTCCGACGGCCGCGCAGTGCTCGTCCAGCACGGCTGCCGCCGCCGGGTAGGTATCCACCGTGGTGAAGCCGTGCCAGATGTCTGCGTATTCGGCGACCAGCCGCAGCGTCTTGCGCGGACCCTTGCCGCCGATCAGCACCGGGATCTCGCGCGTCGGCGGCGGGTTGAGCTTGGCCAGTCGCGACTTGATTCGGGGTAGCGCGGCCGCCAGGTCGTCAAGACGGCTGCCCGCCGTGCCGAACTCGTAGCCGTACTCGTGGTAGTCCTTGTCTTTCCAGCCCGATCCGATCCCCAGGATCAGGCGTCCGTCGGAGATGTGGTCGACGGTGCGTGCCATGTCGGCGAGCAGCTCCGGATTGCGATAGGAGTTGCACGTCACCAATGCGCCGATCTCGATCCGCGACGTCTGCTCCGCCCAGGCCGCCAGCACCGTCCAGCATTCGAAGTGCGGACCGTCGGGATCCCCGTAGAGCGGGAAGAAGTGATCCCAGGTGAAGGCGATGTCGACGCCGAGGTCCTCGCAGCGGCGGACGGCGTCACGGATGTTGCGGTAGTGCGGGGCGTGTTGGGGTTGCAGTTGCACGCCGATACGAACGGGACGGTCGGAAGTCATCTGATCACCGTATGCTCTGGTGACTCAGCGGCCGACTCGCCGCCTCAACTCAGCGTCCGTGGAGGACGCCGCGCAGCAGGTCGATCAGCGCGCGCGGCTGGTCGCTTTGCACCGAGTGCCCGGAATTCTCGACGACGTGCGCCTTGCGGAAATGCGTTGCGCGACGGGCGAGTTCGTCCGCGTCCTCATCGCTGACGAAGCCCGACGAGCCGCCGCGGATCAGGGTGATGGGAGTTGCCAGCGCGTCGACGTCGTCCCACAGAGCGCCGAAGTCCGGAAATTGGCGGATAGCGTCGTAGCGCCACGTCCAGTTGCCGTTGTCCAGCCGGCGCGAGTTGTGGAACACGCCGCGGCGCAATGCCTTGACCTCTCGGTGCGGCGCGGCAGCGATGGTGAGGTCCAGCATGGCCTGAAAGCTGGGAAATTCCCGCTCGCCGTGCATTAGCGCCACCGTGCCCTGCTGCTCCTTGGTCAGCTCGGCGTGCCGCTGCAACGCCGACGGCGTGACGTCGATCAGGACGAGTTCGTTGACCAGGTCGGGTGCCTGCGCCGCCAGCCGGATCGCCGTCAGCCCGCCCAACGACATGCCGACGACTAGCTCGGCATCCGGTGCGAGCTGTTGCAGCACGGGCTCCAGCGCGGCGGCGTTGTGCTGTGGGGAGTAGTCGCCGTCTTCCCGCCACGCCGAATGCCCGTGGCCGGGAAGATCCACTGCCAGCGCGGGCTCACCGAGGCCGACGATCACGGTGTCCCAGGTGTGCGCGTTCTGCCCACCGCCGTGCAGAAAGATGATTCGCGGGCGCTGACCCCAGCGCAGTGCGCTGATCCTGGCTTCACCGGTGCCCGACCCGATCCGCTCCACGTCAGGCAGCGGACCCGAAACGCCGGCCTGCTCGGCGTTCTCGGCCAGCAGCGAGAACTCGGACAGGCCGGCCAGTTTGTCTTCGGAGATCTCAGTCACAGCCCTGACACTACGAGCCGCGTCGAGGCTGCGGAGGCGGCACCCACACTGCGCTCAGGGCGTCGCATGCCGCTGACGACCCGCCCTCACCGCAGTTTCGGCGCAGGAGCGGCGCAGTTCCGGCGCAGAGCCGACTAGGCGTCGATGATGAACTCTTCGAGCTGCGCGCGCGCAACGTCGTCGGGCAGCTGCTCGGGCGGGCTCTTCATCAGGTAGGCCGACGCCGGGATCACCGGGCCGCCGATCCCGCGGTCCTTGGCGATCTTGGCCGCCCGCACCGCGTCGATGATGACTCCGGCCGAGTTCGGCGAGTCCCACACTTCGAGCTTGTACTCCAGGTTCAGCGGCACGTCACCGAAGGCGCGGCCTTCCAGCCGCACGTAGGCCCACTTGCGGTCATCCAACCAGCCGACGTGGTCCGACGGGCCGATGTGGACGTCCTTGGCGTTGAACTCGCGCTGCACGTTGGACGTGACGGCCTGGGTCTTCGAGATCTTCTTGGACTCCAGCCGCTCACGCTCGAGCATGTTGAGGAAGTCCATGTTGCCGCCCACGTTGAGCTGCATGGTGCGGTCCAGTTGCACACCGCGGTCCTCGAACAGCTTGGCCATCACGCGGTGGGTGATGGTGGCACCGACCTGGCTCTTGATGTCGTCACCGACGATCGGCACCCCGGCATCGGCAAACTTCTTGGCCCACACCGGGTCCGAGGCGATGAACACCGGCAGCGCGTTGACGAAAGCCACCCCGGCGTCGATCGCACACTGGGCGTAGAACTTGTCGGCCTCTTCGGAGCCCACCGGCAGGTAGGACACCAGCACGTCGACCTTGGCGTCCTTGAGCACCTGGACCACGTCGACGGGTTCGGCGTCGGACAGCTCGATGGTGTCGGCGTAGTACTTGCCGATGCCGTCCAGCGTCGGACCGCGCTGCACCAGCACATTGGTCGGTGCGACGTCGGCGATCTTGATGGTGTTGTTCTCCGAGGCGAAGATCGCGTCCGAAAGGTCGAAGCCGACCTTCTTGGCGTCCACGTCGAACGCCGCGACGAACTTGACGTCGCGGACGTGATACGGGCCGAAGCGGACATGCATCAGGCCGGGCACTGACGAGTTCTCGTCGGCGTTCTGGTAGTACTCGACGCCCTGGACCAGCGAGGAGGCGCAGTTACCGACGCCGACAATCGCGACTCGTACGTCCGTCTGCGTCTCCGGCGCCCCTAAAGGCTGGTGCTCACTCATTGGGCGTTCTCCTAACTTCATAACCTGCTGTCTCGGTGTTGGGGTTTGGCTGTTCGGTTGGTGCGGGATCTACGTTTGCTCGGAGAGGCCGGGCATGGCCCGCTCCGCGGCGATGAGCTCATTGAGCCACTTGACTTCACGTTCGCTGGACTCGAGCCCGAGTTGGTGCAACTGGCGGGTGTAGCGGTCGAACGAGCTGCTGGCCCGGGCCACCGCTTCACGCAGACCTTCCCGGCGTTCCTCCACCTGACGGCGGCGACCCTCCAGGATGCGCATCCGGGCTTCGGCCGGTGTGCGGTTGAAGAAGGCCAGGTGTACGCCGAAGCCGTCGTCGGTGTAGTTGTGCGGGCCGGTGTCGGCGACCAATTCAGCGAAGCGACGTCGCCCTTCTTCGGTTAGCTGGTAGACCCGCCGGGCACGCCGGACCGGGGTGCCGGCCGGGGCGGCGTTCTCGGCGATCAGGCCGTCGGCCTGCATGCGCCGCAGAGCGGGATACAGCGAACCGTAAGAGAAGGCGCGGAATGCACCGAGTAAACCGGTGAGGCGTTTGCGTAGTTCGTAGCCGTGCATTGGCGATTCGATCAGGAGGCCCAGGATGGCGAGTTCCAGCATCGAGTCACCTCCTTTGCTCGGCTTGGTTACTCAACGTATTAGCGGCTCGACGCCTCGTGCCATCGTATCGTTCCGATATATTTGCGACAACACCACCTGGTGTTGGTGCGCTATTAGTCACATCGGTCGGCTCGACAGCCGAACGGCCGTCAAGAGGGCAAACTGAGCCGCTTGATAGTGCCGTCACCTGCGAAGTTGATGGAGCCGCCGCCGTAATCGCTGGACACGTATACCGACAGAGTCAACGCGTCGGGCTTTAACGGATCCTTGGCGGGTTCGACGATCAGGTACATGTTCTTGACGTCGGAGGGCTTGATGTGGAGAGTCTGCGCGGCGCCACGCATTATGCCGACGGTCTTGGCCACGTCGAACTTGCCGAGGTCGACGGGCACGTCCGGTTCGCCGCTGGTTTTCGCGGAACTAGTCGGGTCGCCCCAGCCGCCGCGGTAGTCGTAGGCCAGCTTGCGCCGATCGTCGGACGGGTCCGGCCGGTCGTACACGGCGTAGGTCGGGTAGATCACCATCCGGTAGCCCATGGTGTCTCCGAACCTTTTGCGTGTTTGCTCCAGCAAGCCGGTGAGCCCACCGAGCGAGTGCAATTGGGTAGGCGGGGTCAGCACCAGCGGCGCGATCCCGTCGGGCTTGGCCCCCGGGTCCCCGGCATTCGCAGCGAAGTGCAACGGCGAGCCGGTGTTGCCGTACAGTCCCCAGCCGATCAGGACGCCCAGCAGTACCGAGCCGATGAAGGCGGCTGCCATCGCGCGCCATCGCGTTATCTTCAGCGGAAACTTAGTGTCACGCAGTCGCGCCGGGGCGGTGCCGCTCTGTAGATCCGACACCAGAACCTTTAAATCACCGAGCGTCACGGCGTTGGTGGCCTTACCGATCCGTTCGCGGTGCTCTTCTCCGGAGAGCTCGCCGTCGGCCAGGGCGTTGTCGAGAACCGTGCAGATCTCTTGCCGGTCGGTGTCCTTGGCGCGGGTCGCAGTGGTCAACCCTCCGCCGAGCGGTGCCCCGAGCCATTTCGCCACGCGTTGATCGTAGAAGTACTGCGCCGGTCGCGATCAGCGATACCGCCGCTCAGCCCGGCGACGACGCGGACAACCGCCTTGGTTGCCTAACGGTGCTGCGCCGGGGGACGTACTCTGGTCACCGTGCGACTGCAGCGACAGGTGGTGGACTACACGCTTCGGCGGCGCTCACTGCTGGCTGAGGTGTACTCGGGACGCACCGGTGTCTCCGAGGTGTGTGACGCAAATCCATATCTGCTGCGCGCGGCGAAGTTTCACGGGAAGACGAGCCAGGTGATCTGCCCGATATGCCGCAAGGAGCAGCTCACGTTGGTGTCGTGGGTGTTCGGCGACCAGCTGGGCGCGGTATCGGGCTCGGCCCGCACGGCCGAAGAATTGGTGTTGCTGGCAACCCGGTTCTCCGAATTCGCCGTCCACGTGGTGGAGGTATGCCGAACCTGCAGCTGGAATCACCTGGTCAAGTCGTATGTGCTCGGCGCGGCACGCCCGGCACCGCCCCCGAGGGGGACGCGCGGCACGCGGACGGCGCGCAACGGCGCCCGCACGGCCAGTGAATAACGAAGGGCGCCACGATCAGTCCAGTGACGACCCGAAGGGGTCACCGACTGAACGTGCAGGCAAGCATGCGGGTCCGGACGAGGCCGCGGGGTCTCGTCCGCGGGGCCAGCGCCGAGAGGTTCCCCCCGACGACCGGTTGACGTCGATCATCCCGCCGGTCCGCGACGACCGCGCCCCTGGCCGGACGGACCCGATCGAGGAGGTCAAGGCCGCCCTGGATCGTCCTGCGCCGGAGAAGCGGCAGTTGTCGACACCCACGCCGCGCGACGCCGCCGCGCCGCCCGAGGCGCCTGCGAGACGTGATCCGATCGAGGAAGTCAAGGCCGCGCTGGACGCGCCGGCGCCGAACCGGCAGCGACGGCCCGGCTCCGGACGGCGTCCGCCAGGCGGACCACCACCCCCATCCGGTACTCCCAGAGGATCCGGCGCGCGCGGCCGTGGGCGCGGTACGAATTTGCCCTGGTTGCAGCAGCTCAAGCAGCAGGTCAACTGGAAGTGGGTGCGACGTGCGCTGGTCCTGACCGCGGTGGTGGTTTTGCTGCTGCCGATAGTCACCTTCGCCATGGCCTACTTCATCGTCGACATCCCCAAGCCGGGTGACATCCGTACCAACCAGGTATCGACGATACTGGCCAGCGACGGCTCGGAGATCGCGAAAATCATTCCGCCCGAAGGCAATCGGGTAGACGTCAACATCAGTCAAGTGCCGGTGCATGTGCGCCGGGCCGTGATCGCCGCCGAAGATCGCAATTTCTATACCAATCCCGGCTTCTCGTTCAGCGGGTTCGCGCGCGCGGTGAACAACAACCTGTTCGGCAGCGGTGATCTGCAGGGGGGCTCGACGATCACCCAGCAGTATGTGAAGAACGCGCTGGTCGGTTCCGCACAGCACGGGTGGAGCGGACTGATGCGCAAGGCCAAGGAATTGGTGATCGCCACCAAGATGTCGGGGGAGTGGTCCAAAGACGATGTGCTGCAAGCGTATTTGAACATCATCTACTTCGGCCGCGGGGCCTACGGGATTTCGGCTGCGGCGAAGGCCTACTTCAACAAACCCGTCGAGCAACTCACCGTCTCCGAAGGGGCGTTGCTGGCGGCGCTGATCCGGCGGCCGTCGAGCCTGGATCCCGCCGTCGATCCCAAGGGTGCCGACGCGCGCTGGAACTGGGTTCTCGACGGCATGGTAGAAACCAAGGCCCTGTCAGCGAGTGACCGGGCGGCACAGGTGTTTCCGGCGACCGTGCCGCCGGATCAGGCCCGCGCGCAGTTCCAGACCACCGGCCCCAACGGGCTTATCGAGCGGCAGGTCACCAGGGAATTGATGGAGCTGTTCAACATCGACGAGCAGACGCTGAACACCCAGGGCCTGCAGGTCACCACCACCATCGAGCCGCAGGCTCAGCAGGCCGCGGTGAAAGCGGTATCGAAGTACCTCGACGGCCAGAATCCCGACATGCGCGCCGCCGTGGTGTCAATCGACCCGCACAACGGCGCCATCCGCGCCTACTACGGCGGTTCTGAGGCCAACGGATTCGACTTCGCTCAGGCCGGGCTGCAGACCGGTTCGTCGTTCAAGGTGTTCGCGCTTGTCGCGGCGCTCGAACAAGGTATCGGCCTGGGTTACCAGGTCGACAGCTCCCCGTTGACCGTCGACGGCATCAAGATCACCAACGTCGACGGCGAGGGTTGCGGCACCTGCAATATCGCCGAGGCGCTCAAGCAATCGTTGAACACGTCCTACTACCGCTTGATGCTGAAGCTGAAGAACGGACCGCAGGCGGTCGCGGACGCTGCGCATCAAGCGGGGATCGCGACCAGCTTCCCGGGTGTCCCGCATACCCTGTCCGAGGACGGCAAGGGCGGACCACCCAACAACGGAATTGTGCTGGGCCAGTACCAAACTCGGGTTATCGACATGGCATCCGCGTACGCCACGCTGGCGGCGTCCGGCATTTATTACCGGCCGCACTTCGTGCAGAAGGTCGTCAACGCCGAAGGCCAGGTGTTGTTCGACGCCGGTACTGCGAACAGCGCCGGCGACCAGCGCATCCCCAAGGCGGTGGCCGATAACGTCACCGCTGCCATGCAGCCGATAGCCGGCTATTCACGCGGCCACAGTTTGGCCGGCGGCCGGCCGTCGGCGGCCAAAACCGGCACCACCCAACTGGGTGACACCAAGTCGAACAAAGACGCGTGGATGGTCGGGTACACGCCCTCGCTGTCCACGGCAGTCTGGGTGGGCACCGTCAAGGGCGACCAACCGCTGGTAACCGCGTCGGGCGGAGCGGTTTACGGTTCGGGCCTGCCGTCGGACATCTGGAAGTCAACGATGGACGGGGCGCTGAAGGGCACCTCCAACGAATCCTTCCCCAAGCCCACCGAGATCGGCGGCTACGCGGGTGTGCCGGCTCCGCCCCCCGAGCCGGGCCCGGCCGATCAGGGCGTGCCGGCCAACCGGTCCGCCGATGACGTCTGCCAGCGCGGCAGCCAAAGGGTCGGTGCGGCTTGGGCAATCGCGGTTGTCGATACTCCGCAGATCCGCGGCCAACGGATGCGGCGAGATGGTGGCGCGCTGCTGCTGAGCGCCGGTCACGGCGGCGGGGGCTCAGCGGGCGGACCGGCGGGCGGCGCCGGCGGCGGCGGCGCGAGGGTGATCGTCGACGGCGGACCGACCGGGATCGTGATACCCGGCGCAACTTCCACGGTCGGCTGGATGACGGTTTCCGACGGGGGCGGCGGACCGGTTGGCCGGCACGCCCTGATCGGCCGGGCCCGGCTGATGACCCCGCTGCGGGTGATGTTCGTGATCGCGCTGGTGTTCCTGGGACTGGGCTGGTCGACGAAGGCGGCCTGTCTGCAGACCACCGGTACCGGGCCTGGCGATCAGCGCGTTGCGGTCTGGGAGAATCAACGCGCCTACTACGAACTGTGCTACTCCGATACCGTGCCGCTGTACGGCGCGGAGTTGTTGAGCCAGGGCAAGTTTCCGTACAAATCCAGTTGGATCGAGACCGACGGCAGCGGCGCCCCGCAGACCCGCTACGACGGCAAGCCCGCGGTGCGCTACATGGAGTATCCGGTGCTGACCGGCGTCTACCAGTACGTGTCGATGGCGGTGGCCAAAACCTATACGGCGCTGAGCAAACTAATTGCGCTGCCGGTGATTGCCGAAGTCGTGGTGTTCTTCGATGTGGCCGCATTCGGGCTGGCGCTGGCTTGGCTGGCAACGGTTTGGGCAACCTCGGGCCTGGCGGGCCGGCGGATCTGGGACGCGGCGCTGGTGGCGGCTTCCCCGCTGGTGATCTTCCAGATCTTTACCAATTTCGACGCTCTGGCAACGGGATTCGCGATGGCCGGACTGCTGGCATGGGCGCGGCGCAAACCGGCGCTGGCGGGCGTTCTGATCGGGTTGGGTGCTGCGGCCAAGCTGTATCCGCTGCTGTTCTTGGGCCCGATGTTGATATTGGGCATCCGCACCGGGCGGCTGCCGGCGGTGGCCCGGACGGCCGCCTCAGCGGCCGCGACCTGGTTGCTGGTGAATCTGCCCGTGCTGGTGCTGTTTCCGCGCGGCTGGTCGGAGTTCTTCCGGCTCAACACCCGCCGCGGCGACGACATGGACTCGCTGTACAACGTGGTGAAATCGTTCACCGGTTGGCGGGGATTCGATCCGAATCTGGGCTTCTGGGAGCCGCCCACGGTCTTGAACGCGGTGGTGACGGGGTTGTTCGCAGTGTGTTGTGCGGCAATCGCTTACATCGCGCTCACCGCGCCGCAGCGGCCACGGCTGGCGCAGCTGGCTTTCCTGACGCTGGCCGCGTTCCTGTTGACCAACAAGGTGTGGAGCCCGCAGTTCTCGCTGTGGCTGGTACCGCTGGCGGTGCTGGCATTGCCGCACCGCCGAATATTGCTGGCGTGGATGACGATTGACGCGTTGGTGTGGGTTCCCCGGATGTATTACCTCTACGGCAACCCGAACCGATCGCTGCCCGAGCAGTGGTTCACCACGACCGTGCTGCTGCGCGACATCGCCGTTGTAGCGCTGTGCGCGTTGGTGATCCGGCAGATCTACCGGCCCGACGAGGACCTGGTGCGGTGGAACGGGCGGCTGGACGATCCGGTGGGCGGGCCCTTCGACCGCGCGCCCGACGCGCCACCCGGTTGGTTGCCAGAGGAGCTGCGTCCGGCCGGAGGGCGGCGGCGCGCGGTCCCGGCGCGGGTTCCCGCCGAGACCGAGGCAGCCACGGGAGACGACGCCCCGACCGCCGCCAGGAGCACCTGATGCTGGTCGCAATCCCGGTGTTTGCCCGATTCACCGCACTGGACGCCATCGGACCCTACGAAGTGCTGCAACGCATTCCGGCGGTGGACGTGGTCTTCGTCGGCCACCGGCGGGGTGAAATGCGTACGGAGAACGGGATGCTGGGGGTCACCTGCGACGCCACGTTCGACGAAGTCGGGACAGCCGACGTCGTGGTCGTCCCCGGGGGTATCGGCACCCGCCAGCTGATCCACGACCAAATCATCCGGGGCTGGCTGCAGCAGGTGCATCCGCACACCACCTTCACCACCTCGGTGTGTACCGGTGCGCTGCTGCTGGCCGCCGCGGGCCTGCTCGACGGACTTACCGCGACGACGCATTGGCGGGCGGCCGACCTGCTCAACGAGTTGGGCGCGCGCTACGTGCCGGAGCGCGTCGTCGAGCACCTGCCGCAGCGGATCATCACGGCCGCGGGTGTGTCCAGTGGCATCGACATGGCCCTGCGGCTGGTCGAGCTGCTGGTCGATGCGCAGGCGGCGCAGGCCGCTCAGCTGCTCATCGAATACGACCCGCAGCCTCCGTTCGATTCGGGCTCTCTCGCCAAGGCCGACGCGGCGACGAAGGCCAGGGCCGAGGAATTCCTGCATGCCAGGCAGTGATCAGGTCGCGGATTTTCCCAGCTGACCTGCCGTCCGGTAGCCTGGCGGGGTTGCCGACGCAGGCGACCCTCCTGCCACGGAAAGGCCGTGGCCGTACAGACCAGAGGAGGTGGTGAGGTTTCCATGCGTCCATACGAAATCATGGTCATTCTTGACCCCACGCTCGACGAACGCACCGTGGCCCCGTCCTTGGAGACGTTCCTCAACGTCGTCCGCAAAGACGGCGGAACGGTCGAAAAGATCGACATCTGGGGTAAGCGCCGGCTGGCGTACGAGATCGCCAAGCACGCCGAGGGCATTTATGTGGTCATCGACCTGAAGGCCGAGCCGGCGACAGTGTCCGAGCTCGACCGTCAGCTCAGCCTCAACGAGTCGGTGTTGCGCACCAAGGTGATGCGCACCGACAAGCACTGACTGTCCGCTGTCAGCGCGGTTGCTTAGTCTGTTGAATAGCTCGTTATGTCCTATCGGCCGATTCAAGGCGAAAACCAGGGGCAGAACCGGGTCGGACCAGGACAGGACCAGGGCAGGACCAGGAGGAATGTTGTGGCTGGTGACACCACTATCACCGTCGTCGGAAACCTGACGGCCGACCCGGAACTGCGGTTCACGCCGTCGGGTGCCGCGGTGGCGAACTTCACCGTGGCGTCCACACCCAGGATCTATGACCGCCAGAGCGGGGAATGGAAAGACGGCGAGGCGCTGTTCCTGCGGTGCAACATCTGGCGTGAAGCCGCGGAGAACGTGGCCGAAAGCCTGACCCGCGGATCCCGCGTGATCGTCACCGGCCGGCTCAAGCAGCGGTCCTTCGAAACCCGCGAAGGCGAGAAGCGCACCGTCGTCGAGGTCGAGGTCGACGAAATCGGCCCCTCGCTGCGCTATGCCACCGCCAAGGTCAACAAGGCCAGCCGCAGCGGCGGCGGAGGCGGCGGCTTCGGTGGCGGCGGTGGCGGTGGCGGCGGTGGATCCCGGCAGGCGCCGGCCCAGCCGAGCAGCGCACCGGCCGACGACCCGTGGGGCAGCGCCCCGGCGTCGGGTTCGTTCGGCGGCGGCGACGACGAACCCCCCTTCTGATTTCACGACACTTCAAGACACTTCTGAACGGAAAGAACGAGAGACATGGCCAAATCCACCAAGCGGCGCCCGGCTCCGGAAAAGCCCATCAAGGCGCGTAAATGCGTCTTCTGTGCCAAGAAAGAACAAGTGATCGACTACAAGGACACCACGCTGCTGCGGACCTACATCAGTGAGCGCGGCAAGATCCGGGCGCGCCGGGTCACCGGCAACTGCGTGCAGCACCAGCGGGACATCGCGCTCGCGGTGAAGAATGCCCGCGAGGTCGCCCTGCTGCCCTTCACCTCGTCGGCGCGGTAATCGACGAAAACTTAACGGAGAGTTCGTAATACGATGAAGCTTATTCTGACCGCCGACGTCGACCACCTGGGTTCCGTCGGCGACACGGTCGAGGTCAAGGACGGGTACGGGCGCAACTTCCTGCTGCCGCGCGGGCTGGCGATCGTCGCCTCACGTGGCGCCCAGAAACAGGCCGACGAGATCCGCCGGGCCCGCGACACCAAGACCGTGCGAGACCTGGAGCACGCCAACGAAATCAAGGCCGCGATCGAGGCCTTGGGCCCGGTTTCGTTGCCGGTGAAGACCGCGGCCGATTCCGGCAAGTTGTTCGGCTCGGTGACCGCCAACGACGTCGTGACCGCCATCAAGAAGGCCGGCGGGCCCAACCTCGACAAGCGGATCGTCCGGTTGCCCAAGGCGCATATCAAGTCCGTCGGCACCCATCCGGTGGCGGTGCACCTGCACCCCGAAGTCGACGTCGAGGTTGCCGTCGACGTCGTCGCCGAAGGCTAGTTCTGGCGAACAGACGCAACAGCACCCCGCTTCCGGCGAATGGGTTGCTGTTGCGTCTTTTCGCGGCCGTCCCATCGCATATGTAGGGGACTGGACCGCGGCCGTGGCTGGCGAACTATTTCGAACACGGTTCGAGGCGACCGTTTTTACCGGTGCTTAACGCACCGAAAATCTGGCCGAAAACCAACACGCCCGACTAGGTAACCTGGCCCGACACGCCGAAGAGATTGTTGTCCACACAGAATGCTGCGTGTCATGGGACGTTTATCAGCAGTGATGTCGTAACACCCCGCATTGATCCACAGGTTCTCCACACCCCGCTCAACACAGGTGCCGACGGATATGCACACGCGATGCACAGCTCCATGAACAACACCTCTTGGAGTACCTTCCAGCAACGTTTAACGTCATCCCGGCGCGAGGCGATGGCAGGTGCTTCAGGACGGCGACAAATGCGGGTTGCACAGCGACCTGCTGAGCAGCCGGCCAATTGGAGCGGGGCGGGGGTGTCGGTGTCGTGACTTACGCTCTTGAGAACAGCTGTCGAATGTATGTTCGGGTGCCTGGTCGGAGGAGGTGAGAGCGTATGGCGGTCGTTGACGATCTGGGGCACCCGGGCATGGATGCCACGCCGCCCAGTGAGGACTTCGGCCGTCAGCCACCGCAGGATCTGGCCGCCGAGCAGTCCGTGCTGGGCGGGATGCTGCTGAGCAAGGATGCGATCGCCGATGTGCTGGAACGGCTTCGGCCCGGCGACTTCTACCGCCCGGCACACCAGAACGTCTACGACGCCATCCTCGACTTGTACGGGCGGGGTGAGCCGGCCGACGCGGTGACGGTAGCGGCCGAGCTGGACCGGCGTGGGTTGCTGCGCCGTATCGGCGGTGCGCCGTATCTGCACACGCTCATTTCGACGGTGCCGACGGCCGCGAACGCGGGCTACTACGCGGGCATCGTCGCGGAGAAGGCGCTGCTGCGCCGCCTGGTGGAAGCCGGGACACGGGTCGTGCAGTACGGCTACGCCGGTGCCGAGGGCGCCGATGTGGCCGAGGTGGTCGACCGCGCACAGGCCGAAATCTACGACGTCGCCGATCGTCGGCTGTCCGAGGACTTCGTGCCGCTCGAGGATCTGCTGCAGCCGACGATGGACGAGATCGACGCCATCGCGTCCAACGGCGGCTTGGCGCGCGGTGTGCCGACGGGTTTCACCGAACTCGACGAGGTGACCAACGGTCTGCATCCAGGGCAGATGGTCATCGTCGCGGCCCGTCCCGGTGTGGGGAAGGCGCTTGCGCTGGATACGGCGCTGCCGACGCCGACCGGCTGGACGCCGATGGGCGACGTCAGTGTCGGAGATGAGTTGCTCGGCGCCGACGGGAAGCCGACGCGGGTGGTGGCAGCGACCGAGGTGATGCTTGGACGGCCGTGCTACGAGATCGAGTTCTCAGACGGCACAGTCATTGTCGCCGACGCGGCGCATCAGTGGCCGACGAGCTACGGCATCCGGACGTCGGATCAGTTGCGTTGTGGCTTGGACACCATCAACGCAGCCGGGTCGACCGCGCATTACGCCCAGCGGCAGACTGCCGTATTGACTCCGGTGCTGCAGGTCGATTCGGTGCGTCGAGTGCCCAGCGTGGCAGTGCGCTGCGTCCAAGTGGACAACATCGACCATCTGTACCTGGCGGGCCACGGGATGGTTCCGACCCACAACTCCACCCTGGGCTTGGATTTCATGCGGTCGTGTTCGATCAAGCACCGCATGGCGAGCGTCATCTTCTCGCTGGAGATGAGCAAGTCCGAAATCGTGATGCGGCTGCTTTCAGCGGAAGCGAAAATCAAGCTCTCCGATATGCGTTCGGGCCGGATGAACGATGACGACTGGACTCGGCTGGCGCGGCGGATGAGCGAAATCAGCGAGGCGCCACTGTATATCGACGATTCGCCCAACCTCACCATGATGGAGGTCCGGGCCAAGGCCCGGCGGCTACGGCAGAAGGCCGACCTCAGGCTGGTGGTGGTGGATTACATGCAGCTCATGACCTCGGGCAAGAGGTATGAGTCGCGACAGGTGGAGGTTTCCGAGTTTTCCAGGCATCTCAAGCTTTTAGCGAAGGAGCTGGAGGTTCCCGTGGTCGCGATCAGCCAGCTGAATCGTGGGCCCGAGCAGCGCACCGACAAGAAGCCGATGCTGGCCGACCTTCGCGAGTCGGGGTGTCTGACCGCTGCCACGCGAATCCTGCGCGCCGACACCGGAACTGAGGTCACATTTGGCGAGCTGATGCAGACCGGCGAACGCCCCCTGGTGTGGTCGCTCGACGAGCGGCTGCGCATGGTCGCCCGGCCGATGACCAATGTGTTTCCGAGTGGCCGCAAAGAGGTGTTCCGGCTGCGGCTGGCCTCGGGGCGGGAGGTCGAGGCAACGGCTAACCATCCATTTATGAAGCTCGAGGGTTGGACTCCCTTGGAGCAGCTGAAGATTGGTGATCGTATCGCGGTGCCCCGACGGGTTCCCGAGCCCGTCGACACTCAGCGGATGGACGAGTCCGAGCTGATTCTGCTGGCCCACATGATCGGTGACGGTTCGTGTGTGAAGAACCAGCCGATCCGCTACGCGTCGATCGACGAAGCGAATCTGGTCGCGGTGACGATTTCAGCCGCGCACTTCGGTGTGAAAGCGGTGCGGGACGAATACCCCGCGGCCCGAGTGACCACGCTGCGGATGCCGGCACCAGAGCGGGTGGCGCGCGGTCGTCGCAACCCAATTGCGGCTTGGCTAGACAGCCTCGGCCTGTTCGGGAAGCGGAGTCACGAAAAATTCGTGCCGGAGGCCATATTCCGCGCTCCTAACGATCAGGTGGCGCTATTCCTGCGTCATCTGTGGGCCACGGATGGGTCTGTGCGCTGGGATGCGACGGCTGGCCAGGGCCAGATTTACTACGCATCGACCAGCCGTCGACTTGTCGATGACGTCGCTCAACTGCTCCTCCGGGTGGGCGTCTTCACGAGGATCAAGCGCGCGCAGAAACTCGGCTACCGCGAGTGCTGGCACTTATACATTTACGGGGCGGAAAATCAAGCCAGGTTCCTTAATCACGTCGGGGTGCACGGCGCGAGAGGAGCAGCGGCGCAGGAGGTGTTGACTCGCCTCGAATATGTGGTGCGGAATACAAATCAGGACACGGTGCCGAAAGAGGTTTGGGCGCAGGTCCGCGAGCTGCTGTCCAGCAGGCGGATAACGCACCGGCAGTTCGCTGCTGCCATGAACACCCAGTTCTGTGGGTCGACGATGTGGAAGCACTCACCCAGCCGGGCGAGACTGCATCGTGCGGCGGCTTTATTGGACGATGGCGACATTCATGCGCTCTCCACTAGCGACGTGTATTGGGATACGGTTGTTGAGATCGCCAGCCTTGGTGAGCAAGACGTCTACGATGGCACTGTGCCCGGCACCAATAACTTTGTGGCACAAGGAATCTCAGTACACAACTCGCTGGAACAAGATGCTGACGTCGTGATTCTTCTCCATCGGCCCGACGCGTTCGATCGCGACGATCCGCGCGGGGGAGAAGCGGATTTGATTCTGGCCAAACACCGTAACGGTCCGACCAGGACGGTGACCGTCGCGCACCAACTGCACTTGTCGCGATTCGCCAACATGGCCAGGTGATTGCCTGGTAGTTCTAGGTCCTCAACCTGCGTGTCCAATTCTCGTCTGAATTGTCCACACGATGTCCAATTGGACATTTTGAACAATCTCTCGTGTGGCGTCGCGATGAGTTTTGCCCTCCGGTGAAGTCTGATCTGCATGGGCAAACTGATCTATGGCTTCAACGTGTCGGTGGACGGGTACATCGCCGACGCACGACGCAACATTGACTGGGCCGATCCGAGCGAAGAACTGCACCAGTACTGGAACGACTTCGAGCGGGAGACCGCCCTTGCGTTCTACGGCCGGCGGCTCTACGAACTGATGTCCGCGTACTGGCCGACCGCCGACAAGGCGCCGGATGCCACCCCTTTGATCGTTGACTTCGCCCGCATTTGGCGCGACATGCCCAAGGTCGTGTTCTCGCGCACCCTGGAGTCCGTCGGCTGGAACTCCCGCCTGGAACGTGGCGAGCCTGTCAAGGTGGTGACGAAGCTGAAAGCCGAAACCGACGGCAGGCTGGAGGTGGCCGGCGCGACGCTGGCCGCACCGATCGTGCAGGCCGGACTGGTGGACGAATACCGGATCGTGGTCACGCCCACCGCCGTGGGCGGCGGCACCCCGTTCTTCCCGACCCTGCCGTCATGGATCTCGCTGCGACTGTTGGAGAATCGCACCTTCCCGGGCGGCACGGTCCTGCTGCGCTACGAGACGAAACGCGACTGATCGGGTCCGGAGTCCGAACTTTCCTACCGCTGAACGTATCTCGCCCAGGTGGTGCCTGCTTCGGTGGCTGGGCTTCGTTTCGCCTTCGGAGTGGGTCGGCGTTGGCCTGCCATGAGCGGGTGCATTGCAGTCGTCAGCTCGTGTCGGATCTGTCTGCGCGTTCGCTTGGGCGCTTCGGCGAGCGCGATGCCGATTTGGGTAATATCCCCAGTTGTGCCATTGCCTCCACGGGGACGCCGTGGCGATACACGCCAGCGTCGAGGAGGGCCTGCAGTAGTCCCGGATGTTGCGACGGGTGTAGTGCTCTTCGGAATCGCGCCACCGCCGCCAGCCCAGGCCAACGGTGTAGATATCGGCGTGCGACTACTGCGTCAGTACGGTGATGCCCAGCGTCGGGCGATCAGACGCACAGGCGTCACTGTGACGGAATGCATACGGAGACAGCCTCTTCCGCAGCAGCGGCAGGTGTCGTGGTGTGTATGTTCTTCACTCCGCGTGTCATTTTCCGGTTTGCCGTGTCATCTCGATGTCGTTTGTGACACGTGAGCCGGAAACGTAGCGCCCCTGTTTTGGTAGCAGCGAGCGCACGCCCCTGAGCAATGTGATTGCGTCCTCGATGTCGCCGGCTCGGGCCCGGACCAGCACGCCGAAGACGCCGGCCCGCAGAGCGTCGGCCAATGTCGACGCTGCGGACGGCGCAAGCTCGCCGGCATCTGCGGCGCGTTGCAGCGCTGCGGTAAGGCCCCGACGCATCCGGTCCATGTGGCTATCGGTAAGGCGCTTGATTCGTGGGTCCTGATTTATCGGGTCTTGCATGGTGTCCACCACGAGACATCCGGCGGTGCTCATTGGGCCGTCGAGCTGCGCGCGGATGTGGTTGAGGAACGCGTGCACATCCGCGGTGCCCGCGCGGCCGTTTTCGAGCGGGGCGAGCATCGCGTTCGTGGAAGTGAGATAGCGCTGCAGAACGACCCCTAGGATGTCTGCCTTGTTGCCAAAGGATCGGTAGAGCGTCGACGACGAGAGGCCGGTCGCGGCTAGCATCTCCTCTTGCGTGGCCGCGTCGTAGCCCTTCCGCCAGATCAACATCAGCAGACCGTCGAGCGCCTGGTCACGATCGAACTGTGCCGGGCGCCCCGGGCCACGCG
This sequence comes from Mycobacterium sp. 852002-51163_SCH5372311, assembly GCF_001667115.1. GTDB lineage: Bacteria > Actinomycetota > Actinomycetes > Mycobacteriales > Mycobacteriaceae > Mycobacterium. The sequence goes on along the minus strand of NZ_LZIJ01000079.1, from coordinate 91,590 downwards.
CGTCGGCAACGGGTGAGCTTGACATTTGGAGTCATTTTACTCAATACTGCGATTAAGGGTTTGGAGTCGTTTCACTCAATAATGGAGGTCCCGCGATGCTGAAGGCCGGCGACAAGGTCGACCCGCGGACACTCACGACGATCGGTGGCGCGGAGATCGCGTTTCCGGCACCGAATGAAACCGTGCACCTTCAATTTCGACGGTTCGCCGGCTGCCCCATTTGCAGCCTTCATCTTCGCGAGATGGCCCGCCGCAGCAGCGAGATCACCGAAGCCGGAGTCACCGAAATCGTGGTCTTCCACTCTGCCCCCGATGCGCTCCGCCGCTACCAGTCCGACTTGCCCTTCGCGGTGGTCGCTGACCCAGATCGTAAGCTGTACAAGGAATTTGGTGTGGAGTCATCGATTGGCGCGGTGCTGCATCCCGGCGCGATGCGTGGCGCCGTCCGCGGGCTGCTACGCAGTCGATCGCTGGCCGGCCCACTCGGAATCGGCGAGGATCACTTAGGCAGGCCGGCAGACTTCCTCATCGCCCCCGATGGAACCGTGCTCGCTCGCAAGTACGGCGTGCACGCCGACGATCAGTGGTCGGTGGACGAGCTCCTCGGCCTCGTCGCCACTTAGCTCAACTACAACAACGGTGGACGCGCGGTGAATATGGCAACGTGGAACTGGTCTGCCCTGCTCGAGGTCGGCAGCGCGCCCGCAAGGACTTCATGGACATTCGGTGAGGGTGATCGCTTGTGAACAGCTCGCCGTTAGAGCACTTTCCGCAGGATTGGCGGCGCGCGCTAGCGGTGGTCGCCCACCCTGACGACGTCGAGTACGGTCTGGCGGCGGCCGTCGCTGGGTTCACTGCGCAGGGTAAGCAGGTCGCCTATCTGCTGGCGAGTCGCGGGGAAGCTGGCATCGACGATCTTCCCCCCGAGCAGACTGGCCCGCAGCGCGAGGCCGAGCAGCGGGCCGCGGCGGCCGTGGTCGGCGTCGAGCATGTCGATTTCCTCGACTATCCGGACGGCACCATCATGTATAGCCTTGCGCTGCGGCGAGATATCGCCGCAGCGATCCGGCGTTACCGCCCTGAGCTGGTCTTGACGCTTAATCATCACGACCACTGGCCAACAGGCGGGTGGAATATGGCAGATCACCGCGCGGTCGGTGTGGCGGCGATTGATGCCGCCCGCGACGCGGGCAACCGGTGGATCTTCCCTGAGCTGGCCGATCAGGGTTTGCTCGCCTGGGGTGGTGTAACGATGGTCGCGATCGGCGGCTCGCCGCACGCCACCCACGCCGTCGACGTCACCGACACCTTCCAGACGGGGATGGCTTCGTTGGCCGAGCACCGCGGCTATCTCGCCGCGCTAGGCGCCGATTCAGACCCCATGCCGATGCTGCGTGACATGGCACAGCACGCCGGACAACGACTGGGCACCGATTTGGCAGCGGCGTTCGAGATCGTCCATCTTTGACAAAGCCCGCCCCACCTCAGCCGCTCGCGAAGTCACGGGGTCCGGCCTTCCGATTGTGCTGGCAACCTGGTCGCCGCGGTTGCGCTGACCGCGCTAGGCTGGCCGCCATGACATCATGTCCGCGCGACGTTGCTTTGGACGAGATGCGCAAAGTGGGAGCGCCGCCCGCACGAGTCGAAGAGGCTAAATCGGCGTTGCCTGACCCCATCGACCTGACACGAGACGATGATTTGCTCGGAAGGTTCGGGCTCACCCGTGACCAGCTCTACGACCGACTCGGTGCATCGCCCTAACCGCACACCCGCGTCAGCGGCATCAACCGTGCAATCCTCGAACGCGCAACGGCGTAACTTGCCCCGTTCAATCGTCGCCCTGCAGGAGTGTAGATGCCGACCATTTACTTCACCGCGTCCAGCCTGGACGGATATATCGTCGATGACCGCGGCAGCATGGATTGGTTGGTCTCGTGCGAGTTAGAGCCCGCGGGTCCCTTTGGTTATGCAGCGTTCAGCCGTTCGGTGGGTGCGGTGGTGATGGGGGCCAAAACCTACGAGTGGATGGCGAACCAACAATCCGGCGGATGGCCCTATTCGCAGCCGACCTGGGTGTTGACCCACCGCCCACAGATCGTGGCCTCGGGCCATCGGGTCCACACATTCAGCGGCGACGTAGCCGAGTTGCACCCACAACTGATGGCGGTGGCTGGCTACCAGGACATTTGGGTGGTGGGTGGCGGTGACGCTGCGGCGCAATTCGTCGACGCGGGGTTAGTCGACGAGCTGATTGTCACCTATGCCCCGCGCACGCTGGGTAGCGGTGGTCGGCTGCTTCCCACTACCTCGGCATGGAAGCTGATCGAGTCCGGAGTGAACCGCGACTTCTTGTGCGCCCGGTGGCGCAGGGCGTAGGGCTGCCAGAGGCCGCCGGCCCGAGGGCAGTGCTATCAATCGGTCTGCAAGCAATCAAGGACAGTACGCCGGTGTCGAGGCGATGCACATTCCGGTCGAATCGGTGCGCCGACCACACTTCGAGCGTTGGCACGCAAAGTGCTGCGACATGGCGACCGTGATGCTGCACTGGTGTTGCAGCCCGGCGGTGGTCGTCGGACAACGCGGTCGAGGAGAACAACGGTGACAACCGATTTGCCGGCCCCGGAAGAGGGGATGCTCGTGACACATTTCTTGACGGTGCGCGACATTGCCCGCGCACGACGCTTCTACACCGAGGTTCTCGGCGGGCAGGTGGTGCTGGAGGAGAACCCGTGCATCGTCAAGCTGGCGAACAGCTGGCTGATCATGAACCCGGGCGGCGGGCCGACCCCGGACAAGCCCGACGTCACGCTGGAACCTCCAGGAGACCCGAGCACGGTCTCGAGTTTTTTGAACCTTCGCGTCGCTGACATCGCGGCCTGTTATGAGCAGTGGAGCGCCAAAGGCGCGCGATTTCTGACTCCACCCATCGACCGTAAGGCCGAGCTGCGCTGCTATCTGCGCGATCCGGACGGCTATCTGATCGAGGTGGGTCAAGCCACCGGTCTGCTACAAGGCATATTGGCCGATCCGCCCGCGCAAAGCGGCGGAGCTAACCAGTGACTCAGATCCAATTCCGCTGACAACGCCGACCTTTGCGTGCAACCGAGCACAGATCGATGTCCGGGGCAAGCCTTGGTCAGGGACCGTTGTCTGCGGCGTCCGACGCGTGAACTTCGGCGATATAGCCGCCCGGGAACTGCAACACCGCACTGTGAGTCCCGCCCACGCGAATCGGAGCTGCCAGCACCGCCACGCCGGCCGATTTGGCCTTGACGAGGGTGGCATTCAGATCGGCCACGCTGTAGCCGGCGATCTCGCGCCCAAAAGGATAGGGCAGGTGCCCATCGGTCACCAAGACCACGGTGTTGCCGATCGGCGAGGTGATCCGGATTTGTCGAAATATGCTGCCTGGCTTGCCGATTGCGGCGCCGTCCGCCTCAGCATCGTCGGCGGCTACCTGGCCTGCCGTTATTGGCAGGTAGGCGTGCAAGAACGCGTCGACGGTGTCTGGTGAGAGATATATCCGACTATCGGGAATCGTCTCCAGCGGGCCCCACGGCAGCGGTAGGCCTACTCGATACAGCTGCACGGTGATGGCCCCCGGTAGCTGGACGATGGCGTGTCGCCCGACCGGGTCCCCGAACGGTGCGACCAGGATCGCCGCGCCGTTGGTGCGGGCTTCGTGGACGGCAGCGTCGAGGTCAGCGACCCGCCAGCCGACGCGTTCGTTGCCGAACGGGTAGGGCATCGGTCCGATGAACTCGAACACCGACAGAGTCCCGACCGGTGAGAGGATGACCTCCGAGTTGATCAGGCTGGGCGTGGGTGTGACCGTGACAATGCCCATGGGATTGACGCGGCCGCCGAAGGTGGCGATCCAGCTGTTGATGAACGGGTCCGCCTGACGCGGCTGCACGTAGACGTGGATGGAGGCGAATTGCGGGCCCCCTCCCTTGCTTACCGCGGAGGAAGGGCTGGGCTCAGGCAACTGCTCGCTTGTGTTAGTCATTGTTATGCGCCTTTCGGCTATTGGTAGCAACCGAATTGAGGATCGCGGCCGTACCACCGGCTGGGTTGGTGGTTGAAAATGCGTAGCGTCGCTGATTGGCGAGATTCGCAAGGAACCGTGAAAAGCCTTCTGTTGCAGGCAAATTCTTCTGCGCGTTCGCGACCGGGCCGTTGTGCCCTAGCCTGATATCGATGGCGCTGACTGCGCCGCCGCCTGCCAGCGCCGGCAGGCCGGATTCCACTGCGGCGGCCGCGGTGATCGTTATGCTGTGCGATGACGACACGTTCGTCGCCGGCATCGGGATTGGCATCGACGGGGGTAGGCAGGCATGGCTTCGGGCCCCACATCGGAAGCAACGCTGCGCGAGATCGCCACGGACCAAGGCATTTTGCGCTATCGCGAAGTCGGCGACGGTCCGCCGCTGATGTTGTTGCACGGTTCTGACCCGGGTGTGACGGGCTGGCGTGACTTCCGCGGGGTGCTGCCAGCGTTCGCTGAGAACTTTCGCTGCCTGATCCTTGAGTTTCCCGGCTTCGGCGTCAGCGACAATGTTGACGGCCATCCGATGTTGACCGCGCTGGATTCTTTTGTCCGGTTCATGAACGCTCTTGGCCTGGACCGCGTAAGCATCATCGGCAACTCGATGGGCGGCGGTGTCGGTATCGACTACGCGATCGCCAACCCGGGCAAGGTGCGCCGACTGGTAACCATCGGCGGCGGCGGTCCGAACCTCTTCAGCGCGGCTCCCTCGGAAGCCATCCGGGTGCTGCAGGATTTCAGCGACAATCCCAGTCGCGAGCGGTTGATCCGTTGGATGCACGCGATGCTGTTCGACCCGACCACCCTGACAGAACAACTCATCGAGGAGCGCTGGAACGGCACCGCCCAGCCGCACACGCTGGCCAGTGCCCGGCGGACGTTCGCCCAGTCCGCCTTCGCAGACGTGGTCAAGGCCTCCGCGCACCCGCACGGTCCGCCGCCGTGGGCGATGATGCATGCGATCATTGCGCCCACCCTGCTCTGCTGGGGTCGCGACGACAGGGTCACGCCGCTGGATATGGCGCTGATTCCGATGCGCACCATTCCCAACGCCGAACTGCATGTGTTTCCCAATTGCGGTCACTGGGTGATGCTCGAGCAGACGGCGGCCTTCACGAGTGCGGCGCTGGCGTTCCTGCTCCGACAGGACGTCATCGGCGCCTAGCTTCACCGTTTGCATTGCGTCGGCCCCCATCCCGCACCCATCTTGCCCAAACCGTTGAGGCCGACCCTCGTCATGGCGGTGTCCGTCGGCGTCATTTTTCGTAAGCATGCACGCTGGGCAGCGGCTGGCCGGTCTCGAGCAGCGTCTTGAGGCTGGACAAGGCCGCTGGCCAATCGCGGGCGACCGACGCACGCACCACACTGTCGGCGGGAAAACCGTCGTGGACGACGCTGAGCTTGACGATTGTCGGCAATCCTTCGAGCGGCCCGAGCTGTTCGAGCTCGAACCGTACGGTGGACACCGGCTCGGCGCTGGCTATTGGCACCACGTCGTCGCCGAACCCGTGGGAGTGTGCCCACTCGGAGGTGAATCCGTGCCAGGTGTAGGCCAACCGGCGGGATGGTTCGGCCTCGACGACGCGCTGATCGGGATCATCGACCCGCGCGCCCGCGCTTTCCCAGACCATCGGCGAGCCCGCTTGCCAATCTGTGTCGAACCGCACGCCCCACCAGCGATTGGTGTCTGCCGGATCGGTCAGCGCCTGCCAGAGGCGATGAGAATCAGTCGCAACATAGATCGTGTACTCGAATACGTTGTCAGCCATGCTTACTCGCCTCCGTACGTGTTCACCTGCCAACACCGAGATTGTTGAAGCTTCACCGACCACTGAGGCGGGCGTTGCCCGGGAAGTTACCGTCCCTCTAACGTGCAGATCCAAAGTAGTTTTAATTTATACTAAATGTATCTACTGTGGTAGTCTAGTTCTCACAACATCTCTCCGGCGGCGGCCGGATAGCCTTAGTCAGACTAGTTAAATATTGTATGACATTGAACTGTCCCAATCAAAGAGAGGTCCCTGATGGTCGCAGCGTTATGTCCCGACGAGCAGCGGGCGTGGCGTGCGTACATCGAAGCCAGCATCCGCCTGGAAACGCGGCTCGATGAAGCGCTGCGTGCCGGGACTGGGCTGACCCTGATCGACTATCACCTGCTGGTATTGCTCTCGGAGGCGCCGCAGCATCGGCTGCGCATGAACGAGCTCGCCGACTCGATGGTCTTTTCTCGAAGCAGGATCACCTACCAGGTCAATTCGCTTGCTAGGCGGGGACACGTGGTGCGCGAACCAGCCCCAGATGATGGCCGTGGCTACCGGGCCGTGCTTACCGCCACGGGGTACGAGACCCTGCGCCGGGCAGCGGTCAAACATGCGGCATCGGTGCGCGAACTGTTCCTTGCCAACCTCGAACCTGATGAACTGGCGTGTATGGGACGCGCTTTCACCAGGCTGGGGGAGCGACTGAAAGCGGCAGAGGACAGAGCATGATTTTTTCCCCCGCCGAGATGGCGTATCTACGGCAGCAGCCGATCGGGCGTCTGTGCACGATCGGGCCATCGGGCGAACCGCAAATCAGACCGGTCGCTGTGCATCTTGGTCACGACGGCTCGACCATCGAGATCGTCGGACACGCGCTCGCACAAACCCAAAAGTGGCGCAACGTCATCCGCAATCCCCGGGTGGCGTTCATCGTCGACGAAGTGATCTCCGTGCAGCCGCCTAACGCCCGCGGCATCGAAGTCCGCGGCATCGCCGCGGGACTGACCGGATGCGGCAGCACCGAGGGCGGCTTGAGTGGCGACATCATCTCGATCGTGCCCCGACGGATCGTGGCATGGGGACTTGACGGACCAGGCACCACCGCACGCAACGTCGACACCGGTGCCCGTCATTGACCGATTGCTGGTGTCAAGGATTTAAACGGAAGGAGCGGTACGTGACAGAACGCATAGATTGGGACGAGGCTTACCGCCAAGAGCAGGCCCCGGCATGGAACCTCGGTGAGCCGCAGCCCGAGTTGGCCAAGTTGATCGACCGAGAGGGCGCGGTTCGCGGCGAGGTGCTCGACGCCGGCTGCGGCTACGCCGAATTGTCGCTGGCCTTGGCCGCGCGCGGTTATCGGGTGGTCGGCGTCGAGTTGACGCCGACGGCGGTCGAGATTGCCACCGCGACTGCCAAAGAGCGCGGACTTTCCAACGTCACGTTCGTGCAGGCCGATATCTCTTCGCTTACCGGCTTCGACGGCCGGTTCTCCACCATTTTCGACAGCGGTCTGCTGCACGCGCTGCCGGCCGACGCGCGTGACAATTACCTGCAGTCGATGTATCGCGCTGCCACTGCGGGGGCGAAGTTCTACATTTTGGCCTTCGGGGCCGGCGCCTTCCCCGGGTATACCGAACCGCTGCCCGCACAGTTCAGCGAGGATGAGCTGCGCGATTTGGTGTCCAAATACTTCCATGTCGATGAGATCCGCCCGGCGAGCTTGTGCGCGACTAACACCGCGCTGCCCGTTGGGTCCGAATCGTCCACTGTCGCTGCCGAAGAGCGCGGATGGGTGCCACTGCCCGGCTGGTTAGTGACCGCAAGTAAGGAGAACTAGGGATGGTAACGATTACCAAGGCCCACGTGCAACGCTGGCTGGACGCGGGCAATACCCTGGATTCGCGCAAGCTCGCCGAGATCATGTCCGACGACGTCGTGATGCACCAGCCGCAGAACCCCAGGCCATTGACCAAACCGGACATGGTCGAGTTTTTCGGGATGCTCTGGAACGCCTTCCCCGACATGCACTTTCACGGGGAAGGCTCGACGATCGAGGGCAACGAGGCGGCATCGTGGGAACGCGTCACCGGTACCCTCACCGGCTCGTACGTCGATCCGACCAGCGGGCGCACCATCGAACCGACCGGCAAGAAATTCGATCTGCGCGCGGCCATGCATCTGGTGTTTGACGACGAGGGGCAGATCTCGGAGGTGAGCATCTTCTGGGACCGGCTGGCGTTCATGCAGCAACTCGGCCTCATGTAGCGGCCGGTGCGGCCGCGGGCCGACGCGGTACTGGGTGCCTGCTGAGGATGGAGACCCGGTTGAATGCGTTGATCGTGATCGCACCCCACAGCAGCACCGACACCTGCTCGTCGGTGAGATGCATTCTGGCTCGGGTGTATTGCTCGTCGCTGAGGTGATGCTCGGCGACCAATGTGACCGCCTCGGCGAGTTCGAGTGCCGCCCGCTCGAGGCCGCTGAAGAACTCGGTTTCTCTCCAGCCAGGTAGAACGGCCAGGCGCTGCGGCGCTTCACCGGCCTCCAGCGCCAGATGTGTGTGCAGATCGAGACAGTAGACGCACCGGTTGAGCTGAGAGACCCGGATATTGACCAATTCCATTGTGGTGCGCGACAAACCGGCCGCTTTCGCCTGCGCCTGCAACTCGGTTGCCGTGGTGACAAGTGCTTTGTAAACCAGCGGTGTTTGCTTATCGATGAAAATTCGTCCTGGCATCACGTCAACCCTGGCGGGCGCGAACTGCCGTCAACGCCGCGGGTGTCACGGGATCGAGGACGTCATCGAAGTCGTGATGCTTTTTGACGTACTTGGCGACATAGGGGCACACCGCGACGATGCGCTTGCCGTCCGCGCGGGTGTCGCTCAATGCCGCCGCCACCAGGGTCGCGGCCAGGCCGCGGTCGGAGAACTCGGGGCTGGTCTCGGTGTGGTAGAAGATCCGCTGGCCATCGGTATCGACGTATGCGGTCAGTCCCGCGAGTTCTTCGCCGACGCAGATCTCATAGCGGTGCGATTCTTCTGCATTTCTGACCGAGGGCGTCTCGGTCGGCTCGGAACGGTCCTCTGACATACCGAACCACTATGCCGTAGCGGCCTCACTCGCATGTCCGCAATTCAGCTTTGTGAGCGCTCGACCGAGGTCCACGACGAGTGCGAACTGTTTGCCATGAAATCGGACCGCGGTATCCCCACTCCGGCTCAAGTGGTGCGCCGAGCTGGTGCACCACTTCCTGCAGTGGCGGTCTACATCCAGCCGCCGGCGGCCTCGAGAGTGGAGCCGGTGATGTAGGAGGCGTCGGGGGAGAGCAAAAACGCTACAGCGGCGGCGATTTCGCGCGGGTCGGCCCATCGGCCCAACGCGTTCTTCGATTTGAGCACCGCCTCGCGGTCCTGCTCCCTAAGGGCGGGGTGGATATAGCTGTCCGTGGCGGTGGCGGCCATGTCGGTGTGGGTGCCCCCGGGCGCGATGGCGTTGATGGCGATACCCCGTTCAGCGAGTTCGGGTGCGAGGTTGCGCGCCATGGCCGACACCGCGGCCTTGGCCGCCCCGTAGAGGGTGTGCTGGTAGACCGAGATGCGGGCGCTTATCGAGGCGGTCAGCGTGATCCGCCCACCCTCAGACATCGCGGCGACCGCAGCTTGGGTGGCGAAGAGCTGGCCGGCGACGTTGATTTGGAAAACACGATCGAAATCGGCCTGGGTGATAGAGTCCAGCGCGCCGAAATGCTCGACACCGGCGTTGCTGGCCAGCAGGTCGAGCCCGCCGAACTCGGCCACCACTTTCTGCACCAGCTCCCTGGTTTGCGCCGGGTCGCCAACATCAGCCTGAAATGCCGACGCCTGATGTCCGGCGTCGCGCAACTCCCTCACCAGAGCCTCCGCGGAAGCAGCGTTGGACACATAATTGACGGCCACCGCTGCCCCCTCGGCCGCGAGCCGACGCACGATAGCCGCGCCGATTCCGCGACCGCCACCGGTCACCAGCGCCCGCTTGCCTTCAAGCCTGTTTAGTTGCCCCATCTGTGTGATCCTCTCTTTGCGTTGCGGCGGAACTGATTCGACTCCTAGTCCGGACTGCTTTCCTCACCGACGGTGACGACGGCGATCAGATCACCTCCCTGCAACTGCGCAACGGAGTCGCCGGGGTCAACCAGGTGCTCGACTTGCGCGACGGCCGTGCGGTGCTTGAAGTTTCCCGCCACGCGTCGATAGACCACGTTTGCTGGGGGAGCTCAGTCCTCGACGGTGCCGGCGTCGGCTCTATCGCGCCAGGAACCAGCGCCGCCAGCCGATTCCAGCAGCTGTTCCATGGTTGCGGCTTCCTCGGCGAACAGGTCGCGTCGCTGGTGGGAGCCGCAGGATTGCACCAATCGGGCATAGTCGGCGGCCGCCTTGGTGATCCGCTCGCTGAGCGCCGTTCCTTGCCGGGCGCCGAAGTCATCGGTGGCTGCGTACACGCCGGTGGGGGACACGATGGCGTGCAGGTAGGAGAACATCGGCCGCAACGCGTGTTCGAGCACCAGCGAATGACGCTCGGTCCCGCCGGTCGCCGCGATCAGCACCGGCATGTCGGACAAAATCCCTTCGGGCAAGACGTCGAAGAACGATTTGAACAATCCGCTGTAGGAGGCATTGAATGCCGGTGTCACGGCGATGACACCGTCGGCTTCGGCGACGATGTCGAACGCTGATTCCAGGTCGCTGGGCGGGAACCCGGTCAGCATCGCGTCCATGATGGCCCGGCCGATCGGGCGCAGTTCGACCACCGATGAGGTCGCCGGCGCCTTTAAGCCGGCCAGTTCGGCGCGCACGGCGGTGTCGATCCGATCGGCCAGAAGTCGGGTGGAAGACGGTTCCCGTAGTCCTCCGGAGATGATCGCGAGGGTGGTCGTCACGTGCTCTCCTCATCTGGTTGGTCGCCTTTGTCTGACTCGGCTGCTGCCGATGCCACCAGGGACTCGTGGGTCGGGGCGTCGGGCACGTTGCTGGCCCTCACCGCGGCGAATTCTTTGCGAAGCACCGGGATCACGTCCTCACCCAGCAAGTCGAGCTGCTCGAGAACGGTCTTGAGCGGCAGGCCCGCGTGATCGATCAAAAACAGTTGCCGTTGGTAGTCGCCGGCGTAGTCGCGAAACCCCAGGGTTCGGTCGATGATCTGCTGCGGTGAGCCGACCGTCAACGGGGTTTGCGCCATGAAGTCCTCCAACGAAGGCCCGTGCCCATATACCGGGGCGTTGTCGAAATACGGCCGGAATTCGGCGATCGCGTCCTGGCTGTTCTTCCGGATGAAGAGCTGCCCGCCCAAACCGACAATCGCCTGGGAGGCGCTGCCGTGACCGTAATGTTCGAACCGTTGCCGGTACAGCTGCACCATCCGGGCGGTGTGCGAGGACGGCCAGAAGATGTGGTTGGCGAAAAAACCGTCACCGTAGTACGCGGCCAGTTCAGCGATTTCCGGGGTTCGGATCGACCCGTGCCAGACGAAGGGCGACACATTGTCCAGTGGACGCGGGGCGAGCGTGAAACCCTGCAGGGGAGTACGGAATTTGCCTTCCCAGTCCACCACCTCCTCACGCCAGAGCCGGCGCAACAGGCCGTAGTGCTCGACCGTCAACGGCAGCGCCGCTCGGATGTCTTGACCGAACCAGGGGTACACCGGCCCGGTGTTGCCGCGACCGAGCATCACGTCGACGCGGCCACCGGACAGGTGCTGCAGAACGCTGAAGTCTTCGGCGATCTTGACCGGATCGTTGGTGGTGATCAGCGTGGTCGAGGTGGACAGAATGATCCGCTCGGTTTGTCCGGCGATGTACCCCAGCAATGTCGTCGGTGATGACGGGGTGAATGGGGGATTGTGGTGCTCGCCGGTGGCGAAGACGTCCAAACCGACCTCTTCGACTTTCTTGGCGATCGCCACGGTTGCCCGGATGCGCTCGGTTTCGGTGGGTAGCACCCCGGTGGTCGGGTCCGGGGTCACATCGCCGACGGTGAAAATCCCGAATTGCATGCCGGACACGACACCACCTTTCCATCCTTGGGTACAGCTCGGGCGTATGTGTGCAGCTGCACCACCGCTGCGGGCATACTGGTTTGGTATGTCACCTGATGGTCCCGAGCCGCCCGGTGCGCGGGTGGTCCACAACGCGGTCGAGTCGCAACGTTACGAGATCACGATCGATGGGGATAGCGCCGGGTTTGCCGCCTATGTCGACACCAACGGTCAGCGGATCTTCTACCACACCGAGACCAGCCCCGAGTTCTCCGACCGCGGCCTGGCCGCGACCCTGGTGGCGGCGGCATTGAGCGACACCCGCGCGGACGGCAAGCGCATCGTCGCGGTGTGCCCCTATGTCGCCAAGTACGTCAAAAAGCATCACGATTTCGATGACATTCTGGATCCGGTGACCCCAGCGGCAACGCAGGCCGTTCGCGACCTTCGGCAATGACCATGCGCGACGGCACGCCGATCGGCCTGGGCAGCTTCTCCCGCCGCGATGCATTCAGCTGACCGCGACCCCGAAAGCGTCAATGTCACCGTCGCGGATCCTTAGAATCCTGACTCGGTGAGTTCCATGATGTCGTTGTCCAGAGTGGTCAGGGTGTGGCGCAAGGCGGTCAGCTGCGGTAAAACATTGCGGGAGAAGAACTTCGCGACCGTGACCTTGCCCTCATAGAACGCCGCATCGGAACGGGTTGGGTCGGCTGCGAGGGCGGCGATCGCGACGTCGGCCTGCCGCAGCAGTTGCCAGCCGATGAGCAGGTCGCCGAAGGCGAGCAGGAACCGCACGGAGCCCAGGCCCACTTTGTAGAGTTCGGTCGGCTGCGCCGCCGCGCCCATCAGGTAGCCGGTCAGCGCGGCGGTCATGGCCTGCACATCGGCCAGGGCGGCGCCCAAAAGGGTTCGTTCGGGGTCAAGGCAGCCGTTGGGCGGCTTGTCGATGAATTTTTGGACCTGTGTCGCCAAATGCGCCAGTGCGACGCCCTTATCGCGGGCAATCTTGCGGAAGAAGAAGTCTTGGGCCTGAATGGCGGTGGTGCCCTCATACAGAGAGTCGATCTTGGCGTCTCGGATGTACTGCTCGATCGGATAGTCCTGCAGATAACCCGATCCCCCGAGCACCTGCAACGACTCGGCGAGGCATTGATAGGCGCGTTCGGAGCCGACACCCTTGACCACCGGGAGCAGGAGGTCGTTCACGCGGAACGCAAGGTCCTGATCGGCGCCCGAAACCAATTGCGCCACATCGTGATTCTGGTGGGCGGCGGTGTAGAGGTAGACCGCACGCAGACCCTCGGTATAGGCCTTCTGCATCATCAATGACCGCCGCACGTCGGGGTGATGCATGATGGTGACCTTGGCCGCGGTCTTGTCAGTCATCTGGGTGATATCCGACCCTTGGATGCGGGTCCTTGCGTACTCGCGCGCATTGAGGTAACCGGTGGACAGCGTGGCGATCGCCTTGGTGCCCACCAACATTCGCGCGTACTCGATCACGTCGAACATCTGCGCGATGCCTTGATGCACCTCACCGACCAGCCATCCCACCGCTGGGATCCCGTGGCCGCCGAACGTCAGCTCGCAGGTGGCCGAGCCTTTCAGACCCATCTTGTGTTCGAGGTTGGTGGCGAACACGCCGTTGCGTTCGCCGAGATCACCGGTTTGGGTATCGAAGTGAAACTTGGGGACGAAGAATAAGCTCAACCCCTTGGTGCCTGGTCCGGCTCCGTCTGGGCGCGCCAGCACCAGGTGAAAGATGTTCTCATACAGATCGCCGGAATCGCCTGAAGTGATGAACCGTTTGACGCCGTCAATATGCCACGACCCGTCGGCTTGCCTGACCGCCTTGGTTCGCGCGGCGCCGACATCTGAGCCTGCGTCAGGTTCGGTGAGCACCATCGTTGCGCCCCAATGGCGTTCGGCGGCGAGGGTTGCCCACTTCTGTTGTTCCTCAGTGCCAAGACCGAACAAAATGTTGGCGAAGGTTGCGCCGGCCCAGTACACATGCGCGGCCGGATTAGACCCCAAAAACATTTCCACCATCGCCCAGTACAGCGCCTTCGGTGCAGGTGTGCCGCCGACCTCAGGTCGCAAGCCAAGCCGGTCCCAGCCGCCTTCGAAAGCGGTGCGCAGTGAGGTTTTCAACGACTCGGGCAAAGTCACCTCATGGGTGCGGGGATCAAAAGTCGGCGGGTTGCGGTCGGCCTCGGCGAACGACTCGGCGTAGGGTCCCTCAGTCAGACGACGCACCTCGTCAAGGATGGCGCGGGCGACGTCTTCGCGCAGATCTCCGTAGTCGCCGGTCTGCAGGACTTCACCGATCCCGAGCACCTCGAACAGGTTGAACTCCAGGTCCCGGAGGTTGCTCTTGTAGTGGCCCACAGACGTTCTCCTGATGTCGTGGCTATCGGATTTCGGCGACGAGAATGTCCACCGGGTTGTCTGTGCCGATCAACCCGCCTGGGCGGCGAGGCGGGCTTCGTCGGCGGCGGGGCGGTTGGCCGCCAGCTGGGCACGGGAGTAGTGGGTTCGCCAGCCCGGCTGGCCGAAGCGCCGGCGAAGGGCAAAGTAGGTGGGGCCGAAACGGCCAGTGACGGGCCGTGGCACGGCGCGCCAGAAAAGACTGTGGGCACGGCGTTCGACGCGGTCGACGAACGTCGTTCGTAATCCCATGTCGGCGTGGAATTTCTGCGGAACACCCGCCAGCACGCCGACCCGGATGGTGCGTGTCAGCGGCAGCGACACCAGCCGCCACACCGGCATGGGGACCCGGTCCCATCCGCGCGGTTTCGGCGGTCGGAGAGCGTGCTCGACGATAAACCGGACCTGTGGGTTGACTTGGAGCGTGTCGTCGACGATGGGCTGCCAGTAGGCGCAGAACTCGGGGTAGGTGTCGGGCAGGCTGCGCACACCGAACCGGCGTCCCAGCTCGTTGAGACCGCGATAGGCGTCCTCAAGCTCAGCGTCATTGCGCAGCAAGCCGAACTGGTCGGCGATGTCGATCCCGCCCTTGAGTATGGAACCCCAGGTCCAGTTCCACATGTCCTTGTTCCACGCGTGGTAGGCGCTGCCGTCCGGCATTGAACCCGCCACCGGGCGATGCAGTTCGTGTAGTCCGTGTGCGACGTCGTCGCTTTCGGGGCCGGCGAACACAATGCCCATCACCATCTCGTAGGTGCTCAGCAGCCGTCGGCTGGCGGCTTGCAGTGTGGGAAGGTCCTCGCTGCCGCTCAGTGCACGGTCCTTTTCGCTGAGGACATGGGCGATCTTGGGGTGCAGCGTCGGCATGATCAGCGCTGGCACGTTGGCGTACAGCAATACCAGAGGATGAGCGACTACCCAGCGGCCGAATGTACCTTCACCGAGCGGGTCTTCGAGCCTCCCGGCGGAGACCTGCGGGCGGGCAGCGTCCGAATCGACTTCGGCCAGCACGGAGCTGCGGCTGGCGGCGGGGGCGGGGGCGTATGCCACAACGAACTCCTCACAAGCGGGTGAACTGAGATCAGAAAACGACCGTCTTCTCAATTGGGGGGACGTTAGCATGCCCCTCCCGACGACCGCCAGCCGCCGATGGGTCGTTGAGTGCGCCGCGGCGATGCCGTTGCTAGGGTTTGCCGAGCGGCTGCTGGCGTTCTTCAACGGTGAGCACGACGCGTTCCAGCACCGCCTGCGCTGGCGCAGTGATGTCAAGCAAGCTCGACGCCGGCGCCGATCCGAGATGTTGCACCACAAGCTCATTGACCCCGCCGAGTCCAGCAATGATCAGCGCACGGTCCATCGAGGTCGATGCCGGATCCGGCCCTTCCGGACCGCGTACCCGGCGCAGTCCTTCCACCAGCACCGCCGCAAAATCCGCCAAACCGCGTGATCTACGCTCTCGGATCCGGTCGGTGGAGGCCACCGCCTCCACCACCAGACTCTGCGTGAAAGCCGGATTGGCGGCCAGCGTTGCCAGGTAAGTGGTCAGCCCGGCTCCAATCACTGCCTTCGCGCTCTGAGCTGCAGCGGCAGCCACCCGCATCCGATACACGAGGAGGTCGACCGCCGAATAGGTCGCCAGAAAAGCGCTCTCTTTGTCGGGATACAGCTCGTAGAACGTCTTCGTCGAAATTCCCGCCCGCGCGGCGATCTGGCGCACACTGGCCCCGCTGTAGCCGCGTTCTGCCACGACCTCCACGGTGGCCACCCGCAACCGGGCCTCCTGCGAGGAGCGCACCGCATCACGTGACAAGCTATGCCGGTGCCGCGGAAGCACACCAAGCACATCCCCGGAGAGCTCCCAAATCGCCACTGCCGACACCCGCTTAGCGCCGACCAGATCCGGTTCGCTCACCTGCATGTCCTACTTCACATTCTGAACTGCACCGGTAAGTCCGGAGACTTTGCGATCTGAGATTCAGCCGGCGGCTGGTCTCTGGTGTTGAGCGTAATCGGCGACCTCGAGTTCGACAGGCGGCGTATCGAACTACGGGACCAGCTATTCGGCGGCGCGGTCCGCCAGAACGTAGCCGGCGAGGCTGCCCAACAACCCGGCGCAGTGCTCAACCAGTTGATCAGGGTGGTAGTCGAGTTCGCCGTCGGCCCAGCGGCGCAGCACTTCGAACACTCCGCCGACACCCAGGATTGCGGCGAGTTGGCCGACCTCGACCGCGGAATCGGAGATGTCCAGGTGCAGCCGGGCCTGTTGCCAGACGAGGTCGGCGAAGCTCGCCATCAGCTCGCTGCGGAGTTGGCGCAAAGTGGGTTCGGTGCCGGATTCCACGAACAGTATCCGGGCCAGCCGCGGGTCGTTGTGGATCATGGTCAGCATCGCGCGGATCGGGGCTTGCGCCAGCGCATCGGGTGCGAGGTTACCTTCGGGGATAGCCGCCACGATGGCGCCTTGCATGGTGGTGCGGAGTTGCTCGGCGACGGCGCGCAGCAGCGCGTCGCGGTCAGCAAAGTGCTGGTAGAAGTAGCGCGAGGTCACCCCGGACGTCGCGCAGACCGCGGTGACCGTGGTGTCGGCGGCGCCCCGGGTGCCCATCAGCTCGATCGCCGTATCAATGAGACGTGCTCGACGTCCCGCCTCGCGCTGCTCAGCTGTCATGCCGCCATAAATCCGCGCCGGACTCACGGGCTACAGTCTGTCATTCCTATCTGACTAGGCGTAAAGTCAGATGTAAGTTTCTACCGACAGGAGACCGCTATGTCCAGCGCATCGCCGGCCAAACGCCCTGCTCTGAAAGCCCGCCGGGTTCAGTTCACGCTTCCCACGGGCAGCCGGAAGCATTTCTGCGGCGACGACCTGGTGATGAGCCACTTCCTCGCGGTGCTGTCCGCGGTGTTTCCGGAGGGTGAGGACTTGTTCATCCGGTCCGTGCGCAACTATCGCGACCAGGTGACCGACCCGGAACTGCAGGATGCGGTCAAGGGATTTATCGCTCAGGAGGCCACCCATCGCCATCAGCACCGGATGCTCAACGACCGGCTCCTGGAGATGGGTTATCCCACCGCGCGGATCGACCGCCACGTCGCGTGGTTGCTCGCCAAGCTGGAAAAGATGTTCTCCACCGAGATGGCCCTGGCCGGCACCGCGGCCCTGGAGCACTACACGGCGACGCTGGCGGAGCTCCTGCTCACCGACGACGAGATGCTGGAGCTGCTCGGCCGATCGGACGTGCGCCCGATCCTGCTGTGGCACGCCTTCGAAGAGTGTGAGCACAAAGCGGTGGCCTTCGATGTTTTCCAAGCGGTCGGCGGAACCGAGCGCAGCCGGGTGCGGGCCATGCGGATTGCCACGGTGATCTTTTTGGCCGAGGTGGTCTTCCAGACGCTCCGGTCGATGGCCCGCGACCGCGCGTCTTACAATCCCCGACGGCTGCTGCGAAGCCTCAACGATTTCCGCAAATCGCCGTTGCTGAGCGCCGAGACTCGTCGTCGCATCGCCTCCTACACCCGCCCGGGATTCCACCCCGACGACTGGGACAGCACCGAGGTCCTCGACCGCTGGTCCAAGGAACTCTTCGACGCGGACGGAAATCAGCTCGTGCAGGCGAGGTAGCACCAGCCTGACGAGCAAACGCGAAAGCCCCCGATCCACAACGAAATTGGGGGCTTTTGCGTCTGCTCAGCGGAAGCGGACGTGCAACGTCGCCAGGCCGAAGATCTTTCGGCCGCCGGATTTCGCGCCGACGATGACGACACCGCTGCGGGTGGCCGGGTCCAGGGACTTGATCCGGCCGCTGAATTCGATGTCTGCGCCCTCTGCGGCCGATACGATCGCCGGCGCGGACAGCCGTACCGCGTAGCGGGTAACGGCACCGGGGTCGCCCGACCATGCGGAGGCGAATCCGGCGCCCAAACCCATGGTGAGCATTCCGTGGGCGATCATGTCGGGCAGCCCGGCCAGCTTGGCAAGGTTCTCGTCCCAGTGGATCGGGTTGGCGTCGCCGGCCACCCCCGCATAGTTGACCAGGTCGCCACGGGACAGCCGGGCATGATGCACCGGTAGCTCGTCGCCGACCTTCACGTCGTCGAAAGACCTACTCCCCGGCGTGCGGGTCGTGCCGCCCTCGGAGATCCGAACCTCACCCTCAGGCCGCACCGTTTTCTGGTAGGCGGAATGGGACTCCTCAATATCGAGGACGTTGAAATCGTGCATCATCGCCCTGTGCACGGCGGCCTTGACCGCAGGATCGACATCCTCGGTGGTGAGGCCGACGACGGTGGTGTGCAGGGTGTGCACCCGCTCGCCGGCGGTGTCGGTGAAGGTATTGGTCACGGTGATCAGGTCTCTTCCGGCGATCCTGCGTACCGATGTCAATTCGACGTCGACCAGCAGGTCGTCGCCCGCCACGATCGGGCGGTGCTGCTCGAAAACTTCCTCGGTCTGCACGTAGGTGTCGTAACCAACGACCACCTCTTCGAACATCCGCCGATTGCACGCCATGCCTGGGACCGATGTGAACGTCAGCGGCGCCACCAGGCCCGAATAACCCAGCTCGGCAGCGGCGGCGACATCCCAATGCGCAGGGTGATAGTCCTGGACTGCACGGGCGTATTCGCGCACTTTCTCGCGGCCGACCTCGTAGGTGTCCGCCATCCGGTAGTAGTGGCCGACCCGCGATTCGATCGCCGATGCCTCTGCTGCTGCGGTCATGATTCCTCTACCGTTCCGTCGGCTGGTTGTTGAGGCCGACCGAAGCACACTAGCGCGTGGCGACGCGTTGCCGGCTGTCCGAGTTATACCGACGGACCGCTGCAGAGGTGCGGCGCGGACACTTCGAGACGGCCTGTGAGCTGACGAACGACGACCAACGACACGGCTGGGTTCTCTCCCCGCAGGGAAGCTGGGCCTTTTGAACAGGCGCGACGTCGTTCATGTCAGCCAGCTACCATTTTGCCAATTGGATGGTAATTTGGTGCCATGCAGGTGACGGTGGATCGGCTGGGGCGGCTAGTCATTCCCAAGGCGCTGCGCGTAGCACTGGGCATCACACCGGACACGCAACTCGAATTGATTCCGGACGGCTCCGGTTTACGAATCGAGCCCGTGCAGCGGCGACAACGGTCGATCGAGACACGAGACGGGCTTCCGATACTCGGCAGCATCGAGGGTGCCGTGCTGACGGATGATGACGTCCGCCGACTTCGCGATGACGTCCAAAGGTGACCGTTGGGCATGCGACACCAGCGTTGCTGTCGCTGCTCTCGATCCGACCCACGAAGCCCACTCGGCGTGCCGACGAGCACTCGTCCAATTTCGCCCGGCACTCGCAGGCCATGCGATGTTCGAGACGTATTCGGTGCTGACTCGGCTACCGATTCCGCTGCGTCTGACTGCTACCCAAGCGGCCGCGGTGCTGATGGAGGCATTCCCGACAAAGTGTTGGCTCGATGCAACGGCGACAGACCGCCTATTCGAGCAACTCGCCGTCGACAATATCCTCGGCGGATCGGTCTATGACGCTCTTGTCGGCAAGGCCGCATTGACCCATCGCCGGATCCTGCTCACGCGTGACCGCCGGGCGGAGCGCACCTACCGCTCACTCGACGTCGAGTACCGGGTCGTCGACTGACGCTGCCGGTGCAGGCGAACCCACAGCTACAACCGGTTCAGTGAGAGCTAGACTCACCGGACCTGATACGACTTCACCGCCGGGACATACATGGATCTGCAATGGTCAGAGGCTGACCGGGCATTCCGGGACGAGGTCCGGCGTTTTCTTGACCAGAAGCTGACCCCCGATCTGCGCCGAGCGGGCCGTCTGATGACCAGCGTCTACGCCGACCACGACGCGAGCATGGCGTGGCAGGCAGTTCTGCACGAACGCGGCTGGGCGGCGCCGGCGTGGCCGGTTGAATACGGCGGTTGTGACTGGACCCTGACGCAGCACTACATCTTCAGTCGCGAATCGGCACTCGCAGGCGCTCCGGCGTTGTCTCCCATGGGAATTCGGATGGTCGCGCACGCGATCATCGCGTATGGCACCGACGCGCAGAAAGACTACTTCTTGCCCCGCATCCTGACCGGCGAGGTCTTCTTTTGCCAGGGATACTCCGAGCCCGAGGCCGGGTCGGATTTGGCGGCGCTGTCGATGGCTGCCGTAGCGGACGGCGACGATCTGGTATGTACCGGCAGCAAGATCTGGACCACCCATGCCGCCGAGGCGAATTGGATGTTTGCGCTGGTACGCACCTCCCGCATGCAAAAGAAACAGCAAGGCATCACATTCGTGTTGATAGACATGACCTCGCCCGGTGTGTCGATTCGCCCGCTGGTCATGACCTCGGGTGAACAGATTCAGAACCAGGTGTTCTTCGACGAAGTACGGGTGCCCAAAGCCAATGTCGTCGGCGAAATCGACAGCGGCTGGACGGTGGCGAAGTATTTGTTGGAGTTCGAGCGCGGTGGCGGCGCGGTAGCGCCGGCCCTGCAAGTACGGGCCGAGGAGATTGGTGCGGCGGCAAAAGGCCAACCCGGACCGGGCGGCGGACGGCTGGCCGACGACCAAGCCTTCATGCGCAAACTGGCGGACGCCCGTATCAAGGCGGAGGTGTTAGAGGTTCTCGAGTACCGGGTGCTGGCCGCGGTGGCCGAGGGCCGCAACCCCGGCGCGTCGTCGTCGATGCTCAAGATCCTGGGCACCGAACTCAGTCAGGTGCTCACCGAACTCGCGCTGGAGGCGGCCGGACCACGCGCCCGCGCCTACCAGCCCCACGCGACGATGCCCGGCGGCCCGATCGCCGAATTCCAGCCGCCTGCCGACGGATACCTGTCCGGCGAGCCGTGGCAGGCGGTAGCGCCGCTTCGGTATTTCAACGACCGGGCTGGCTCAATTTACGCGGGCAGCAATGAGATTCAGCGAAACATCCTTGCCAAGGCGGCGCTGGGACTGTAAATGGACTTCAATCTGACCGATGAGCAGCAACTGCTGCGGGACGGGCTGGCAAGGTTTCTCGCCGCACGATACAACCTCGAGACGAGCCGCGCGGCCGCGAAGACCGGTGCCGGCTGGCAACCTGATATCTGGCGCGGCTTCGCGGCCGAGCTGGGCATTCTGGGCGCCTCGTTTCCCGAAGATGTCGGCGGAATCGGCGGCGGCCCAGTCGAACTCATGGTTATCACCGAGGCGCTCGGCCACGCACTTGCGATCGAACCGTATGTCGACGCGGTCGTGGTTGCCGGCGGGTTGTTGCGCCGCGCCGGTGGGCCGGCCGCGACATCGGTGCTGGAGGAGATCATTGCGGGAAATGCAATTGTGGCGTTGGCTGCTGCGGAGGCGAATTCGGGTGATCGTTGGCAGGACGTGTCGACGGTGGCCCAACCCGACGGTGACGGCTGGGCATTGAATGGCTCCAAGATCATGGCTATGGGTGCGCCGCTCGCCACCCATCTTCTGGTTACCGCACGCACCCCCGGCGCAGACGGAATCTCGTTGTTTCTCACCGAGGTTGGCGCCACTGGTATCGAGACACACCCGTATCGAACCATCGACGACCGGCGTGCGGCCGACATCGAGTTCAATGATCTTTGGCTGCCATCGCACGCCTTGCTCGGCGATGCGGGCAAAGCATGGCCATCTTTGGCTCGGGCGCGAGACGAGGGCGCCGCGGCGATCTGCTCCGAGGCAGTTGGCTGCATGCGAAAAGTCTTGGCGGACACCGTCGAATACTGCAAGCAGCGCCAGCAGTTCGGGCAGCCGATCGGCCGGTTTCAGGTGCTGCAACACCGCATGGTCGACATGTATATGGAACTCGAACAATCTGTCGCCGCGGTCTATCTCGCAATCCTCAACCTGGACGCCGACGACGCTCTCCGGGCTCGCGCGGTATCGGTTGCCAAGGCGACCGTCGGCCGGGCGGCGCGGTTCATCGGCCAGCAAGCCGTGCAGCTGCACGGCGGGATGGGGATGACCGAGGAGCTGGCGATCGGCCATTACTTCAAGCGGCTCACCGCAATTCAGTACGAGTTCGGGACGACGGATCAACACGTCGCGCGGTATGTCGAGCTGACGAAGTCGTAGCCCACCGGACGCGTGCGTCCGCTTGCTAAGCGGTGAGCAGGGCGTGGTCGATGTAGGCCAGCCGTTCGGGCGGTGCTTTCTCTTTGATGGCGGCCAGGAAGCGGGTGGCCAGGTCGCGCAGCTTGGAGTTGGTTTCCTGGGAGCGCCAAACCAGGATGTCGAAGGCACGCTCGGCCGATATCCCATACGCGGCCATCAGTACGCCCTTGGCCTGTTCGATACGGGCCCGGGCGGTCGCCGCCTCGGAGAGCACGGCGGTGATGTCGGATTGCACTGCCTCGGTGACGTCGACGTAGAACCCGGTAGTGCCGACGACCGTCCCGGTTTTGTCGAGTAAGGAGTCGCCGACCACTACCACCGTGCGGGTGTGTCCGGCGGTGTCGATGATGCGGTGCCGGCTGCTGAACGGTTCGCCCCGCAGCACTCGTTCCAAGGCAGCCGCCACTTGGTGCCGGTCGTCGGGATGCTTGTGTCGCAACAGGAGCTCAGTTGTGGGCTGTACCGCTTCGCTACTTTCGTAGCCGTGCATGCGCGCCACCGCGTCTGACCATTCCCAGCGCTGGCCTTCGAGGAAAAATCGGAATCTGCCGACCCGCTGCGAGCCGCCGGCTCCCAGCACCTCGTCGATGACGCTCAGTTCGTCAGCCAACTGCGAGGTCCAGGCCTCGTCTGCCGGCTGGGGCATACCGTGATGGCCGACTGGCGGAGGATCCTTCTCCTGAACAACCCTGCCGTCTGGCGACTCATCTCGCCTCTTGGACGTCACGTCGTCCTCCCGTCAGAGCGACCTCGATCATTGGACGCATCGGCAGCAGCAATCCAGCGCGCAAAGCCCGACTCCGCGCCGCGCAGACTCGTGTGCCTGTACGTCCCACAGGGGATACCCAAAGTCATCCGTGGAACGCAGGCCACGGATGTCTGGACGGGCGCAGTAGCCGGCTGTGCGGACGACGCAAGTCATGGGCCCCCATAGCAGCCGTTACGTTACGCCCGTAGTTGCGTCGCCGTAGCTGGTTTGTCGAACCACTCGGGCCGAGCGCCGCAACGTCGACTCACAGAGGCCGTCGCTCGAGACAAGGCCGCTTGGGCCCGTCCACCGGGTGCAACTATTGACATGCGTCAAACGGAGATACGTAGGCATCTGATACCTTTGCGGCACAACGCATCTAGAGAGCGACGGCTGAGGTCGGAAGGCAGACATTGACAGCTTTGAGGGACAAGATCGCGCTGGTGACAGGCGCCTCGTCGGGTCTGGGCGCGGAGACGGCACGCCTGCTGTCCCACCGGGGCGCGACGGTCTTCGGCATCGCACGAGACGCCGATCGGCTCGCCGCGGTGTTCGCCGACGTCGAGGGTGGTGCCTATGCATCGGTGGATGTGGTCTCGGCGCAAGCCTGCAGCGGTGCTGTCGAGCAGTGCGTCGCAAGGTTCGGTGGACTCGATGTGCTGATCAACATCGCCGGGCGGCACCAGATGCGCCGAACCGAGCTGATGAGCGACGAGGACTGGACCGACGACCTCGCCACCAATCTGAGCGGCCCGTTCTACCTGTGCCGCGCCGCGTTGCCGCACCTGCTGGCCCGCGGCGGCAATATCGTCAACGTCGCCTCCATCGCCGGCGTCGAGGGCCAGGCGTATTCGGCCGGATACTGCGCGGCCAAACACGGGTTGATCGGGTTGACCCGTGCGCTGGCCGTGGAGTACACGGCGGATCGCTTGCGCGTCAACGCAGTATGCCCCGGCGGGATGCTCACACCGCAGATCGAACAGTTCAGCGCCCCAGAGCATCCCAACTACGATCTGATCATGCGTTCGGCCGCACCGCGCGGCATGATGCAGCCCGGTGATGTCGCCAACGTGATCGCATTTCTTGCGAGCGACGACGCCGCGGCCGTTCACGGTGCCGTCTACCGGGTTGACAACGGCAAGGGCGCCGGCTGAGGCCACGCCCGAAAACCGTCTGCCCGCCAACGGTAAAGGTTCGGCCACGGTTAAGTATCGCGCGACATGGCAACCGGGGAAGTCGTCCTCCCATAGCTAACAATGCGGGACATGACGCAAAACGCGGGATGGTGCCGGCCCGCAGCGCCCGGCTGCGCCGCGCTCGCGACCGTCACTGCACAGGAGCGCGACGTTGGCGCATGAGTTTTCGCGTCAGACGTTTCTGCGGGGTGCCGCCGGAGCGTTGGCCGCCGGCGCGGTCTTCGGCCCGGTGCGTGCCACGGCCGCTCCTAACGCCTCTGGCTGGGAAGGCCTTTCTTCCGCCCTCGGCGGGAAGGTGTTGCTCCCGGATGGGCCCCAATTCGCAACGGCCAAACAAGTTTTCAACACCAATTACAACAACTCGACGCCGGCCGCGATCGTCACTCCGACCTCGACTGCCGACGTGCAAAAGGCCATGGCATTCGCCAGTGCCCACAATCTCAAGGTCGCGCCGCGCAGTGGAGGCCACTCCTATACAGGGGCGTCCACCGCCAACGGAACCATGGTGCTCGACCTGCGTCAGTCGCCGGGTGGCATCAATTTCGACGCCGGCAGCGGCCAGGTCACGGTGACTCCCGCGACGAGTTTGTACGCGATGCATGAGGCGCTGGCCGGAGCCGGCCGGGGCATCCCGACCGGGACCTGCCCGTCGGTCGGCTCCGCAGGGCATGCCCTGGGCGGTGGAATGGGGGCCAATTCCCGTCACGCGGGCCTGCTCTGCGACCAGTTGACGTCGGCATCGGTGGTGCTGCCCGGCGGCCAGGCGGTCACCGCGTCAGCCGCCAGCAACCCCGATCTGTTCTGGGCGTTGCGCGGCGGGGGCGGCGGTAATTTCGGGGTGACAACCTCGCTGACCTTTGCCACGTTCGCCACCAAGAACCTCGACGTGGTCAACCTCAACTTTCCGCCGCAGTCTTTCGCACAGGTGCTGGTCGGTTGGCAGAACTGGCTGCGTACCGCCGACCGAAACAGCTGGGCACTGGCGGACGCCACCGTCGAACCGACGGGTACACATTGCCGGATTCTTGCGACCAGCCCGGCCGGGTCGGGGAATAGCGTTGCGGCCGCGATCATTTCGGCTGTCGGACTACAACCAACCGGCACCGAGAACCATACTTTCGACTACATGGACCTGGTGAAGTATCTGGCCGTCGGGAACCTCAACCCGTCGCCGCTCGGATATGTCGGCGGTTCTGATGTCTTCCCCACCGTCAACGCCGCCGTCGCAAAGGGGATCGCCGCCGCGGTCGACGCCTTTCCCCGTGGCGCGGGCCGCATGCTGGCCATCATGCACGCGCTGGACGGCGCCATGGCCAGCGTGGCACCGGGGGCAACCGCCTTTCCCTGGCGCCGACAGTCCGCGCTGGTGCAGTGGTATGTCGAAACTTCGGGTGACCCATCGGCGGCGGCCGGCTGGCTCAACACGGCACACCAAGCGGTGCAACCGTATTCGGTAGGCGGCTACGTGAATTATCTGGAGCCCAACCAGCCTGCGTCGCGGTACTTCGGGCCGAATCTGTCCCAGCTGAGCGCCGTACGGCAGAAGTATGATCCCGGCCGGGTCATGTTCTCCGGGCTCAACCTGTAGAGGCCATGGTTCAGCTGCGCCGGGCTTGGCGGAAGGGAATGTCGCGGTCGGCTTCGGGTTCCTTGGGCAGCCCCAGCACGCGTTCCCCGATGATGTTGCGTTGGATCTGATCGGTACCGCCCCCGATCGAGGTGAAGAAGGCGTTGAGGGCAAGGAAGTTGACGTCGTCGGCCTCGGGGTTGTCGCGGCCCGCCAGCAGAGCTTGGGCTCCGATCAGCTCGGTTTTCATCCGGGCCTCGGCGTGCAGAATCTTCGACATCGCAAGTTTTCCCAGGGACATGATCGAACTCGACGTGCCCTGTGCTGCCGTGGCTTTGGCGCGTGCATTGTTGAGCGAGTTGAGTTCTCGCATGGCCACGACCTTGGCCAATCGCAGCCGGACGGCGGGATCGTCGAGGCGGCCATGGTCGCGGGCCAACGCGATGAGATCGTCCGCACGCGAACGGTTACGGGAACCGCGACCGCTGTCACCCATGATGGAGCGCTCGTAGGCCAGCGCGGTCTGCAGCGATCGCCACCCGTTGCCCTCGCCACCGAGGAGGTATTCGTCGGGCACCGTCGCGTCGGTGATGAAGACTTCGTTAAAGTGCGACTCTCCGGTGATCTGCACCAACGGTCTGACCTCGATACCGGGCTGTTTCATCGGGAGAAGGAAGAAAGTCAGCCCATTGTGTTTGGGTACATCCCAATCGGTGCGGGCGATCAGAAGTGCGTAGTCGGCGGTCTTCGCCCCCGACGTCCACACCTTCTGCCCGTTGACAATCCAGTGGTCGCCTTGTCTGACCGCTGTCGTGCGCACGCTGGCAAGGTCGGAGCCTGCTCCGGGCTCGCTGTACAACAGGCAGGTTCGGGCACGCTCGGTCAGGAAGTCGCGCAGCAACTCGTGCTTGAGCGTGTCGGAGCCCAACTTCAGCGCGGTGTTGGCGAAAATGTTGTATTTGTCCTGTCCAGCACCGGGCGCCTTGACAGCACGGAACTCCTCGATCACCACAGTGGCGAGTTCAGGGGGATACCCCCGACCGAACCATTCGGTTGGATACGTCGGTACCGCATAGCCTTCGTCGACGACCTTCTCCAGCCACGCAATCCGCTCCGGCGGACTGCTCCATGGATCATCGGATTTCGGAAGCTCGGTCCAGTTGGCGGCCAGCCATCCGCGGACCTCGGCGCGCAATTCGCCGGCGGGAGGCAAAGTAGCGGAGGACATTTCACGCGCCTTTCGAAACGAGGTAACGCTCGCGGAAGAGTGCGGGGGCTCCGAACAGCTGCATGCCGGTGCGGGCCCGACGAAGGAAAAGGTGGGCGGGGTGCTCCCAAGTGAATCCGATGCCGCCGTGCATCTGAATCGCTTGCATGGCAGTGGACTCGTAGGCTTCGGCGCATACGAATCCCGCCAGAGCGATTGCCCCGGTGGATTTCTCGCTTTGTGAAGCCTTTGTCGCCGCGGCATGGTGTGCCGCGGACATCGCGGATTCATTCTCCAGGAGTAGATCGGCGGCCATATGTTTGAGCGCCTGGAAGCTGCCGATCGCCCGCCCGAATTGGACCCGCGTCTTGAGGTAATCGATTGTCATATCGAAGATCCTGCGAGATCCGCCGACCTGCTCTCCTGCGAGTGCGATCACCGCGAAGTCCAGCGCGTCCTGAACGGCTTGCCATCCCGCGCTGCCAAGTCGTCGCGCAGGTGTGTGACGAAACGTGAACGTCGACAGTCGCACGGTGGGATCGAAAACCGTTGCCGCGGTGCGGGCGAAACCGTCGGCGTCGGGTGCCACCTCGAATACGCCGATGCCGTCGGGGGTGTGGGCGACAACGAGAATGACGTCGGCGACCTGGCCCCAGGTGACGTAATGTGCAGCACCGGAGAGCGTAGTGTCGGTGTTCGTCTGCACGGCAACGCCTTCCGGTGTCCAAGTTCCGCGCTCACCGGTAATCGCGACGGTACCGATCGCTGAGCCGTCGGCGAGGCCAGGTAACAGCCGGCGCTTGTCGTCCTCCGAACTCGCCGCCTGAATCAGCGCGACGGTCAGGACCGCGCTGGACAACCACGGCGAGGGAAGTAGTGCGGCGCCGATCTCCTCCGCGACGGCCTCGAGTTCGAGCGCGCTCAGTCCGACCCCTCCGTACTCGCTGTCGACCAGGACGCCGGTGACCCCTTGTTCGGCCAGCATCCGCCAAACGTGGTGATCGAACCCGTCTTCGGTGTCGATCACACGGCGCACGTCGGCCTCGGTGCAGCTGTCATGCAGCAGGTCTCGGATCGCTGCCTTCAACTCGGCACGTTCGTCCACGCTGATTGTCATTGCTCACCCCTCCGGCGCGGAGCATGTTAACGATGGCACCCGATCACACCCGCCATTCGCGCATCGGAAAATCGGGCCGTGTTGCGTGTCTGCAAAACGATAGCCCCGGCGACATCCGAAGCCGTAGCCTGCGCCGGCTAACACCCGGTCAGCCCGCCGGCAACCTGAGAACGAAACCGTGGGAAGCCGCGACCCGTTTTTCCGGGGCGTTCTGATCGGCCACCCAATCGTCCATGGCGCTTCCTGTTCCTGGCCGTCGCGCCGAAGCAGCAATTGCGGAAATCTTGTTCCGCACCGCGAAGCGTGAATGGCACTACGGCAGCGGCGGGCTACCGCGTGCTCTCATCGGGAAGTTGGCGTTGAGACTGGTGCGAGCCCGGCGCGTCAGGGTCGTCGCCTTGGTGCTCCAGTTGCTCTTCCTCTTCACGTTGCGCTTCGGTTGCCTTCCGGGCGTCCTTCGGCACCGGCGCCGAATTGCTGTTGCCTGGCTGATCCACGCTAAGCCTCCCCGGAAGTCAGTAGTTGCTTCCGATCAGGATCTCCCGAATCACTCGCCGCGAAACCCTGCCATGGGTACTCGTCGTTACCGAAAGGCGGCCGCCCGACATACGGTCAGACGATGAACTTCGACGAGTACCGGAAATACGACGCCACCGGGCTGGCGAAGCTGGTCGCTGACAAAGAGGTGACGGCAGCCGAGCTGCTCACGCAGGCTCGGGAGCGGGCCGCCGCCGTGAACCCGCGGATCAACGCGATCGTGCGTGACATCCCTGCGTCGCCCGACGACCTCAGTGGCCCATTCGCTGGGGTCCCGTTTCTGATCAAGGACATCGCCCAGGACTACGCGGGTCTGCCCACCTCGCAAGGCTCACGCTCGCTGATGTCGACGCCTGTTGCCGAGCACGCCACCGTTGTCCAGCGCTGGATCGACGCCGGTCTGGTGATCTTCGGCAAGACCAACCTGCCGGAGTTCGGGGCCAAGGGGATCACCGAGCCGGTGGCCTGGGGGCCGGCGCGCAATCCGTGGGATCTGCAGCGGACGCCGGGCGGGTCGTCAGGCGGGTCGGCAGCCGCGGTCGCGGCGGGCATCGTTCCGTGCGCCGGCGCGAACGATGGCGGCGGGTCGACGCGCATCCCGGCGGCGTGCTGCGGTCTGGTCGGTCTGAAGCCAGGGCGTGGGCTGACGCCCATGGGCCCTGCAACCGGTGAGTCCATGCACGGCGCGGCGGTGCAGGGCGTGGTTTCACGGACTGTGCGCGACACGGCCGCCATGCTCGACATCATTTGCGGCGGAGAACCTTTCGGGCCATACCTGCCTGCCGTGCCGGACGCGCCGTTCACGTCGTCCCTGGACGGGGACCCCGGGAAACTCCGGATCGGCGTGCGGGTGCCGTCGGCGATCAATCCGAAGCCGCACCGGGAGGCCTTCGCGGCCGTCGAAGCGGCCGCACGCGTGCTGACCGACCTTGGCCACGACGTCGAGGAACTGGCGCAAGCACCGTACGACGACGCCGCCCTCGCCCGAGAGTTCCTGCTCACCTGGTTCGTCCACCTGGCCTGGGAGGTCGACGAGGCGAAACGGTTGACCGGAGCGGGCAACGAGTCATTCGAGCGCGACACGCTGATCATGGCCGCACTCGGCCGCGCGACCAGCGGCGTCGACTATGTCCACGCCGTCCAGCAGCGCCACGAGCACACCCGACGGCTGACCACGTTCTTCGAGTCGTACGACCTGCTACTGACCCCCACATTGGCGACCCCGCCGCCGAAGATCGGCGAATTCGACTTGCCGGGCGCATTGCAGCGCGGAGCCGACGCGCTGATCAAGACCCGCGCCGCCGGCCTGTTGCGTCACACCAAGATCGTCGACGACATGGTGCAGCAGAACCTCGGCTGGGTGCCGTACACCCAGCTGGCGAATCTCACTGGGCGCCCGGCGATTTCGCTTCCGCTCCATTGGACCGCCGAGTCTCTGCCGCTCGGTGTGCAGTTCGTCGCGCCGCTGGGCGGCGAGTTACTGCTGATCCGGCTGGCGGCCCAGCTTGAACAGGCGCTCCCGTGGACCGACCGGGTAGCCCCGATCTAGGTCCTCACAGGCCGCCGCACTGCGCCGGGCCGCTGAAGATCGTGGCCCACGGCGGACAGCCGGGCGGCGGCGGTGATCCCGGAGGCGCGGGTGGCCCTGCCGGCGGGATAGGACCGGTGGGATAAAGCCACACATGACCCGTGTCCTCGTCGACCACACCGGTAGGGCCGTAGTGATAGTTGTGGCAGACGTTCCAGTTCCAGTGCACGAAACTCGTGTTCGGCGGGCCGCCAGGAGCCCAGTTCGGCGGATCGCCTGGGCAGTACGGCCGGCCGGTCGCCTGCGCGGTCCCCGTACCCAGACCCGCCAGAACCACGCCACCGGACATCAGCAGAGCCGTTGTCAGCCATGCGATGCCTCGCCTCATGATCGGTCCTCTTCATTGCCGCGCCGAGCTAGTGGAATCTTGCATCGGTTGGCTTGCGAAATTCTTGCGGCTCACGAATCGGTGCGGATTGATTCTGCGGTGACGACGGGCTCGACCCGCAGTGCTGCTCGCGCTACTAGGCCGCCGACTTTTCCAGGATGTGCACGCCGCAGGCCGAGCCCAGGCCGATGACGTGGGCCAGGCCGACTTTCGCATTGTCGATCTGACGATCGCCGGCTTCTCCCCGGAGATGGTGGCAGATTTCCCAGATGTTGGCGATGCCGGTGGCCGCGATCGGGTGGCCCTTGGACTGCAGCCCGCCCGACACGTTCACCGGTGTCGACCCGTCGCGCCAAGTGGCGCCGGAGTTGAAGAAGTCGGCGGCGCCGCCTTCGTCGCACAGCATCAAGTTGTCGTAGTGCACCAGCTCGGCGGTGGCGAAGCAGTCGTGCAGCTCGACGAGGTCGAGGTCGCTCGGTCCGATTCCGGCTTGCTCGTATGCCGTCCGTGCGGCGTTGCGGGTCAGTGTGTTGACGTTCGGCAACACCTGGCACCCCGGCTCGTAGGGGTCGGTGGTCAGCACCGACGCCGACACCTTCACCGCGCGCCGACGCTGCTCGGGCGACAGCGATTTCAGCGTCTCGCCATTGCACACGACCGCGGCCGCGGCACCGTCACAGTTGGCCGAACACATCGGCCGCGTGTTGGGGTAGGCGATCATGACGTCGTTCATGATCTGTTCGAGAGTGAACCGCTTTTGGTAGGCGGCAAGGGGATTCAGCGTCGAATGGGCGTGGTTCTTCTCGCTGATCTTGGCGAACAGTTCGAAGCTGGTGCCGCCGTACCTGTGGCCGTACTCGGTGCCGATCTGGGCGAACACACCGGGCATTGCCTCAGTGCCGATCCGCCCGTCGACGGGCGCGACGGCGCCATAGCGCCCCTTCGGCGCCCAGACGTCGGTGTCGGCCTTTGTCTTTCCGCCCGCTCCGAGCAGCCCCGCACCGGACAGCTTTTCCACGCCTACGGCCATGCCGTAATCAACCTCGCCGGCCTTGACGGCCATGATGGCCGTGCGCAGCGCGGTGGCGCCGGTCGCGCACGCGTTGGCCACGTTGTAGACGGGAATACCGGTCTGGCCGATCTGCTTCTGCAGCTGCTGGCCGAGGCCGGCATTCGCATTCATCAGGTTGCCCGCCGCCAGAACTCCGATGTCGGCCATGCTCACGCCGGCGTCGGTCAGCGCGCCGGTGGCTGCTTCGGCCGCAAGGTCGACCGTGTCGCGGTCGGGGTGCTTGCCGAACTTGGTCATCCGGATACCGAGGATCCAAATCTCGTCGCTGGCGCTCATCGTCGCTGCTCCTTTGTCAATCGCTGCTAAGTCAGGTGACGGGCTCGAAACCGAAGCCGATCGCCTCGGTGCCTGCCGAGTCGGTGCCGATGGGGTAGGTGGCCAACCGCACTTTCATGCCGTCGCGCACATGCTCGGGACTGGGTTCGACGTTGATCAGGTTGGCCCGGACCTGGGTGCCATCGCAGTCGACCACCGAAGCCACGAACGGGACGGGAATCCCGGGCGCCGCGAAGGTGACGATGGTGAACGTTCGCACCGTGCCCTCGGTCGCCACCGGGACGGACTTGAACTCGGTCGCAAAACAGCCGGCACACGCGTTGCGGCGATCGAAGAACCGAGCACCGCAATTCGTACATTCCTGCGCGACCAGATGCGGTTCGCCATCGTCGAGCACCAGATAATCGACCAACGGGATTTGCCCAGCCATAGAAACCTCCGTCACTTATCTAGTGACCGTAGCGACACCGGTCGATCGGGTACATGAGAGGGTCATGCGCAGCGGGTCGTCACAATGGTTGGCAGACCATGGCGGAGATGAAGAACGTGTCGAATGGATTCGACGTGCGCGGGCGAGCGCTGCAAGACGGAGAGCTCGCCGCCTGG
This sequence comes from Mycobacterium sp. 852002-51163_SCH5372311, assembly GCF_001667115.1. GTDB lineage: Bacteria > Actinomycetota > Actinomycetes > Mycobacteriales > Mycobacteriaceae > Mycobacterium. Next base: position 58,970 of record NZ_LZIJ01000079.1, on the reverse strand, counting down.
CTGGCCGAACACAGCCTGGGGAATCGCTTCGGCCTAACCGTCGCCGGTACCGGTCTGGGCTACGGCGCAAGAGCTGTCGTCCTGGCGATCGTGGCAGCCGACGGAGATGGTCGCTACATCGACGCCGCCGCGTTGACGCCCGACGACGAGGCAGCGTTGGCGTCCTGGCTTGCCGACCCTGGCCCGCCCAAGGCGGTACACGACGCGAAGCCGGCGACGCATGCTCTGGCCGGATGCGGCTGGACGTTGCGCGGTGTCACCTCGGACACCGCGTTGGCGGCATACCTGTTGCGCCCCGAGCATCGAAGCTTGGCGCTCAATGATCTGTTGATACACCACATGCGTTGTGCGCTGCCCACGGAAGCTGCTGCATTGCAGCAACTTTCATCGCCCAACCCAGAGGCGGCGCCGGCGTTGATCCTGAGGGCCTGCGCCGTGCTCGATCTCGCTGACGTGCTCGACGAGGAATTGGCGCGTATCGACTCCTCGTCGCTGCTGGGTCGGCTGGAGCTGCCGGCCCAGCGGGCGTTGGTCGACATGGAAACCGCCGGCATCGCGGTGGATCGCACGGTGCTGACGCGCATCCGGGATGTTGTCGACGAAGACACCGTCGGCGGACTGTTGAGTTCGATCGCCTCCGACGGCCGTATCCACGCCACCTTTCACCAGACCAGCGGCAGGCTTTCGTCTTCCGATCCACATCTGCACGACATCACCAACCATCCGCGTGCCGGCCGGCAGATCCGGGAGGCGTTGGTGGCGGGGGAGGGCTACGCCGAACTGATGACGGCGCACTACCGGCGGATCGAACCGCGGGTCCTGGCCCACCTGTGCGGCAATGCGGGCCTGATCGAAGCCAGCAGCGAGGATCACGCCGAGTCCAAGCTCTCGATCGTCGACGACGCCCGCAGGCTCGGGTACGCGTCCACCCTGCTGGGCCGCCGCCGCTACCTGCCGGACCTTGACAGCAGTGACCCTCAGGTCCGTGAGGCTGCGGAGCGTGCGGCGCTGGCCATGTCTGTAGAGGGCAGCGCAGCGGACATCGTCAAGGTCGCGATGGCCGGCATCAACCAGGCGATCAAGGACGCCGGTCTGAAATCACGCATGGTGTTGCAGGTCGATGACGAGCTGCTCTTCGAGGTTGCGCATGGCGAGCGCGACACGTTGGCGGCGTTGACGAGTGAACACATGACCGACGCCTATCCGCTCGACGTGCCGCTCGAGGTTTCGGTGGGATACGGCGCAAACTGGGGCGCCGCAGCATCCGCCGGTACGGCATGAACGGCGCTTGCTTATGGTCGAACGGTGCCGATCACCTATGACGATGGCCTGCGCGACCAGGTCCGTGCCCGTTTGGCGGGGCACGATCGCCGCGTAGTGACTGATCCGACGAAGCGGCATGCGGCCGTGGCGGTGGTGCTGGTCGACTCCGAGGTCGGTGAGGACAGGGTCGACCCGGCGCCGGTCGACGAATGGATCGACGGTCGACCGATCCCGGAAAGCCTGGACGGTCGTATGGTCGACGTCTCCGGCGGTGCAGCGTTCCTGTTGTGCCGCAGAGCATCTCGGCTCACGTCACATGCTGCGCAGTGGGCGCTGCCCGGCGGTCGTCTGGACGCGGGCGAAACGGTGATAGACGCCGCCCTGCGCGAGCTGGACGAGGAGGTGGCCGTCCAGCTGTCCGACGCGGCCGTCCTCGGCCTGCTCGACGACTACCCGACCCGGTCCGGCTACGTCATCACACCGGTGGTGCTCTGGGGCGGCGGACGACTCGATCCCCAACCTGCACCCGACGAGGTAGTGGCTGTTTATCGGGTGGGCCTGCACCAATTGCAGCGCCCCGATTCACCACGATTCATCGCGATCCCGGAAAGCCCGCGGCCGGTCGTGCAAATCCCGTTGGGGAACGATTTGATTCACGCGCCGACAGGCGCTGTGCTGCTGCAGCTGCGGTGGCTGTGCCTCGAGGGCCGCGACGACCCGGTCGACGAACTCGAACAACCGGTATTCGCCTGGCGGTAAACGGTTTTCGTCACACGGTGGGTTGCGAGTGAATGTTTCTGGCGCCCTTGACGTTACGCAACCCTGAGCAATTCACGCAGCCGATGCACCCGACGCAGTCGGTGCAGCGCACGCAGCCGACGCACGCTGCGCACCGGGTGCAGGCGACACATGCCAGGCACGCCACACATTCCCGGACAGCCACACACAGCACAGTCAACGCACTCGAAATCACCCCGGCACTGCCCGCGGTGCCCGCCGAGCCCGCAACGGCAACGCTGCCGGCGGTCGCAACCGAACCCGCTATTGCCACACTGGCTGCTGTCGACGCCGACCCGGCCACCGCGACGCTCTTTGCCGTCGCGACCGAACCGGCAACTGCCAAGCTGTCGATGGTGGCTATCGAACCGACTACCGGCTCACCGTCGAGTGCATCTGGCGAATCCCAGTGAACTGCCATGGGGCTCATCCTTCCGGTCGCGCGGCTCAGACTGAAGAATCAGCCAAATGTGCGCTGCTGTCCTGTAATTCGTGACGGCGCACATCCATCGGGGTGACGGCGGGAATGTCTCCGCCGGCGACCACTGCCCGGGTGATCGGAGTCAGCGCCTGGAACAACGCTTCCACCTCGTCGTCGCCCAGCGCGTCGAGCGCCGACAAGGCAAGCAGGTCGGTTCTTGCTTCGATGTCGTCCTTCAACATCCGGCCCGACGACGTCAGAGATCCGTCTGCGTTCAGTAAGCCACGCTCCATCAGCCGCTGTTCGTGGTGCCGCCACGCGGCCTCGTCGTAGTCCCGCGTGCGCGCGATGTACTCACGCGGAACCTTGCCCGCCGCCGCGTGCAACACGTTGGATTCCCGGCCGGAAATTCCCGCAGCCGCCAGTACCGCCAAATGCGCGTCGCCGCGGTGTTCGCGCAGCAGCGTGGTGGCGTGCCACAACGCGGCCAGCGGATCGTCCGGCCAGGGCAACGCCAGATTCGCGCCGAACAGCGGTCTTCCGTCCAGCGGCGCACCGCGTGCCGCCTGTCCGGCTAATTCCGCTGCGGCACAGACGCTTTCGTCTGCCTCCAGACCGTAGCGGCGCAGCGCCGCCACGGCCGCGTCCTGGCGTGCGCGCAATGCGGCTTCCGGACCAGCGATCTGCCACGCCGCCGGCAGGGCCCGCGCGACCCGTTCGGGCGCGAAGTTGTAGAAGATGGCCGTGACCACTTCGGTCGGCACCGTGCCCAACGGCGCGGACCGGGCCGCGAAGTAGCCCATCCAAAACCCGCGATAGCCCAACTCGTCTAAAGCGGCGCGCGCCTCCGGGGCGAAGTAGGTCACCGCATGTACCGGCTCGAATCGATCGAAAAAGCGTCGTGCCAACCCCGGTTCTCTGCCCACCGTCGCAGTTAACCACGCGACACTGAGTCCGGCGAGCACGATCCACCCGGCGTTGGCGCAGAACGCCTACGAAGAGACGCTGTGAAAGAACCGTTTTGACGGCATTCAGTACTACTCGCTGAAAGCCGGACACGACTACGGGCAATCGTTGAAAATTGGCTAAGGCCAACAACTCTGAGCTCGGTATTTCACAGACGACATTGATCGGCGATGTACTGTGCCGGACCTACCAGTCACACAGGCCACACCAGTACCGCCGCGGGTGGCACCATCCGATTGCCGATTGCGCTAGCGCGGGCGCTAGCGCTTTGCAAAAGGCAACATGCCCTGCGTTTTGATACCTGAGTGGCAGGTGTGACCATCGTGCCAGCGCCGCGTGGCTTACTTACCTTTGAGGCTGCCGATGCGAAGCGAGAAGTCCGTGCGTTCGGGGCGTTGAGTTCCCTCGACCTTCTCCACGTACCGTTCCGGATCCTGGTCGGTGATCGGCAGCCCTTCCGCGGTGGGATGCTGGGCCATAAATGTGCTGTATTGGCGCCCAAGGGCTTCGCGCAGACCGATAGGGGCATGGCGACGGAAGTCTGACAGTCCTTCCCGCTCTTCCTCGGCCATGTGCTCGTCGTTCGCCAGGCGGGTGCGGCCGACCGCGGCCCACCATTCCTCGCTGCCGACACGACTTGCGTTCGCGTCGCGCACTCCGTCGCGAATGTCGTTGTGATCGCCGATCGCGTCGAGCGTCTCCCCTTCGGGGTCGTCGGCGCCCCGCTTCAGCAGTTGCGGGTAGAAGATGCTCTCTTCGACATAGGCATGTACGTCGAGCTTGTCGGCCAGTGGACGCCACACCCGTCCGAGTGCGGCGCGGTCGACGGGCGTTTGCGACTGCAGATAGTCCAGCCTGGCGAACTGTTCCCGGAACCATTCGTGGTCGGCGAGGATCAGCATGGTGATGTCAGCCATTCCCCACTCCCAGCACCGGCGACCACTGCGGCATTTGTCCCATTCTGCAACGAGCGCCTTGCGTCGCGATCCAGGGGGAAGGAGAAGATTTACCTCTCACCTTCAACTTATAGCGCACCCGGGGTCTTGCGGCAAGACCGGGGGTATCCCGCAAAATGGCTGGCCGAAGCCATATTTCACGGAATGGGGGCGGCAAGTTGACGTTGGGGGAGTCGGGCAGCACGGGCAAACCGATAGCCGGTCACGCGGTAATTGTTGCCGGAGGCGGTCCTACCGGACTGATGTTGGCAGGTGAGTTGGCCTTGGCCGGAGTCGACGTCGCCGTCGTCGAGCGCCGGCCCAGCCAGGACTTGGTCGGCTCGCGCGCGGGAGGTCTGCATTCGCGCACCATCGAGATCCTCGATCAGCGGGGGATCGCTGAACGATTCCTGGCCGATGGCCAGGTGGCGCAGGTCGCCGGATATGCCCAAATTCGACTGGACATCAGCGACTTTCCCACCCGGCATCCCTACGGACTCGCGCTGTGGCAGGAACACATCGAGCGCATCCTGGCCGAGTGGGTGGGGGAGTTGGCAGTGCCGATCTATCGGGAACGTGAGGTGACGGGCGTTGCACAAGATGGCACCGGCGTGGACGTCGCGCTGGCGGGCGGCGAGTTCCTCCGCACGAAATATCTGGTCGGCTGCGATGGAGGACGCAGCCTGGTCCGCAAGTCTGTCGGCATTGAATTTCTTGGCTGGGATCCGACGTCGAGTTACCTGCTCGCCGAGGTCGAGATGGACTTCGATACCGACGACCCGCCCGAATGGGGCATCCGCCACGATGCCCTCGGCGTGCATTCGATGAGCGCCGAGGACAGCGGCTCGGTGCGTCTCATGGTGACCGAGCAGCACCTACGAACCGGAGGAGAGGCCACCGTGGCTGAGTTGAGCGAGGCGCTCATCGCCGTCTACGGCACGGATTACGGGATCCACAGTCCCGCTTGGATTTCCAGATTCACCGACGCGGCGCGCCAGGCCGCGACCTATCGAGACAGAAGAGTATTGCTCTCCGGTGATGCCGCACATGTGCATCACCCGGTGGGTGGACAGGGCCTCAATACCGGTGTGCAAGACGCGGTGAACCTGGGATGGAAGCTGGCCCAGGTGGTCAATCACACCTCGCCCGACAGCTTGCTGGATACGTACCATGCCGAGCGACACCCGGTGGCCGCGCGGGTCCTGCGCAACGCGATGGCTCAGATGGCGCTGCTTCGCCCCGACGATCGCACCAAGGCGATGCGCGACGTCGTTTCCGAACTCCTCGGCATGGAAGAGCCGCGCAAGCGCTTCGCGGCGATGATGTCCGGGCTGGACATCCGCTACGACCTCGGTGACGGACACCCGCTGCTGGGTCGGCGCATGCCCGACCTCGACCTGGTCACCGAGGACGGCCCGGCCCGTGTCGTCACGCTCTTGCGCGATGCCCGTCCGGTGCTGCTCAACCTCGGCGGTCCCGGCGGCTTCGACATCGCTGGGTGGAGCAGTCGTGTCCGATTGGTCGACGCGAAATACGTTGGCGAATGGGAGCTTCCGGTACTCGGTGTGGTCTCCGCTCCCGTCGCTGTGTTGATCCGGCCGGACGGACACGTTGCCTGGACGGGAGATCATTCCCGCGCTGGACTCGCCGAAGCGCTCACGACCTGGTTCGGGCCGCCTACTGCGGTCTGAGCGCCGGCGCCGTGGGCGCAGCGAGGCGGCACATATGTGCGTCGTATATGAGATGAACTCCCTTGAAACTCGCGCCTTCATCAGGTCGCCATCGGCATGCCCAGCTGATTTGAAATGAAATAGGCTGTCGCAGAGTAGGATCGGTAGCCGGCCGGATGCAGATTTCACGGCAGACGCAACGGCCGGCTACCTTCGCAGAACTCATATAAAACTCCAAACATATTATTTCACAACATCATTCACGATCTACTCAAATGGATCGGCAAAATGAACAGTTATCGACGACGCAATGAATTAGCGCGCGGGAAGTTGTCATGCCCGGACGTGGCTGACCTACCCTCGCAGTTGGTTCGGTGACAGTGTCGTCGCTGAAACTCATTGCTGAAACGGGATTTTGAGGAGCAACATGTCGATGGTTATCGCGGATCCGCAGGTGCTGGCCATGGCCGCTGCGGAAATGCAGGCCTTGAACGCATCGGTCTGGGCCGAAAACGTGGCTGCCGCAGCCCCGACGACTGGAGTGGTTCCGGCCGCTGCCGACGTGGTATCCATTCTGACCGCTGCGCAGTTCGCCTCGCACGCAAGGCTTTACCAAGAAATAAGTGCCCGGGCCGCATCGATCCGCGAGCAATTGGCGATCACGCTGGATATCAGCGCCGGCTCGTATGCGGCCACCGAGGCGGCGAACGCGACCGCGGTGGCGTAGGCGAGTCAACCATGGTCGATTTCGGGCTGTTACCGCCGGAGATCAACTCCGCGCTGATGTACTCCGGTCCCGGCTCTGGTCCGATGCTTGCCGCCGCGGCGGCTTGGAAGGCCCTGGCCAGCGAACTGCACACCACCGCGTCCGCCTACGCGACCCTGATCAACGGGTTGACCGACGGGCCGTGGCAGGGACCATCCGCGGCATCCATGACGGCAGCCGCCTTCCCGCAGCTGGCATGGCTAAGTGGCACCGGCGGACAAGCCGATGAGGTCGCCGGTCAGGCCGCGGCGGCGGCTAGCGCCTATGAGGCGGCGTTCGCCCAAACCGTCCCGCCGCTGGAGATCGCGGCGAACCGCACCTTGTTGATGGCGTTGCTGGCGACAAACTTCCTCGGTCAGAACACCGCAGCGATTGCGGCCACCGAGGCCCAATACGCCGAGATGTGGGCCCAAGACGCGGCCGCGATGTACGGATACGCCGGAACATCGGCGACGGCGTCGACGTTGACGCCATTCAGGCCGGCAGCGCAGGCCACAAACCCCGCCGGACTGGCCGGCCAGGCCGCTGCCGTCGGCCGGGCTGTCGCAACAAGCACGGGCGTCAACGCCGAAAGCCTCAAAGCGATTCCGAGCACGCTGCAGAGTCTTGCCGGTGTCACGAACACGCCGCCCTCGCTGACCGATCTCAACGCTGTACTGAGTGGCCTGGGGCTGAGCTTCACCTCCGATGGCAGCGGGATCGTCGTGGGTGGAGTGTTCGGCGACCTGCTGGAGGGCTTGACGGGATCGTCGACATTGGATGCCAGCACCCCGTTTGACGCCTTCATCAGATTGATTTCGCCGGTGCGCCTTTTCACGACCTCCTTCAAAGACATCCAAGGCCTCAGCCAGGCAATGCTTCCGCAGGCGGCCAAGGCGGCCCCGGAGATAGCCAAAGCGCTGGAGGCGGTGGGGGCGGCGCCCCATGCCATCCCGAACGCCATGGGTAGTGCGGCGGCAGGCGTGGGCCGAGCGATGTCCGTCGGCGGATTGTCGGTTCCGTCGGCCTGGGCCGGCGCGGCGCCGACGCCGACCACGCCTCTCGTGACGCTCAACGGACTCGCGGGAGCCGGGGAACCAGCGACCAACGCGTTCAACGGACTGCCGTTGTTGGGCGGTGGACGCGGGGCGCCGGTCCCGTTCGCCGCTCCCAAATACGGGTTCAAGCCGACGGTGGTGGCACAGCCTCCGGCCGGGGGATGAGGTAGCGCGCGCAACGACCTTGGCCTGCCCGGCGCGCTGAATTGCCGAAAAGGCGGCCTGAGGTGGCGCAAGCTTGCTCATCGTGACGTCGGTGGGTGTTCAATCATGAGCGTGTTTGATCGCGGGCCTGCAGCCGGAACTCCCACGCTGCCGATAGACCTCTACAGCAGGGAGACGCTGCTCAAGCCCGTCGAGACCTACCGCCGGATCCGCGAGGCAGGAGCCGCGGTCTGGCTGCCAAAGCACCGGTCCTGGGTCATGGGCCGCTACCGGGATGTCCGCCAAGCGCTCGGCGACGACAAGACCTACTGCAGCGGCGACGGTGTCGCTGCCAATCCGGTCACGAATGTCCTGACCGCGGGTACCACGCTCGCCAGCGACGGCGAGGCCCACGTCAAACGGCGTCGCCAACTGCTGCAATCGCTTTCGGCCAAAGCGCTCTCCGCGGTTGACCCGACTCTGCAAGCGGAAGCCTCCACGCTTATCGACAATCTGTGCCATCGTGACGAGTTCGACGGCGTCGCCGATTTCGCCGCGCACCTCCCGGTCCGGGTAGTCGCCGATCTGGTCGGTGTCGACATCGACCACCAGCGAATGCTGAATTACGGCCGCGGCGCATTCGACGTCTTGGGACCGATCAACGGTCGAACGCTGAAGGCAATGCCTACCGGACTGAGCCTCAGGCGTTACGCGCGAACTCTCCGCACCGAGAACGTCAAGCGCGGCGGGTGGGCGGAATCGATTCTTGCCGCGGGCCATGACGGCACCTTGAGCTCGGCGGAGGCCAAGGCGATGGTGATCGACTTCATCGGCCCGAGCCTGGATACGACGATCCTGGCATCCGCCCAGCTGTTGTGGAGCCTGGGCACCAACCCCGAGGTATGGAGCGAGCTGCGGCGTAATCCTGATCTCGTGCCGGTCGCCGCGGTTGAAGCTGTCCGCCTCGCCTCACCGGTGCGTGGATTCACGCGAATGATCAAGCACGACACCGAGGTCGACGGCACGGTTCTCCGTCGTGGCCAGCGCGTGGTGTTGCTCTACGCGTCAGCCAATATGGATGAAAGCCAGTTCGAGCAACCCGAGGTTTTCTCGTTGCGTCGCAAGGGAGCCAACCTCGGGTGGGGTTTCGGTGCCCACGCCTGCGTGGGCATGTACTTGTCGAAGATGGAGATGCATGCGCTGTTGCGCGCGATGCTCCCGAAGGTCGAGCACATCAGCGTTGAGAGGCCGGTTCGGTTGCTGAACAACACCCTTCAAGGTTTCGAATCGCTGCGCGCGAGTTTTCGCCAGCGGAACCTCACCTGAGGATCAGATCGTCGGGTAGCTCGTCGCTCAGCACGGCTTGAGCCAGCAGGTCACCGAGCAGCGGCCCGAACTTCATCAGGTTGCTCCCGACGAAGGCGACGACACGGCCGCGGCGACGCACGGTCCACCCGTCGCCGCCGGAGTCCAGCCACGGCGCACACACCGTGACGCAGTCCACCCGGTCGATCGGGATTAGCGAGGGGAACAGCGCGTGCACCGTCGCGGGGTCTGGCGTGACCTGGCCGAACGCCCACCGGCCCGTGCTGCCGAGCGGCAACCCGTAGCCTTCGGGCGCGGAAAGGCACGCCGCGCCAACGGCATCGGGTCCTTCGTAGGTAATGCGAGTGTGCGGTAGGAACTCGACGTCGAGCGGGCCGAAGAGTGCCGGCGTATGTACCCCGGCACAGATGAGCACGCGGTCGGCGCGCACTATCGTGCCGTCCACAAGCCCTATCGAGCCGTCGTCGGCAACCGAGGCGATCTCTTCGCGACGGATGCGCACCCGCTTCGTCAGGGCAGTCAGCGCCCGCCGGATACGCAGGCTGCCGCCGAGCGGATCGAAAACGCCTGTCTCCCAGGGCGGGGCTGCGAAAGGGATCCGCGCCGCGATCGCCGGACGGTCAACCCATGAGAACGTGGCACCAGCGTCCGTCATGGCGGCCGCGACGTCGTGGCTGGGACCGGCGGCGATAAATCCTTCGGAGCCAAGGAGTCGTCCCGCACCGAACTCTGCTTCCCAACGCTGCCAACCGACGCGCGCTCTGATCGCGAGCCGGCATAGCGCCGGGCGCCGATGTGCGATGCGAAAAATCCGTGCGAGTCCTTTGGACTGTTCGGCAAACGGCTCGCCGCGCTCGAAGACGACCACGTCTTGTTCGCGCCGCGACAGCTCATACCCAGCGGCGAGTCCGCATATCCCCGCACCGATGACCGCAATCACAGTCATAGGCCTCAGAAGAAGAAGCCGGCGAACGGCGCTTCGGGCACGGCGAACAGCCGATCGGCCTCGGCCAGTGCCGCCCTATCGTCGGCCTGGACCAACCCGGCAACCGCGAGACTGTGCCAGGTCGCACCCCCGAGAAGGACGGTGCCAAGGCCCTCTACGTCGACGTGCAGTTGAGCGGGCGATTCCGTCGGTTCGGCGCCGTCACCAGTGATCGTAAAACTGGCCGAATTGCTCTGCAAGAGCGGGTCATTCACCGCGACGGTGACGGAGCCAGCTCCGGCGTATCGGCGCGCAGCCAGCGCTTGTCGGACGTCGACGATCCGAAGCCACGTTTCGTCGTATACCGCGCGAACCTTCACGGCCCGCCGATCCGATAGCAGCAAGGGCAGCGGATCGTCGAGGGGAAGCATCCAGAACATCACGCGGTCAACGAGATCCAGCCCGAACAGGAATCGCAACAGTCCGAGGTAGGCATCAGTGGTGGGTGCGAAGAAATCCTCGACCACGATGGTGCGCTGGTCACTGATGAACCACTGCTCGGTATCGACGGGCCGGTATCGGGCGAAACCCGACTCGGACCCCGGCTCGCCGTGCACCGCGATATACCAAGGCTGAGTTGATGATTCGGCGCGCAGTCGTAGGCCTTCCCACCACACCGGCGTGCGGTCAACGGCTCCGGGGCGGGCCGGCCGATTGTCGGCATAAATCCTCGGCAGTACGTCCCACGCGTCGGCGGGATCCAGCAGTCGTACCGGCCCGCCGGAGCGGATGCCTGGACGAAGCGAGGCCCGCGCCGTCTGAACCTCGACGCTTTGGCATGAACTGGCCACTCCGTAGCCATAGCGTCCATAGATCGTCGCCTCGGACGCCCGCAGCGTTGCGACCACCTCGTCGCGCGCGGCGATGTCGCGCAGTTGATGACGTACCAGATCGGTGGCGATACCTTTCCGGGTGAACGACGGCAACACCCCGATGTGCGTCACGGCGGCGTGACTGACGACGGTTCCGCCCGGAAGCGTGAGCCCGCACGATACGGCGTCCGCGGTGCCGACGAACTGTCCGTCGACGAATGCCCCGATAGTACGGCCGGGTTCGAGCAGCTTGCTGATCTGGCCGGGCGGCAGGTTCGACAACGGCGGGAATCCGACCATAGCGGTGCGAAACAGGTTGGCCGCGGCGATGAGGTCGTCCTCGCTGTCGAGAACACGGATGTCGGCGTTCATGTGGCCATCATGTCCCGTTGCCGTCGCGGCTCCGCGAGCGGCTTGGTGAGCGTTCATCGCAAGTGCTGCCTCGCGTCGTTTGCACGGGCTGTTTCAAAATTGCCGGCGGGGTAGGCGCAGCTTGTGGTGCACAGAACCGGTGGGCCGCGTGTTTCTCATGAGTCCCACCGGCCACAAAATTTCGGGTGTATGTGGTTTTGTCCGCCTCCGAGCGACAACCGTTGCGCGGCAAGCCAATCTGTCGCTACGAGGTGGACGAAAAGACACAAGCCTCTTCTGCGGTGATGAAAGTGACCGGTGTGGCCAATGGTATACCGAGCCTATTTGAAACGACGCGTCGCACGCCAGAAGGATCCAGGCGGAAAGTCAGCCCATCGGACTGGCCGGCGCGCGATTAAGGCACCGCCGTCAGACGGCCTTCGATGACCGTCAAAGCGTGCTCGGCCCACCGAATGTTCTCTTGCTCGAACAAGATTCCGCGCAGCAACGTCAAATAGGGCCCCACACGCTCGGCCTCGGCAAGATAGTCTTGCTCGGTTCGCCCGCCAAGGAGCCGGGCGCGCAATCGCTCGTAGCGTTCCAACTTGCCTGTCGCCCAGTGCAACCGCTCCACGATGAATTCCCGCACGGCCTGTCGGTCACCGGCATCGGAAGCCTGCACCTTGACCAGCAGTTCATCGCGTATCACCGAAGGTTTTGGCGCACTTACCGTGAAATGGCGGATCGCGTCGCGACCGGCCTCGGTCAACGAATACATCCGCTTGTTGGGCCGGCGTTCCTGTTGAACCACACGAGCCTCGATCAGACCTTGCACGGCCAGGCGTTCGAGCTCTCGATACAGCTGCTGCGGCGTGGCCATCCAGAAGTTCGCCGTGGCGGCATCGAAGCCTTTGGCCAGGTCATATCCGGAAGACTCGCCTTCGAGGAGTGCGGCCAACACGGCATCGCGAAGCGACATAGCCGCATCGTACAACAAGACACCTATTCAACAAAGTGAGTAATCACCTATGGACATACGCCGCGACAGCCTCTACCGTCAACTCTCGTGAGCAATAAGCACCCCTTTCGCAAAGCAGTCGAAGATCGCGACGAGGCAACCATCCAGGCGATGCTCGCCGACGACGTCGTCTTCACCAGCCCGATCGCCTTCAAACCATATGTCGGCAAGCCGATAACCGCGGCGTTCCTGCGCGGCGTGCTGCGGGTCTTCGAGGACTTTCGCTACGTCCGGGAGATCCATGACGCCAACGATCATGCATTCGTATTCGAAGCCAGCGTGGCGGGAAAGAAAATCACCGGGTGCGACTTCCTGCACTTCAACGACGACGGTTTGATCGACGACTTCATGGTGATGGTGCGACCGCTGTCGGGTGCGACGGCGTTGTCGGAGGCAATGGGCGCGCAGTTCGACCGCATCCAACAGGAAGCCCTCGAACTCGCCAACGCGGGGCAGCGCTGACCATGCGGATCGGATTGGCCATCAACTACGCGGGTGGCTTCAAGGAGGTGGCCGCCGAAGTGGCCGACCTCGAACGCGCCGGCCTGGACATTGTCTTTGTCCCCGAGGCGTATTCGTTCGACGCGGTGAGCGCACTCGGTTACCTGGCGGCCAGCACCGAACGGGTTCAACTGGCTTCCGGCATCCTGCAGCTGTATACCCGCACGCCCACCCTGACCGCGATGACCGCCGCGGGTCTCGACTACGTCTCCGACGGGCGCTTCACCCTCGGCCTGGGTGCCTCCGGCCCACAGGTCATCGAAGGATTTCACGGCGTGCCATACGACGCTCCGATTGCGCGCACCCGCGAAGTCATCGAGATCTGCCGTCAGGTATGGCGCCGCGAGACCCTGCAACACCAAGGCAAGCACTACACCATCCCATTGCCGCCCGAATCCGGCACCGGCCTCGGTAAACCGCTCAAGCTCATCAATCAACCTGTCCGGGAACGCATCCCAGTCCTGGTAGCCGCGCTGGGCCCCAAGAACGTCGAGCTCGCCGCCGAAATCGCCGAGGGCTGGCAACCGATCTTCTATCTACCCGAGAAGGCACGCGACGTGTGGGGCGAGGCGTTGGCCGCCGGTCACGCCAAGCGCGACCCTGCGTTGGGCGAGCTCGAGGTCTACGCCGCGCCGGTACTGGCGATCGGCGAAAACGTCGAGCCGCTAAGGGAATTCGTCAAGCCACACCTGGCGCTCTACATCGGCGGGATGGGCGCGAAGGGCAAGAACTTCTACCACACCCTGGCCACCCGATACGGCTACGGCCCGCAAGCCGACCGGATCCAAGAGCTCTACCTGGCCGGCGACAAGGACGGCGCTGCCAAGGCGGTACCCGACGAGCTGGTGCGTGACGTCAACCTGATCGGACCCACCGGGTTCGTCAAGGAACGGGTCGCGGCGTTCCGCGAGTCCGGGGTGACCACCCTGACCGTGGCACCCATCGCGGCGACGCCAGCCGAGCGGGTCAAGCTCATCGAGGCCCTTCGGGAACTGGTCGACTAGCCGGCAACGAAATCCTGCCACCCGTCATTCGGCGTCATCGATGAAATGCCTCCGGTACGGGGATAGCCGGGTGGCAATCTCCTCTCGATCCAGTCCCAAGTCTTCGGCGCTGTAGAGCACACCGCCGTAGCGTCCGCGCGGATGCTCTGCGCGGAATTCCGCCATGGCCTTGCGCACGGAGTGGTCGAACGGCTGATCGGCCAGCTGGTAGATGCGCGCGATGGTGCCCTCCTCGTCGGCCATGAAGTCGGTGAACCGCACGTCGATCGACTGATCGTGCGGCAACAGGTCGCGGTCGCGCAAACATCCGTTCAGCAGGTCCTCGGCTCGGTCCAGCCAATAGCGCGCAGTCTTCACCGGATCCGGCCGCGCCATGGCCATCCGCGACGAATAGCAGATCATCGTCGCCATCGACAATGTCACTTCCACCGGATCCCGATGTGTCAAAACGAATGTCGCGTCGGGGAAAGTGGCGAGCAGCGTCGGGAACTGCTCCAGGTGCTGCGGTGATTTCAGCACCCAGCGGGTCCCACCCCGCAGCCATTGCAGGGCCTGCAACATGCGCTTGAGGTAGGCGTAGCTCGGCCCCTGGTCGTGCGCCTTGTAGTGGGCGGCGAAACTTGGTATGTGGTAGACGCTTTCGAGCAACATCCCGGAGATGTCGTTGGCAAACAGCTGGATCTCTTCGTGCGCATGATCGACCGTCATGTCGTGCATGCGCTTGAATTCCGGCATCGACGTGTTGGTCAGTTCCAGTGCCGTCGCACACCGGTCGCGGCGCGGCTGCTCGTCATGGACCTCGTCGGGCGAGGGGAAAGGCTCCAGACTCTCCCAATACGGCAGGTGGCGCAGCGACGGGTCGGCGGCCAGCATGTTGTGCAGATGGGTGGTGCCTGTGCGCGGGAGTCCGCAAATGATGATCGGTCGTTCGACGGGGAGGTCTTCGATCTCGGGATGCTCGGCGAGCAGCGCCTCCAGCCGCAACCGATTGACCAGGTTCTGCACCACCTGCTCGTAAGCGACCGCGACGCCGGTGTCGGACAACCCCGCCTCGTCGCGCAGCGATGCGCACAACACGTCAAGCCGTTCCCGGAATCCCGGATCACCCCAATTGTTCAGGTCGGTGCGTTGTTCGGCCGCCGCGAGCATCTCCTCGGGCTGCAGCCGCAGCGTCGCGCCGTAAGCGGCCAGGCCGTCCCGAATCGGTTGCGCCGCAGCCGGATAGACGGGATTGGCCAGATCCGTAAGCCGGATGTCGGCGGGGCGGTCGGTCACGACGTTAGTCCTGCGTCATCTTTGTCGAAGTCGGCGACATCGACGACCCGACAGGTGGGCCGCGCGGGCGTCTCCTCGGGCAGGAACCAGCGCAACCAGATCAGTCCACGGGCGCGGCCCGCGGTGGACACCCAGTTGGGGTGCCCAGGATCCTTGTCGCTGACCACAATTCGCCACGAGCCGTCCGTCTCGTCGGCGATGTGCGCGCCGTTGATGGTGACGCGTTCGTAGGTGTAGTCGTAGGTGTGCAGGAACGGGTTCCACAGGCACAGGTTCCAGAACACGCATTTCGGTGACGTGCCGTCGATCACCAGGGCCTGGTCGGGTTTCAGGTCGTAGGCGCCCATGGCATAGGCGGCGTCGGCCGCCGACCAACCGTAGGCGTGCTGCGGTACCGGGAAGGGCTCGGCGATCTGGTTGGGCGGTTGGACGCGGGTGGGCAGGAACGACATCTGCTCCCGCAGCCACGTGCGTGCGGCACGAAACCGCCGGGCCAGGTCCTCGGCGCTGTCGGACTTCCGCGGGGGAGGATCGATGGCCTCGATCTTCCATTGCGTGCGACGCCCCGTCGCCGGCTCGGTGAGGTAGTCACGAGTCAGCGCGTGCACGGCGTCGGGGTCGAGTTTGAGCCACGTTCCCGGCTGCGGATCGGGACTGAGGGTGAACTCGAAGTTGCCGTCGTCGTCGAACTCGAGGTTGCGGTCGTTGATCGTGCCGACGATGCGGTTGCTGTAGCGGCCGTCGTCAGGTCCGCCGTAAACCGTCATCGACAGGTAGACGGCGTCGCCGCGGTTCCCGGTAATCCGGTAGGTGCGGTTCGGGTCGATCGGAGCGACTTGGTAGAACGCATCGGAGTTGTCGCCGCCCCATTTCAGGTAGGGGCCGATGACGTCGATCAGGATGGGGTTGTCCTTGTCGCCCCACACGTAGGTGTCGACGGCGACCCGCAACACGCTGAATGCCAGGCGGTATCCGTCGAGTACGTCGGGCTCGTCCAGCGGCGGGTCGGCGGCGAGGATCTTCTGCTCGATGGCGCGGACTTCGTCGAGCAGGCCGTTGAACGCTTCGGATACTGAGTCAGGCATGTTTTCTCACTTTCGTTTTCGCTGCGCCGCGAATAACCATGGCGCACAGGCGTTCTGCGAGGATGTCTATATCGTCGTTTTGCTGTATTTGCGCGGCGTAGAAGGCGGTGCCGACGAGCATCTGGTAGAGCATGTCGACGTCCACATCCCGGCGCACCAGACCTTGGTCGACGCCGCTGCGGACCAGGGCAGTGAACTCGGTGAGCGTGCGTTCGTCGAGCAGTTGCTGGGTGCGGATATGCAGGTCCCGGTCGCGGTGACGGTCGGCGAGGATGCCGAGCGCGGCGGCCTCGACGACGGGTTCGCGCCAGAACCGCAACACTTCGCGGACGAACACCAGCAGATCGGTTTCGAAGTCGCCAGAGTTCTCGACCAGCGCGGCATCGGACGGCTGGCCGAACGCTGCCTCGAAAACCACATGTGCCTTGGACGGCCAGCGCCGGTAAACGGTGGGCCGGCTCACCCCGGCCTCGCGGGCGATCGCGTCGATGGTCACCTGCTCGTAGCCGTCGCGGACGAGCAGCCGACGGGTGGCGTCCATGATGTCGCGCTCCGTTCGCGGGTCGCGTGGACGACCGCGGACGGCAGCACGCGCAGACATGCCAATATCGTTACATCACGTAACGTAAAGTTGTCAAGGGGTGGAGCGAGGTCGGGCGAGCAGACGCAGAATCGCACAAATCGGGGCTCTCGCATGCGATTCTGCGTCTGCTCGCCGTTCTCCTCCGCTTGCGTCTCCTCACCCAAGTGCGAGGAACCGTTGCAACATGGCGCGTTCAGTGGCGGGGTCTTTGACGGGCCAACACCACAGTGCGAGGAAGACGCGGATGAGCCACTGCGCGGCGAGTGGATCAGGGTTCTCTTCACCGAGCATCTCGCGGGCGAAGCCGGTAACGGTGCGCGAACTGGTGATCCACTCGCTGACGGGAGTCGTGTGCATTGTCCGCATGAGTTGGGCTAGCGGATCAGATTGCAGGCTCTGCAGAGCAACGATGGTGGCGGTGACGACTCGATCCGGACCCCGCAGGTCCTTGATTGCGGCGCGTGCCGTTTCCACAATCCGAACCGATTGGATAGCAACCACGGCGTCGCGGATCGCGGCCTTGCCGCCTGCATGACGGTAGATCGTCGCCGGCGAGCAGTGGACCTCGGCTGCCAAGGCCTCGATGGTGAAGGCTTCATACCCCTGTCGAGAGATTAGGTCGGCAGCCGCCGCGTAGATCCGTTCGGCGGCTTCGCTGCGGCGGTCCCGACCCACCAGCCAGTCATCACGTGACATCTGGCCAGGCCCTATTTCGCCAGCGCGGTTGAAATTCTTCTCTCACACTGAGACATATAAGCAGATCTTTCTCAAGAAAATCCGCTGGTAGGTCACCATAGGCAGTTTCGGCAAGACTCGCGCTCACTCAGAGCAGCCCCTCAACTTTGTCAGGCGCCGTTGACGTTGCACGTGAACCGCGTCAGCGTGAAACCTATGACGGTCGTAGATGACCCGACCCAGTTCTTCTGCGCCGACGCGATACAGGATCCGTACCCGCTCTACGACCGCATGCGCACAGAATCGCCGGTGCAGCGCATTGGAAATTCCGCGTTTTACGCCGTATGCGGTTGGGACGCGGTGCTGGAAGCCGTCGAGCGAGTCGAAGACTTCTCGTCGAACCTTACGGCGACCATGGTCTTTCACGACGACGGCAGTGTCACCCCGTTCGACATGGGACCACCCGGCGGTCCTGCTCACGCCCTAGCCACCGCGGATGATCCGGTGCACGCCATCCACCGCAAGATCCTGTTGCCGCACTTATCGGCCAAGCGCGTGCGGAGGATCGAAGAATTCGCCGCCCAGACCGCCGAACGCCTGTGGCGGGAGAATCTGCATGACGGTCAGGTCGAGTGGATGAGCGCTATGGCAAACCGGCTCCCGATGATGGTCGTGACCAAGTTGCTGGGTCTGCCTGATGATGACGTCGACCGGCTGATTCGGCTCGGCTACGCCACGACCACCCTGCTCGACGGCATAGTCAACTCCGACCAGCTCGAATCGGCCGGAATGGCGGCGATAGAACTGTCGGCATATGTCTTGGAACATTTCGAAAAGGCAAGCGCTGGTGCTGAAGATGGCCTGATTGGTGATCTGGCAGTGCGCTACGCATCGGGTGAGTTGGATCAGCTTCCTGCGCTTGGAATGATGCTCACCCTGTTCAGCGCTGCGGGAGAATCGACCGCGTCGTTGTTGGGCAGCGCGGCATGGATCCTCGCGGATCGTCCTGAGGTGCAAGCCCAGATCCGTGAGCATCCAGAAGTGTTGGGAGCGTTCATAGAGGAGACGTTGCGTTTTGAATCGCCGTTTCGTGGGCACTACCGCCACGTGTGGCAGGATGCGACCCTCGCCGGGGTTGAGCTGCCCGCCAATTCACACCTCCTGCTGATGTGGGGAGCAGCCAACCGCGATCCGGCGCACTTCGATGCGCCAAATGAATTCCGCCTCAACCGAATCGGCCCGAAAGACCACTTAGCCTTCGGTAAGGGCGTGCACTTCTGTATCGGAGCAGCGCTGGCCCGATTAGAGGCTCGGATCGTATTAGGGATGCTATTGGAATCCACTAACTGGATCACGGCGACCGAGGTCGGCGACTGGTTACCAAGCATCTTGGTCAGGCGCTTGGACCGTCTGCAGTTGGCCGTCCAATAGGCCGAGCAGACGCAGAATCGCACAAATCGGCGCTCTCGCATGCGATTCTGCGTCTGCTCGCCGTACTTGGTTACCGGATCGGC
Source organism: Mycobacterium sp. 852002-51163_SCH5372311 (assembly GCF_001667115.1). Classification (GTDB taxonomy): domain Bacteria; phylum Actinomycetota; class Actinomycetes; order Mycobacteriales; family Mycobacteriaceae; genus Mycobacterium. The sequence goes on along the minus strand of NZ_LZIJ01000079.1, from coordinate 39,862 downwards.
AGTCCGGTCAGCGCCCTCGAAATCACCAGACGCTGGATCTCACTCGTACCCTCGAAGATTGTGAAGATCTTTGCGTCGCGGTGCATCCGCTCGACGGGATAGTCGCGGGTGTAGCCGTTGCCGCCAAGGATCTGGATGGCCTCGTCGGTGACATAGACGGCGGTCTCGCTTGCCACCAGTTTGGCCATCGAGCCCTCTGCGGATTCGAAGTTCTGGTTGTTGCGCGCCATCCAGCCGGCGCGCCACACCAGCAACCGCGCCGCGTCGATACGGCTCTTCATGTCCGCCAACTTGAACGCGACAGCTTGGAATTCACCGATCTTGCGACCGAATTGCTCACGCTGGCAGGCGTATTCGAGGGCATACTCGTATGCGGCCCGGGCTACGCCGACGGCCATTGCCCCGACGGTCGGGCGGGTGCGCTCGAAGGTTTTCATCGCGGCCTGGCCGCCCGCCGAAGCGCCGGACTTCACCCGGGCGATCCGCGCTTCGAACTTCTCGCGGCCGCCGAGTATGGCGTCCTCGGGCACGCGGACGTTGTCGAGCACCACCTCGGCCGTGTGCGACGCGCGAATTCCGTGCTTCTTGAATTTCTGACCCTGAGCCAGCCCGTTGGTATCTGGCCCGATGACGAATGACGCCTGGCCGCGGGTACCGAGTTCCGGATAGACCGAGGCAACGACGATGTGCACGTTGGCAATGCCACCATTGGTCGCCCACGTCTTGGTGCCGTTGAGCACCCACTCCCGGGCCGCTTCGTCGTAGCGTGCACGGGTACGGATGCCGCCGACGTCAGAACCCGCGTCGGGCTCCGACGAGCAGAACGCCCCAAGCTTTGGTTCGCCGGCAGTGCCGAACATTTCCGGCAACCAGCGGCCGAGCTGTTCGGGAGTTCCGTTGCCCGCCAAGGCCGCTGCGGCCAGCCCGGTGCCCATGATGGACAGCGCGATGCCGGCATCACCCCAGAACATCTCCTCGAATGCGACGAGCATGCCCAGCCCGGTCTCCTCGGCGGCTTGCTGCGCGAAGAAGTCGGGCGAGTAAAGACCCACCTTCGAGGCCTCTTGGATGACCGGCCACGGAGTTTCCTCTCGTTCATCCCATTCCGCCGCGGCGGGACGGACGACCTCGGCCGCGAACTGGTGCACCCAATCGCGGACCTCGATCACGTCGTCGCTCAGTTGTAGCGAATAAGTCACAGTTCTGCTCCTGAAATAGGTTGGTGTTTAACGGTGTAGCGGCCCAGAACGCTGGTGGTCTGGTTGACCCAGGCCTCGAAGTAGCGATCGTCGTCGATGTTGCCGGGGGAGCGACCGGTCAGCGCTTGCAGCGTGGCGGCGTATGACAGCGACCCGATCGCGACGGCTGCGATCGCCTCGGGATCGGGGATGCGAGTGCGGCCGGAGCTGTTCGACCTCTTCAATTCGTCGGCGAAACGCTGATAGGCGTTGTCGGTGATGACCTGCCAAGTCTTCTCGTCCAGATCGCCGAGTTCGTCCGGCTCGCGCAGCATGACCTTCAGCAAGTCCTCGCTCTGCTTCAGGTTGTTCCAGATCAGCCGGCCTGCGGTGCGCACCGCGTGTTCTACGCTGCCCGGCTCCTCGGCGTCGTACTGCTCTCGGGCGGACACGATGCTGTCGATCCGGTACTCGACTGCGGCTTCCAACAATTCGCGCTTCGAGGCGAAGTGCTTGTAGAGCGCACCCGACCCCGGCGCCAAGCCTGACGCCCGTTGGATGTCAGCCACCGACGCCGCGGCGTACCCCTTCTCGGCGAAGAGCTTCAGTGCTGCAGCCAGCAGGCGGTCACGTCCCCCAACGGCACCCGCGGCCACGGTGAGAGAGTACTCACTCACCGTGCGGAAAGGCAAACCGCCCGCTCGTCCAGCATCGAGTCTGCGTCCAGGGCGTCCTGATCTGCGAAACCCGCGCCGTGAACGCTCGGCGCCGCCAATGCAGACTCGGGCACCAAATGCCGACCCGATAACCGTGCATAACTACAACGCTTTAGCAAGTGCGGCGCACTAGGCTCGCAGCATGGCAATCCCGCGACTTTTCCTGGAATGGCCCGTCATCCGTCAGTTGCGTTCGGGGGATGTGCTCGGGCGCGGGCCGGCGGTCACCTCCAAGCAGACTCGCGCCATCGCCCCGCGCACGTCGACGGCCGACCGGGTGGTGCAAAGCGTTTGCCCATACTGCGCGGTCGGCTGCGGGCAGCGGGTATATGTCAAGGACGAGAAGGTCGTTCAGATCGAGGGCGATCCCGATTCGCCGATATCCCGCGGCCGGCTGTGTCCCAAGGGCTCGGCCAGTGAGCAGCTGGTCAACTCGCCGGGGCGGCAGATCAAGATGCTCTACCGCGCCCCTCGCTCTACCGAATGGCAATCGCTGGACCTCGACACCGCCATCGACATGGTCGCCGATCGCTTCGTCGAGGCCCGCCGCCACGCCTGGCAGGACATCGACAAGAAGGGCCATCCGCTGCGGCGCACCATGAAGATCGCCGCCCTGGGCGGCGCGACGCTGGACAACGAAGAGAACTACGTCATCAAGAAACTCTTCACCGCCGCGGGTGCCATTCAGATCGAGAACCAAGCCCGTATTTGACACTCCGCCACGGTTCCCGGTCTGGGAACCTCCTTCGGGCGCGGCGGCGCCACCCAGTCACTGCAAGACATGGCCAACTCGGACTGCATCGTCATCCAGGGCTCCAACATGGCCGAGTGCCATCCGGTCGGCTTCCAGTGGGTCGAAGAGGCTAAGGCCCGCGGCGCCAAGGTTATTCACGTCGACCCGCGGTTCACCCGCACTTCGGCGGTGTGCGACAAGCACATTCCGATCCGGGCCGGCTCCGACGTGGTGCTGCTGGGAGCGCTGATCAACCACGTGCTCACCCACGAGCTGTGGTTCAAGGAGTACGTACTGGCCTACACCAACGCCGCGACGTTGATCAACGAAAACTACCGGGACGCTGAGGATCTAGGCGGTCTGTTCTCCGGCTTCGACCCCGAGACCGGAAAGTACGACCCGTCGACATGGGCTTATGCGGAGCAGGAAGCGGAGCAGGACACCGATCACGAACACGGAGCCGACGCCTCGGACCGTGCCGCGGGCGATGTGCACGGCAGCGGCGGACCGCCCTTGCCGCATGCCCGTGTGCTGCGCGACGAGACGCTGCAACATCCGCAGACGGTGTTCCAGATCCTCAAGCGGCACTACGCCCGCTACACACCCGAGATGGTGCGCGACGTCTGCGGCGTCAGCATCCGGGACTTCGACTATCTGGCCCGCACTATCGTGGAAAACTCCAACCGCGACCGCACCACGTGTTTCGCGTACGCGGTGGGCTGGACACAGCACACGCTCGGCGCCCAATTCATCCGTACCGCAACGATTTTGCAGCTGCTGCTGGGCAACGTCGGACGCCCGGGCAGCGGCATCATGGCGCTGCGCGGACACGCCACCATCCAGGGATCCACCGACATCCCGACGCTGTTCAACCTGCTTCCCGGTTACCTGCCGATGCCCATGGCCGGCGTCCACGACAGCTTCGGCGAGTACGTCGACGCCGTCGGGCCCAAGAGCCAGAAAGGCTTCTGGGCCAACGCCGACGCCTACATCGTCAGCCTGCTCAAAGCCTGGTGGGGCGAGGCCGCGCGGGAAGACAACGACTGGGTCTACGACTACCTGCCGCGGATCGACGGTCCGCACGGCACGTATCAGACGGTGATGTCGATGATGGAAGACGACGTCGACGGGTACTTCCTGCTGGGCCAGAACCCGGCCGTCGGATCGGCGCACGGCCGCCTGCAGCGACTCGGCATGTCGCACCTGAAGTGGCTGGTGGTCCGCGACCTCAACCTCATCGAGTCGGCCACCTGGTGGAAGGACGGTCCGGAAATCGCGTCCGGCGAGTTGCGCACCGAGGACATCGAGACCGAGGTGTTCTTCTTCCCGGCGGCCACCCACGTCGAAAAGGCCGGATCGTTCACCCAGACGCAACGGCTGGTGCAGTGGCGGCATCAGGCCGTCGCACCGCCCGGCGACTGCCAGAGCGAACTGCAGTTCTTCGTCGAGCTGGGCAAGCGAATCCGCGCCCGGCTGGCCGGTTCGACCGACGAACGCGACCGCCCGCTGCTCGATCTGACGTGGGACTATCCCGTCGACGAGCACGGCGAGCCGGATCCCGAATCGATAGTGGCCGAGATCAACGGCTGTCACCTGTCCGGGCCCGACGCCGGCACGCCCGTGTCCGGGTACACCGAACTGCGCGCCGACGGTTCGACGTCGTGCGGCTGCTGGATCTACTCCGGGGTGTATGCCGACGGGGTCAACCAGGCCGCCCGCCGGGTGCCACACGGTGGCCCGAGCCCGAGTCAGTCGGAGTGGGGCTGGGCGTGGCCCGCCGACCGTCGCATCCTCTACAACCGGGCGTCCGCCGACCCCGACGGCAAGCCCTGGAGCGAGCGCAAGAAGTGCATCTGGTGGGACGAGCAGCAGGGCCGCTGGGTTGGCGACGACGTGCCCGACTTTCCGGTGGACCGCGCGCCGCACGCGCGGCCGGACCCGGACGTCGGCGGACCCGACGCCCTGGCCGGCGACGACCCGTTCGTCATGCAGGCCGACGGCAAGGGCTGGCTGTTCGCGCCCAAGGGCATGGTCGACGGCCCGCTGCCCACGCACTACGAACCGCAGGAGTCGCCGGTCGCCAACGCGCTCTACCCGCAGCAGCAGAACCCGTCGCGAATCATGTTCCCGCGCAAGGACAATCTGAGCGCACCGAGTGCCGACGAGCCAGGAGCCGAGGTGTACCCGTACGTGTTCACCACCTACAGGCTCACCGAGCATCACACCGCGGGTGGGATGAGTCGCTGGCTGCCCTACCTGTCCGAGTTGCAGCCCGAGATGTTCTGCGAGGTCTCTCCGGAGTTGGCCGCCGAACGGGGCTTGGAACCCTACGGCTGGGCTACCATTGTTTCTCCGCGGGCCGCCATTGAGGCCAAAGTGCTTGTCACCGAACGTGTTACGCCCCTGGTGATCGGCGGTCGCACCGTTCACCAGATCGGGCTGCCCTACCATTGGGGCGTCGGCGGTGACGCGGTGGTGAGCGGGGACGCGGCCAACGACCTGCTCGGCGTCACCCTGGACCCGAACGTACAGATCCAGGAGTCCAAAGCCGGCTCGTGCGACATCCGTCCGGGCCGCCGGCCGCAGGGCGAGGCGCTGCTGCGCCTGGTCGAGGAGTATCAGTCGCGGGCGGGTGCGACCGTCGAGACGGGTAAGGCGCGCGTCACCGACCCGGAACGGGAGGGCTGATGGGCCAGCTGGCAGGACCGACCGATCCCACCGCCGACGCGCGGTGGCCAGATCCCAAGCCGCGCAAGGGTTTCTTCACCGACACGTCGATCTGTATCGGCTGTAAGGCGTGCGAAGTGGCCTGCAAGGAGTGGAACCGCAATCCGCTCGACGGCGAGCTGGAGTTGCTGGGCTCGTCCTACGACAACACCGGGCACTTGGGTGCCAGCACGTGGCGGCACGTCGCGTTCATCGAGCAGGGCCGCGACCGCATCGAGCAGGCGCGGGAATCGGGACGCGCGCTGGTGAACCTGGGTATGCCGAAGCTGCCTGGCCCGCTGGATACCACACCGCCCGACACTCCGGAGTTCCGCTGGCTGATGGCCTCGGACGTCTGCAAGCATTGCACGCACGCCGGCTGCCTGGACGTCTGCCCGACGGGCGCGTTGTTCCGCACCGAGTTCGGCACCGTCGTCGTGCAGGACGACGTCTGCAACGGGTGTGGCACCTGTGTTGCCGGTTGCCCCTTCGGCGTGGTCGAACGCCGCAGCGACGGGACCTACACGACGCCGGCTCAGCGGTCGGATCGGCCGGCCGAAAAGTTCGTCACCGGTGTCGCCCAGAAATGCACGCTCTGTTACGACCGGCTCGTCGAAGACCAGACACCCGCCTGCGCCAAGACGTGCCCCACGACGTCGATCAAGTTCGGCAACCACGACGAGCTCGTGGCGCAGGCCCGCGAACGGGTCGCCGAATTGCACGCGCAGGGGCTCACCGAGGCCCGCCTTTACGGCGCCAACGAGCACGACGGCGTCGGCGGCACCGGGTCGGTCTTTCTGCTGCTGGACGAGCCGGAGGTCTACGGCCTGCCGCCCGACCCTCGGGTACCTACCGCCGACCTGATGCAGATGTTCAAACGGGCCGGCATGGCGGGGGCCGGCATGGTCGCGGCCGCGGCGCTGGCCTTTTGGAAGCGTCCGTGAGCACGTCGGAGTTCGACAGCTTACGACCGCCGCAAGCCGGCGGCGGTCGTCGTAAGCGGGGGAAGAGGCGCCGCGACGAGACCCTGATGGTGCCCGAGGCGGAATTCACCAGCTATTACGGACGCCCGGTGGTCAAGCCGGCACCGTGGGGACACGAGGTCGGGGCGTACCTGTTCCTCGGCGGCGTGGCCGGCGGGTCGGGATTGCTCGCCGCCGGCGCCCAGCTCACCGGGCGTCCGGCACTGCGCCGCAACGCGCGGCTCTCGGCGCTGGTGGCCGTGATACTCAGCGCGGCCGCCCTGGTCAAGGATCTGGGCCGGCCCGAGCGATTCGTCAACATGATGCGGACCATCAAGCTCACGTCGCCGATGAGCCTAGGCTCGTGGATTCTCAGCGCCTTCAGCGCGGGGACCGGCATTGCCGCGGCGGCGGAGGTAGACCGTCTGACGGGCGAGCGAATTCCGTTGGGGCCGTTGCGGCCTGTGCTGCGGGCGGTCGAAGGGCCCGCCGGTTTGGAGGCCGGCCTGTTCGCGGCACCGCTGGCCGTTTACACCGCGGTGCTGCTCGGCGACACCGCGACCCCGACGTGGAACGCCGCCCACGAGCACCTGCCGTTCGTCTTCGTCAGCTCGGCCAGCCTTGCCGCCTCGGGTCTGGCGATGATCACCACGCCCGTCGCCGAGACCGGTCCGGCGCGGCGCCTCGCCGTCCTCGGCGTGGTGGGCGATCTGGTCGCGACGAAGGTCTTGGAACGCCGGATGGACCCGGTGGCCGCCGAGCCGCTGCATCACGGCGCCCCGGGCCGGATGCTGCGGTGGAGCGAGCGGCTGGTCATCGCGGGCGGATTGGGGACGCTGCTCGGCGGGCGGCATCGTGGCGTCGCGGTGGTGTCGGGCCTGGCGCTGATGGCGGCGTCGGCACTCACCCGGTTCGGCGTGTTCGAGGCGGGGCTGGAGTCCGCCCGCGATCCGCGCTACACGATCGAGCCGCAGAAGCGCCGGCTGGCTGCCCGCCGGGCGGCGGGCATCACCGACGACTCGATCACGACAGGTGGCTGACGCGGGGTTCAGCGGATCTCGATGCCTGCGCCCGCGACGGTGTGGCCGATCACGGGATAGCCGGGTATCTCGCCGACGACGAGCAGGCCGCCCGAGGTCTGGGCGTCGGCCAGCAGTAGCAGGTCGTCCTCAGCGACGTTGTGCCGTAGATGCGGGCGCACCCAGTCGAGATTGCGTCGGGTGCCGCCCGAGACGTACCCGTCGCGCAGCGCCTCACGCGCGGCGTCGAGCACCGGCACCGCGGCACGCTCGACGACCGCCCCTACCTGGGAGGCCCGGCACATTTTGTGCAGGTGTCCGAGCAGACCGAACCCCGTCACGTCGGTGGCCGCGCGCACGCCGGCGGCCACCGCAGCTGTGGCAGCGTCGCGATTCAGCTGGGTCATGGTTGCTATCGCCTCTTTGAAGACCTCACCGGTCTGCTTGTGCCGGTTGTTGAGAAGGCCAACACCGAGCGGCTTGGTGAGGGTCAGCGGCAGACCCGGTTCGGCGGCGTCGTTGCGCAGCAGCTTGCCGGGATCGGCGACTCCGGTTACGGCCATGCCGTACTTCGGTTCCGGGTCGTCGATGGAATGGCCACCGATCACCGGGCAGGCCGCCTCCGACGCCACCGCCAGTCCCCCGCGCAGCACCTCCGTCATCAGCTCGAGCGGCAGCAGATCGCGCGGCCACCCGACGAGGTTGATCGCGACCACCGGGCGTCCGCCCATCGCGTACACGTCGGACAGCGCGTTGGCCGCGGCGATGCGGCCCCAGTCGTAGGCGTCGTCGACGACCGGCGTGAAGAAGTCCGCCGTCGACAGCACCGCCAGGTCGCCGACCAGCACCGCGGCCGCGTCGTCGCCGTCGTCGAGCCCGACGAGGACGTTCTCGCTCGGCTGCCCGACCAGGCCACGCACCGCCTCTTCGAGTTCGCCGGGCGGTATCTTGCACGCGCAGCCGCCGCCGTGCGCATACCCCGTGAGCCGCGTCTGGGACATGGGCCGAGCGTACGTGTCCGCGAAGGTGCAACTACCGACGGCGCCACTCGGCAAACGCGTCGCCAATCGCACTTTCGCGGTGCTGGAAGCTAGGTTTACCGATGGAGACGTTTGGGTTCCTGGTGGTCCCCCCGGTCTTCAAAACCGGTGAGATCGAGCAGCTCGGTCTGGCGGGTTCGATTCCCGTCCGTCTCCGCCACCCTCTGCCGACGAGACCGAGGGGCCGACGAGACCGAGGGGACGAGACCGAGGAGGAACGTGACGCAGGTCGACCCGCGCCGGCTGATTCCGCGCACGGATCAGTTGCTCGCGCTGCCGGCGGTGCAGCGCGCGCGGGCGCGGTTGGGCGAGCACGTCGTCAGATCGGTGGTGCGTGATATCCAAGACCAGGCCCGGCGCGGTGACCTGGCGCCCGACCAGGTGCAGCACGGCGTGCTGGCGTCCCTGGCCGCCCGCACCACCACGTCACTGAAGCCGGTTCTCAACGCCACCGGCGTCGTCGTACACACCAACCTGGGCCGTGCGCCGCTGGCCGCGGGCGCGGTCGAAGCGCTGGTCGAGGCTAGCGGCTACGTCGACGTCGAACTCGACCTGGCCACCGGCACCCGCTCCAAGCGGGGCGTCGCTGTGCGCGAGGCCGTGCTCACCGCCTGTCCGGTAGCCGAGGACGCGCTGGTGGTGAACAACGGCGCCGCGGCGCTGGTGCTGGCGACCACCGCGCTAGCTGGCGCCAGAGAGGTCGTGGTGAGCCGTGGCGAGCTGATCGAGATCGGCGCCGGGTTCCGGCTGCCCGACCTGATCGCGTCTACCGGTGCCCGGCTGCGTGAGGTGGGCACCACCAACCGCACGCATCTCAAGGACTATGCGGAGGCGATCGGCCCGCAGACCGGGTGCGTGCTCAAGGTGCACCAGAGCAACTTCCGGGTGGAAGGCTTTACGGCCAGCGTCTCGCTGCCCGAGCTTCGGACGTTGACCGCGGAGCGGGAGGTGCCGTTGGTCGCCGACCTCGGCAGCGGACTGCTCGCGCCCGACCCGTTGCTGCCCGACGAGCCCGACGCCGCGACCGCGCTGTCCGACGGCGCCGACGTCGTGACCGCCAGCGGCGACAAACTGCTCGGTGGGCCCCAGGCTGGTGTGGTGCTCGGCCGCGCGGACGTAGTGGCCCGGATGGCACGGCATCCGCTGGCACGCGCCGTGCGCGCCGACAAACTCACCCTGGCCGCGCTCGAGGCGACCGTTCGGGCCGGGGTATCGCCGGTGACGCAGTCCCTGCACGCCGATCCCGAACGGCTGCGCGCCCGGGCCGAGCGGCTGGCCGCGGCGGTCGGCGCGCCCGTCGTCGCACACGACGGGCGGATCGGTGGCGGGGGAGCGCCCGGCGTTCCCCTGCCCGGATGGGCGGTACGGCTCCCCGAGTCCGCCGCCGCCCTGCTGCGCGCGGGGGATCCCGCAGTGCTGCCGCGGGTGCACGACGGCGCCTGCCTGCTGGACCTGCGCTGTATACCCGAGTCCGACGACGATCGCCTGCTGGACGCTGTACGCGCAGCGTTAGGCACGGACCGCTAGATCGTGCCCGTCCGGAACGTCATCGCTACCGCCGGCCACGTGGACCATGGCAAGAGCACCCTCATTCGTGCCCTCACCGGTATGGAGCCCGACCGGTGGGAGGAAGAGCGCCGCCGGGGACTGACCATCGACCTCGGCTTCGCCTGGACGACGCTGCCGTCGGGCCGCTCGATCGCGTTTGTCGACGTGCCCGGACACCAGCGCTTCCTGGCCAACACGCTGGCCGGCCTCGGGCCGGCGCCGGTGGTCTGCTTCGTCGTTGCCGCTGACGAGGGTTGGCGAGCGCAATCCAGCGACCATCGAGATGCGGTCGCGGCGTTGGGAATTCGTCATGGCCTCATCGCGATCACCCGCGCCGACCGGGCGCCGGAGCGCGGGGCGGAGGTTCTGGCGCAGGCGCGTGCGGAGCTGGCCGAGACGGGTCTGCGGGATGCGCCCGGGGTGATCGTGTCCGCTGTCGACGGCACCGGCCTGGACGAGTTGCGGGCCGCCCTCGACGGCGTCCTGGATCGGTTGCCGGTCCCCGACACCACCTCGCGGTTGCGCCTGTGGGTGGATCGATCGTTCACCATCACCGGCGCGGGCACCGTCGTGACCGGCACGCTCGCTGCCGGCACCGTGGCCTGCGGTGACCGGCTGGACGTGGTCGGCGCGAAGCGCATGCGCTCGGCGGTTATCCGGGGTCTGCAGAGCTGCGGCCAGCCCTACGCCACCCTCGGACCGGTGGCTCGCGTGGCGCTGAACCTGCGCGGTGTCTCACGCGATGCGATCCACCGCGGTGACGCCCTTGTCACTCCGGACGCCTGGCCGAGCACCCGCACGCTCGATGTGCGCCGTACTACGGGCGGCCCGTTGACCGAGGTCGCGACGCAAATCGTGGTTCACGTCGGGACAGCGGCTGTGCCCGCGCGGCTGCGACCTTTCGACGACGATCACGGGCGACTGACCCTCGACAGGCGACTGCCGCTGGTTCTCGGCGATCGGCTGGTGTGGCGTGTGCCTGGCAGCGCTGGAGTGCTCGGCGGCGCTCAGGTGCTCGACGCCGATCCACCGGTGTTGCGCCGGCGCGGCGACAGCGCGCGCCGTGCGGCTGTGCTGGCCGCGATGGACGCCCGCGGTGACGTCGTGGCAGAGGTCGCCCGCCGGGGTGCGGTGCCCGAAAGCCACCTTCGCCGGCTGGGATTGTCAAGAGAGTCCGTGCCGGCCGAGGTGCGGGTGGTGGGGGGCTGGTGGGTGCATCGGCCGGCGTATGACGCGTGGCAGCAGCGATTGCGGGCAGCGGTAGACGAACTGCACACCCGAGACCCGTTGGCTGCGGGGCTATCTCGCGGCGCGGCATGTGACCTGCTCGCGCTGCCCGATAAGGCGCTGCTCGACGCAGTCGCCCGCGACGCCGGGCTCGAGCAGGATGGCGGCCATATCCGGGTGGCCGGTGCTCGTGACGACCTCGGCCGCGCCGAAGTGGCGGTGGGCGAGCTGGAAACCCGGCTGCGGGCCGAGCCGTTCCGCGCGCCGGAGGCCTACGAGCTGTCGGCGCTGCACCTTGGTGTGCGGGAACTGGCTGCGGCCGAGCGCGCCGGCCGCGTGCTGCGGCTGCGAGACGGCGTGGTGCTGCTGCCCACGGCACCTGCGCTGGCCATGCGGGAGCTGGCGCGGCTCGAGCAGCCGTTCACCACAAGCCAAGCGCGGCAGGCGCTTTCCACCACACGGCGGGTAGCGATCCCGTTGTTGGAACACCTGGACGCACGCGGCTGGACCCGCCGATTGGACGCCGGCCACCGCGAGGTCGTGCGGTAGATAGGCCGAGCAGACGCAAAATCGCCCAAAACCGCGGTCTTTTAGGCGATTCTATGTCTGCTCGCGAAAGGGAGGGGGCCCAGCTCGCCGCGCGGAAAGATTTGGATTCGCTATGCACCCCGCCCGCCAAGTTGACCGGGCAGCACAGCACCCATACCTTCGGATGAAGGGGCGAGGCGTTTATCAGCCGGACAACGAAGTTCGCGCTGCGTGTAAATGCCAGTGCGCCAACAGGTTACACCGACCTACCGCCATACGATATGCGGTTATCGCAACGTCCCCTACCACCAAACGAGGGAGCGATCAATGCAGCACGCCTATGAGGCGGGCAACCAAGACGTCGAAGCCCGCCCGGCGTCGCGAACAGACCGCCTGCGCTCGGTGATTCGCCACGACCTGCCCGCATCACTGGTTGTCTTCCTGGTCGCGCTCCCGCTGTCACTGGGAATCGCCATCGCATCGAACGCACCGGTGCTCGCGGGGCTGATTGCCGCGATCGTCGGGGGCATCGTCGGCGGAGCCATCGGGGGGTCGCCGTTGCAGGTCAGTGGGCCCGCAGCGGGTCTGACCGTCGTCGTCGCCGACCTCATCGCCGAATTCGGCTGGGGGATGACGTGTTTCATCACCATGCTGGCAGGCGTCATGCAGATCCTGTTGGGGCTCAGTCGCGTTGCACGAGCCGCCCTGGCCATCTCACCCGTCGTCGTGCATGCGATGCTGGCAGGCATCGGAATCACGATCGCACTGCAGCAAACCCACGTGCTGCTCGGCGGCGAGTCACGAAGCACCGCTTGGGAAAACGTCACCGGTCTGCCCGCACAGGTTCTCGGGGCCCACCGGCCAGGTCTCATCCTGGGCCTGCTTGTGATCGCCATCATGGTCCTCTGGCGCAAGGCCCCTCGCAAACTTGCCCGCATTCCTGGGCCGTTGGTCGCCATCGTGGTCGTGACCGTCGTTTCGGTGTTGTTTCCGTTCAACGTGTCTCGCATCAGGCTGGATGGCTCGATCCTGCAGGCGATTCACCTGCCGACGTTGCCCCACGGAAGCTGGGGAGCTATCGCCGTCGGAGTAATCACCGTCACGCTCATCTGCAGCGTCCAGAGTCTGCTGACCGCGGTTGCGACCGACAGAATGCACGACGGACCGCGCACCGACTTGAATCGCGAGTTGATCGGACAAGGCGCCTCAAACCTGGTGTCGGGCGCCATCGGCGGTTTGGCCATCGCCGGTGTGATCGTTCGCAGCTCGGCAAATATCAATGCGGGCGCCAAGACCCGCGCGTCCACAATCATGCACGGTTTATGGGTCCTGGTCTTTGCACTGCCTTTCGCGGGGTTGGTCGAACGGATTCCCACCGCAGCGCTCGCAGGCCTGCTGATCGTCATCGGAATCGAGCTGCTGAAGCCGGCGCACGTCGAAACCGCTTTGCGCAACGGCGATCTCGCCGTCTATGTGGTGACCGTAGTCTGTGTCATCTTCCTCAATCTCCTGCACGGCGTCATGATCGGACTGGCCCTCGCCATCGCGATGACCGGATGGCGGGTGATACGGGCCAGGGTGCAGACCGAAAAGGTTGGCGACGAGTGGCATGTGGTCGTCGAGGGGGCTTGCACATTTCTGGCGCTGCCCCGGCTGACGCACGCGCTGGCTTCGGTGCCGCGGGGCGCGATAGTCACCGTCGAGCTGTCGGTAAACTACCTCGACCACGCTGCGCATCAGGCGATCAGCGACTGGCAGCGGCAGCACGTCGCTACGGGCGGCACGGTCCGGATTCTCGGCGGGGTGCAGACGGGCCGGCTCGCCCATCGGGCGGTGCGGGACCTGGTGGAACCCCAAGTGCCGGAGGCGACCAACGTCGAACCCAGCCCAGCCCGGCCGACCTTGGTCGAGGCGACGGCCGAGACCACCTAACGGGTACCGATCCCTGCGGCGTCGGCGATTTCGGTTGCTTTGTGCACCCGCGCGTCGATCCACGCAACGGTGGGAGTTCCTGCGGCAGCTTTGTTTTGCGGCTCGTCCCGTGCCCGGCGCATGACGCCTTCGGCGATGATCGCGAGCTTCCACAGGCCCAATACGTGCCAATACTGCAAAGCGGCCGGATCACGGCCGGTCGCTTCCAGGTAAAGCCGAGTCATTTCGGCACGATCGGGAAAACCTTCGAGCGTGGACGGCGCGAAGTCACCTCCCGTCGTCTCACCGGGCTCGGGCCAGTAGGTGAGCAGACTGCCCATGTCGGCGAGCGGTTCGCCGAGCGTGGACAGTTCCCAGTCCAGGGTGGCTACCACCTCGCCGGACTCGGGCGAGGTGATCAGGTTGCGCAGATGGAAATCCCCATGCACCAAGCTGATTTCGCTTTGCTCCGGGGCGGCGGCCACCAGACGGCGGGTGAGATCGTCCAGTTCGGGCAGCTCACGCGTCTTGGACAGTTCCCACTGCCCGGCCCACCGTTTGAGCTGGCGCTGCGCGTAGGGCTTGTGGCTGGCCAGGTCATCGAGGCCCACCTCCGCGAGGTCGACGGCGTGAATCTTGGCCAGGGTGCGCGGTAAGTCAAGGGCGATCTGGCGTCGCTGCTGCGGCGTCAGCGCCTCCGCGACGGCCATGGTGTCGACTACCCGGCCGTCGACAAACTCCATCAACACCAGCGGCGCCTCGGAGTACTCCGAATCTGTTGTGGTGCCTAATATTCGGGGAACCGGCACGTCGGTATTCTCTAGCGCCGCGATGATTCGGGCCTCCCGCAGCACGTCGTGCGCCGAGGCCAACAGATGACCCAACGGTGGGCGGCGCAGTACCCAGGCGTGGTCCGCGGCATCGGTGACGCGGTACGTCAGGTTCGATTGGCCGAGGCCGATCCGCCGGAAATCCAGTGGCGTCTCCACCTCTAGCCCCAGCTTCGTGAGCCACCGCGCCACCGCATCCGGGTCGACGCCGACAACGCCCTGCGTCTCAGTCATGACTCACGCCGACCCGCCTACCCGGTACTTGCGCAACTCCTGCTTGGCGATGGCCCGCTTGTGCACCTCGTCGGGGCCGTCCGCCAACCGCAACGTGCGCAGGTGCGCCCACGCCATCGCGAGTGGGAAGTCGTCGGTGACCCCGCCTCCGCCGTGCACCTGGATGGCCCGGTCGACGATCTTCAGCGCGATGTCGGGCGCAGCCACCTTGATAGCCGCGATCTCTGTGCGAGCCTCCTTGTTGCCGACCGTGTCCATCAAATACGCGGCCTTCAACGTGAGCAGGCGGATCATCTCGATATCGATGCGAGCCTCGGCGATCCAGTCTCGAATATTGGCGTTGTCGCTGACCGGCTTGCCGAAGGTGACGCGCGCCTGGGCTCGTTTGCACATCAGCTCTAACGCCCGCTCGGCCATGCCGATTGCGCGCATGCAGTGATGGATGCGACCAGGTCCCAGCCTGGCCTGGCTGATGGCGAAGCCCTCTCCCTCACCCTTGAGCACATCCTTCGCCGGTACTCGCACGTCGTCGAAATCGATCTCGGCGTGCCCTTCTCGGTCCTGGTAGCCGAAGACCGGTAGGTTGCGCCGCACCGTGATGCCGGGAGCGTCGATCGGCACGACCATCATCGACTGCTGGCGGTGCGGGGCCGCATCGGGATCTGTCTTTCCCATCACGATCAGCACTTTGCAGTTGCGGTGCATGCCGTTGGACGCGAACCACTTTCGTCCGCTGAGGACATACTCGTCACCGTCGCGGACCATCGACATCTCGACGTTGGTCGCATCCGAGCTCGCGACCGCCGGCTCGGTCATCGCGAAGGCCGACCGGATCTTGCCGTCCAGCAGAGGCTTGAGGTAGCGCTCCTTGTGTTCGTCGGTGCCGAACAGCGTGAGGACTTCCATGTTGCCGGTATCCGGCGCGCTGCAATTGCACGCTTCAGATGCGATGTGACTGCGGCCCATGATCTCGGCCAGCGGCGCGTATTCCAGGTTGGTCAATCCCGGGCCCCACTGGGGGTGTGGGTGAAAAAGATTCCACAGCCCTCGCTTTCGCGCCTCTGCTTTGAGATCTTCCAGAACGGGCGGATGGAAGTGCGGATCGCCTGCTTCCCGCATCTGTTGGTCGTAGACGGCCTCGGCCGGGTACACATGCGAAGTCATGAACTCCAGCAGCTCTGTCTGGTACTGCTGGGCTCGCTCGGAGATTTCGAAAAGGGACATAACCCTCCGTTCTCTTGGCTGCACACCACCGATCGCTCCCAATGAGCCCGGCACTGTCAGTGAATAATGATCCCGCGAATGTTCTTGCCGTCGCGCAAGTCCTGGTAGCCCTGGTTGACGTCCTCAAGGCGGTACTTCGTCGTCACGAGCTCATCGAGCTTCAGCTGTCCGGCGTCGTAGAGCCGCAACAACCGCACGATGTCATACTGCGGGTTCGCCGACCCGAAAAGAGTTCCTCGGATGGTCTTTTCGTTGAGGGTGAGCATGGCGCCGGAGACATGTATGGTTGCCTTCGCCGGGTCGGCCAAGCCCGTCACGACGACTGTGCCGCCCTTGCCAACCACGTCGAACGCAGCCGAAATAACCGCTTCGTCCACGATGCCGACGGTAACAATCGCCTGGTCCGCGCCCTGGCCCCAGGACAATTCGGTGACCTTCGCGGCCGCCGCGGCCGCGCTCTCGAAAGCATGTGTCGCACCGAATTTCAGCGCGGTGTCACGCTTGAGCGCTACCGGGTCGACTACGACGACGTACTTGGCGCCGGCATGCGCCGCACCCTGCACGGCATTAATACCGATACCACCGACGCCGTAGATGACCGTGATGTCGCCCGCGCGAACGTCACCGGCGTAGGTGGCACTACCCCACCCGGTCGGCACTCCACAGCCCACCAGGACCGCGGTTTCGAGCGGCAGCCAATCATCGATCTTGACGACCGAGTGCTGTGAGATGGTGGCTTTCTTCGCAAAGGTTCCCAGCATGCACATCGCGCCGAAATCTTGGCCCCCGCTGTGGAACCGGAAGGAGCCGTCGGGCATGCACCCCTCGAGGATCGTCGCACCCATGTCGCACAGACTCTGCCTACCGGTGGAGCAATACCGGCAATGACCGCAACTCGGGATGAAGCTGCACACGACATGGTCACCAGGCTTCACCTTCGTGACGCCCGGACCGACGTCCTCGATGATCCCCGCGCCCTCATGCCCGCCGACGATAGGAAAACGCGGTGGCAGATCCCCGTCGGTGAGGTGCAGGTCGGAGTGACAAAGGCCAGCTGCCGTATAACTGATCAGAACTTCGCCCTCACGGGGTCCGTCGAGGTCGAGTTCGATGATCTCGAACGGCTTGCTCGCCTCGAAAAGCACTGCGGCTGTTGTCTTCACCCAGACCTCCTTGGAATACCTGCACTGGGACGTGCTCGGAGGGCGACGTGACAGCGACTCGATCTCAAATCGGGTTTGATATTAAGCTGTCGAATACGGCGTTGTCAATAAGCTCGGGTCAGCTGTCGGCGCGTTGGATCCGGAAGAGCTTGACCTCGGCGCGCACACCTTTCAGCCGTCGTGCGCCGATCGAAAACCACTCGAAGTCACCGACATTGCCCACCGCATCACGCGTCGACTCGGCGGCCAAAACCGTCCCGGGTTGTGCAGCGGCGGTGACTCGGCTGGCCAGGTTGACGGGACTGCCGAACCAGTCGCCCGCCCGGGTGACGGCTGACCCCGAAGCGACACCAATCCGCAAGGGCGGCAAGTCGTTCGCCGCCGCAGCGGCTAAATCCAGTACCGCGTCCAGCAGTGGCCGGGGATCCGGGCAGGCCAACATCACCGCGTCGCCGATCGACTTGACGAACCGGACCGGTGTTGCTACGACGTCATGGGCCAAATCGGCGAGCCGGCTGGCCACGCGTTCCAGATCCTCGGGCGGCAGCGCTTCGCCGAGCCGGGTGAAGCCGGCCACATCGGCGAACGCGATAGTGACAGGACGCGCGCCAGGCAACGTCCCGGCGGCTCGTTCCGCCGCGTTGACGGCCTCGTTCTCGACCGAATGACGCAGTTCCAGACGCATCAGGTCGTCCATCATCGGTGCCAGTAACGGCACCGCCACATGGGCCAGTTGCTCGGTTGCCTGGGCCAGCTCGATCTCGGACGAACCCGGCCGCAACAAGGTCTTGAGGGCTGCCTCGCGCATCATCGCTGCGGCATGTCCCAGGCTTTCCACGAGCACCCTCATTACGGCAGCCGCGTCCTCGGGGTCATAGCCGATATCCAGAAAGACCTTGGCGTGTTTCACTGCCTCGGCGTCCGCTCGTGGCAATACGGTCGCGTCCGGGTCGTCGATCCGGGGCAGGCCAATGGCACGTTGCATGCGCTGCAGCACACCGAGCTCGATCCCCGTTGACTCACAGATTTCGCGTGCAGAGACCAGCGTTCCATCGTCGCCGAGCACACGGTAGGCGGGCAGCATCATGGGTGCGGCGCCGGATTCACGAATGTGGTCGAGACTGAAGCCCCGGTCGAGCAACCAGTTGATCAGCTCCACGCGGTCCTGGCGAGCGGCACCCTCGAGGCCATCGAGCAGGCCGGACGCTTCGATATCGACGTCTGCCGCCATGCGGTCAAC
This sequence comes from Mycobacterium sp. 852002-51163_SCH5372311, assembly GCF_001667115.1. GTDB lineage: Bacteria > Actinomycetota > Actinomycetes > Mycobacteriales > Mycobacteriaceae > Mycobacterium. Next base: position 21,603 of record NZ_LZIJ01000079.1, on the reverse strand, counting down.
CATATTGCCTTGTGAATGCGTTCAGTGACGAACACGTGGCGATCGCGCGTTGACAGGAGCCACTGCCATGCATAAACTCAAACACGATTCGACTTTGATTACAAATCCGACCATCCCAAATCTGACGGAGAAGACCTTGGCGAAAAGCTATGACGCTGCGGTGGTCGGTGCCGGCTTCGCGGGGCTCATCGCGGCACGAGACCTCAGCGTTAAGGGGCACTCGGTGGTGCTATTGGAAGCGCGCGACAGGGTGGGTGGCCGCACATATACGGGCGAGGCTTTCGGTCGCCAGGTCGAGTTCGGCGGCACCTACGTGCACTGGACCCAGCCGAACATCTGGAATGAGCTGCAGCGATACGACATTCCGCTGATGCTGCCCGTCGTGCCGACGAAGGCGTATTGGCTCGCCGAGGGCGCTGTGCATTCGGGCACGCCGGAGGAATACGGCGCGGCGGTCGCGCCGTTGATGGATCGATTCTTCGCCGATGCGCGGGAAGCTTTCCCGCAGCCCTTTGACATCGAGGTGGTCGACACCAGCGCTGTCGAGAAGGAGACGATCGCGGACCGGCTCAACTCGCTGAAGCTTTCCCCGTACGAGCGCGATCTGCTGGACGGGGCAATGGCGGGGCTGGTCACTGACTACCGGGAACACGGTGTCGCGCAATTCCTTTCCTGTGTCGCGACCTACTTCGGCAGTTGGGCGGCGTTCTTCGAAAGCGCCGGGACGTGGCCGATCGAGGGTGGCACCAAGCGGCTCGTCGACGCCATCCTGGCCGAATCAAACGCCAAACTGCGCCTGTCCACACCCGTCGCGTCCGTCGCGGACGGCGACTCGGCCGTCACCGTGACCACCCGGGCGGGCGAAACCATCCGGGCTCGCGCAACCGTTATCGCACTACCCCTGAATACGCTTGGCGACATCATGATCACTCCGGACGTCCCGCCGGCGGCGCGCACCATGATCGACGAGAAGAACCCGATCATGGGCTCCAAAATCTGGGTGCGGGCCAGGGGCGAGCTAGAACCCTTTCAGATCATGACGCCGGTCGGCCAGAACCCGGTCAACGCCGCACGCGTCGAATACCACGCCGACGGTGACACATTCATCATGTGCCTGTGCTCCAACAGCGCCGATATCGACGCGGCCGATCGTCAAGCGGTGCAGCGTGCGCTGCGGGTTCGCCCCCGACATCGAAGTGCTCGAGACCGCCTGCCATGACTGGGTCAGCGACGAGTTCTCAAAAGGGGGGTTCATGCTGCATCGGCCGGGTCATTTCACCAATGGCGCGCGGCAACTGCGGCGGGCGCACGGACGAATTCACTTCGCCGGCAGCGACATTGCCGGCGTAGAAGCTGGCGCGATCGAAGGTGCGATGGACACGGGCGCGCACGCCGCCCGCAACGTCGCCACGGCGTTGGCCAATGGCTCCTGCTGAACAGACGCGGTTAGTGAGGGGAGGAGGGCGAACATGCGGGTGGTGACCGAACAGATGAAGCGCGACTATGCGAACGACGGTGCCGTACTCATCCGGGGCATGTTCACACCCGAGCAACTCGAGCGCGTTCGGCAGTGCTTCGACTACGGAATCGCCCACCCGGGCCAGCCCAGTAAGGTGTACAAAGGAACACCCGACGAGCACTTCAATGAATACGGAAATCCCGCGAACGTGGACCAGTACTGTGCCTTGATCGATGAGCTAAGACTCCACGATTTCGTTGCATCCCTGTGGGATTCGGAGCACGTCTGGTTCCTCGGCGAGGAACTGTTCATCAAGTCGGGCGGGAAGGCCGGGCGATCGCCCTGGCACCAAGACACCTCCTACATGCCGGCCAACGGGCCGCATCTGGTCAACATCTGGATCAGCTTTGAGCAACTGCCCAAACGTAATTCGCTGGAAATCGTCCGAGGCTCGCATCTCGGCACCCAGTACGACGGCACTTCCTACCTCGATCCGTCCGACCCCACGGCGCCGGCCTGGGGTGGCGAATACTTTCCGCGACTCCCGGATATCGAGGCTGATCGTAAGAAAGACCCAAAGTCGTGGGACGTCATTTCGTGGGACATCGAGCCGGGCGATGCGCTGGTGTTCCACTCCGGCACCTTGCATGGTGGCGCTCCGGTGACGCCGGATTGCACGACTCGCCACACTCTGGTTCTGCGATTCTTCGGCGACAAGCTGTTCTACCGGCCGCTCCCCAATACGAAGCCGAATTACGGGACCGACGCAAGCGCGCTCAACGACCCGTCGCTGAAACCGGGTGAGCCCTACCGGTCCAGCTACTTTGCCCAACTGCGCTGATCTGGAGACGTTGCCATGAAAGAAGTCATCCCGGAGTGGATGAAGCCGATATACGACGCCTATCATTTCGCGCCTGCGGTGATCGACGGCGACTATCTGCGGTGCTCGGGAATGATCGGTTTTCGACCTGACCTGAGCGTCCCGGAAGAGCCGACGGCACAGTTCACCCTGGCTTTCGAGAACCTGCGCGGACTGCTGCAAGAGGCGGGTCTGACGTTTGCGAACGTGACGGAGATGACCACCTACCACGTCGGCCTGCAGGCGCACCTGCGGGCGTTCGCCGCCGTCAAGGACGAGTTCATGCCCGCTCCGTACGCGGCGTGGACGGCCGTCGGGATTTCCGAATTGGCCGCTCCCGGAGCACTGGTCGAGATCCAGGTCACGGCACGCATGGCGTGAGCCGCGAGACTACGTCCCCCAGTTATCCGTCGAACGTGGAGGATTCATCCATATCACCCACATTCGGTGACTACGGCGAGTAGTGCGACCGCACTATCGCTGCGCTCATGTCGGGGACTGACCGGAACAGCTCGGCATTCCCGAGTCGTTGTCCGCCGTCGATCACGAACGTCTCGCCCGTTACCCAGCTCGCCGCATCCGAGACGAGGAACGCCACGGCCGCGCCGACGTCCTGCGGCTCGCCGATGCGGCCCAGCGCGGTAGCCGAAGTCAATTGCTTCTCATGCGATTTCCACAGCGCCTCAGCCAGTTTCGTGCGGACGACACCTGGCGCGACGGCGTTGACCCGTATCTTCGGGGACAGTTCGAGCGCTAGCTGCTTGGTGAGGTGGATCAGCGCCGCCTTCGAAGCGTTGTACAGCCCGAGATTGGCCTCAAACCCCATCCCACCAATGGAGGCGGTGTTGACGACAACACCGCCGTGCTTGCCCATCCACGCGCGCGTTGCCAACGAGGTCCACAGGATGGGGGCCCAGAGATTCACGTCGAAGGTCTTGGTGAAGCGGGCATGGTCTTGATCGATGACTGGACCAAACGACGGGTTGGTGCCGGCATTGTTCACGAGGATGTCGACGCTACCGAACTGTTCGAGAGCTAGCTCGATGCAGCGTCGGGCGGCTTCTTCGTCGACGGCATGCGCACCGACCCCAATCGCGTTGCCGGACACAGCATCCGCCGCGGCATCCGCGGATTCTTGTTGGCGCGCGGTCAGTACAACGTTGCCGCCGGCTGTCGCGATCGCCTGCGCGGCCGCCAAACCGATGCCTCGTGAGGCGCCGGTGACGATGGCTGTGCGGCCGGTGAGATCGAGTTGGTTCATGCGGGCGATGGTCGTGTGGGCATTTGTGAAGCGGGTGCATTAACAGCCGAGATTCGTTCGTTGCTGTTATGCAGCGCGCGATATCCGAAGTAGTACACGGTCAGCTGGGCGGCCCAGGTGGTGAGGGCCAAGATGTAGAAGATCGTGTGGTGTTGATCGTCGCCGGGTATGTGATAGAAGTCGTACATCCCTGCGATCGCGGCCGCTGCGGCCGTGACGACCGTTACGGCTATCGCGTTACCGTATTCGCCGATTCTCCATAGCCGCCACGCGAAATAGAGCAGGAACAAGGTGGTGAGCGCATTCATCACGACATAGAAGACCGCTGCGGTCAGCCCGAGATCGTGGGCGAAGAACAACATGACCAGTCCCGCGACGATGGCGAGAGCGAAGACGCCGATATCGAAGGCCGGCGACGGTTTGAACCCGTGGGTGACCTTCATCAGACCCAGGACGAGAATCACGGTGATCCCGATTGACCGGGAGAACGCATCCAAGAAGAAAGCCAGGTGATACATCGGACTGGTTTCGTTGGCGCCGATGAGCCCGTACACCAGGAAGTTGGTCCCAGACGTTCCGACGATGATCCATTCGAGGCCGAGCAAGTAGTTTCTATAGTTGCGGATGAACTTCCAGCCGTAAGTAAGCCCGGCGAAGATCATGAAGAGATCGGCGAGTGCGTAGAGTGCGGTTTTGAGATCCATGGTCAACCTTGTGTCGAGGCTTGGTAATTGGCGTGTCGATGAACCGGCGCCTAGTGCGCGGCGTCGAGGATTTCGTCGCGCGGGGTGCCGACACGTTCGAGTGCTTTATAGAAGCGCTGCGGCTCGGCCCATTCTTCAGGCGTGAAGACCCCTGCGCGGGCTTTGGACCCGTCGTCGAGTGCGACAACCATGAACGCGGCGCACGCCGTTCCTGTCGCCGCTGCCATGTCGGTGAACAGGTAGGTGCCAGGGCCGCTCACCGGGGTACGGCGGCCGACCACGGCGGGTATGCCATTCCGGAGCCCGGTCACCTCGACCTTCAGGCCCGCCTTGTAGGGGAAGGTATGACCCGCCGCCGCCAGGGCAAGAAACTTGATCAGCTCGGTGCGGGTCGCCTCCCCGGTGCGCACGAGGTTGCGCATTCCGGATAGTGCGTGGCGCCAGCCTTTCACGCTGCCGAATTTGTTTGTCAGCAGAGCCTCCAAGAAGTCCACTGCCTCCTCCATGGGCATCGTGCCCTTCTGCACGGCCAGGCCGACGCCACGGACAAGGCCGTTGTAGGGTGCCGGATCCAGACCGCCGAAGCAGCGAATGTTTTTGGCATTCGGGTACTTTCGTGGCAAGGTCACCGGCTCCGGGTGAGCGGTCTCGTGCACCATGGTCAGCCCCAGCCCGCCACCCAACTCCGTCCAGCGGGTCTCCAGCCACGACTGGTGCATGACCGGTCCGCCATCCTGCCAGGTCATGCAGGGGCCGGCGGCGACGCGCAGCATGTGGTCGAGGACCGCGCGGCCGATGGATCCGCGCTCATCGCCGACTACCCAATACACATCGATGTTTTCGACACTGTCCAGTTCGCCAACCGCGTCGGCGACCAGCACATTGGTGATGCCGGGCGACGCACCGCAGCCGACGTACATCGGCACCCCGGCCGTCCGGGCCTCTTCGTGCAGAGTCAGCGCGTGCAGGGTGCTCTCGATATCGTCGTCGAAATCGAGATACGGCACTTTGGCCTCGAGGCACGCCTCCATCACCGGGCCGGCGGTGCGGTTGTACGGCCCGGCGCCGAGCACGACGAGCGCGGCCCCCTCTATGGCGTTTCGAAGCCCCTCGGCGTCGTACAGGTCGAGCCGTGCTGCGGTGGCCAGGCCGACCGGGAGCCGCTGTAGCAGCGGATCGAGCAGCTCGGGACGAATGTCGTAGAGCGCCAGCTCCCAGTCGCCCTCGGCAACGACGAACCGCTCGATGGCCAGTCGACACATCTCGCCGGCGGCTCCGATGAATACCACGCGCTTGGCCACTAGTCTCTCCGATCTATTGCGGTCGCCGTTGGGTACCACGCTCATGGTCTAATCCGAACTCGAATCGTAATCGAATATAGGCTCGGCAATCAACGATGTCAATGCGCGATGGCAGAACTCCCTCGGAGCCGCGTCGAAAGGTGGCCAACATCCTGCCGGCGCAACGGCTCCTAACTCGGCGCGTAGGTCTCGAGATATGCAGTGAGGACTCGGCACCCTTCATCGATCGTGGCGTCATCCCCTGTCGGGCACTGCCGAAACGCGATATCGAAGATTCGATCGCCGACCTTGACGGCAAGCTGGGCGACGACGAGCGGGGTATCGCGGCGGATACGGCATCGTGCGATCAGGAAGCGCCAGAGCTGCTCTGCCCACGACTCGTCGAAGCCGTCCGCCAGCTCACTGAGCGGTGAGCTCCGGCCCGCGAACCACAACTGGACGATGCCTGGATGCTCACGGAAGTAGGCGAGTAGTGGACTGATCGTCGCCTCGACGGCGTCGCGTATGGTCAGCACCTCTGGATGGTTCAGTGCAGCGGCGAAGCGCTCGTCGAGCACGTGAAGATGGCGGCGCGCAAGCTCGACTTCGATGTGTTGGCGATCGACGAAGTAGTGGTACAGCGACGCGGTCGGGATGCCGGCGTGTTCGCCGATCCCCTTCATGGTGGCAGCCGCGTAGCCTTGGTCGGCGAGAAGCAACTCCGCGGTGTCGAGGATGGTTCGCATGCGTGCAAGCCCGCGGCGCTGCACGGCGATCCTACGCGCGGCCGCTTGGCGAGAATGCGATTTTTCGAACACGACTCGAGATCGTATCAGTTGTTGACAGGTATGGCGGCACACCCTAGCATCAAACCCGACTCGGGATCGGTTTCTGGTGGCCGATCACCCCACAGGAGGCATCCATGACGACGACCGACAGTCCGACTGAGGCGACCTATTTCGATGTGTTGGTCGTCGGCGCCGGGATCTCGGGTATCGGCGCGGCGTATCACCTCAAGACCCGCCGTCCGGGCACCACGTTCGCAGTCTTGGAGGCTCACGACTCGATCGGCGGTACGTGGAATCTATTCCAGTACCCCGGTATTCGATCGGACTCGGACATGCCGACCTTCGGCTACAGCTTCAAGCCATGGACACACCGCAAGTCGATCGCCGACGGGCACATCATCCTGGACTATCTTCAGCAGACTGTCACCGAGAACGGCCTGGGCGAGCACATCCGTTTCGGCTACCGGGTCCTCAGCGCAGAGTTCGACTCGCAACAGGGATTGTGGACGGTCACGGCTGACCACGACAGGTCCGGTAGGTCAACGACTTTCACCGCCCGCTTCCTATTCCTGGGTACCGGGTACTACGACCACGAGGCGGGTTTTGCGCCCACGTTCACCGGTGCCGAGGACTTCCAGGGCGAGCTGATCCACCCGCAGCACTGGCCGGCGGATCTGGACTACACCGGCAAGCGGGTTGTCGTGATCGGCAGCGGCGCCACGGCAGTCACGCTGATTCCGTCGATGGCCGACAAGGCAGGCCACATCACGATGCTGCAGCGCTCCCCGAGCTATGTGTTCTCGATTCCGGCGGAGGACCCGATCGCCAACACGCTGAACAGGGTGCTCGGCCATGAGCGCGCGTACCGGATCGTGCGACGCAAGAACATCGCGATGGGCCGCGGTTTGTTCAAGGCCTGCAAGCGCGCTCCGAAGCTGATGCGCCGACTGCTGATCGCCAACGTGCGCCGGCAGCTGCCGAAGCACTTCGACGTCGACACCCACTTCACCCCGCGGTATGACCCGTGGGACCAGCGATTGTGCATGGTGCCCAACGGCGATCTGTTCAAGACGCTCTCGTCCGGAAAGGCCTCGGTGGTCACCGACCGGATCGCGCGGTTCACCAAGACTGGCATCCTGCTGGAGTCGGGCCAGGAGTTGGTTGCCGACATCATCGTGACCGCAACCGGACTCAACATGGTGCCGTTCGGCAAGATCCAGCTCCGTGTCGACGGGGAACCGGTGGATCTGCCGGACACGACGATCTACAAGGCGATGATGCTCTCCGGTGTGCCCAACCTGGCGTTCGCCGTTGGCTACACGAACATCTCCTGGACGCTCAAGGTGGATTTGGTGTGCGAGCACTTCTGCCGCCTGCTCGACTACATGGACGCCCACGGCCACGGAACCGTCGAACCGGTGCTCAACGAGCCGGATATGGAGCGGGTGCCGGCGATGGACATGAGTTCGGGCTATGTCCAGCGGGCGATCGCGAAGTTCCCCCGGGGAGGCACCCGCGGGCCGTGGGCGTTCAAGCACGCCTACGAACTCGACGCCGAACGGCTGCGCGAGGGCCCGGTCGAAGACGACGCGCTGAAATTCACCCCCGCCAAGCCGGCTGCGCTGGCGTCGGCATCGAAGTGAGCGCGCGATGACGAAAGAACTCACCTTCCCCAGCCACGGCGTGCGCTGCGCCGCCTGGCATCTCCCGGCCAGCACCGACGCGCTGGCCGATGCTGCCGGTCGGCCGTGCGTGGTCATGGCACACGGCTTTGGCGGCACCCGGGACAGCGGGCTGCTGGACTTCGCCGAGTCCTTCGCCGATGCCGGTATCGACGCGTTCGTATTCGACTACCGCGGCTTCGGCGATTCTGAAGGCGTTCCCCGCCAAGATGTTTCGGTCCGTCGTCAACGGCAGGACTATCACGCGGCCATCGCGGCGGCCCGGCACCTGCCCGGCGTCGATCGCGACCGGATCGCGTTGTGGGGATTCTCCTATGCCGGTGGCCATGTCATCGCGGTCGCAGCGCAAGATCCAGGTGTCGCGGCAATCGTTTCGATGAATCCCGCCGCCGACGGGCTGGCCACGCTGGCGCGGATGGTACGTCGGGGAGAAGGCGGTCTACTGGCGCGGCTGACCGGACGCGGATTGCAAGACATGGCTCGCGCCCTCACCAAGCGGGCACCGCATGACGTACCCGTGGTAGGGAAGCCTGGATCGACGGCGATTATCACCGCTCCTGGCCTCGAAGAGGCCTACTACGCGATGGCCGGCCCAACCGCGCGCAACGAAATCTGCGCCCGTCACGCGCTTCAGGTGGCAGCGAACCGGCCCACCACCGCTGCCAGCCGTCTGGGCTGCCCGATGCTCATGCAGGTCGGCACAAACGACGCTGTCGTACCACCCAGTGCGGCGCGCCGCGCCGCGAAGAAGGCCGGATACTGGGCACTGCTGCGCGAATACCCCATCGACCACTTGGATGTCTTCCAAGACCCATGGCGGCAGCAGGTGCTGGGCGATCAGCTCGAATTCCTCACGCGCGTCCTCGATCCCGCGCGGGCAGCCGATATTCATCTCCGATCTCAGGCCGAGCGGCGGCGGACTGGCCGTTTGGTCTTGAAGCTTCCATGGCTGGTTTCATGATCATCGACTCCCCGCCGGCGAGACGTTGACGGCCTTGGTCTGGGTCTAGACGTCGAGAGCCGACGAGCCCAGTTTCCCGTCCCCACCCGCACTGCTTGTAGCCACCTTCAGCAGGCGGGCCGCCTTGTGCGCCTTCGAGATACCCCGGGTCCACACGCCCGCTGCCAGCCGTAGATCGAATCAATCGTAATCGGCTTCAAATTGCTTGCCGAACGGCGTCAACGTCGCTTCGACCATGCCTGCGGCCACGGCGGGCGTTGACATATCCGACGGCTTCGCGTATTGTCGATTACGAATCGAGTTCGAGTTAATAACAAGCGCAGGCGGGCGGAAAATGAGCAACAACCAAACCACGGCCAAGCGGATCGTGTTCATCGGGGCGGCCGGCGACATGTGTCGCGTCGCGATCGATCGTTTCGCAAAGACAGCAGGCGACCAGGACTGGAAGCTGGAGCTTTACGACATCCGGCCGGAATCCCTTGACGCCCTGGTCGCGAGTCTGCCCGCAGGGTCAGCGACGGCCGGCTCATTTGACCTGTTCGACGCGGCGGCGCTGCGTAACGCGATCGACGGTGCCGCGCTCGTCGTGCTCGGCGCGGGACCGTACAACCGCACCGCCGAGCCGGTCATGGAGGCGTGCATCGAGAAGAAGGTGCCCTATCTGGACCTCGACGATGATGAGGCAAGCACGCGCGCGGCGCTGACACTCGATGCCCAGGCGAAGGCCGCCGGCGTGCCGATCCTCATCGGATGCGGTGCGTCTCCCGGATTTACCAATGTGATGGCGGCCGATGCGGCCCGCGATATGGACACTGTCGAACGCATCGATGTGTGCTGGGTGACTGGTGACGAGGGTCCGGTCCCGTTTGGGCGTGCCGTCCTCGATCACGCGATCCGCGGTTTTGCCGGACCGTGTCAAACGTGGGAGCACGGTCGCTCGGTGACTCATCAGACCTTTCTGGAGACGGATGTGTTCGCGCTGGGCAACACCCTCGGTGATAACTACCGTCTCTACGAGTGTGCGCACCCGGAGCCGGTGACGATGCCACGGCGCTGGCCGGGCGCCGACCGGATTCGAGTGCTGGGCGCACTCGATCCGCCCCCTACCAACGGCATCATGCGTGGCGTCGCAGTGGCCGTGCAGGAAGGCCAGATCTCGATGGACGAGGCCATCGACTTCATCAACGACCTGCTGACCGACAAGACCGGCTCACTCAAGGTGTGGAGGCATGCGTTGTCGGGGCTGTGGGGCACGATTCGTCGTGGTGAGATCAGCGCGGCCGAGGTCCTGAAGTTCCTTGCGATGTCGGCTGCTCGCAAGCATCCCCCGTTCCGCGGAACCAACTATGTGCGGGTGACCGGCAAACGCGATGGGATGCAAGTGGTTTCGGTGCGTCGGGCGCCTGTGAGTGGGCCCGGCACCGCATGGACCACGATGGCATCGCTCACTGGTTCCGCAACCGCGGCGTTCATGGTGTTGGCCATCGGCGAACTGGGCGCACAGTCGGGGGTCTTGGCGCCCGAGGACTGGGCCAACCCGGAGAACTTCTACACGGCGCTCGCAGCCGCCGGCGGATCGCCTCTCAACGAGGTCGTCGAGGCAGTGGTCACACCGAGCACAGCAGTGACGACGCAGCGGGCGAGCAGCTTGAGCTCTTAGGGCCGAGCAAGATATGGACATTTTGACGACGACCGGTTGGGCCGAGCTGCCCACCACGGGTGAGCCTGCGCTCGCCGAGGACGCTGCGTGCGACGTCGCCGTCATCGGCGGCGGCGTCGGGGGTATGACCGCAGCGCTGCGGCTCGCCGAGTCCGGTGCAGACGTCGTGCTGCTCGAGGCCGAAACCTGCGGGTGGGGTGCGAGCTCGCGTAACGCGGGGTACGTGACCAACTCGATCGCCGCTGACCCCGCGTTGCTGGCACTGCTGCTCCGGCGCAGCAAGGTCCGCGCACTGTTCCAGTTCGCCGAGGCTGCAGTGCAATTCACGCAGAATGCCATCGAGAAACGGTCTATCGATTGCGAGTTCGAAAAGGTGGGCATCGTGCAAGCGGCGGTGTCGAAGGGGCAACTGCGCAAAACGCGACGAAACGCGAAAATCATGGCCGAAGCAGGGTCGTCGGCCGAGTTCGTCGACGGAACAGACGCGGGCCTTCCTGAAGGTTTCCTCGGCGGCATGCGAGAAGGTGTCGGGGGAACCTTGAATCCGGCGAAGTATGTGCTCGGGCTGCGCAGCGCTGTACTGACTTCGGGGGCAAGGGTATTCGAGCACACTCGAGTGCATGATGTCACCGACAGCGGTACCGGGGTGACCATCGCGGCGACCGATGGCCGGGTGCATGCCAAGCAGGCGTTGCTCACCGCCAACGCCTACAGCAAGGACCTCGCCATCACACCGCGCCGGTTGGTGTCCCCGGTGTGGACCTCACTAGTGGAAACCGAGTCGATCGCCCCCGAACGCCTGGATGCTATCGGCTGGACCAGTCGCGCGCCGATGGTGACCGCACACATGATCTTAGAGAGTTATCGGGTCACCCAGCGAAACACGATTGTTTTCGGCACCCGGCGTCTCGAGACAACGAAAAGATCGCTAATCCCGCGCACGCCTTCGACTCTCGTGGTCAACGATCTACTTCTTGGTTTCCGCGAACGCTTCCCCGGCTTGCACGATGTTGCGCCGCAACGGGCGTGGGGCGGCTGGATCGGCATGAGTTCCACCTGGCTGCCGGCCGCGGGGGAGGCGTCGTCAAATGTGCTGTATTCGTTGGCGTGCAACGGACATGGCTTTGCGCAAGCCCAGTATGTCGGCCACATGCTCGCCGGCAGACTGTGCGGCGAACCTATGCCCGCCGACCTCGAGGCCATCTGGCACGGCCGTGGCGGATTTTGGCCCAGCCTGGTCAGCTCACCGGCATTGACGCTGGGCTGGTTCGGCGACCGCGTATCTGACCGGTTGGCACGCCACTGACGAGATCACATCCCGAGCGACGACGAGAACCACACCGCTACTTGCGCTTGCCTCGCTTTGAAGCTGGTGTCGCGTAGGTGAGAAGGTAGGCGGTGATCAGCCGGCGCGCCTCACCGATCGTGGTGTCGTCGCCCTTCGGTGAGCGCCGGAAGGCGACATCGAACAAGCGGTTACCGGCCTCGAATGCGAGCTGCACGACGAGTTGTGGGGTATCGCTACCGATGAGCTTTTGCTCGATTAGTAGTTCCCAGAACCGCTTCGCCTGTGCCTCATCGAACGCAAGCGCCATCGCTTCGAGTGCGGGGCTGCGCCCCGCGAACCACAGCTGGACAAAACTTGGGTGCTCACGGAAGTAGGCAAGGTACTCGTCGATGATTACGTCGATGGCATCGTTCAGAGTGCGCGCCTTGGATTTGGTCGCCGCAGCAGTCAGTCGGGCATCGAGCGCAGAAAGATGGCGCCGTACGAGTTCTGCGTCGACTTGATGCCGGTCAGCGAAGTAGTGGTAGAGCGACGCAGTCGGGATACCTGCCAGCTCGCCAATCGCCTTGAGGGTCGCAGCCTCGTAGCCTTGCTTGGCAAGGAGCTTCTCGGCGGCATCGAGGATGGCCTGCAAGCGCTCCACGCCGCGGCGCTGCACCACCGCCGATCGGCCCGTCGGGCCCAGTGCCTGAACTTCGAACACGATTCGAGATCGTATCACTCGGATACTTGAACTTCCAGGCCGGCGCGTTCTATCCCTGCGGTTAATCCCGCACACCAGAGCTCGTTCACGGCAGTCGGCGTACGCCCCGAACTGACGGCGTTGAACGCGACCTGAGGGGTTTGAGCGTGAACTGATGGCGTTCGGTGTGAATCTAGGGTGGGAATCGGCGCGAATTTCCGCCCAGGCTACCCACCCAAAGCCAAGGATTCACACCGAAAGCCAAGGATTCACAGCCAAAGCCCGGCGTCAGTCGTTGGCGTGCGCCAGCGCGTCATTGAACGTCTTGCTCGGCCGCATCACCGCCGCGAGCTTGTCGGGATCCGGGAAGTAGTACCCGCCGATGTCGACCTCTTCGCCCTGGGCCTCGTTGAGTTCGGCAATGATTTTCTCTTCGTTCTTGGCCAAGGTGTCGGCGAGCCGGGCGAAGTGCTGGGCGAGTTCTTTGTCATCGGTCTGCTCGGCAAGCTCCTGCGCCCAGTACATGGCGAGATAGAACTGGCTGCCCCGGTTGTCCAGCTCGCCGGTCTTACGCGACGGGCTCTTGTTGTTCTCCAATAGCTTGCCGATCGCGGCGTCCAGCGTCTTGCCCAAAATCTTGGCTCGCGGGTTGTCGGCCTTGATGCCCACGTCCTCGAAACATGCCTCTAACGCGAGGAACTCGCCGAGCGAATCCCAGCGCAGATGGTTTTCCTCCACCAGTTGGTGGACGTGCTTGGGCGCCGAACCGCCGGCACCGGTCTCGTACATTCCGCCGCCGGCCATCAGGGGAACGATGGAAAGCATCTTGGCGCTGGTGCCCAACTCCAAGATCGGGAACAGGTCGGTGAGATAGTCGCGAAGAATGTTGCCGGTGGCGGCGATGGTGTCCAGACCCCGGATCAGACGCTCGAGCGTGTAACGCATGGAACGCACCTGCGACATGATCTGGATGTCGAGCCCCTCGGTGTCGTGATCTTTCAAGTAGGTGGTGACCTTCTTGATCAGCTCGTTCTCGTGTGGCCGGTAGGGATCCAGCCAGAACAGCACCGGCATGCCGGAGTTGCGGGCGCGGGTGACGGCCAGCTTGACCCAGTCGCGGATCGGTTCGTCCTTGACGATGGGCATGCGCCAGATGTCGCCGGTCTCGACATTCTGTGTCAGCAGGACTTCGCCGGTGTCGATGTCCACGATGTTGGCGACGCCGTCCTCGGGAATCTCGAACGTCTTGTCGTGCGAGCCGTACTCCTCGGCCTTCTGGGCCATCAGCCCGACGTTGGGTACCGTGCCCATTGTCGTGGGATCGAAGGCGCCATTGGTCTTACAGAAGTTGATGAGCTCCTGGTAGATCCGGGAAAATGTGGATTCCGGCATTACGGCCTTGGTGTCCTTGGGGCGCCCGTCGGCGCCGTACATCTTTCCGCCGGCGCGGATCATCGCAGGCATCGACGCGTCCACGATCACATCGCTGGGCGAATGGAAGTTCGAGATGCCCTTGGCCGAATCGACCATGGCCAGCTCTGGGCGATGCTCGTGGCAGGCGTGCATGTCCCGGAGGATCTCGTCGTGCAAAGACGCGGGCAGCGTCTCGATCTTGTCGTAGAGGTCGGCCAGCCCGTTGTTGACGTTGACGCCCAGCTCGTCGAGCACCGCCTGGTGCTTCTCGAAGGCGTCTTTATAGAAGACCTTCACTGCGTGGCCGAACACGATGGGATGGCTGACCTTCATCATCGTGGCCTTGACGTGCAGTGAAAACATCACGCCGGTCTTGCGGGCATCCTCCATCTGCTCTTCGTAAAATTCGACCAGCGCCTTCTTGCTCATGAACATGCTGTCGATGATGTCGCCCTCGTCGAGCGACACTTCGGGTTTGAGCACGATGGTCTTGCCGCTCTTGGTGACAAGTTCCATCTTCACTTTGCGGGCGCGGTCCAGGGTCATGGACTTCTCGCCGTGATAGAAGTCGCCGTGCTTCATCGTCGCCGCATGAGTGCGCGACGCCATCGACCACTCGCCCATGCTGTGCGGATGCTTGCGCGCGTACTCCTTGACCGCCTTCGGCGCACGACGATCCGAGTTGCCTTCACGCAGCACCGGGTTCACCGCGCTGCCAAGGCATTTGGCGTAGCGCTCCTTGATCTTCTTTTCCTCGTCGGTCTTCGGGTTCTCCGGGTAGTCCGGGATTTTGTAGCCCTTGCCTTGCAGTTCCTTGATGGCGGCCACGAGCTGCGGCACCGAGGCGCTGATGTTGGGCAGCTTGATGATGTTGGTGTCCGGCTCCTGCGTCAGCTTGCCGAGTTCGGCGAGGTTGTCCGGCACGCGCTGGTCTTCATCGAGATAGTCGGGGAACTCCGCCAGGATGCGTGCGGCCACCGAGATGTCGCTGGTTTTGATCTTGATGCCGGCCGGTTCGGCGAAAGCCCGCAGAATCGGCAGAAAACCGTAAGTCGCCAGTAACGGCGCTTCGTCGGTCAGCGTGTAGATGATGGTCGGCTGCTCGTCGCTCATTGGCGATTCTCCCGTGGCTTCAGGTGTTGACGGGCCTGGCGTTCTAGCGATGGTTACCAGTATCGCGGTTCCGCAATCTCAGCAGATGGCCGGGCGGCCCGTTGTAGTCACAGTCGGCGAGGAAGATGCGTTCCTGGTCCTCTTCGGGAATGGCCCCGGGCGCCGTCGCGCCGCCAACCAATCAGTAGGGAGGCTCAAGCTCGGTAAACATCGGGAAGTGCCGCACATTTGTCGTCAACAGGTCAGCGCCGACGACGATCGCAGTCGCGGCGATTAGGTAGTCGACAGCACCGATTCCGCTGTGGCTCTTTCGGTATCGCCGGGCGAGTCGTCCAGCGATGCGGGCTACGTCCTCGGTCACGTCAGCCCAATGCAAGGCGGAACAAAACTCCTCAAGAGCGCCGAGCTCCCTGTCTCGTATGCCGGCGAGGAGCTCGAATCGGACCAGTTCGCTTGCCGCTATATCCTCGCCGTTGTCGATCAACGCCGCGAGCAGATCGACGGCTGCGGGCTCGCCCCGCAAGTGGTCAACAGCGATCGTGGTATCAATCAGCTTCACGCCAGACCGAGTTGGCTCAAACGCTCGTTGAGGTCGCCGCGAACTGCGTCGACGTAATCGGCGCCGGTGAAGTCCCGTCCCCGCCAGGAGCCCGCGCTGCGCTTCAGGGCCGCCGCCCGCTCATTCTTGCTTCGGCTTCCGTAGGTGGTGCGAATTGCCCGGCGAATCAGCTCTGACCTGGACGCGCCACTTGCCCTGGCGGCCTGCTCAAGGAGTTGGACCTCTTCATCGCTGAGGATGATCTGCGTGCGCATGACATCATCATACATCATCATACATCTAGTGATGTATACCGGTTCGACGTGGATTTGCAGCTCGGAGTGAGCCTGGTTGAAGTCGGATCAGGCGCCGCCGGAACATGATTGCCTGCCGCACCCAAGGGACGAGGACGCAGTGCGCGCGTGGAGTCAGTGGCGGCGTCGAATTCGATGGGCACAGTGATCGGGCCGCCCAGGGCGGTCACCGGTTTCCACGGCGCAGGACCGGTGCGGCGGGCGTTGGGCATGCGCCGTGTCATGACTGCCAGCGCTTCAGCCAGCTCAAGACGGGCGAGATGGGCGCCGAGGCAGTAGTGCATGCCGCCGCCGAAGGTCTGGATCGGCGGTGCGCCTGCCCGACTGATGTCGAGACGGTCGGGATCCTCGTACACCGCGGGATCCCGGTTGGCCGCACCGGTGTTGACGACGACGATGGCGCCGGCCGGAATCGTGACGCCGGCGAGGTCGACGTCCTCGACGGCCGCCCGCAACGTGACGAAGGTGATCGGGGAATGACGAATCAGCTCCTCGACGGCATTGACCGCGAGCTCCGGATTGCGGCCCAAGAGCGCCCATTGGTCAGGGTGATCGCACAGCACGTGGGCCGCGGCGCCCAGCTGCAGGCGGGTGGTGTCGGTTCCCGCCAGCAGAAGCGCGGCGACGAGCATACGGAGCTCGCCGGCGCTGAGTCGATCGCCATCGTCTTCGGCACGGATTAGCTCGGAGATGAGGTCGTCGGTCAATGCGTGACGCCGCCGCGCGACCATCTCGTCGATGTAGGTGTCCAGGGCATCCCATGCAGCCAGGATCGTCGGCGTTTGGTTGGCGGCGTTCCAGCCGAAGGCCTCCAAGATGTCATCCGCCCAGCCAGAGAACAGTTCCCAATCTTCAGGCGGCGCTCCGAGCAGCGCACAGATGACTGCGATCGGGTATCTGCGGGCAATGTCGCTCACCACATCGCAGCGTCCGACGGGGATGCGGCGGTGAACCAGTGCCGTGATGATGTCGGTGATCACCGTGCGCAGCCGCGCGGTCGCTTTCGGCGTGAAGGCTTTGGATACCAGTCGCCGTAGCCGGCGGTGCTCGTCCCCGTCGAGACTGACAATGTTGGTTGCGACGCGGTCCCACAACGGGCCAGAGGTGATGCCTTGCGCGGCAAGGAACATCCCTTGCGGCACCCTGAATCGCGGGTCGCGGAGCACAGTGCGAACAAGCTCGTACGTCAGTAGCTCAGGACCGTATGAGCCGATCGCTATCGGCGACTTCTCGCGGGCCTGGCTGATGATTGCGTGGGCCTCGTCGGGGTGCTGAGCATGCTCGTAATGGAGCGTCGGGAGTCCGGCGTCGAAAACGCTCGGGCAGGTGGATCCGTCGACGGTTGCAGTCATGGTGGGCCTCCTCGGTCGGGTTGTCCACTCGAGGGTGGCTTTTCAACAGCGTCAGACCATCGGGGAGAACACGGAACTAAACACGCCCGTTCGAAATACGGGGTGTCCGCGATGTGGCATCGAACCGATCGCTCAGCGAGGCAGAAGTACGGGATTTCCCTGATGTTTGCGGCTTCTCGCCCCGAGATGCTGGCTAGCATGACCGAAACGGATCCACGCGCGGACATGCCGCCGATGAACTGGGATGAGTTAGGCGTGGGCGAGCTGCCAACCGGAACGGTGACACTGCTGCTCGCCGATGTCGAGGGCTCGACGCGGCTGTGGGAGACCCAGCCAGAGGGCATGACGGCCGCCGTCGCACGCCTGGACCGCACGCTTAGCGAGCTGCTTGCCACTTACCGCGGGGTGCGTCCGGTCGAGCAGGGCGAGGGTGACAGCTTCGTGGTCGCGTTCACCCGCGCGACCGAGGCGACCGCGTGCGCCCTGGAGTTGCAGCGTGCACCGCTATCGCCGATCCGGCTGCGTATCGGTGTGCACACCGGCGAGGTGCAACTACGCGACGAAAGCAATTACATTGGCCCGACAATCAATCGGGCGGCACGCCTGCGCGATCTGGCGCACGGTGGTCAGACGGTGCTCTCGGGTACGACCGAGGATTTGGTCGTCGATGCGCTTCCGGCCGATGCGTGGCTGACGGATCTGGGCAGTCACGAACTGCGCGGTGTCGCACGCCCCGAACGAGTGATGCAACTGTGCCACCCTGACATCCGCAACGACTTTCCGCCGCTTCGTACCGCGAAACCCGTTGCGGCTGACCATTTACCGGTGCAACTCACCAGCTTTGTCGGCCGTGACGCCGAGATCGACGACGTGCGGCAGACACTCACCGCCAGCCGGCTCGTCACCTTGACCGGCGCTGGTGGTGCCGGCAAGACCCGTCTGGCCGTCCAGGTCGCGAGCCAGATGGCCGCAGATTTCGACGCGGGCGTGTGGTATGTCGACCTGGCGCCGATCGCCGAGCCCGACCTGGTGCCAGTCGCCACGGCTGGTGCCCTCGGCCTGCCGGATCAGCCCAGCCGTTCGACAACGGAAACGCTCATCCGGTTCGTCGGGGACCGGCGAATGCTGGTGTTGCTGGACAATTGCGAACACCTGCTCGACGCGGTTGCCGCACTGACCACCGCGCTGCTGAGCGGCTGCCCGGGGCTGACGCTGCTGACGACCAGCCGCGAGCCGATCGGGGTGGCCGGCGAGGTGACCTGGCGGGTGCCGTCGCTCTCTCTGGACGACGATGCCATCGAGCTGTTCGTCGACCGGTCCCGTCGGGCACGATCAGATTTCACCGCCACCGACGACGGCCTTCCCGCGGTAAAGGAGATCTGCCGTCGCCTGGACGGCATGCCGCTGGCCATCGAGTTGGCCGCGGCCCGGGTCCGCGCGCTGTCGCTGGACGAGATCGTGGACAGCCTGCATGACCGCTTTCGATTATTGACCGGCGGTGGCCGCAGGGTGGTGCGCCGCCAGCAAACGTTGCATGCGTCGGTGGACTGGTCGCATGCGCTGTTGACTGAGCCCGAGCGAGTCCTGTTTCGGCGGCTCGCGGCATTCGTCGGTGGCTTCGACCTCGCCGCCGCACGTGCGGTCGCAGGCGAAACCGACGTCGAGCGCTACCAGGTCCTCGACCAACTCAGCCTGCTCGTGGACAAGTCGCTGGTGGTAGCCGACGATACTGGCGGCCGAATGCGATATCGGTTACTTGAAACCGTGCGCCAATACGCCTTGGAAAAGCTCGGCGAGTCCGGTGAAGCCGATATCGTGCGGGGCCGTCACCGCGACTACTACACCGCGATGGCCGCCCTGCTTGACGCCCCGGCGGCCACCGGTCACCAGCAGCGCGTCGAGCAAATGGAGACCGAGATCGACAACCTGCGCGCGGCGTTCGCCTGGAGCCGCGAAAATCGCGACGTCGAGCTGGCATTGCAGATCGCGTCGTCGCTGCAGCCCCTGTGGTTGACTCGGGGCCGGCTGAACGAGGGCCTGAGTTGGATCGACGCCGCGCTGGCCGACCTTGACAATGTCGACCGCGAGGTGGCGCCGGCGGTGCTGGCGCGGACGTTGGCCGACGCGGCCCTACTCGACGGCTGGGTCGGCGTGCCGGAACGGATAGAGCAGGCCAACCAAGCGCTGGTGATCGCCCGCCGACTCGACGACCCATCCCTGTTAGTCCGCGCCCTCACCGCCTGCTTTGGCACGGCCGCGTTCCAACCCGAAGAAGCGGCAACGTACTTCGCCGAGGCCATCGAGTTGGCACGCGACCTGGGCGACAAATGGAGACTGAGCCAGTTGCTGGGCTTCCAGGCGTACGCGGCCATGATGGCCGGCCAGCCGATAGCCGAGCGCGCGGCCGAGGAAGGGCGCGACCTCGCGGACGCGATCGGTGACCGATTCGCGTCCGGCCAGTGCCGCCTATGGGGTATCGCCGGCGGGCGGGCGGTGTTGGGCGACCTTTCGGGCGCCGATGCAGAAATACGAGCGTTAATCGCCGACGCCGACGCAGCCGGCGACGCATTGTGTAGGTTCAACGCCCTCATGACGCAAAGCTTTGTGTTGGGATGGCAGGGCAAGACGATCGCGGCGAGAGCCGCCGCCGAAACGGCCATCGAGACCGCGGCCGATCTCAGCGTGGTGATCGAGGGACTCGGCTATCTGACCTTGGGTAGTGCACATTTGGCGGCGGGCGACGTTGGCGCCGCGAAGGATGCACTCACACAGGCCTATAGCCGCATACCGGACGTCGGCTTTGTGACGACGAACAATCTATGGAGAGCCGAAACCGAGCTCGCGGCAGGCGATGCCGAGGCGGCTCGTCCGTATGCCGATCAAGCCGTGTCATCAACCACAGGATTCTTTCGGATGAAGGCGCTGATTGCTCGTGCCCGCGTGGCGTTGGCCGATGGTGAGGTGGAGGTGGCCGAGCGTGGCGTGCACGACGCGCTCGCATGTGCTGCCGGTATCAAGGCACAGGTTGGGGTGCCCGACGCCTTCGACTGCCTCGCTCTCCTTGCCGCACAAGCCGGGAGTTATCCCGAAGCCGCTCGACTCGTCGGGGCGGCCGATGCCGTTCGGGAGCGCACCGGCGAGGTCCCGTACGAGATCTACCGCGCCGACCACGAAGCTTTGGTCGCATCGCTACGAGATGCCATGGGTCACGACCACTTCGAGGCTGCTCGAGCCGAGGGCGCCGCACTGTCCACCGAAGAGGCGATCGCTTACGCGCAGCGCGGCCGAGGCGAACGCAAACGCCCGTCGACCGGCTGGGCCTCGCTGACGCCGGCCGAGCTGGACGTTGTCCGGTTAGTCCGTGAGGGCTTGGGCAATAAGGACATCGCCGCAAGGCTTTTCATCTCACCACGCACCGTCGAAACTCACCTCACCCACGTCTACACCAAGCTTGGCCTCGCTTCCCGCGTCCAGCTTGCGCAAGAGGCAGCACGCCACATCTAGACGCTCAGGGTCGCAGTTCAACAAATCCAGCTGCACCGAAATCTTCATCGAATGCCGTAGGCATTGTGCAGGGTCTTTTTCGCATCAGCGCGAAAGTGGTGTCGGCCAAGCCATTCCCACGCTTCTTCCTCCCGTTCGGCCGTAATGTGTTCGAGCCGAACGCGGTCGCTTTGCGGCGCTGGGTTGCAGGCATGTGCCCACTGATCGGTGGTCGAGGGTGACCGGGTGCCAGGTGCGCACCGTGCAGGCCGCCTCTGGCCGCTGCCAGGCATCTTTCGCCGAGGCGGGCAGCGTATCCGCTGGTGCGGACGAGGCGGCCCGGATTTGTCGTAGGTGGCTGTAATGATGCGGTTATGTCTTCGACCGCATCGTGTGGCACTGCGGGGTTGCGCCCTGATCAGCATCTTGAGGTGTTGTTCGAAGAGTTGGCGGAGTTGACGGGTCAGCGCAATGCGATTGATGGGCGCATTGTGGAGATCGTCGCCGAGGTGGATCGCCAGGAGCTGTGGGGGTCTACCGGTGCGCGGTCGGTGGCGGCGTTGGTGGCCTGGAAGACGGGGGTGTCGCCGGGAAACGCCGCGACGATTGCGACCGTGGCGGGGCGGCTGGAGGCGTTCCCGCGCTGCGCGCAGGGGATGAAGGAGGGCCGGCTGTCGCTGGATCAGGTGGGGGTGATCGCGCATGGGGCGGCCGAGGGATCTGATGAGCACTATGCCGAGCTGGCCCGGGTGGCCACGGTCAGCCA
>NZ_LZIJ01000078.1 GCF_001667115.1 Mycobacterium sp. 852002-51163_SCH5372311 | reverse complement strand
CGGGCTTCGGTGGGGCTGATGCGCAGCCAGTCGGCGATCACCTGATGCGGCGGGCCGCCCAGTGCGGCGGGATCTTCTCGGGCCAGCCCGGCGATGACATCGTGGCTGAACGCGATCTGGGCGCGCCGGGCGGTCTCCATCCGCTCGAGCACATGCAACCTCACCGGGGGCGCCAGTCGATCAAGGTTCAGCTCGCCCATCCCGGCCAGCGCCGTGGTGAAGGCGTCGAGCTTGGCGGTCACCTCCGCCGGCACCTCAATCGAAAACATGTTCGAATCTTATGGCGAACCGGTGACATCAAACCACCGCGAAAACCACCGTTGTGGATAAACGCCCAACTGTGGACAAACGCGGCTCGGGCCAAGCGGGACCCGCCGCCACCGCGCTGAAATTGAGGAGTTACGAGGGTTTTTCAGCACCGGCGGCTGACCTGCCGAGCGACTTCCCGCGAGTTGTCGGTACGCAGACCTACACTCGCGTTGCCTCGATAGCCACGGGTCAAGGAGGGACCGGATGCGATTCCTGCACACTGCCGACTGGCAGCTGGGCATGACCCGGCACTTCCTTGCCGGCGATGCCCAGCCACGGTATTCGGCGGCGCGGCGCGACGCGGTGGCCGAGTTGGGCGCGCTAGCGGCCGAGGTGGGCGCCGAGTTCGTCGTGGTGGCCGGTGACGTGTTCGAACACAATCAGCTCACCCCTCAGGTCATCGGGCAGTCGCTAGAAGCCATGCGCGCCATCGGAATTCCCGTGTACCTGCTGCCCGGCAACCATGATCCGCTGGACGCCACGTCCGTCTACACCGGGGCACTTTTCAGAGCTGAACGCCCCGAGAATGTGATAGTGCTCGATCGGGCCGGCATCCATAAGGTGCGGCCAGGACTCGAGATCGTCGCCGCGCCATGGCGATCGAAGGCCCCGACCACAGACCTGGTCGCCGAAGCCCTCGACGGGTTGCCGGCCGATCCGGTCACCCGGGTCCTGGTGGCGCACGGCGGCGTCGACGCACTTGACCCCGATCGCGACAAGCCCTCGGTGATCCGGCTCGCCGCGGTCGAAGCCGCGCTGGCCCGGGGGGCGATTCACTATGTGGCCCTAGGTGATAAGCATTCGGTTACCAGGGTTGCCGACAGGGTCTGGTACTCCGGCTCACCCGAGGTCACCAATTTCGACGACATCGAATCAGATCCGGGCCATGTACTCGTCGTCGATATCGACGACGCGGACCCGCAGCGCCCTGCGACGGTAACGACCCGCAATATCGGCCGCTGGCGCTTCATAACGTTGCGCCGACGGGTCGATACCAATCGTGATATCGCCGATTTGGACATGAATCTGGACCAGTTGACCGATAAGGACCGCACCGTCGTCCGGCTGGCATTGACCGGCTCGCTGACGGTCACCGACCGTGCCGCGCTGGACGCCTGCCTGGACAAGTACGCGCGATTGTTTGCCTGGCTTGGTCTTTGGGACCGCCACACCGACCTGGCGGTAATACCTGCGGACGGTGAGTTCACCGACCTCGGTATCGGCGGCTTTGCCGCCGCGGCCGTTGACGAACTCGTTTCGACAGCACGCGCGGAAGACGCGGAGTCTGCCGCCGACGCGCAGGCTGCGCTGGCGCTGTTGCTTCGGCTCGCCGATCGGGGCGCCGCATGAAACTGCACCGGCTAGTACTAACGAACTATCGCGGCGTCACCCACCGAGAGATCGAGTTCCCCGACCAGGGTGTGGTGGTGGTGTGCGGCGCCAACGAGGTCGGCAAGTCGTCGATGATCGAGGCATTGGATCTCCTACTGGAGTCCAAGGATCGATCGACCAAAAAGGAAGTCAAGCAGGTCAAACCGACCAACGCCGACGTCGGCTCCGAGGTCGCCGCCGAAATCAGCAGCGGCCCTTACCGCTTCATCTACCGCAAACGGTTTCACAAAAAGTGCGAGACCGAGTTGACCATGCTGGCGCCGCGCCGCGAACAGCTGACCGGCGACGAAGCTCACGATCGAGTCCGCGCGATGCTGGCTGAGACGGTGGACAACGAACTGTGGCATGCCCAGCGGGTGCTGCAAACCGGGTCGACGGCGGCGGTGAATCTGTCTGGCTGCGACGCGCTTTCGCGTGCGCTCGACGTCGCCGCGGCACAATCCGACACCGAGGCGGCGCTGTCGGGCAGCGAGCCGTTGCTCATCGAACGGATCGATGCCGAATATGCGCGCTACTTCACCCCGACTGGACGTCCCACCGCGGAGTGGGCCGCCGCAATCTCACGGCTGGCCGAAGCCGACGCCGCGGTCGCGGAGTGCGCAGCCGCGGTCGCGGAGGTCGACGAACGGGTAAGCCGCCATGCGCTCCTCACCGAGCAGGTCGCTGAGCTTTCCCAGCAGCGGCTGGCTACCGGTCCTCGGCTCGCAGCGGCCGAGGCTGCCGCGGAAAAGATCGCCGATCTCACCGGCCAAGCGCACGAGGCCAAACTCGTCGCAACCGCCGCGGCCGCGAACAGCGTCGCCGCGAAGGCCGCCCACGCTGGCCGGCTTCGCTTGTTAGCCGAAATCAACGGTCGCACAATAACTCTCAGCGAAGCTCAAGCTGAAGCACAGGCGGCCATCGAGGCACTGGGGGTGGCGCGCACCGATGCCGAAACCGCGGATGCCGCCGTGGAGGTGGCGACCGCCGCCCTCGCGGACATTCAAATTCGCGTGCAATCGGCGCGGCATGCCGTCGACCAACTCGCCGCGCTGGAGGAGGCGGACCGGCTGAGCGCCCGGCTGGATAAGGTCGACGGGATCCAGCGTGATTGTGATCGCCTCAGCCAGGAGCTGTCGAAAGTCGCCATCACCGACGAGCTGCTGCGGCGAATCGAGAACGCCGCGGCCGCAGTCGATCGCACAGGCGCCCAGCTGGCGTCGATCTCGGCTGAGGTCCAATTCACCGCCGTTGCTGACCTCGAGCTGGTGGCCGGCGAACAACGGGTGTCGTTGTCGGCCGGTCAGAGTTGGTCGATCGCTGCCACCGAGCCCACCGAGATCGAGGTTCCCGGTGTCCTGACGGCGCGTGTCACACCCGGCGCCACGGCGCTCGACATACAAGCCGAACACGCTGCAGCACAACAGGAGTTGACGGCTGCGCTGGTCACCGCTGATGTCGCCGACGTGCACGCCGCGCGTGCTGCCGACGAGCGCCGCCGCGAACTGCACAGCGGCCGCGACCGATTGACCGCCACCCTGGCAGGCCTGTGCGGCGATGACGAGATAGACCAACTCCGTTGCCGGCTGGCCCAGTTACGGGCCGAACAATCCGCCGAAGCCGGAACGCCCGATGCCGCGACCGCGCGTAGCGAGCTCGAGGCGGCCGAGACCGCCCGCGCGGCTGCGGACGCCGATTGCGAAGCCAAGCGCCGCATCGCAGCTGCCGCCGGCTGCCGGCTCGCCGAGACATCCACGCGGGCAACGGTCTTGCAAGAATACGCGGCAACCCAGCGCGCCGAGCTGGATGCCGTCACCGACCTGCTGGCACAGGAGAGGGCGTCGGTCAGTGACGCGGACCTGGCGTCGGCGGCAGACGCCGCACTGGCGGCGGCGCAAGCCGCGGAGCGTCGGGTCGCCGAGCTGACCGAGAGGCTGACCGCCGCCGAACCAGACGCGGTCGCGGCCGAATTGGCCGAGGCCACCGCTGCGGCCGAGTCGCTACATAAAAGCTATGAGGCGGCGTCGCGTGCGTTGCGCGAAGTCAGCATCGAACTCTCGGTGTTCGGCGGCGAGGGCCGCCAAGGCAAACTCGACGCCGCCGAGACCGAGCGTGAACACGCGAGCAGCCAGCACGCCCGAGTAGGTGGCAGGGCTCGCGCAGCGCAGCTGTTGCGGTCGGTGATGGCGCGCCACCGCGACACCACCCGGCTGCGCTACGTGGAGCCATACCGCGATGAGCTGCAACGGCTCGGCCGTCCGGTGTTCGGGCCCACCTTCGAGGTCGACATCGACAGCGACCTGTGCATCCGCAGCCGTACCCTGGACGGTCGCACCGTGCCCTTCGAATCCCTGTCAGGCGGAGCCAAAGAGCAACTGGGCATCCTGGCCCGGCTGGCGGGCTCGGCACTGGTCGCCAAGGAGGACAGCGTGCCGGTGGTGATCGACGACGCGCTGGGGTTCAGCGATCCGGACCGGCTGGCCAAGATGGGGAAGGTGTTCGACACCGTCGGCACCCACGGACAGGTGATCGTGTTGACCTGTAGCCCCGACCGCTATCTAGGAGTCAAGGGGGCGCATCGCATCGATCTCGACGTTTAGCAACCGACGGCTGACCAGCACGTCGTACACTCACACGAAAACGGGGATGTGCGATGGACATTCAGTGCGACTACGTCGTGGTCGGCACCGGCTCGGCCGGTGCGGTCGTGACCAACCGGCTCAGCGCCGACCCAGGCACCGCGGTAGTGGCATTGGAAGCGGGGCCACCCGACAAGAACAGATTCATCGGGATCCCGGCGGCTTTTTCCAAGCTGTTCCGCAGCGAGATCGACTGGGACTACCTGACCGAGCCCCAACCAAGCCTTGCCGATCGCCAGATCTATTGGCCCCGAGGCAAGGTGCTCGGCGGATCCTCGTCGATGAACGCGATGATGTGGGTGCGGGGGTTCGCCGGCGACTACGACGAATGGGCGCAGCACGCGGGCCCGGAGTGGTCTTACGCCGAAGCGCTCGGCTACTACCGCCGAATCGAGAACGTCGAGGATGCATGGCACTTTGTCAGCGGTGAAGACAGCGGAGTCACCGGACCGTTGCAGATTTCGCGTCAGCGCAGTCCGCGGCCCGCTACCGCGGCATGGCTGGCGGCGGTGCGGGACTGCGGCTTCCCCATGGTGCAACCGAATTCTGCTGTGCCGGAAGGGTTCTGCGAGACAGTGGTCACGCAGCGCCGCGGTGCTCGCTACAGCACTGCCGACGCCTACCTGAAGCCGGCCCGACGGCGCAAGAACCTCAGCCTGCTCACCGGCGCCACCGCGACACGGGTCGTGTTCGACGCCAACCGCGCGGTCGGCGTGGAATACGAGCAAGGTGGTCAAACACACGTCGTCAACGCCCGACGTGAGGTGGTGCTCTGTGGCGGCGCCGTCAACAGCCCGCAGCTGCTGATGCTCTCGGGCATCGGCGACCGCGACCACCTCGCCGAACACTGCATCGACAGCGTTCACCACGCACCCGAGGTGGGGCAGAATCTGATCGATCACCTGGTGGCCGTGCTGGGCTTCGAGGTCCGCGGCGACAGCGTGGCCGATGCCGAAAAGCCCATGCAACTGATCAACTACCTGGCGCGTCGCCGCGGCATGCTGACCTCCAACGTCGGGGAGGCTTATGGATTCGTCCGCAGCCGGCCCGAGCTGCAGCTTCCGGACATCGAGCTGATCTTCGCCCCGGCACCGTTCTACGACGAGGGCCTGCTCACCGAGTCGCCAGGGCATGGCGTGGTCTTCGGGCCGATCCTGGTCGCACCCGAAAGCCGCGGCCAGATCACGCTGCGATCGGCAGACCCGCATGCCAAACCGGTCATCGATCCGCGGTACCTGTCCGACGCGAACGGGGCCGACCGTGCCGCGATGATGGAAGGCATGCGGATGTGCGCCCGGATCGCCGCGGCCCCGCCGCTGAAAAGCCTGCTCGGCGCCATAGCACGACCACGTAACTGCACGGAGCTGGACGAAGACACCCTGGAAAAGGCGCTGACCACCTGTTCGCACACTCTGTACCACCCGCTGGGCACCTGCCGGATGGGCAGCGACGAGGCGAGTGTGGTGGATCCCCAACTGCGGGTCCGCGGCGTCGACGGACTGCGGGTTGCCGATGCCTCGGTGATGCCCAGCACGGTTCGCGGCCACACCCACGCGCCCTCGGTCCTGATCGGAGAGAAAGCGGCCGATCTGATCCGCGGCTGAAAACGTGCCGCGGACTGCGCGGTCCGCGCGCTCTCGGCACAATGGGGCAGTGACTGGTGGCAACCGATGACGATGAACGCCAAACGGCCCCGGGTGCACGACAAGTTGGCGGGTATGCCGGGCGTGCGGCCGGTGCGCCGGCCCGTCTCGCCGGGCAGCGTTGACGAGTTCGATCTCTACTACGTGCGCACCGGCCGCAAGTCCGCACACCCGTTGGTGATCCTGCCCGGCGGGCCGGGCGTGGCGTCGATGCGGCTGTACAAGGGACTGCGCCGCCGTTTCGCGGCCGCGGGTTTGGACGTCATCATGATCGAGCATCGCGGCGTCGGCATGTCGCGACACGACGACGCCGGCGCCGACCTGCCACCCCAAGCGCTCACCGTCGATCAAGTGGTCGACGACGTCGCCGCGGTGCTGGACGACGCACACGTGGAGTCGGCCGTCGTCTACGGGACGTCTTACGGCACCTACATTGCGGCCGGACTCGGCGTCCGGCATCCGGGACGGGTGCGCGCAATGATCCTCGATTCGCCACTTTTGTCCCGCGACGACATCGTCCACGTACGGGACGCCATTCGCGGGCTGCTGCTGCATGGCGACCATCCGGAAACCGCCGCGCTGGCACCCAAGGTTCGCCGGTTGGTCGACGAAGGTGTGATGACCCCTTCGGGTGGTCAAATCGCCGCGAGGTTCTACGGCTACGGCGGGATCGACCTGCTCGACCGCCAACTCGACCTGTTACTCACCGGACGAACTATCTTGTGGCAGAGCATGATTAGGTTCGGCGCAATTCTGGGTCGCAAGGCGCCTTACCGCTTCGAGACCGATCTGGTCAACCGCATCGCGCTCCGCGAACTCGACTACGCTCCGAAACCCGACGGCCTACCCTTGGACCCTGCCGTCGCGATGCGTGAAATGATCCCGCAGACAGCACCTTTCGAGGCAGAGCCATATGACCTGGTCGCCGAGATGCCGAAATTCGGGTGGCCCACTGTGGTGATTTCCGGCGGCCGTGACCTCGTCACACCGCCGGCGGTGGCCGAGCGCATCGCATCACTGGTGCCGTATTCAGTGCTGCTGACCCTGCCGACGATGGCCCACGGCGCTCTGGACTTTCGTGAGGCTGCCGCCCTGGCCGTCGCGGAGGCGGTGTGCGCCGGTGAGTTCGACGGGCTTGCCGAACGGGCCGCTGCGCTGGACGCGCTTCCGGAGCGCCCGGTAATGCGTGTGCTGTGGAAGACAATTCGTTGGGCGGCCACAGCCGAGCGCGCGTTGCCGATAGTACGGCTAGGCACCGGCTAGCTGGTGAATCCGACTGTCGTCCAATCGACGTCGGCCAACCCGAACGCGCCGTAGTTGGCCAGATCGCTGCGTACCGCGACGTCGCCGGGCGACTGGAACAGCGGCAGGCTGAATCCTTCCCACCAGAGCATCCTGTCGATCTCGTTGGCGAGCGCACGGGCTCTGTCCGGGTCCAGTTCGGACAGAGCTTGGTCGATCTTGGCGTCGATCTCCGGGCTACCTATTTTGCCGAAATTGCTCTCGCCCTTCGAAGCGTATATCTGACGCAACGCGGAAAGCGGATAACCGCCACCCACCCAACCGAATTCGACGACGTCGAAGTCGCCAGTGCTCACGTACTGGCTGAAGAATCCGGTGCCCGGTTTGGGGTCGAGCACCAGCTTGACGCCGATCTGCGCCAGGTTCTGCTGCGCGACAAGCCCGATCTGCCGCCGGAACTCCTGATCGTAGAACGGATCACGAATGACCAATTGCTTGCCATTTTTTTCGCGTACCGCCCCATTGAGCTTCCAGCCCAAGGCGTCGAGCTCTTGACGGGCTCGTTCGGGGTTGTAGGCGGCCGGTGCGCTGTTGTCTTGGTAACCCACCTGTCCCGCCATGAAGATGTGGTTGTTCAGCGGCGTCGGATGCGGGGTCAGGCCATGCTGGACTACGTTGGCGATGGCCTGGCGGTCGATGCCTTTGCTGATCGCCAGCCGCAGCCTGGGGTCCTCCATGATCGACCCGCGCGCGCCGTTGAAGGTGATGTGGTACCACTCCAGCGCCGGCGCGCTTCGAATCACAATGCCCGGTGTGCGTCGTGCGGTCACCATGTCGGCAAGCGAACCCACCTCGGCGGAATCGATCGCATTGTTTTGCAGGGCGGGGATGACGCCGAGGGGATCGAGGACCAGGAACGTGATGGAGTCGAGCCGCGGCTTGGCTCCCCACCAACGGGGGTTGCGAGTCAGCACAACGCGCTGTGCGGTTCTGTTGATCGTGGAGACGACGAACGGTCCCGCTGACGGGCCGGGCGCGTTGAGTTGGCCCTTGTTGAACACATCCGGGTCCGCCGTCATGCTGTGGGGTTGCAGGCCGCCGAACAACGCACGCCACTCCGAGTACGGCTTGGCAAAAGTGACCACCGCCTGACGGTCGTCAACGCCTCTGGTCACCGACTTGACCTGTTCGTAGCCGGCGCTGCTGGCGATCAAGTACCGCTCGTCGCGGCCGCTGCAGGCGTGGGCCATGGCCGCGAGGTCCTCCCAGACGATCGGGGTGCCGTCGGTCCATACCGCTTTGGGATTGATTGTGTAGGTGACGACCTGTGGGTTGGTACCGGTCAACTCGACGTTCGTGAAGTAGTCGGTGTTCAGCCGTTGCGAGCCGTCGGCGCTGGTGACGAAGACTCCCGGCAGCGTCGGGCCGATAACGGATGCGGTGGCAGCCGTGTTGCCGTCGATGTTGGACACGTTGAAGTTGTCCGGGAACATCGTCAGCGAAAGCCGCAGATTGCCGCCGTCGCGCAGGGTCGCCGGGTCCCGGGGGTTGATGTCGCTGGTGGTGCCGATCCGCGCGGCATGCGCCTCCGTGATGTCCCGGTAGCCCTCCGAGCAGCCGGTGACGACCAAAACAGCGGTCAGCGCCACTAGCGCAAACCTGCGAACAGTCGGCGGACGCCTCACCCGCACGATGTTAACCGCCGGCGACATCAATCTCCCTGGGGTCGCGCCCGCGGAACCGCAGCCAGCAGTCGCTGCGTGTACTCGTGTTGCGGATTGCAGAACACCTGGTCGCCGTCGCCCTGCTCCACGATCGTTCCCCGATACATCACCGCCACCCGGTGCGCCAAATGTTTGACCACCGAAAGATCGTGCGACACAAATAAATACGACAATCCGAAGAGTGCCTGCAGATCAAGGAGCAGGTTGATGATGCCCGCCTGGATCGACACGTCGAGCGCAGAGACCGGCTCGTCGAGCGCAAGGATCTTCGGCTGCAAAGCCAACGCCCGCGCAATGCCGATCCGTTGCTTTTGTCCGCCGGAGAACTCGGCGGGATACCGGCTGGCGGCGGCACGGTCCAGTCCGACGACCGAAAGCAGCTCGGCTACCCGCTCCTCGCACCGCGGCCTGTCGAACCCGTTGGCCACCAACGGTTCAGCGATGACGTCGAATACCGGCAGGCGTGGGTCCAGCGAGGCTACCGGGTCCTGGAACACCACTTGCAACTCGGTCCGCAGTTTGCGACGGGCGGCCTTGTCGAGCGCCGATACGTCGGTGCCGAGAATTTCGATGGAACCTGCCTGCGGTGTGTTGAGTTCCAGCACCTGACTGAGCGTTGTCGATTTACCCGAACCGGATTCGCCGACGATGCCAAGGGTGCGGCCCTCTTCCAGCGTGAAGCTCACGCCGTCGACCGCGCGTACCTCACCCACCCGCCTGCGGAACACCACTCCCTTCGTGAGCGGGTAGGTTTTGGCGAGATCGGTAACCTGCAGCACCGGCGGGGGCTCGCCATCGGCGCCCGCTATCTCAAGCGGTTGCGTTGACACGCCGAAGATTTCGGCCGCACTGCGTCCTGCGACGTCGTTGGTGCGAATGCACGCCGCCCGGTGGCCGTCCCCCACCACGACGAGATCGGGTTCCGCCGAACGACATCGATCGATCACCAGCGGACACCGGGGGGCGAACGGGCACTCACCGAGGGGTAGTGACGACATCGTCGGCGGCGCACCCGGAATGGGGATCAGCCGGGTGCCCTGGGGTGCGTCCAGTCTCGGCACCGAACCGAGCAACCCGACGGTGTACGGCATCCGGCGGTCGCGGTAGAGATCGTCGACCGCGGCGATCTCCACGCCACGTCCGGCGTACATGACGATTGCCCGGTCGGCGAACTCGGATACCACACCCAGGTCATGGGTGATGATCAGCACCCCGGCGCCGGTCACGTCGCGCGCGGTTCTCAGCAAGTCGAGGATTTGCGCCTGAACTGTGACGTCCAGTGCAGTGGTCGGTTCGTCACAGATCAACAGGTCGGGATCGTTCGCGATCGCGATTGCGATCACCACCCGCTGACGTTCGCCGCCGGACAGCTCGTGCGGGAAAGCCCTTGCCCGGCTTGCCGGCTGCGAGATACCGACCAGCTCGAGCAGCTCGACGGCACGCTTGCGGGCATTCGCTCGGCTGATGTCGCGGTGGTGAACTTCGACCGCTTCGGCGATCTGGTCGCCGATCGTGTAGACCGGGGTCAGCGCCGACATCGGGTCCTGAAATATGGTGCCGACCGCGTTGCCACGGATTCGTGACATCGCCTGGTCGGACAGTCCGAGCAATTCCTCGCCGTGCAAGCGCACCGATCCGGACACCTTCGCGTACTCGGGCAACAGTCCGATTACCGCCATCGCCGCAGTGCTTTTGCCCGAACCGGATTCGCCGACGATGGCTACGACTTCGCCCGGATCGATGTGATAGGTCATGCCCCGCACCGCGGACACCGCGGCGTCCCCCGCCTCGAAGGTGACGTTCAGATCCGTCACCTCTAACAGCGCGGTCACTGCCGCCTCTTGCGGCGCGGAGGGCGACTGCGCGGGTCCAGCGCGTCGCGCAGGCCGTCGCCGGTGAGGTTGGCGCACAGGACAATCAGAATCAGCGCACCGGCCGGAAACAGGAAGACCCATGGGAATGTGGTGACGGAAGGCTCGCCGTCGGCGATCAACGTCCCCAGCGACACATCGGGTGGCTGGACACCGAATCCGAGGAAGCTCAAACCGGTTTCGGCGAGGATCGCGAGCCCGACATTCAGCGTCGCGTCGATGATGAGGATGGACGCCACGTTAGGCACGATGTGGTGCACGATGACCCGACGGCTGGAGACACCCATATACCTTGCTGCACGAACGAATTCGCGTTCCCTCAGGCTCATCGTCAGACCGCGCACCAT
Source organism: Mycobacterium sp. 852002-51163_SCH5372311 (assembly GCF_001667115.1). GTDB lineage: Bacteria > Actinomycetota > Actinomycetes > Mycobacteriales > Mycobacteriaceae > Mycobacterium. The sequence continues at coordinate 163,542 of NZ_LZIJ01000078.1, read as the reverse complement.
CCGCGAGCTGACCATCCAGCCGAAGATCGCGAGCAGCACTATCAGCCAGAAAATGTTGCTCGACCCTTTCGTGCGCTGAGCAACGATGGCGATCAGCAGGAAGCTCGGCACCACCAGCAACAGGTCAACGAGCCACATCAGTGCCCCGTCGCGCCAGCCGCCGAAATAACCGGCAACTGAGCCGACGGTGGCGGCGATCGTCGTCGAAATCAAAGCCACGCAGAAACCGATCAGCATCGACTTCTGCATGCCGCGCAGAATCCGGGCCAGCAGGTCCTGACCGAGCGCATTCGTGCCGAACCAGTGCTTGAGTGACGGTGGCTGCAGCAGCGCGTCGAGGTCGAGATGGTTGTAGTCGTAGGGAAGCAACGGCGGCAGCGCATAGCAACCGGCAAATCCCACCAGCAGCAGAATCAACGCGACGACCGCGGGCCTGTTGCGAATGAATCTGCGTGCTATCAGGTTTCGCCGTGAGGTGAAGGTGCCTGCCGGGTGAATACCAGACTTGACATCCGCGGTCGCTTCTTGAACGGTCATGTCACCCGCACTCTCGGGTCCAACAACGCATAGAAGACATCGGACAACAGCCCGGCCAGCAGAACCGCCGCGCCGGAGAACAACGTAATGGCCGCAACGACATTGGTGTCCTGCGTGGAAATGCCTTGCACCACCCACTCACCCATGCCGTGCCAGCCGAAGATCTTCTCGACGAACACTGCGCCGACAACCAAGCCGCTGACCCCGTAGGCGAACAACGTGGCCAATGGAATCAGCGCGGTGCGCAGTCCGTGTTTCAACAGCGCACGCCGGCGGGTCAGACCCTTGGCACGCGCGGTCCGGATGAAATCCTCGCTCAGCACGTCCAGCATCGCGTTGCGCTGGTAGCGGCTGAAGCTCGCGATCGCGAGTAGGGCCAGGGTCAACGTCGGCAACACCAGGTGCTGCACGCGGTCGAGGAAGTGGTTCCACATCCCGTTGGGGGGAATCGGTGAGGTCTCGCCCGTGTACTGGAAGATTCGGAGCCCGGTGAGCATGTTGATCCGCAGCCCGGCCAGGATGAGCAGTCCCGCCAGCACGAACGAGGGAATGCTCAAGATGATCAATGACAGCACGGTGATAACGCGGTCGCTGAGCCGGTACTGACGGATGGCTCCCCAAGCTCCAACGATGACGCCGATGATCGTGCCGAGCGCCGAACCGGTCACCACGAGCCGCAGACTGACCCCGATCCGATGCCACAGCTCGTCGGAGACGGGGTGACTGGTCACCGTCTTGCCGAAGTCTCCGCGGACCACACCCGAGGCCCATTTCCCGTATCGGAGGGGGATGGGTTTATCCAAGCCGAGTTCAACCTTCTTGGCGTGGATGGCCTCCATCGAAGGCGTCGGGTGACGCTGGATATACGTCTCCAGCGGGTGAAACATCACCGACGCCAGGCAGAAGGCCAAGAAGGACGCCAGGATCAGCAACACGATGTAGTTGAGCAGCCGACGCACGAGGAAGCGAATCATGCTTGATCGCTCCGCACTCGCATTGGGACAGGGTAAGAGATGCGGGGTCCGTTGGCGTGGGCAACGGGCCCGCGCAGCCGCTACTCATTGCGATCCGGTTGATCCAGACCGGTGAAATCAGGGCAGCCGGTTGTTAAAATCCAGCGCGGCACCGACCCGTGTAGCAAATTCCATCCCGTGATCCCGAGGAGACTTGCGTGACGGTTACCGAGGAATACCTGGCCAACAACGCCAAATACGCGAGCAACTTCAACGGTCCGCTTCCGATGCCGCCCAGCAAACACGTCGCGGTCCTCGCGTGCATGGACGCCCGGCTCGACGTGTACCGCCTGCTGGGCCTCAACGAGGGCGAAGCTCACGTTATCCGGAACGCCGGCGGAGTCGTCACCGACGACGCGATCCGCTCGCTGGCCATCAGCCAGCGCCTGTTGGGAACCCGGGAGATCATCCTGATTCACCACACTGACTGCGGGATGCTCACCTTCACCGACGACGACTTCAAGCGCAGCATCCAGGAAGAATCCGGGGTGAAGCCGCCATGGGCGGCCGAGGCCTTCCCCGATGTCGAGGAAGATGTCCGGCAGTCGTTGCGCCGCATCGAGAACAGTCCGTTCGTCACCAAGCACGTGTCGCTGCGTGGTTTTGTCTTCGATGTCGCCACCGGCAAGCTCAACGAGGTCAAGCTGTAGCTGTTCGCGCGACTAGCCCACGCTTTCCCACCGGCCCGCCCCGGGGAAAGGCGCCGTTGACAGCGGCGGCACCGCCTGCTTGTATATACGACAATGACCGTAAACATGGTCAGTTCTACCAGATTTATCAGGAATGCGGGCAACCCGATGACTGTCGACGTAAAGGCCGCCCCCGCGGCCGGGCAATATGAGCTGACGCACCTGCGCTCGCTGGAGGCAGAGGCCATCCACATCATTCGGGAGGTCGCGGCCGAATTCGAGCGGCCGGTGCTGCTGTTCTCCGGTGGCAAGGACTCCATCGTCATGCTGCACTTGGCGCTCAAGGCTTTTCGCCCCGGCCGGCTGCCGTTTCCGGTGATGCATGTCGACACGGGCCACAACTTCGACGAGGTCATCGCCACTCGCGACGAGCTGGTGGCCGAACATGGGGTGCGCCTGGTGGTCGCCTCCGTGCAGGACGACATCGACGCCGGCCGGGTCGTCGAAACCATCCCGTCGCGCAATCCGATTCAGACGGTGACGCTGCTACGCGCGATCCGGGAGAACAAGTTCGACGCGGCATTCGGCGGCGCGCGACGCGACGAGGAAAAGGCGCGCGCAAAGGAGCGGGTGTTCAGTTTCCGCGACGAATTCGGTCAGTGGGACCCCAAGTCGCAACGGCCGGAGCTGTGGAACCTCTACAACGGTCGGCACCACAAGGGAGAGCACATCCGGGTCTTCCCGCTGTCCAACTGGACTGAGTTCGACATCTGGTCATATATCGGCGCCGAGAAGGTCAAGCTGCCCTCCATCTATTTCGCGCACCGGCGCAAGGTTTTTCAACGTGACGGCATGTTGCTGGCGGTACACCGACACATGCAGCCTCGTCCCGACGAGCGGGTGTTCGAGGCCACCGTGCGATTCCGCACGGTCGGCGATGTCACCTGTACCGGCTGCGTGGAATCGAAGGCCGCCACCGTGTCCGAGGTCATCGCCGAGACCGCGGTGGCCAGGCTGACCGAACGCGGGGCGACCCGGGCCGACGACCGCATCTCGGAAGCCGGGATGGAAGACCGCAAACGGCAGGGGTACTTCTGATGGCCGCACCCGCCACCCTTTTGAGGCTGGCCACCGCCGGGTCCGTCGACGACGGCAAGTCCACGCTGATCGGGCGCTTGCTGTACGACTCCAAGGCCGTGATGGAAGACCAGTGGGCGTCGGTGGAACGCACGTCGAAAGAGCGTGGTCACGAATACACCGACCTGGCCCTGGTGACCGACGGGCTGCGGGCCGAGCGTGAACAAGGCATCACCATCGACGTCGCTTACCGCTATTTCGCCACTCCCAAGCGGAAATTCATCATCGCCGACACTCCGGGACACATCCAGTACACCCGCAACATGGTGACCGGTGCATCCACCGCTCAACTGGTGATCGTGCTGGTCGACGCCCGGCACGGCCTGCTGGAGCAGTCCCGCCGGCACGCGTTCCTGGCCTCGCTGCTGGGCATCCAGCATGTGGTGCTAGCGGTCAACAAGATGGACCTGATCGGTTGGGACAAAGAGAAATTCGAGGCCATCCGCGACGAGTTCCATGCCTTCGCCGCACGTCTGGATGTGCAGGACGTCGCCACCATCCCGATCTCGGCGCTGCACGGCGACAACGTTGTGACCAAGTCGGACCAGACGCCGTGGTACGAGGGGCCCTCCCTGCTGTCGCATCTCGAAGAGGTTTACATCGCCGGTGACCGAAACCTGGTCGACGTGCGGTTCCCGGTTCAGTACGTCATCCGGCCACACACCCTGGAGCATCAAGACCACCGCAGCTACGCGGGCACCGTGGCCAGTGGGGTGATGCGGCCGGGAGACGAGGTGATCGTGCTGCCGATCGGCAAGACCACCCGGATCACCGCGATCGACGGGCCCACTGGGCCTGTCGACGAAGCGTTTCCGCCGATGGCCGTATCGCTGACTCTCGCAGACGACATCGACATCTCGCGCGGGGACATGATCGCGCGCACCAACAACCAGCCGAGGATTGCGCAGCAGTTCGACGCCACGGTGTGCTGGATGTCCGATTCCGCGGTGCTCGAGCCCGGCCGCGACTACATCATCAAGCACACCACCCGGACCACCCGAGCCCGGGTCACCGAGCTCGACTATCGGCTCGATGTCAACACACTGCACCGTGACAAGACGGCAAAGGCGTTGCAGCTCAACGAACTCGGCCGGATCTCATTGCGCACACAGGTACCTTTGCTGCTCGACGAATACACCCGCAACGCGAGCACCGGATCATTCATCCTGATCGATCCCGACACCAACGGGACCGTTGCGGCGGGCATGGTGTTGCGCGACGTGTCAGCGCAAACGGCAAGCCCGAACACGGTGCGGCACAAGTCACTGGCTGCTGCCGAAGATCGGGCGGGCCACGGCAGGACAGTGTGGTTCACCGGTTTGTCGGGTTCCGGCAAGTCGTCGGTGGCCATGCTGGTCGAACAGAAGCTGCTTGAAAAAGGCGTTCCAGCTTATGTTCTCGACGGTGACAACCTGCGCCACGGCTTGAACGCGGACCTGGGCTTCAGCATGGCCGACCGGGCGGAGAACCTGCGGCGGCTGGCGCATGTGGCGACGCTGCTCGCCGACTCCGGCCAAGTCGTGTTGGTTCCGGCGATCAGCCCGCTGGCCGAGCACCGCGCGATGGCCCGAAAGGTGCACGCCGACGCCGGATTCGACTTCCTCGAGGTGTTCTGTGACACCCCGCTGGAAGATTGCGAGCGGCGGGATCCCAAGGGGCTGTATGCAAAAGCCCGCGCGGGTGAGATCACGCACTTCACCGGGATCGACAGCCCGTATCAGCGGCCGAAGAAGCCCGATCTGAGGCTTACCCCGGACCGCACGCTCGACGAGTTGGCGCAGCAAGTCATCGATCTGATTGAATCGCGGTCGTGAGTGACCACGAGCTCGCCCACCAGCTGGCCAGCCAGGCGGGCGAGCTGCTCCTCGGTGTGCGCGACGAGCTGGCCGATGCGACTCAATCTGAGCGAAAAGCCGCGGGGGACAAGCGATCACACGACTTTCTGATGCAGGCCCTGGCCCAGTCGCGGCCGGGTGACGCGGTGCTGTCCGAAGAAGGCGCCGATGACCCCGTGCGCCTGCGCTCCGAGCGCGTCTGGATCGTCGACCCGCTGGACGGGACTCGCGAATTCTCCGAGCCCGGCCGCCAGGATTGGGCCGTACACGTCGCGCTATGGGAATCCGGGGAACTCGTCGCCGGCGCGGTGGGCCTTCCGGCGCAGGGCATCACGTTGGCCACACCCCACGTCATCCCGCCGTCCACCGGTCCGGGCTCGCCCCGGATAGTGGTATCGCGTACTCGTCCGCCGGCTATCGCGCTGCAGGTGCGTGAGCGTCTCGGCGGCAGCCTGGTAGAGATGGGGTCGGCGGGGGCCAAGGTCGCTGCGGTCATCCAGGGGCTGGCCGATGTGTACGTCCATGCCGGCGGTCAGTACGAATGGGATTCCGCGGCGCCGGTCGCGGTCGCGCGCGCGGCGGGCCTGCACACCTCGCGCCTCGACGGTTCTGCCCTGCAGTACAACCGGCCCGATCCACTGCTGCCCGATCTGGTGGTGTGCCGCCCGGAGTTCGCCGAGGCGGTGCTCAGCGTCACCGGCTGACTGGCAGAATTCTCCAAATGCGGATGTCGGCCAAGGCGGAATACGCGGTCCGGGCGATGGTCCAACTGGCCGTGGCCACCAGCGGCACCCTGGTCAAGACCGAGGACTTGGCTCAGGCCCAAGGCATACCGCCACAGTTCCTCGTCGACATTCTGACCAACTTGCGCACCGACCGTCTGGTACGAAGCCACCGCGGTCGCGATGGCGGTTACGAGCTCGCTCGTCCGGGAAACGAGATCAGCATTGCCGATGTGCTGCGGTGCATCGACGGGCCGTTGGCAAGCGTCCGCGACATCGGGCTGGGTGACCTGCCGTACTCGGGTCCGACGACCGCACTTACCGACGTGTGGCGGGCGTTGCGCGCCAGCATGCGATCGGTGCTGGAAGAAACGACGCTGGCCGACGTCGCGTCTGGTGCCTTGCCCAGGCACGTTGCGAAGCTTGCCGACGACTACCGCGATCAGGAGAGCGAGCGGCACGGTGCTCCGCGGGTAACGGGTCCTCAGCCGCCGGAGCCGTAGGGACGGGTGAGAATCTCCATTGCGTGTCCCGAAGGGTCCATGAAGTACACCCCGCGCCCGCCGTCTCGGTGGTTGATCTCGCCGGGCCGGTTGGCGCCCGGGTCCGCCCAGTGCTCCAGCCCACGCGATTGGATCTTGCCGTAGATGGCGTCGAAGTCTTCCTCGGAAACGAGGAACGCGTAGTGCTGACGGGGGATCTGTTCACCCTCGGGGACGTCCGCGAAGTCCAGGCTGGCGCCATGCTCGAGCGCGACAACCATGAACGGGCCGAACGGCTCCGGGCCGGGCAGGCCGAACAGTTCAGCGAGAAACTCCGCGGATTCGCGCTTGTCGTGTGACCGGACGATGGTGTGGTTGAAGCTGATAGGCATAACTTCTCCTTCCTATTGACCGCGAGTGCCTATTGACCGCGAGTGTGCGCGTTTGTGCGACGACACGCCGTCCGGGCTGTCATTTTGCGCACGCTCGCGGCGGGTTCACTTCGGTGCGGTCAGCTCCAGGGCGATGTTGTCGGGGTCGCGAAACTCCAGAATGTAGGACGGCCCGATGTCTTTCACCGGCTCATGCCCAATACCGAGTTCGTCGAGATGCGCAGCGGCCGAATCCAATTCGGCTCTACTCGCCATGCGGAACGCAATGTGGTCCAGTCCGGTGCGATCCTCGTCGAAGCGGTCGGTGGCCACCGGCCGCAGCCCCAGCAGTGTGCCACCAAGGTCGTAGATGACACCGCCGAACAGAAAGTCCAACTGGCGCCGCGTTGCCTCGTCGGCGTTCTCGGGCAGCTCGATCAGCACCGGCCAACCGAATACGCTTTCGTAGAACTGCCTGGACCGCTCGATATCGGTGACGGTCAGGCGGACGTGCGCGATGGAAGTGGTGCCTAAGCCCATCGACCCATGCTGCCAGAATCCCATACGTGCGGATAGCAATGACCATGCCGGTGATGGAGCCGGACTTGGATGGGGCCTTGTTGAAGAGCTGGGCGCGCGCCATCGACGAGGGCCCGTTCTCGTCGCTCTGCTGGGGCGAGCGCATCGCGTTCGACAACCCCGACAACCTGACGTTGCTTGGTGCGCTGGCCGCCTGGACCGATCGAGTACGGCTGCTGACGACGGTCATCGTGCCTCAGTTGCACCATCCGGTGATGCTGGCGAAAGCGCTGGCGACAGGCGACGTGCTCTGTGGCGGGCGCTTGACGGTGGGCGTCGGCGTCGGCGGCAGGCACGAGGACTACCGCGCCGTCGGTGCCGACCCGGCGACGCAGACGATGCGTGGGATGGCCGAACGGGTAGCGGTGATGAAGCGGGTGTGGGCCGGCGAGAAGATCACCGACTCGGTGGTGCCGGTCGGGCCGCGCCCGATCCAGGGCGGGGGTCCGCCGCTGTTCGTCGGCAGCATCGGGCCCAAGACCATCCGCAGCGCGGCTGCCTGGGCCGATGGGTTGGCGGGCACCACCCTGGACCTAGATGCCGCCAAGCAGAACGAGCTGTTCGACGTGGCGCGGGAGGCGTGGGCCGCGGTCGGCAAGCCCAAACCTCACCTGGCGACGTCGTTCTGGTTCGCATTCGGGTCACCCGAGCAGGCTCGCGCCCAGATGCACCGTCATCTGCGCCGCTACATGAACTGGATACCGGCCGAGTACGTCGACGCGATGGCGCCGATGACCGGATGGGCCGGCAGCGAAGAAGAGCTGGCCGCGGTGCTGCGAAAATTCGCTGCGATCGGCACCGACGAAGTTCAACTTATCCCGACCAGCTCAGAGATCGGGCAGCTGCGCCGCGCCGCCGATGTGGCGGCCGAATTCGCCTAGCGTGCAGCGGCTTAGCGGATGGGCGTGTCACCTTCCTGGACACCGCTTTGTCCTGCTGGCACGCTGGCGGCGTGGTACGGGTTCGTACGAAGATCTGCGGAATCGGCACGGCCGGCGACCTCGATGCCGCCGTTGCTGCCGGCGCCGACGCTATCGGCCTGATCGTCGGAACCACCCATATCAGTGAAGATGAACTCTCGGTCCAGCGGGCCCAACAGATCGCCTCGGCTGCAGCACCTTTCGTCTCCACCGTGCTGGTAACCCACGTAGTCAGCGCTGAAGCAATTCTTGAGCTGGCGGACCAAGTCGGTGTGGATGTCGTGCAAGTGCATGGTGAAGTCTCGATCGACACCATGCGCGCCGTCTGGCATCACCGTCGCCGCCCATTGCGAGTCATCGGCACGGTCCATGTCACGGGCGAGCAAGCCTTCGCAACCGCGCAACAAGTTTCGGAAGTGTGTGACGCGGTGCTACTCGATACCCGGACGGACGCTCGCCTCGGCGGCACGGGGCTTACCCACGACTGGACCATCAGCCGACGCATCGCCGAAGCACTCCACCATGATGGCCATCCGGTAATCCTCGCGGGAGGGCTTGACGAGTCGAACGTGTCGTCGGCGGTCCGAGTAGTCCGCCCGTACGGTGTCGACGCCAACAGCCGGCTCAAGGGTCCCGAGGGACGGAAAGATTATGCCAAGTGTGAGGCGTTCGTCCGCGCCGCGAATTCCGGCGTAGGAAGATGACAACCGCCGAATCGCTCTGCTGCTCAACGCTCCTGGGCTGTCGCTCTCCCGTCGGTGAGTCGTATCAGCCCGGTTCGGGCGGGCGCTCCTCCAAAGAGGACTGCTGCGGCGGTTGGCCCTTGCGCAGCGTGGCCAACAGTTCGCGGTAGGGACCCACGAGGTATGCGGTGTCGCCGGCGCGCAGCAGGGCGTCGCGGCGGGGGTGCAGCGCGACCGGCGCATCTTGCCGGGTGATCGCGATGACACGCGTCTGAGTCGACAACTCGAACATTCGCAGGCCGTCGAGTTCGCTGCCGCCGGCCACGTGCATCCCGCCGACCATGAACGAGCGTTGCCCGACCGAAAACGTCCCCAGCACCTGCAGGCCCATCGCGGCGCCGATGAACCAGGGCGCGGCCAGTTCGACCGTCGACCGCACGTTGACGAACTCGAACCGCTGCGCCAGTGCCGCCCCCAGTGCACGGTCGTATACGCGCAGCACAACCGGTACATCGGGCCGGTTGACGTCCCCCATGAAGCGGACCCCGAGCATCTCGCGCAATACGATCCCGGTCTCGATGTTCACCATGTCGTCCTGCGTCAGCACCGCCACCGCGCGGGCGGTGTCGACGCGAGCCGATTCCAGCGTCTGGCGCAGCGTCGCGTCCCCGAAGATCACCGGCACGTCCAGATCGGCCGCCGTCGACAGGTAGCGGTTGTTCTCGTCAAGCTCGATAACCGCCACGTCGTATCCCGCGGTGATGAGGTCACGGACGACACGAATGCCGAAGGAGCCGAGGCCGACGACGATGACATGGTTGCGCAGGTGGCGCGCGCGGTGGCGTCCGGCCGATTGGGTGAACCGGCGCGACAGCAGCAGGTCCGCGATGAACGCGACCAGCACCGCCGTGGTGAGCACGCCGGCGAACATCAACATGACGCTGAACAGTCGTAGCCAGGTGGGCTGATGGGAGAAGCTGAAGTCGCCGTAGCCGACCGTCGCGATTGTCTCGGTGCTGAAGTACAACGCGTCGATCCACGCCATGCCCGGGCGCTGATAGGCGAAGCGCAACAAGATTGTTGAGCCGAATAGCACGATGAGCGCTGCGGCTACGGCGCCCCCGAACATCGGGTTGACGTCGCTGCGCAAGGTGCGCGCGGCGTCGAGCATTCGACGTGATCGCCGACGCTGCATGCGCCGCTCGGTCGGACGGGGGAACTTGATACCGCGCGCTGCCAACTCGTCGGCGGTGCCGATCATCGCGGTCCAGTCACCGGCGTGGACCGGCAGATCGCGGCCGGGGCACGCGACAACCTTGCCAGGGTCGGCGGAGTTCTCGCCCGCGATCACCGCGACCGGTGCCAGGTCGCCGAAGATTTCGCGCAGCGTCGCGTTGCGGGGTGCGTCGGTGCCCGAGACGACGAATTTGATGCCGGCCGCCTCAAATGGGTGCATATTGTGCGCCAGACAGGCCTCGACGACGGAGGGCGCGGCCAGTTCGGCGACGTCCAGGATCGCTCCTGGTCCGTTGTCGGCGGCCACCGCCGCTCGCAGCACGTCGTTGGCCAGGCGCGCCACGATCCGCACAGCGGGGTTGGCTTTCCTTGCCAGCAGCGCGATTTCGAGATTCGTCGCGTCGTCATCCCCGGCGCAGATGATGGCTAGCGCCTCTGCGATCCCGGCGTCGGCCAGCTCGGTGGCGTCCGTGATTTTCACGATGCGCGTGCCCGCGTTGTTCAGCTCGTCGACGATCGTCGTCGCCAGCGAGTCGTCACCGCTGACGATGATGTGACCATGCGTGTTCATGCGTTTCAGTTCCCGCATAAACACCCACTTCTGGTGACATCGTCGCCTGTCTGTCTCTATGACTATCAGACAACGTGCGCCAGCACGCAGAATTCGTTTCCCTCCGGATCGGCGAGCACGACCCAGCTCTGTTCGCCCTGGCCGATGTCGACATGGCGTGCGCCCAGCTCCAGCAGCCGGCTGACCTCGGCTTCCTGGTTGTCGGGCCGAAAGTCGAAGTGGATGCGGTTCTTGACGATTCGTCTGTCGGCGACGCGAAGAAACATCCAGGTCGGGCCCGCACCGGGCGGCGGCGTCAACCGCACCTCCCCTTCGTCGTCGATGTCGGGCAGCCAACCCAGCACGCGCGCCCACCACTGTCCGAGCATGGTTGGGTCGGCGGCGTCTATGCATATCTCGTCGAACCTCAACATCGTCACTCCTTTCATCAGCACGGACTTTCACCGACGCGGACGATTGCACTCAGCGTGGCGAGTCGATACTGACAGCGTGCCTTTCATAGAATCCGTCGCGTCCCGTGAGATCTACCGGAATTCCTGGATGGTGCTCCGCGAGGACGACATCCGCCGACCAGACGGCAGCGCCGGCATTTACGCGGTGGTCGACAAGCCGGCGTATGCGCTGGTGGTGCCCTACGACGGAGGCCGTTTCCGGTTGGTGGAGCAATACCGTTATCCCGTCGGGGCGCGACATTGGGAGTTTCCGCAGGGCACCGCTCCCGACCTCGCCGAACTCGAACCGTCTGCCCTCGCGGCGCGTGAGCTGCGCGAGGAGACGGGTTTGCGTGCGGCGTCGCTCGAAGTCCTGGGCCGGCTCGATGCGGTGCCGGGGATGAGTAGTCAGCGCGGATGGGTGTTCTTGGCCACCGGAATATCGGAAGGTCAGGTGGATCGCGAGCATGAGGAGCAGGACATGCACAGCGCCTGGTTTTCCCGCGCGGACGTCGAGCAGATGATTCGCGGTGGAGTCATCGTTGATGCTCAGTCGATCGCCGCCTACGGTCTGTTCCTGTTGCGGACGCGATGAGTTCTGCGGCCGGCCACAGTCGATATCGATATGACGATCACGCAGCGCAACCTCGACGGATATGGAGCACCGTTAATCGAGTGGTCCCGCGTCTATGCCGTGCTGGATAGCCAGTTGCCGCAGGCACCGGGAACCGGCGGCCCGCAGCGTCACACGACCTGGCTCACGACCATCAATCCCGATGGCAGCCCGCATGTGATGGCGGTAGGGGTGATTCGGTCCAGGGGCAATTGGTACTTCACCTCCGGCCCGGCCACCCGCAAGTCGCGTAATCTGGCGCGCGATCCGAGATGCGTAATCAGCGTCGCCACCGAGCCGTTCGACCTCGTCGTCGAAGGCGCCGCCGCTCGGGTAAACGATGCGGACGAATTGCGAACGGTGGCGGCGGCTTTCGCGGCTGACGGCTGGCCTGCCGAGGTCGACGGCGAGGCATTCACGGCGCAGTACAGTGCCCCGTCGGCCGGTCCTCCGCCCTGGTATTGCTACCGAGTGCAGCCGTCCACGGTATACGCCCTCGGCACGTCGGAACCGTTCGGCGCCACACGCTTCGATTTGGACTGATCGCGGGATCGTGTCCGCGGCGATACCTTGCCGCGTCATCGATCCGACAACATTGTCACGGTGCGTCCGACGTTTGCCGTGCTAACCGCCGTTGCGGTGGCGCTATTCGGTGCGTCGACTGTTCCGGCACACGCGGCGACGCCGGCGTGGAATGGAAAGTACTCACTGGTGCGGTACGCCGTCGACAAGTCCGGCACCAGCATGGCCGCTCGTCAGGCCGAGCCCACCTTCAGCGCCGACTACGTCTTCGCGACGGCATGTTCGGCAAGCAAGTGCGTCGCCACTGCCACCGGCGGTCCCGCTCCCAAGAATCCGACGCTGCCCCAGCCATCCCACTACACCTGGGACGGGGCCAAATGGGTTGAGCGCTTCGACTTCCAGTGGGATTGCTATATGGGAGAGGGCATTCCAAAGGTGTGGGCACCTGCGACGTCGTGGGCGTACTACTCGCCTGCGCCGGACGGCACATTGCGTGGTACCTGGCACACCGACATCGGCAGCGGTCCCTGCCGTGGAACCGTCGAAATGCCGGTGGCGGCGTTTCCTTCGGGCTCTCGATGACGTCGACGGGGGTCAACTTTCGGTGTGAATAGTGGGCTTCGCGTGTGCAGCCTGGGCGCAATTTCGCGCCGATTCCCGCCCTACACTCACACCGAAAGCCGTGGATTCACACCGAAAGCCGTGCCAGATCTCCTACGCCGCGGCAATCGTCGACATCAGCGGCCGCAGCGTTTCGAACAGCGGCTGCCGGTCACGAAGATAAAAGTGCCCACCGCGAAGGATCTGCACCGAGAAGTCCGCCGTTGTCCGCGAGCGCCATTCGTGCAAATCGGACTCGCTGACGATCGGGTCCTCACTGCCACCGAAGACATGGATGGGGCAGGGTAGCTCCGCGCTGTCGGCTTCCTCGTCGGTCATGCAGAGCCGCAAGTCGTGCCGCGCGATCGTCAAGGCACGCTCATGCAGTGTGGGCCAGCGCATCAGTTCCGAAGGCAGCCCGCCGATATGCGAAAGGAAGGTGGCGAGCTGCTGGTCGTCGAGCATATCCACAGCATGCAGTGGCGGCGGGAGATGCGGTGGGGCATAGGCAGACAGGAACATCGCCCGCGGCAGCGGAGCACCCTGCGCCGCACGCGTACATGCCAACCGGTATGCCAGCAGGGCGCCGAAACTGTGACCGAAGAACATATGCGGGGCATCGAGGCGGGACTGCAACTGATTGTTCACCTCGTCGACAAGGTGGCGCAGCGTGCTGAACCGCTCGCGGTCGGCGATTTCGACAGGAATCACCTCAAAGGCCGGCTGTAGCGCCCTGTTCCAGGATTTGAACGCCAACCCGCCGCCCCCGGCATGGTGGAAGCAGAACAGCCGCATGGTGTCAGTCGCCCTTCCGATCAGTGGCTTTTGTAGTCACCATCGCGCAAGGTGCTTGGCGGATCCTTGGTGGATTCTCAAAAGATTCGCGTCCGCAGCAATCAGCCCAGCAGGGACAATTCCTCGGCCAGCACCTTGACCGCTAACCGAATCTGTTCCTCGGAGTGGCAGCTGGTGACGAAGAACCGTAGCCGCGCTTTGTCTTCTGGCACAGCCGGATACAGGATCGGGTTGGCATTGATGCCGCGGTGCATCAGGGCGTCCGACAGTCGCAGCGCCTTGGCCGAGCTGCCGACGATGCACGGGATTACCGGTGTGCCCGCGCTGTCTCCGGTGTCGATATTGGCTTCTCGCGCCAGGTTCAGGAAGAGCTCGGCGTTTTCACGCAGCCGGCGCAGGTGTTCGGGCTGCGACCGCATCAGCCGGATCGCCGCCACCGAAGCCGCGGCAATTGGCGGTGGCATACCGGCGCTGAAGATGAACCCCGGCGTCGTGTATTTCAGATATTGGATTACCTCGCGGGTTCCGGCCACGTATCCGCCGCAGCCTGCGAGCGCCTTGGATACGGTGCCGGCCCACAGTTCCACGTCGTCGCGGTTCACCCCGAAGTGCTCTCCGATGCCGCCGCCGCTGCGACCCAGGACACCGATGCTGTGGGCCTCGTCGATCATCAGCAGCGCCTGGTGCTTCTGCTTGACGACGATGAAGGCGGGCAGGTCGGGAAGGTCACCGTCCTGGCTGTACACACCCTCGATGACGACCAGGACCCGGCGGTACTGATGGCGAATGTTGACGAGTATGTCGTCCAACGCGGCGTGGTCGTTGTGCGGGAACGATCGCCGCGTTGCGCCGGAAAGCTTGCAGCCCTGGACAATACTGTCGTGTGCGAGGCTGTCGTGGATGACGAGGTCGCCTTCGCCGAGCAGGTGACCGATCACGGTGACGTTGGTTGCGTGACCGCTGTTGAGGACCATCGCGTCCTCGGTACCGATCAGGTCGGCGAGCTCACGCTCGAGCTCGAGGTGCACTGGCTTCTCGCCCGAGAGCAGCCGCGAAGCCGAGCAGGAGCTGCCGTACTGCACGGCAGCATTCAAGACCGCAGTGGCCACGCCCGGATGACCGGACATGCCGAGGTAGTTGTAACTCGAAAAGTTCAGCACCGCTTCGCCGTTGACGATTGACGTGTCCCGCGTGACCCCGTCGTTCACCACGAAGTAAGGATTGTCGACGCCCAATTCTGCGGGGAGCTTGAGTCGTTCGGCGAAGGCGACGACCTCCGGAAACTGGGCAATTCGGTGCTCGGGTGTCACCGTCGGCGCAGTCGAATCGGGGCAGACTTTGTCCGTGGGCGTGCCACCCACGTGAGCGATGACGTCCCCGACCGTCGTCGCCGTCCCAAACCAGCCTGGATCGATCACGACGCCGGGCGGCCTGCGGGCCAACCCACTGAACAGGTCAGCGACCATGATCGAGTCGAAACCGAGTTCACCCATGATGGTTTGGGTCGCGCGCAGCAAGTGGGCCGGGAAGCCGCTCACCCGCGCCACCTCGGCGCGGACCACTGAGCCGAGATCGTCGACGGACGGAGGCGCCGGCTGCGCGGTCCCCATGCCGGCCTGCGCCAGCGAAGCGAGGACCGCGGCCTGCTCCCTGAACAACGCGACGACATTATCCATCGTTGCTTCCTCGGTGAGCGGAAGCGCGGCGACCGTCGGCAGCTGCGAGTCGACCGTGGCCGGCTGGACCGGCGCGATCCAAGAGCGGTTCGTCGTAGTGAACCGGTAGCCGCTGAGCCGCTGCGGGACATGAGCGTGCGGCGGATAGAGTTTGTCCCACGTCGGGTTCAGTCCATCTCGATACAGTGCCGCGATGGCCTCGGTGAGCTCCGAGCCGGTGGCGTATGGACCGGGAAGCGGAGCCAGCGCTTTCAAGCCGATCGCCGGGTGTGACCGGGTCACCATCGGCAGCAGGTTCCGCTTCGGGCCGAGTTCGATGAGGTGAGTCGGTTCGGCCTGCAGCGCAGCCGATGTCGCGTCCGCAAACCGCACCGTCTCAGCGGCGTGATCAACCCAGTAGTCGGCGTCCATCAGTTCGTCGTCGCCGAGCAAACGGCCACGCAGGGTGGAGAACACCGGGATGCTCGGCGGGGCGAACGCACACGTGTTCGCCACGCCCCGAAATTCTTCGAGCATCGGTTCCATGAGCGGCGAGTGAAACGCGTGCGAGACGCTGAGTTCGCGGACGGACACGCCGTTTTCGCGCAAGATGGCAGTGGCCCGGTCGACCGAGTCGGCGGCACCGGACAGGACCAGTTCGCTGGGTCCGTTCACGGCCGCGACGGCAAGCACGGGATCCGCCTCGACCAAGTGCGCGACGTCGTCGACGCCGGCACGAACGGCGAGCATCTTGCCGGTGCGCGGCAATCGCTGCATCAGCCGGCCGCGCGCGACAACGAGCCGGCATGCATCGTCGAGGCTGAGGACGCCCGCGATCACGGCGGCGGCGAATTCGCCGATGCTGTGTCCGAGCACCCAGGCCGGTTCGGCGCCCAGCTCGATCAGCGCGCCGGCAAGCGCATACTGCACGGAAAAGATTGCCGGCTGAGCGAATTCGGTGCGATTGATCCGATCGTCCGTGCCGAACAGCACGTCCCGAATGGGCTGGCCGACGTATGGCAGCGCGGCGGCCTCGACGGTGGCGAGCGTGGAGCGGTAGGCATCGCTGCTGTCATGCAGCCGACGCGACATCCCCGGATACTGGGTGCCCTGACCGCTGAACAGCCATCCCGCCGCAATGCCCTGCGCGGTACCCGAGACGGCCTCGAGTTTGCCCGCGGGATGGGCGAGCATGCGCAGCCGCCGCACCGCGTCGTCGCGGTCGTCGACGTAGATCGCCAGCCGTGCCTTGCCGGAGGACTTGATGCGGTTGCTCGACCAGCACAACTGGGCGAGAGGCGCTGAACTGCAAGCGATGTCGTCAGCCAGACGAGAGACGTTGAGGTACAGGCCTTCGCGGCTGTTCGACGACAGCGTCAGTACGCCGCCGCCCGATACGACGTGCGCATCGTCTCGCGCCGGAGCGCTTGCCAGTACGACGTGGCAGTTGGTGCCGCCGATACCGAAACTGGACACCCCCGCGTGCACGTTGTCCGAGGGAAGGGGCATCGGTTCGGTGACCAACCGCAAACCGCTTGCAGCGAGCCGTAATTGCGGGTTCTCCTGATCGGCGAAACGCGAAGGTGGCACGACACGGTGGTGCAGGCTCAGCACCGCTTTGATCAGGCCCGCGACGCCCGCGGCACCTTCGGTGTGACCGAGGTTGCCCTTGATCGACCCGATCGCGCAGGGCTCGGCCTGCCGTCGACGGTGGGCGGAGGCCAACGCCTTCACCTCGATCATGTCGCCGAGCAGCGTTCCGGTGCCGTGTGCTTCGAGGAAATTGATCTGCTCGGGTGCGACGCCGGCGGCCCGGTGCGCGGTTTCCACAACCTTCTCCTGAGCCCACCGGTTAGGTGCGGTGATGCCGTTGCTGCGCCCGTCGTTGTTGACGGCGCTGCCTTTGATGACCGCGTAGACGGGCAGGCCATCGGCCAGCGCATCGTCCATCCGCCGCAGCACGACCACGGCGACGCCTTCACCCCGGCCGATGCCGTCCGCCGAGCCGCTGAACGGCTTGCACCGGCCGTCGGGCGCGGACAGGCCGGCCTGCGTGTAGAACACGTTGAGCGCGGGGCTGATGATGATGTTCACACCCGCGGCCAGGGCTTGGTCACATTCGCCGGCACGCAGCGATGCCGCCGCGACGTGCACGGCAACCAGCGATGACGAGCATGCGGTGTCGACCGCGAGGCTGGGGCCCTTGAGGTCGAGCTGATACGAGAGCCTGTTGGCTGTCATGAAATAGCCGTTGCCCGAGCCGGCTTGCGCGGTGATCTGCGAAAAGTCGCGCATGTGCTGATGGGCCCATTCGTTGGCCATCACGCCGACGAAGACTCCGGTGTTGGAGCCGGCCTGCGATCTGGGGTCGAGCGTGGCGTCCTCGAGTGCGCGCCACGCCGCCTGCAGGAGCAGCCGTTGCTGGGGGTCCATGCTCTGGGCTTCGCGGGGGGTGATGCCGAAGAACTCGTGGTCGAAAGCGTCTGCGTCGCTGATGAATCCGCCGGTGCGGTGGTTGACAGCGCCCGGTTTACCGGTTTCGTCGTAGAACTGCTCGACGTCCCACCGGTGCTCGGGCACCTCGGCGATACCCTCGTCGCTGCTCATCAGCAGGTCCCACAGGGCCGCCGTGTCGGGCGCCTTGGGAAAGCGGCAGTCGATCCCGACGATCGCGATGTCGCTTGAGCTCATTGCGTTACCAGTTCCCGGGGTCCGACGGCGTCGCGGATGAAGTCCGCGATATGCGCCAGCGTCGGGTAGTCGAACACCAGCGTGGGGTCGACGTCGATGTCCCAGTGCGACTCGACGTCCCCGACGAGGCCCAGCGCGCGAACCGAATCGACCCCCATTTCGGCGAGCGGAAGGGTCGGGTCGATGGTGTGCGACGGCACCTCGAGGTGGCCGGCGAGCCGAGAGGTGAGCCAGGCGAGCACATTACGAGTCGTCGGCGAGGTGTGCATTAACAGCTCCTTGTTTGCTTTTGATTACGCGATTTCGAAGAGTGCGAGTTGGCCGATCCGCGCGGTGGCGACGGCGGGGTCGATGCTTTCGTGAAGGACATCGCTGAGTTCTCGATGCAGGAAGGCCGTTCGCATGGACGAGCGCTGCACCTTCCCGCTCGTGGTGAGATGAATTCCGTTGCGGCCCACCAGGACCACGCTCGGGGCGGGGATCTCGAACGCGCGCGCCACCCCCACCTTGATCGCGCTGGCCAGTTGAGTCAGCGACATTCCGTCGAGCTGGTCGGTCCGGACCGTCTGGATGACGACCAGGCGCTCGTTTTCGAGTCCGTCGACGGCGACCGCGACACCGCGCGCGGCATAGGTGGCTGGGTGCACGTCCTGCACCAGCTCCTCGATGTCCTGCGGGTACAGATTGCGGCCGTTGACGATCAGCAGGTCTTTGCGGCGGCCGGTCACGTAGAGGTGCCGATCCTTGATCAATCCCAGGTCGCCGGTGCGCAGATAAGGACCCTCACCGTCGGCCGTCTGGCCGCCGAATCGGTCCTCGCTTTCGGGTGCACGGTTGTAGTAACCGCTGGCGACACTGTCGCCGCGCAGCCAGATCTCGCCGACGCTGCCATCCGACAACGGCTGCCGTGTCTCCGGGTCGACGATGCGGACGTCGATGCCGGGGCCGGGGATCCCGGAGCTGACCAGGCTGACGGCCCGTTCCACCGGCGGCGCGAATTCGTTGCGCTCGAGCGCGGCGGCGTCGGCGTCGAGGCATACGAAGGCCTCGGTTTCCGGGGTGGCCGTCGCAAACAGCGTCACCTCGGCGAGTCCGTAACCCGGCCGCATGGCCGACGGACGAAAACCGGCCGGCCCCAGCAACTCGTTGATCGCCTCGATAGTGCGGCGACGGATCGGCTCTGCGCCGTTGAAAGCTACCCGCACGGTGGACAAGTCGAGGCCGTCCAGCTGCTCCGGCGATACGCGGCGAGCGATCAGATCGTAAGAAAAGTTAGGGGCAGCGGTAGCCGTCGCGCGGTACCTGCTGATCGCTTGCAGCAGTCGGATGGGCTGTTTCAGGAAGGCGAGCGGCGACATGATGACCAGGTCCATACCGGCGTAGAAGCACATGATTTGGCTGATCAAGCCCATGTCGTGAAAGTGCGGGATCCAGCCGACCAGTTTCGAGTTGTCGTCGAAGTCCAGGAACTGGGTGATCGCGTATTCGTTGTGCAGGATGTTGCCGTGGGTCACCGCGACGCCCTTGGGGTCGCCCGTCGATCCGGAGGTGTATTGCAGAAACGCGACGGTCTCGGCGGTGAGGTACGGCATCGTCCACGAGGCCCCATCGGAAAACGTCGCCTCGTTCATGGCCATGCATTCGACGTGGTGCTCGAGGTCGAGTCCGCCGATGCCCCTGGCGATCAGGTCGAACAGATTGGCACTGGTCAGCAGCAGGCGGCTGTCGGCGTCGCGAAGGATTCCGGCGACGCGCTTCAGGCTGCGTTGATCGTGGGGAAGCGGCGCAGGCACAGCGATGACCCCCGCATAGAGGCAGCCCAGGAAGGCTCGCCAGAATTCCACCCCGGGCTCGAACAGGAGCACCACCGGCCTGTTGGTTTGTGGCATGTCGGCAAGCCAGGCGGCGACCTCACGCGCACCGCGGTCCAGGTCGCGGAATGACGTCACTTCCTCTACGAGTCCACGGCCGAATTCGCGGAGGTAGGTGAAGCTGCGGGTGTCGCCGTAGGTGTCGAATTGCGACCGGAGGTGTGCAACGAGGTTCTCGTGTCCGAACTGGGCTGTCACGTCGACGGTGCGCGCGTCGGCCGGTAGAGCGGTCATTCGAGTGTCCGAATCCGTGTGGGTTGCTTGACGGTATGACCATTACGCAGCCGCCTTTTCGGATCCTTGGCAAATCCTTGAAGGATTCTTGGAACGCGCGCCTTCTTCCGGCGAGCAGACGCAGAATCGCACGATTCGATGCTGATTCATGCGATTCTGTGTCTGCTCGCCAACGGCGCCTTAGCCGCGGCAACGGCTATGACCACCGAACGAGGTGTCATCGGATCACGCGGAAACGCAAATGGGCCACGCCCGGAGCCTCGAGTACGCGGACGAGCTGGAGATTGGGTCGGCCGGCCTCGAAGCCGTCGAACAGGCGTTCACCCGACCCCAGGATCACCGGGTTGATCTGGAGGTCGATTTCGTCGACCAGCCCGGCGTCGATGGCTTGCCGTGCGCACGATGCGCCTCCCGCGATTGAGATGGCTCGGCCACCGGCAGCCGCCTCGGCCTGGGCGTACGCAGATTCGATCCCGTCGGTGACGAAGTGGAAGGTGGTTCCCCCCGTCATTTCGATCGGGTCGTGGGGATAGTGGGTCAGCACAAAAACCGGGCAGTGATACGGCGGGACGTCTCCCCACCACCCCTTCCAGTCCGAGTCCCCCCATTCGCCGCGAATAGGACCGAACATGTTGCGCCCCATGATGGTTGCGCCCATGTCATCCAGCATGTCTGACATCACTTGTCGGTTGACCGGATGGTCTTTCGCGGGGCCGAGATGCCACTCATGCAGCGTCCTGCCACCGACACCGAGCGGGTGCTCTTCGCTCTGGTCGGGCCCGGCGACGTAGCCGTCGGCAGAGATCGACATCGAAAGATTGGTTCTGGTCAACGCGCCTCCGTTCGAGAGCGATCGGGTACCTCAAGGAAGACCGTTGTGGTCCGGAAAACTCATCGGCAGTTGAGGCGCGCGTTCGTGGGCCGAGCAGACGCAAAAGCACCCAAATCCTCGGCGTGTCGGGTGCTTATGCGTCTGCTCGCCAATGGTCCTGGATGATGGCAGCGTGACGGCGCAGAAGACCAACCACGTGCTACGCATCGGCGAGTCCGAGCCGATATTCGATGCCGAACTGGCGGCGCGCTACGAAATCCCCCGGCTGCCCGACGGTCCGCGACGGGCCGAATTTCTGGCGGAGCATGCGGCCGACATCCGCGTCGTCGTGACTTGGGGCCGTCCCGGTGTCGACGCCGACATCATTGCTGCGCTGCCCAACTTGGAAGCGATCGTCAACAACGGCGCCGGTGTGGATGCAATCGATCTGGCGGCAGCCAAGCGCCGAGGCATCGGGGTCAGCAACACGCCGGATGTGTTGTCGGACACCGTAGCCGACACTGCGGTGGGGCTGATCCTCATGGCAGCGCGCCGGTTCGGCGCCGCCGACCGCTACGTGCGTGCCGGTCGATGGGCGCAGGACGGTCCGTTCCCGTACGGCAGGGACGTCAGCGGCCTGCAGATCGGCATCCTCGGCCTGGGACGTATCGGCTCGGCCATCGCGGTTCGCCTCCTCGGGTTCGACTGTGCCATCGCGTATCACAACCGCCGGCGAATTGACGGGTCGCCGTACCGCTACGTCGAGTCGCCCGTGGAGTTGGCCCAAACGGTCGACGTCCTCGTCGTCGCGACGACGGGCGACCAAAAGACTCGCAATCTGGTGGACCGGGCCGTCCTGGAGGCGTTGGGTCCCGAGGGATACCTCATCAACATTGCGCGCGGCAGCGTCGTAGACCAGGACGCGCTGGTGGAGTTGCTGGAAGCCGGTGGGCTGGCGGGTGCGGGCCTGGACGTCTTCGTCGACGAGCCGCATGTGCCCGCCCAGTTATTGGCCCTCGACAACGTGGTGTTGTTCCCGCACATCGGCAGTGCCACAACGCGGACGCGACGGGCGATGGCGCTGCTCGCGATCCGCAACCTGGACAGTTACCTCAGCACCGGCGAGCTGGTCACGCCCGTGTTGCAGCCGCGTCGTTCATGACGGAGGAAGGCCCCTCTGCAGCTCGCTCACGGTGTCGAGCTGGCGTTGGACCGTGGCGAGGTCGGCTTCAAGAGCGGTCGTGTCGGGCATCGTCGCGGCGGCGGCGTAACGCGCGACTGCGGCTTCGATGGATTCGACTGTTGTCGTGATCGATTGAAGTAACTCGTCTTTGTGGTCGGGCGCAAGCTGCGCGACGGCCACTAGGTGATCGTCAAGGCTGAGTGCGGTCTGTTCCAGATCGGCACGTAGCACAAGTGTTGAACCGGTATCGAGTGCGTTGACGGCGTGCAACGCCGACATCGCATCACGCAGCCTGCGGTGCAGCCGGGCTTCTGGCTCGTGCGATACGGCCCATGTCCGAGGGGCGTGCGTCGGGCGGCCCGGAATCAGTTGATTGGCGCGCGCGACGGCCCGCTGCTGGTTGGCATTGACGACCGCTACCACGGCGACCGCCAAACCCGCGATGACGGCGAGCGTGAGGATCACCGCCATGACGACTTCCATTGGCTACCTCTTGTGGATGTGGTGGGTCGGAACTCGAGTCGAATGATGCCCGTGGGAGCGGAGGTAGACGAAGATCGAGATGACCAGGATCACGACCAGGACGGCAATCGCGATGGCGATCGCCAACTTGACTTTGCTCCACGGCCGATCACCGGCGACTTCGCCAGTGAGCCCGTTGATGCACACCTGGAACGGCCGGTTGCTGTACATGACGGTCAGCAGCCATATCGGCAGCAACAGGTGTTTGAACCCGAGGTAGTTCCAGGTGGTGCGGAGCTGGTGGATGCGCTGACGGTCTCCGCCGATGTTAGAGCGGACCGTCTGTTCGACGGCTTTCTCCATCTCCTGTTTCGCTTCCGGCAGCGCCTGCTCGGCGTCTTTGTCGTAGGTGCGGCACAGGTGGCCGGCGACGAATTCGGGGGAGTATGACCGCGCTTGGTCGATCGGCCACGGCTCGAGCGCCTTGATCCGCTTGCGGTTGAGACTTTCGCCGTCGTTGGCCAGCACGGGCAGGTCGGCGAAGTTGTTGCTCACCTGACCGGCGACGCGGTACCACCTGGTTCGCGTTTCGTATATCGGGTCGCCGTCGCTGTCGGTGCCGACCCGTACTTCGTAATCCTCGCCGCGTTCGCCTTCGTATTGCGTGTCTGTGTCGGCGTCGTAGCTGAAGTAAGCGGTGTACAGGCTGGAGAAGGCGCCGAGTTCGCGGTACCTCTTGAAATCGGTTGGCGCGAACCAGCGCTTGGTCACCCACTTTTCGATGAGCTCGCGGGCCTGTTTCTCGTCGACTCGGAACGGCACCAGGCCGTCGACCGGGAGTCGCGCCGGAGCGTTGTGCACGTCGTCGCGCTGAATGGGTGTCGCGCAGTAAGGACACTTGGTGGCTGTCAGGCTGCCTGCGAATTCTGTTGTGCCACCGCAGTTCTGGCACGCGACTTCCCGCATGCCGGTAACGCTTGGCCCGTCCTGGCGTTGTTGCAACGCCCGTAGTTCCTGCATCGCGCCGCTCAGTTCACGAGATCTGACCGGAGTGTTCGGCGCGGTGATGTCGTAGTAGTTGCCGCAGTTGGGGCAGCGCAGCTTTTGGCTGGCGATGTCGAAGTTGAGCTGACCACCGCACGACGCGCAGGGATAGGTGCGGGTGCGCTCTGTGTGATGGAACATCGCGGGCGCGCCCGGTTGTCCGGCGAACGGCTGAATGGTCGGCGGGGGTGGAGCCGCTGGCGGGCGCTGGAGAGGCGGGGGACCCGCTTGCGGGCGCTGCAGCGGTGGGGGACCTGCTTGCGGGCGCTGCATCGGCGGCGGGCCTGCCGGCGGCCGGGGTGGCAGTGGTGGCGGGCCGCTCTGTGGGCGCGGCAACGGCGGTGGCTGCGCGTGCGGCTGATTGCGCGCAGGATCCATGGGTTCGAAGCTCATTGCTGTGGGAGCGGCGGAGGGGTGCCGGGCAGCGGCGGCGGCGTGCTGAACAGCGACTGGAGCGACGGCACCGTCGACGCGGGAGCCCAGTTTGCCATTCCTTCGGTCCACACCACGGTGTCCCGGGTCAGTTGACCGCTGGCGACGAACTGCCGCAGCCCTTCGATGGGGTACGGACCGGCGGGCTGGCCTTCCCGCTCGAAATGGAATTGCTGCTGCGGCGGCAACGGCGGCGGCGCCCCTTGCGGCGCAAAGTGTTGCGGTTGTTGTGGCTGGGCATAACCGCCCTGCGCCGCATTGGCCATCTGACTGCCTAGCGCAACGCCGAGGCCCGCCTGGATGGCCGAGCCGGCGGCGCCCCCGCCCTCGTTTTGCGCCGCCGCCAACATCGCGTCGGCTTGGCGGGCTTTGGCAAAGCGGTCGAGATCGCCGACATTGTTCAGGAAGCCGCTCTCCTCGAGACCTCGCGCGACACCGCGGGTCATGGCCTGCTGAATCTCCTCAGGCAGCGAGATAGTCATGGTCACGGCGTCGATACCGAGGCCAAACGCCTGTACGCGCTGGGCGACGAACTCGCGCAGCTTGTCTGACAACTCCACCTGTCGGCCCTGTAGATCGATCGCGCCGAGACCGCTGCCCATGACCATGTCGTTGAACGCAAGCGCGATATTGCGGCGGATCATCTCGGTGATCTGGTCCATGTCAACCACGCTCTGGGTACCGAGCACCTGACGCAGGAAAACGGTCGGGTCAGTCACCCTGACAACGGTGGTGCCGTTGGCTCGTACCTGCACCATCTTGAAGTCCGGGTCGCGAACCGTCACCGGCTGCGGTGTGCCCCAACGTAAGTCGGGGTAGGGGCGGGTATTGACGTAGTAGACCTCGGAGCGGAAGGGGCTGTTGAATCCGTACTTCCAACCCTGCAGTGTGCCCAAGATGGGCATGTTCTCACTGGTCAGGGTGTAGTGACCGGGATTGAACTGATCGGCCAGCTGCCCGCGATAGACGAACATGGCGCGCTGACCCTCGCGGACAACCAGCTGAGCGCCGTTCTTGATCTCGTTTTGATACCGCGGGAAGCGCCACGCCAATGTGGTGTTCGTGTCGTCGAGCCATTCGATGATGTCGACGAACTCGCCGCGCATCATGTCTCGCATGCCCATGGTCCTAAGTCCCCTCCTCGGGCGGCCTACTGGCGACGTTGGCGTCACTCAGCGAGCTTGGTCTGCGGATTACGGGCGAATCTTACGCGGCGTTCACCGCGCCGAGATGAGTTTTGCGGCAAAGCCTGACGCCGGACGCCAGTCCCCACGCGCGTGCTCAAGCAGACGATGCGGGGACCCCTGCGGCTCCCGGGTCTTAACCACGCCTAGGTGCTGCGGGCGACGTACTGCGGGCAGTAGGCCGTTGCAGCGTCGACGGCGAATACCTTAGCCCCCTTGGCGCTCAGACCGGTCGCTTCGGCCACTTCGCTGTAAACCTGCTGGCTTGAGTGTCCCTGGTTGAGGGAGTCGCAGACTTTGTGTGCCTCGCTGATGGCGCGCTCAGCGCTTGGCGGAGTGATCCCGTCCGCCTGTATCTGGGCGAGGAATGCGTCGTCGACCGCGCTCGCGCTGGCGGTGCCAGCGAAGCCGAGTGCGGTAAAGCCAAGAGTGGCGGCAGTCAAGGCGCTGCCGGCCAAGGGGGCGGTAAGTCGATGAGAAGACATCGCGATCTCCGTGTACTGACCTCGGTGGTGACGAACGCTGGATGGCGTTGTCCCCACACTCAGCAGCCAGCCTTGATGAATTCTCAATAAATCCTTGGCGTGATCGAGACGCGCTGAGAACCCTAGGCTTGTAGACGTGTACGAGGGACGCTATGACGGGCACCGCATGATTGATGCGAGCTCCGGAAAGACCGTCTTTCGAGTACGTGGTCCACGGATCGTCGATGTCAACTCACGCCGATTAGTGTTTCGCATTCCCGACGACAGCCGGATTCTCGATGCCGACAGGACGCAGCTACTGTTTCGCATTCGCGACGATGGGCGCGTCGTCGACTCCGATAGCGGTGAGCTGAGGTACCGGCTCAGACGCTGATTGCGCTATCCGAAAGTAAGCTATTCGCTCTGACGGCTACTACCAATTGCAGACAGATCCCCACTCAAGGAGTCGCTATGACCTATCGCCGTGTGGTGGTCGTGCTCACCTCCTTATTGCTGACACCCAGTGCTCCCGCCCCAGCTCATGCCCAGCCGCCGACGCAGTGCTTGACCAACACTCCTAAGGGCAAGCAGGTCTACATTCCCTGTGATCTGCTCAACGCCCGCGTCAACTACCCGCCGGGGCAACGCTGTCAGGACCTGGGACCGCTCGACGGCTATCCGAAGGATGTGCGCGAGTGGTGTGGCTAATCGCACCACAACCACATTGCTATGCAAGGATTTTGAACTCGATGACAGCTGGCTGACTGCCGGCCGAGGCTAGGTGCTGCTATGTCGGGCGGTTTCCAGCCGTTCACCCGCGCCCAAGACTTTGGTCCGCCCCCGGCCGTCGAGGGCACCTCGCGTCGCTGCAGCGACCGACGGAGAAGGGCCGCCCCTTATTGGCTGACAACGACGAAACGAGCCGTTTCGGCAAGTGAATGCTGTTTCCGGTTTCGCTGAAGTCGGGACGGGTAGGCCGTGTATTAGGCGCGTGGGGGGAGCCGGCACTACTCGCGCTGCTTAGTCCTCGGTAGTCATGAAGCGGCTACCGAGGGCGTCTGCACCTACTAGATTCGCCGTCAGGGACTTTAGATCCGCCGTCAGGGACTTCCGGCTAGACGCGCAGTAGTGCGCCGCTGGGCAAACCCGGCAGGGGAGGAACTTGCTGCGTGCCCACTGCACTCGTTCGCAACCCGTCCCACTGCCATCCCCGCTGGAGGTGAGGTGATGGGCATGCGCCGCGATGTTCTGATAGCGGTTGTGACGACGACCGTGACCATCATCGCGGCGGGCATAGTGCTTATAGCCCTGATCGCGGTGGCGATGGTCTTGATCGATCAGCCACGTACGGAAAAGTCGCCTCGGCCGAGTGTTCCGACAACGTCGGCACCACCGCTGCCCCTGTAGGCAACGAAACAAGCCGCGTCCGAACGAATGGGGGCCTCGACGCACGAACGTGCCGCAATAACGGTAGGACGCACAATACCGATAAGGGGTACCGCGTCTTTGATCGACTGCACGAGACGTCGCGCGCAAACTGTGCGATTGCACGGGTCACTCACATCAGGCCCAAATAAGACAGGAATGGTCTGACTTTCATATACCGGTCGGTTGTGAAAATCGTCCAGCAATGAAGTAAGCGGCATAGGATCGCTTTGCCCGGGCCAGAACCGTTGAGATCCCGCCGCACATCAGGGCCGATATCAAAGCGCATCTGGATTCCAACACGAAACCCGAAGTCCGAGAGCTTGAACAGCCGGTCTGAGCCGATTGCACCCCCGTCCGTGGATTCGTACCTTCAAACGCAGGTGGCTTGAGTAGATTGTTGACGCTACCCCCGCGCCCCGCGGCGCGTTGCAGTGTTGGTATAGGCCAAGGAGTTGGAAGTGGGAGATTCACGGGAGTCGGTCATTCGTAAGTTCTTCGATACATGGCCCCGATCTGACGTCAATGAAATGATCGCTTTTTTCAGCAATGACGCTGTTTATACCGACGGTCCGCGCGGAACGTTCAAGGGTAAGGAGGCAATCAAGACCGAGATGGAAGCGTTGGTGGAGTTAGTGCCTACCACCACGCCTGATGTCAAGAATCTCGTCGTGAGCGACAGCGTCGTGATGGTGGAGCGCATTGACGTGTTTCAGATGGCGGGCGAGACGTTCGACGTTGAAATGGCAGCGGTTTTTGAAGTCAACAGCGATGGACTAATTTCACGCTGGCGTGATTACTATGACCTTCGGTCGCTCGAAGAGCGTGTGGCTGAGCGGTTAGGGTCTGCCAGCACCGGTTCATAGGACTGATCCCGCACTTTTCTGGATCGGATAGGTAGGCCGGTTCAGATGGTCGCTGTAGCAACCTTCAAAAGCACTGCCTAGCAAGTCTTTCGATTCCGCTAGTTACAGTGCCCCCGGCAGGATTCGAACCTGCGGCCTTCTGCTCCGGAGGCAGACGCTCTATCCCCTGAGCTACGGGGGCGCACCCAAACCATGCTGCGCCAATGGGCCCGAACAGACTAACTCATCGGCATGACCGCCTGACCACCGCAACGGATTCGGGGCGCGAGCACACTAGCCAATAGGATGGACGCTCGTGACCCCCGCCGACCTGGCTGAGCTGCTCAAAATCACCGCCGCAGCGGTGCTGGCCGAGCATGACCTCGACGTGTCGGTGTTGCCGCAGACAGTCACCGTGGAACGTCCGCGGAATCCCGAGCACGGCGATTATGCCAGCAACCTGGCGCTTCAGCTCGCCAAGAAAGTCGGGGCAAACCCCCGTGACCTGGCCGGTTGGCTCGCCGAGGCGCTGACCCAGGTCGACGGCATCGCCTCTGCTGAGGTAGCAGGACCGGGCTTCATCAACATGCGCCTCGAGACTTCGGCGCAGGCCAAGATCGTCAACGATGTCATTGACGCCGGCGCGGCGTACGGCCACTCCGCCGAACTGGCCGGTCACAAGATCAACCTGGAATTCGTCTCGGCGAACCCGACAGGTCCGATCCACATCGGCGGTACCCGCTGGGCAGCGGTCGGTGACGCGCTGGGCCGCCTGCTGTCCACGCAGGGCGCCGAGGTGGTGCGGGAATATTACTTCAACGACCACGGCGCCCAGATCGACCGATTCGCCAGCTCTCTGGTCGCAGCGGCCAAAGGCGAGCCCACCCCGGCGGATGGCTACGCGGGCGCCTACATCGGCGACATCGCCGCGCAGGTCTTGGAAAAGGCCCCCGACGCACTGAGCCTGCCAGAATCCGAGATGCGCGAAACGTTCCGCGAAATCGGTGTCGATCTGATGTTCGCCCACATCAAAGAGTCGCTGCACGAATTCGGCACGGACTTCGACGTTTACACCCACGAAGACTCGATGCACACCAGCGGCCGCGTCGAGGAGGCCATCGCCCGGCTTCGTGAGACCGGCAACATCTACGAGAAGGACGGCGCAACGTGGTTGCGCAGCAGTGCTTTTGGTGACGACAAGGACCGCGTCGTGATCAAGAGCGACGGCAAGCCGGCCTATGTCGCAGGTGATCTCGCCTATTACCTGGACAAGCGGCAACGCGGCTTCGACTTGTGCATCTACATGTTCGGCGCCGACCATCACGGATATATCGCGAGGCTCAAGGCCGCCGCCGCCGCGTTCGGCGACGATCCCGCCACCGTCGAAGTGCTGATCGGCCAGATGGTCAACCTGGTCCGTGACGGTCAGCCGGTCCGGATGAGCAAGCGGGCCGGCACCGTGATCACGCTTGACGACCTGGTCGAGGCGATCGGCGTAGACGCTGCCCGGTACAGCTTGATCCGCTCGTCGGTGGACACACCCATCGACATCGACCTGGCACTCTGGTCTTCGGCGTCCAATGAAAACCCGGTCTATTACGTGCAATACGCGCACGCTCGGCTGTCGGCGCTGGCACGCAACGCCGCCGAATTGGGCCTGATCGCTGACACGGACCACCTCGAGTTGCTCAACCACGATAAAGAGGGCACGCTGCTGCGCACCATCGGCGAATTCCCCCGGGTACTCGAAACCGCTGCCTCCCTGCGGGAACCGCACCGTATATGCCGCTACCTGGAAGACCTCGCCGGCGACTATCACCGGTTCTACGACTCGTGCCGCGTGCTGCCTCAGGGCGACGAGCAGCCTACCGACCTGCACACGGCACGCCTGGCGCTGTGCCAGGCCACTCGTCAGGTGATTGCCAACGGGTTGGCAATACTGGGCGTCACTGCTTCGGAGCGCATGTGAACGTTCATCCCGCCGGTCCCCGGCACGCCGAAGAGACCCGCCCCGCCAGTGGTCCGCCGCGGCCTCAGTCGGCGGACGAACTGCTGCGACTGGCCCTGAATGTGTGGCCGCGCAACACTATTCGTGACCAAGACGGCGTGACCCACATTGCAGGGGTCAAGCTGACCGACCTCGCCGGAGAATACGGCACTCCGCTGTTTGTTGTCGACGAAGACGACTTCCGCTCTCGCTGTCAAGAGACCGCCGCGGCGTTCGGCGGCGGAGCGAATGTGCATTACGCCGCGAAAGCATTCCTGTGCAGCGAAATTGCGCGCTGGATCGACGAAGAAGGGCTCTCGCTCGATGTGTGCACCGGCGGAGAGCTGGCCGTTGCGCTGCACGCCGGCTTCCCGCCGGAGCGGATTACCCTGCACGGCAACAACAAATCGGTCGCGGAGCTGACAGCGGCAGTCAAGGCCGGCGTCGGGCACGTGGTTTTGGACTCGATGATCGAGATCGAGCGCCTAGACGCGATCGCCGGCGAGGCGGGCATCGTCCAAGACGTTCTGGTGCGCCTCACCGTAGGCGTAGAAGCACATACCCACGAGTTCATTTCCACCGCCCACGAGGACCAGAAGTTTGGACTGTCGGTGGCCAGCGGTGCGGCGATGGCAGCGATCCGACAGGTATTCGCCGCCGATCACCTGCGACTGGTCGGTCTGCACAGCCACATCGGTTCGCAGATCTTCGACGTCGCCGGCTTCGAAGTCGCCGCACACCGTGTCATCGGCCTCCTGCGCGAGGTGGTCGGTGAATTCGGTTCCGAGAAGACCGCGCAGCTATCCACCGTCGATCTCGGTGGCGGGCTGGGTATCTCGTATTTGCCACCTGACGATCCGCCCCCGATCGCCGAGCTGGCCGCCAAGCTCAGCGGCATCGTGAACAAGGAATCAGCGGCCGTCGGGCTGCCTGCACCGAAACTGGTTGTCGAGCCCGGACGTGCCATCGCCGGGCCGGGCACCATCACGCTTTATGAAGTCGGCACCGTCAAGGACGTCGACGTGAGTGCCAGCGCGAACCGCCGCTACGTCAGCGTCGACGGCGGCATCAGCGACAACATCCGCACCGCACTGTACGACGCGCAGTACGACGCCCGGTTGGTGTCACGACTGAGCGAAGCGCCGGCGGTGCTCGCGCGCATCGTCGGAAAGCACTGCGAAAGCGGCGATATCATTGTGCGCGACACATGGGTGCCGGATGACCTGCAACCCGGCGACCTGCTCGGGGTCGCCGCTACCGGCGCATACTGCTATTCATTGTCGAGCCGTTACAACATGATCTGTCGTCCCGCAGTAGTCGCGGTGCGCTCCGGGCAGTCACGCCTGATACTGCGCCGCGAGACGGTCGACGATCTGCTGAGTCTGGAAGTGAGGTGACCCGTGGCGGGTGACGAAAAGGCAATCGGCGTAGCAGTACTCGGTTTCGGCAACGTCGGCAGCGAAGTCGTCCGCATCATCGAGGACAGCGCGCAGGATCTCGCAGCCCGTGTCGGCGCGCCCTTGGTGCTGCGCGGTATCGGTGTCCGTCGTGTGGCCGACGACCGTGGTGTGCCGATCGATCTGCTCACGGACGACATCGACGAACTCGTGTCACGCGACGACGTCGACATCGTCGTCGAACTGATGGGTCCGCTAGAGCCGGCTCGCAGGGCCATCCTCGGTGCGATGAAGCACGGCAAGTCCGTCGTCACGGCGAACAAGGCGTTGCTGTCGATATCCACCGGCGAACTGGCACAGGCCGCTGAAAACGCGCATGTTGACCTGTATTTTGAGGCGGCGGTCGCAGGCGCCATCCCCGTCATCCGTCCGCTGACTCAGTCGCTGGCCGGAGACACGGTGCTGCGGGTGGCCGGCATCGTCAACGGCACCACCAACTACATCCTCTCGGCCATGGACACCACGGGCGCCGACTACGACAGTGCCCTGGCTGACGCGAGCGCGTTGGGATACGCCGAGGCCGATCCCACTGCCGACGTCGAAGGTTACGACGCCGCTGCCAAGGCCGCGATCCTGGCCTCCATCGCGTTCCACACCCGGGTGACCGCCGACGACGTATACCGCGAGGGCATCACCAAGATCACCCCGGCCGACTTCGTGTCCGCGCGGGCGCTGGGTTGCACCATCAAGCTCCTGTCGATCTGCGAACGCATCACCATCGACGAAGAGCAGCAACGACTTTCGGCCCGGGTCTATCCAGCGTTGGTGCCGTTGTCGCATCCCCTCGCCTCGGTCAACGGAGCGTTCAACGCGGTGGTGGTCGAGGCCGAGGCGGCGGGTCGTCTGATGTTCTACGGCCAGGGTGCCGGCGGCGCGCCAACCGCGTCGGCGGTGACGGGTGACCTGGTGATGGCGGCCCGCAACCGGGTGCTGGGCAGCCGCGCGCCGCGCGAGTCCAAGTACGCTCAACTTCCGGTCGCGCCAATGGGCTTCATCTCTACCCGCTATTACGTCAGCATGAACGTCGCCGACAAGACCGGTGTCTTGTCTTCGGTAGCAGCCGAATTCGCCAAGCGCGAGGTGAGCATCGCCGAGGTCCGCCAGGAAGGTGTGGCGGACGAGGGCGGACGGCGGGTGGGAGCCCGCCTCGTGGTGGTCACCCACCATGCCCCCGAGGCCGCACTTTCCGAAACCGTCGAAGCGCTCGCGGACTTGGACGTGGTCCAGAGCGTCACAAGCGTGCTGCGACTCGAAGGAAACGGCCGGTGAGCGCCCCTCGGACGGCCGTCCACCAACCTTGGCTGGGGGTGATCGCGGCGTACCGCGACCGCCTGCCGGTTGGCGACGATTGGACCCCGGTAACACTGCTCGAAGGCGGCACCCCGCTGATTGCCGCAACCCGGCTCTCCGAAAAGACCGGCTGCACCATCTATCTCAAGGTCGAGGGGCTCAACCCCACCGGTTCCTTCAAAGACCGGGGCATGACGATGGCGGTCACCGATGCGGTTGCCCGTGGGCAGCAGGTGGTGTTGTGCGCATCGACGGGAAACACCTCGGCGTCGGCAGCAGCGTACGCCGCCCGCGCCGGCATCACCTGCGCGGTGTTGATACCGCAGGGCAAGATCGCGATGGGCAAGCTCGCGCAGGCGGTTATGCACGGCGCCAAGATCATCCAAATCGACGGCAACTTCGACGACTGCCTGGAACTGGCCCGCAAGATGACGTCCGACTTTCCGTCGATCTCCTTGGTCAACTCGGTCAACCCGGTGCGAATCGAAGGTCAGAAGACGGCGGCTTTCGAGATCGTTGACGCGCTGGGCGAAGCACCGGACGTGCACGCGCTTCCGGTCGGTAACGCGGGCAACATCACCGCCTACTGGAAGGGCTATACCGAGTACCACCGCGACGGTGTCATCGACAAGCTGCCGCGCATGCTGGGCACTCAGGCTGCGGGCGCGGCGCCGTTGGTGCACGGCGAGCCGGTGAGCCATCCGGAGACCATCGCTACCGCGATCCGGATCGGCGCACCGGCATCGTGGGCTTCGGCCGTAGCGGCTCAACAGGAGTCCAACGGGCGCTTCCTGGCCGCTACCGACGAGGAGATCCTTTCCGCGTACCACCTGGTCGCCGGCACCGAAGGCGTCTTCGTCGAACCCGCGTCCGCGGCCAGCATCGCGGGGCTGCTGAAGGCCATTGACGACGGCTGGGTGGCCCCCGGTTCGACCGTGGTGTGCACTGTGACCGGCAATGGTCTGAAGGATCCCGACACGGCGCTAAAGGACATGCCGATTGTTTCTCCGCTGCCCGTAGATCCAGTCGCTGTCGTCAAGCAGTTGGGATTGACGTAGTGGCGATCGCGAGCGCGGCGGAGCCGGGCGAAGCGGGTCGCCACGTATCGGACCCTGTGGCGATCGCGAGCGCGGCGGAGCCGGGCGAAGCGGGTCGCCACGTATCGGACCCCGTGCTGCCTGCCGGGCTGGTGGGAAGCGCCGTGGTGTCGGCGTCGAGCGCCAACCTCGGCCCGGGCTTCGACAGCATCGGCCTGGCGTTGAACCTGAGTGACGAGATCGTAGTCGAGACAACGGATTCCGGCTTGGTCGTGGACGTCGAGGGCGAGGGTGCCGACCACGTCCCGTTCGGCCCCGATCACCTCGTGGTGCGAGCCGTCACTCGTGGGCTGCAAGCGATGGGAGTCAGCGCTGCCGGCCTGGCGGTGCGTTGCCGCAACGCCATTCCGCATTCGCGCGGGCTGGGCTCTTCGGCGGCTGCGGTCGTGGGCGGTCTGGCTGCCGTGAATGGCCTTGTCACGCAAATGGATTCAAAACCAATGAGCGAAACCCAGCTGATCCAACTGGCGTCAGAGTTCGAGGGTCATCCCGATAACGCCGGGGCTGCCGTACTCGGCGGCGCGGTGGTGTCGTGGATCGACCGCAGCCGCGGTGCGCCGGTCTACTCGGCGGCGTCGCTGCGACTACACCCGGAGATCCAGCTTTTCCTGGCGATTCCGCAGGAGCATTCGTCGACCGCGGAGACTCGCGTATTGCTTCCGGCCCAGGTCAGCCACGAAGAAGCCAGGTTCAACGTCAGCCGAGCTGGGTTGCTGGTGCTGGCATTAACCGAACGGCCAGACCTGCTGATGGCGGCCACCGAAGACGTGCTGCATCAGCCGCAACGCGCTCTGGCGATGCCGGCTTCCGCGGAATATCTGCGACTCCTTCGGCGTCATAACGTGGCAGCAACGCTTTCCGGCGCGGGACCTGCGGTGATTGCACTAAGTACGGAGGCGGAGTTGCCCACCGAAGCGTTGCAGTTCGGTTCCGCAAATGGGTTTCACATCACCGAGATGACCGCCGGCGACGGAGTTCGCTGGAGCCCGGGAGTCACGGTCGCCAGTTGAAACACGCCCTTGCCGGTGGGTTTGCTTGCTTCGCGCAGGGAAGCGGGCTATCCTCGGAGCCGTCCAGCAATCGCAGCATCTGCATCTGCATCCATACTGCCTAACCGCTAGGACAACTTACCAATTCTTCTCGTGGACGAGGTTCGCCGCTTTATACCGCCAATCCTGGCGATCACCGTTGCAGAGTCGATGAGGCGCATTCGGCAATCTAGCTGAATGCTCCGATGGTTCAGAAACCCTCGTATGACCTGATCAGCGAGGGAAGAAAGGAAATCCGTGACCGATACGGACCTCATCACGGCTGGCGAAAGCACCGAGGGCGATGCGCCCTCGAATGCCGTGACCTCCGACATTTCCGACGTCAAGACCGCTGCGTCGGGCGGCTCCCTGGCCACCATGGTGCTACCCGAACTGCGCGCGCTGGCTAATCAAGCCGGTGTCAAGGGCACGTCGGGAATGCGTAAGAACGAACTGATAGCCGCAATCCGGGAAATCAGGGGACAGGCCAACGGCGCATCCGCCAGCGCTGCCCCGTCCGCCCCCGCAACCGAAGAGGCTGCCGAGACTTCGGCCCCGCAGTCGTCGGCCAGTACCGAAAGTCCGGCTGTCCAAGAGCAGCAGAAGGATTCGTCAGCCGAGGCGCCGCGCCGCGAGCGCCGCAATGCCTCCAGGGAAGCCTCCCGGGACGCCGGATCGGGGTCCCGCACGGCCACCCAGCCGGATCGCGAGAGTGCGACGCCCGACGCGGATGACAAGCGTCAGGACGGCCGACAGAACGCCAAGCCCGATGAGACCGCTCCAGACGCCGACTCCAACGGCGACCAACAAAGCTCGGGCGGGCAGCAGCCTCGCGGCGGCTCGAACCAGCAGGAAGACGACGGCGAGGGACGTCAGGGCCGGCGGGGACGCCGGTTCCGGGACCGCAGGCGCCGCGGCGAGCGCACAGGCGAAGGTGCCGACACCGAACTGCGGGAGGACGACGTCGTCCAGCCCGTGGCAGGCATCCTCGATGTTCTCGACAACTACGCGTTTGTGCGCACGTCGGGTTACCTGGCCGGCCCGCACGACGTCTACGTGTCGATGAACATGGTGCGCAAGAACGGCCTGCGCCGCGGTGACGCGGTGACCGGCGCGGTTCGGGTGCCCAAAGAAGGCGAGCAGCCCAACCAGCGGCAGAAGTTCAACCCGCTGGTACGGCTGGACACCGTCAACGGCGGACCTGTCGAGGACGTCAAGAAGCGTCCCGATTTCCAGAAGTTGACGCCGCTTTACCCCAATCAGCGGCTGCGTCTGGAAACCACCCCGGATCGGCTGACCACCCGGGTCATCGACTTGATCATGCCGATCGGCAAGGGCCAGCGTGCATTGATCGTGTCGCCGCCCAAGGCGGGCAAGACGACGATCCTGCAGGACATCGCCAACGCGATCACCAAGAACAACCCGGAATGCCACCTCATGGTCGTGCTCGTCGACGAGCGGCCTGAGGAGGTCACCGACATGACTCGCTCGGTCAAGGGCGAGGTCATCGCCTCGACGTTCGACCGGCCGCCATCAGATCACACGTCGGTTGCCGAGCTGGCGATCGAGCGCGCCAAGCGCCTGGTAGAGCAGGGCAAGGATGTCGTGGTGCTGCTCGACTCGATCACCCGCCTGGGCCGCGCCTACAACAACGCATCGCCGGCATCGGGCCGCATCCTGTCCGGTGGCGTCGACTCGACCGCGCTCTACCCGCCCAAGCGGTTCCTAGGCGCCGCCCGCAATATCGAAGAAGGCGGATCGCTGACCATCATCGCCACCGCCATGGTCGAAACCGGCTCCACCGGCGACACGGTGATCTTCGAAGAGTTCAAGGGCACCGGTAACGCCGAGCTCAAGCTGGACCGCAAGATCTCCGAGCGGCGCGTCTTCCCCGCGGTCGACGTGAACCCGTCGGGTACCCGCAAGGACGAGCTGTTGTTGTCGCCCGACGAGTTCGCCATCGTGCACAAGCTGCGCCGCGTGCTGTCGGGTCTGGACTCCCACCAGGCCATCGACCTGCTGATGTCGCAGCTACGTAAGACGAAGACCAACTACGAGTTCCTGGTTCAGGTGTCCAAGACGACGCCCGGCTCCATGGACAACGACTAACTGGCGATCGCGAGCGCGGCGTAGCCGGGCGAAGCGGGTCGCCAGCATCGGACAGCTGGCGATCGCGAGCGCGGCGTAGCCGGGCGAAGCGGGTCGCCAGCATCGGACAGCTGGCGATCGCACTCCAGGTCCCACCCAGCCGGGGACGCGCCCATTCCGGCCTGCCACCATCGACGCATGGCCGAGACGCTTCAGCAACTGCTTCGTGAGCGTTTGGAGCAGGACACGCCCGCGCTCAAATACGGCGAGCGAGTGTGGACTTGGCGCGAACACCTCGCCGATGCCAGCGCCACCGCCGCGGCCCTGATCCGCGCCGCCGACATGGACCGACCGCTGCATGTCGGGGCCTTGCTGGGCAACACCCCCGAGATGCTCACCGCCATGGCGTCGGCTGCCCTCGGCGGATATGTGCTGTGCGGGATCAACGACACGCGCCGCGGTCCCGCGCTGGTCCGGGACATCGTGCGCGCCGATTGCCAGATTCTGCTCACCGATCCGTTGCATCGGGAGCTGCTCGACGGTCTCGACCTGCCCGGCGTGCAGGTGTTCGACGTGACCAGCGAGTCCTGGTCCGCCCGGCTGGCCGATGCGGGACCGCTGACCCCGTATCGCGAGGTCACCCCGACCGATACGGTCATGATGATCTTCACCTCGGGGACCAGCGGGGAACCGAAAGCGGTGCAAATCGCCCACCTGACCGTCCTGTTTGCCGGAATGAACCTGATCGGGCGCTTCGAGATCACCGGCAGTGACGTCTGCTACCTGTCGATGCCGTTGTTTCACTCGAACGCGTTGCTGGCCGGTTGGAGCGTGGCAGTGGGTGCCGGCGCGGCCATGGTCCCCGCGACATTCTCGGCCTCCGGACTGCTGCCCGACCTGCGGCGATACGGCATCACTTACATGAACTATGTCGGTAAGCCGCTAGCCTACGTGCTGGCCACCCCCGAACAACCGGACGACCACGACAACCCGCTGCGGGTCGCGTTCGGAAACG
Source organism: Mycobacterium sp. 852002-51163_SCH5372311 (assembly GCF_001667115.1). GTDB lineage: Bacteria > Actinomycetota > Actinomycetes > Mycobacteriales > Mycobacteriaceae > Mycobacterium. The sequence goes on along the minus strand of NZ_LZIJ01000078.1, from coordinate 125,603 downwards.
AAGCAAGCGAGCGGGATATCGCCGAGTTCAGTCGCCGGTTCGACTGCACGGTGTGGGACGGCTTCGGCGCCACCGAAGGCGCCATCATCATCACCCGAGAAGACGGCTGCCCGCCGGGGTCGCTGGGCCGGGGTTTCCCTGGGGTTGCCATCTACAACCCCGAGACGCTCACCGAGTGCCCACCGGCCACCTTCGGTGAAGACGGTGCGCTGACCAATGCCGACGAGGCGATCGGCGAATTGGTGAACACCACGGGCGCCGGTTTGTTCTCCGGTTACTACAACGATCCGGATGCCACCAGCGCGCGGCTTCGCAACGGCATGTACTGGTCGGGGGACCTCGCCTACCGGGACGCCGACGGCTGGATCTACTTCGCCGGACGCAGCGGAGACTGGCTGCGCGTCGACGGTGAGAACATGACCACGGCGCCGATCGAACGAATCTTGCAGCGGCTGACGCCGGTCAGCCAGGTTGCCGTGTACGCGGTGCCCGACGAACACGTCGGCGACCAGGTGATGGCAGCGATCGTGCTGGCCGACAACGCCGATCTGACGCCCGAGGAGTTCGGCGAATTCTTGGCCGGCCAGCCCGATCTGTCTCCGAAGGCCTGGCCCCGACGGGTCTGGCTCACCGATCGCCTGCCGGCTACAGCGACCAACAAGGTCCTCAAGCGCGAGCTCTCCGCTCGTGGCGCCACTCCCCACGGGGGCGTGCTGTGGACGCGCAACGGGAAAAGCAGCACTTATACCCGGCTGGATCGTGACGAGATCCGTCACCGCTCACGCGACACTTAAATCGCTGCGACGACACGCCGGTGAGCGCCGCAGTAGCTTAAGTTTGGCGAAACGAACGGTGCCCGGCGGCCCGGGAATGCGCGGGTGCATCTGTGTGTTTGGGCTGATGTTGGTTGACCTGGCATAATCGACGGTCGACCACCCCAGGACCGGTTCAGGTCCGGAGGAGTTCGAGCCCGACCGCCCGATCGCTCAAGGCGGTGGCGGGCGGCCAACGATCGAAGGGGACAGCATGAAATCAGACATTCATCCGGCCTACGAGGCGACGACGGTGGTCTGCGGATGTGGCAACACCTTCGAGACACGCAGCACCAAGCCGGGCGGTCGCATCGTGGTCGAAGTGTGTGCTCAGTGCCACCCGTTCTACACCGGAAAGCAGAAGATCCTGGACAGCGGTGGCCGGGTGGCTCGCTTCGAGAAGCGCTACGGCAAGCGCCCCAAGGCCGACGCGGCTTCAACCGACAAATAGCTGGCTCACCGACGCCCGAACTGTGCTGGAAATTGCACAGGCCGGGCGTCGGTTCGCGTTTGCGGTGGATCGTGCGAAGAGGTGCAAGGAGGTGACACATGACGCAGCCGGTACAGACCATTGACGTGCTGCTCGCCGAGCACGCGGACCTGGAGCGTGCGCTGGCCGATCCCGAACTGCACAGCAAGCCCGACGAGGCGCGCAAGGCCGGACGCAGGTTCGCCCGACTGGCGCCGATCGTCGCCACCTACCGCAAGCTGGTGTCGGCGCGCGACGACCTGGAGACTGCGCGCGAGCTGGTCGCCGACGACGAGTCATTCGCCGAAGAGGTCACGGAATTGGAATCGCGGGTGGCCGAACTGGACACCCAACTCACCGACATGCTGGCCCCCCGCGACCCGCACGACGCCGACGACATCCTCCTCGAAGTCAAATCCGGTGAGGGAGGCGAAGAATCCGCATTGTTCGCCGCCGACTTGGCCCGGATGTACATCCGCTATGCCGAGCGACACGGCTGGAACGTGACGGTGCTGGACGAAACCACGTCGGATCTGGGCGGTTACAAGGACGCTACTTTGGCCATCGCGAGCAAGGGCGACAGCGCCGACGGGGTGTGGTCACGCATGAAGTTCGAGGGCGGTGTGCATCGCGTCCAACGGGTACCCGTGACGGAATCTCAAGGGCGGGTGCATACTTCGGCCGCAGGCGTGCTGGTGTATCCGGAACCCGAAGAAGTGGGCGAGGTCCAGATCGACGAGTCGGATCTGCGTATCGACGTCTACCGCTCGTCGGGGAAGGGCGGCCAGGGCGTCAACACCACCGACTCCGCGGTGCGGATCACCCACCTGCCCACCGGGATCGTGGTCACCTGTCAAAACGAACGCTCGCAGCTGCAGAACAAGACGCGGGCGTTGCAAGTGCTCGCCGCGCGGCTGCAGGCGATGGCCGAGGAGCAGGCACTGGCCGACGCCTCGGCGGACCGCGCCAGCCAGATCCGCACGGTCGACCGTAGCGAACGTATTCGCACCTACAACTTCCCGGAGAACCGGATCACCGATCACCGAATCGGCTACAAGTCACACAATCTCGACCAGGTGCTCGACGGGGACCTCGATGCGCTGTTCGACGCGCTGGGTGCCGCCGACAAGCAGTCCCGGCTGCAACAGACGACATGACCCAACTGCTCCGCGCGATCGACTCCGCCGCGGCACTGCTGGCCGACGCGGGAATCGACTCCGCCCGTTACGACGCCGAGCTGCTGGCCGCTCACCTGGCCAGCACCGACCGCGGCCGGCTCGCGGTGCTCGAGCCCCCCGACGAAGAATTCTTCGGGCGCTACCACGACGTCGTCGCCGCGCGTTCGCGTCGAATTCCCTTGCAGCACATCATCGGGACTGTGGCTTTCGGCCCGGTTGAATTGCATGTGGGCCCGGGTGTGTTCATACCTCGCCCGGAGACCGAGTCCATCTTGGAATGGGCGACCGTGCAGCGACTTGGGACGCAGCCGCTGATCGTCGACCTGTGTACGGGATCCGGCGCATTGGCGGTCGCGCTGGCCAACCACTGGCCGGCTGCCCGCGTGGTCGGCGTCGACGACTCCGAGGCAGCCCTCGAGTACGCGCGGCGCAACGTGGAGGGCACGGCGGTAGAACTCGTGCGCGCCGACATCACGAAGCCGGGCATGCTTCCCGGACTCGACGGACAGGTCGACTTGCTGGTGGCCAACCCGCCCTACGTGCCGGAGGATGTCCCGCTGGAACCCGAAGTAGCCCAACATGATCCGCCGCACGCGGTGTTCGGCGGCCCGGACGGGATGGCAGTGATCGCGGCCGTCGTCGACCTCGCCGGACGCTGGCTGCGTCCCGGTGGCCTGCTGGCCGTCGAGCACGACGACACCACGTGGTCGTCAACCGTCGAATTAGTGTCGAGCACAGGCCTTTTCGACGATATAGCGGCGCGGCACGATTTGGCTGGCCGACCCAGGTTCGTGACGGCAGCAAGGAGTGTTGCCGTTGAGTGACACGTACGACTGCGCAGATCCTGACCAGCGTGCGGGCGGAATCGCTGCGGCGGTAGAAGCGCTCAAGGCCGGCCGACTCGTCGTCATGCCGACCGACACCGTCTACGGCATCGCCGCCGACGCCTTCGACAGCGCCGCGGTGGCCGCGCTGCTGTCGGCAAAGGGCCGCGGACGCGATATGCCGGTGGGTGTGCTGGTCGGTTCGTGGCACACCATCGAAGGCCTGGTCTACACCGTGCCCGACGGCGCCCGCGAACTGATTCGCGCATTCTGGCCCGGCGCGCTGAGTCTGGTGGTGCGGCAAGCCCCGTCGTTGCAATGGGATCTGGGCGACGCCCGCGGCACCGTGATGCTGCGCATGCCGTTGCAACCGGTCGCCATAGAACTACTGCGCGAGGTGGGGCCGATGGCGGTGTCGAGCGCCAACGTCTCGGGCCGCCCACCCGCCGTCGACGCGGACGAGGCGCGCAATCAACTGGGCGATCTCGTCGACGTCTACCTGGACGCGGGCCCGTCCGCGCAGCAGGCCGCCTCCACGATCGTCGACCTGACCGGCGAGACGCCCCGCGTGCTCAGAGCGGGACCGGTGAGCACCGAGCGGATCGCCGAAGTCCTCGGCGTCGACCCGGCCAGTCTGGTCGACTAGCACGCGCCAGCTCTCAAGGGGCGAGGCTACGAACGTCCACGCCGCGGATTTCATCCGTAAGCCCCACGTTCGGCGAAAGGCGTCCGGCAACCCATCGCGGTTGTCCGCGACTCAGGTTGGTGCAGTACGGTCTCGACGTGTCCAGCGATGTAACCAGCCTTGCCGGTGGTTTGCTCGCGCTGTCTGATCGCGGTGCCGGTGTCCCGTTGCGTGAGCTCGCGCTGGTCGGGTTGACCGCCGCGATCATCACCTACTTCGCAACCGGGCCGGTCCGGGTGCTGGCCACTCGATTGGGAGCCGTCGCCTACCCACGGGAGCGCGACGTGCACGTGACCCCGACCCCGCGGATGGGCGGGCTGGCGATGTTCCTCGGCGTGCTGGCCGCGGTCTTCCTGGCGTCCCAACTTCCGGCGCTGACCCGTGGCTTCGTCTACTCCACCGGCATGCCCGCGGTGCTGGTGGCGGGCGCGGTGATCATGGGGATCGGGCTGATCGACGACCGCTGGGGCCTGGACGCGCTGACGAAGTTCGCCGGTCAGATCACCGCGGCAAGCGTGCTCGTGACCATGGGGGTCGCCTGGAGCGTGCTGTACATCCCGATCGGCGGCGTCGGCACCATCGTCTTAGACCAGGCGTCTTCGATCCTGCTCACCCTGGCGCTGACCGTCTCGATCGTCAACGCGATGAACTTCGTCGACGGGCTCGACGGCCTGGCGGCCGGGTTGGGACTCATCACGGCGTTGGCGATCTGCATCTTCTCGGTCGGTTTGCTTCGCGACCACGGCGGTGACGTGCTGTTCTATCCGCCCGCCGTGATCTCGGTGGTGCTGGCAGGCGCATGCCTCGGCTTTTTGCCGCACAACTTTCACCGCGCCAGGATTTTCATGGGCGACTCGGGTTCGATGCTGATCGGCCTGATGCTGGCCGCGGCCTCCACGACCGCCGCCGGACCCATCTCGCAGAACGCTTACGGTGCTCGCGACGTGTTTGCTCTGCTGTCACCGTTCCTGCTGGTGGTCGCGGTGATGTTCGTGCCGATGCTCGACCTTCTCCTGGCGATCGTCCGCCGCACCCGCGCCGGCCGCAGCGCGTTCAGCCCCGACAAAATGCACCTGCACCACCGGCTGCTGCAGATCGGCCATTCACACCGCCGGGTGGTGCTGCTGATCTACCTCTGGGTCGGCATCGTCGCCTTCGGCGCCGCGAGCACGATCTTCTTCAATCCCCGGCACACCGCGGCGGTGATGCTGGGCGCGATTGTGGTTGCCGGAATCGCGACGGTGATCCCGCTACTGCGTCGCGGTGATGGCTACGACGACGACTTCGAGGATGACCACCGCGAGGACTACGACACAAAGTAGTAGTGGGCTCTACCATATGGTACGGTGCAGCTAGAACCCCGAAAACCAACCTCTCTGGTCGCTGGCTACCCGGCAGATCGGACGCTGATTCGACCGTGCCGACGCACGACCGACAAAGGAGCTACCCCTTGGGTGATTCCGACGTGACGACTGCGATACGCTCTGCGGGCCACCGATCGGTCAGTTGGGTGGTATCGGCTCCATCAACCTGGGATTGAGGTGCTGCGGTGACGACACCAGCGCAAGACGCGCCGTTGGTGTTTCCCGCTGTTGCTTTCCGACCCGTTCGCCTGTTCGTCATCTGCGTTGTGCTCACCGCGGCCGCGACGCTCGGGGCTGCCTACATCAACCATCTGATGCTCGGCGTGTTCTTCGGTGTTGGATTGCTCCTGGGTTTGCTCAACGCCCTTCTGGTGCGGCGTTCGGTCGGAGCGATCACGGCCCAAGAGCACCCGCTGAAAAGGTCGATGGCGTTCAATTCGGTGTCGAGGCTGACGGTCATCACCGTTGTCGGGCTGGTCATCGCTTACGTTTTCCGGCCGGCCGGCTTGGGCGTGGTGTTTGGCCTGGCCCTGTTCCAGGTACTACTTGTGTTTTCCACCGCGCTGCCGGTCGTGAAGAAGCTGCGCGAAGGGGAACCGACGGCCGCTGCATCGCAAGGGACGGAAGGGGGGAGCACCAGTGACGACTGAGATGGTCCTGGCCGCCGGCCAAATCGAGGTCGGCCATCACCACAAGGAACACTGGCTGGGGTTGGTGGTCAATGTCGATACGGTGATATCGACCGCCCTCGCCGCGCTGATCGTCCTCGCGCTGGCTTTCTACCTGCGCAGGAAGGTCACCTCGAAGGATGTGCCTGGCGGGGTCCAGCTGTTCTGGGAGGCCATCACCATCCAGATGCGCGATCAGATCGAAAGCGCAATCGGTATGCGGATCGCCCCGTTCGTGCTGCCGTTGGCGGTCACCATCTTCGTGTTCATCCTGATCTCCAACTGGCTGTCGGTGCTGCCCCTGCAATACAAAGACCCAAAAACGGGAAAGGCCGCCGAGTTGCTTACACCGGCGGCGGGTGACATCAACTACGTGCTGGCGCTCGCACTTTTCGTGTTTTTCTGCTACCACGCTGCCGGGGTCTGGCGCCGTGGGATCCTCGGCCATCCGATCAAGCTCGTCAAGGGCCACGTCGCATTCCTGGCGCCGATCAACATCGTCGAAGAACTCGCCAAGCCGATCTCGTTGTCCCTCCGACTTTTCGGCAATATATTCGCCGGCGGCATCTTGGTGACGCTGATCGCGGCCCTTATCCCGTCGGTCGTCATGTGGGCGCCCAATGCGATTTGGAAGTCGTTTGACTTGTTTGTCGGCGCCATTCAGGCCTTCATCTTCTCCATCCTGACGGTGTTGTACTTCAGCCAGGCGATGGAGATCGAGGACAACCATGACTGAAACCGCCACGAATTGGCCTGGCGCACGCACTATTACAGAAGCCTGGTAGACCGCTACCAGATAGCCACCAGATAAAGGAGGACAAGGTATGGATCCCGTGATCGCTCAGGGTGCACTCATCGGCGGCGGCATGATCATGGCCGGCGGCGCGATCGGTGCCGGTATTGGTGACGGTATCGCCGGTAACGCGCTGGTTTCGGGTATCGCCCGGCAGCCGGAGGCTCAGGGTCGCTTGTTCACGCCGTTCTTCATCACCGTCGGTTTGGTCGAGGCGGCCTACTTCATCAACCTGGCGTTTATGGCGTTGTTCGTCTTCGCAACTCCCGTCAAGTAATCCGCTGTGATGGGGGACGCGACCGCGATTGTTCTGGCCGCGAGCCAGGCAGCCGAGGAAGGCGAGAACAACAACTTCCTCGCGCCTAACGGCACCTTTTTCTTCGTGCTGGCCATCTTTCTCATCGTGCTTGCCGTCATCGGCACCTTCGTGGTGCCGCCGATCATGCGCGTGCTGCATGAACGCGAGGCGATGGTCAACAAGACGACTGCCGACAACAAAAAGTCGGCGGAGCAGTTCGCCGCCGCCCAGGCCGATTACGAAGAGGCCATGAAGGAAGCCCGACTCGAGGCGTCGTCGTTGCGCGACAATGCCCGGGCAGAGGGACGCAAGGTCGTCGACGACGCGCGCGCGGCCGCCGAACAGCAGGTGGCAACGACATTGGCGATGGCCAATGAGCAGTTGAAGCGGGAGCGCGATGCCGTGGAACTGGATCTGCGTGCCAACGTCGCGTCCATGTCATCCACCCTGGCGAGTCGAATTCTCGGCGTCGACGTCACGCCCTCGGCTGCGACGAGGTAACCATCGATGGACGTTTTTGTCGGACAGCTGATCGGGTTCGCGCTCATCGTTTTCCTGGTGGTGCGTTATGTAGTGCCGCCGGTGCGCCGTTTGATGACGGCACGCCAGGAAACCGTGCGCCAGCAGTTGAAGGATTCGGCCGCCGCCGCCGAGCGGCTGACCGAATCGACTACGGCGCACAGCAAAGCCGTCGAAGCCGCCAAAGAAGAGGCGAAGCGGGTTGTCGAAGAGGCCAAGTCAGACTCCGAACGCATCGCCGAACAGTTACAGGCCCAAGCCGAAATCGAGGCGGAGCGCATCAAAGCGCAGGGTGGTCGGCAAGTTGACCTGCTGCGCGCACAACTGACCCGTCAGCTTCGTCTGGAGCTAGGCCACGAATCGGTGCGTCAGGCAGGCGAATTGGTGCGCGACTACGTGAGCGATGCGCGGCAGCAGTCGGCCACGGTGGATCGGTTTCTGGACGAGCTCAACGCGATGGCACCGGAGACGGCTGAGGTCGAGTCTCCCGTGTTGGCAAAGCTGCGATCGTCGAGTCGCCTGGCGCTGGGCAACGTGGTGGAGCGATTCGAAACCATTGCCGGGAACCTCGACGATCAAGGACTGGAAAAGCTCGCCGATGAGCTGGTCAAAGTAGCCAGCATGCTGAATCGCGAAATTGTGGTAACCCGGTATCTCACTGTGCCCGCAGAAGATTCGGGTCCCAGGGTCAGATTGATCGAGCGCATACTCGACGGCAAGGTCGCCGATCCCACGCTCGACATGCTGCGGGCAGCCGTTTCGGAACGTTGGTCGGCCAACCGTGACCTGGTCGACGCGATAGAGCACCTGTCGCGGCAAGCCCTGTTGAAAGTCGCGGAAAACGAGGGGCGGATCGACGAGGTCGAGGACCAGTTGTTCCGATTTTCCCGCCTTCTTGAAGCGCAGCCACGCCTCGCCATCCTGTTGGGCGATCACACAAGCCCGGCCGAAGGCCGCATCAGCTTGCTGCGCAATGTGCTCAAGAGCGCGAGCGGCAGAGGTAACAGGCTTACGAATGCGCTGCTGGCCCACACCGTCGAGTTGTTGAGGGGTCACCAGACCGCCGATGAGGCCGTCGAATTCTTGGCCGAATCGGCAGTGGCGCGGCGCGGCGAAATCGTCGCGCAAGTCAGCGCTGCGGCCGACCTCACCGACGCACAGCGCACGCGCCTCACCGAAGTATTGAGCCGCATCTACGACCATCCGGTGGCCGTGCAGTTGCAAATCAACGACGAACTCCTCGGTGGCCTCTTGATCTCCGTAGGCGACGAGGTCATCGACGGCACCCTCAAGTCTCGTCTGACCGCGGCCGAGGCTCAGTTGCCCGACTGAAAAACGAAGCCCCGACTGAAAAACCAAGCCCGACGAAAACACGAACTAGTCAGCACAAATCGAAGTAGGAAGACGAAAAGCCATGGCAGACTTGACAATCTCCGCTGATGACATTCAGAGCGCCATTGAGGAGTACGTAAGTTCCTTCACCGCCGACACTTCCCGCGAAGAGGTGGGTACGGTCGTCGACGCCGGCGACGGCATCGCGCACGTGGAAGGTTTGCCGTCCGTCATGACCCAGGAGCTGCTCGAGTTCCCGGGCGGAGTCCTTGGCGTCGCGCTCAACCTCGACGAGCACAGCGTCGGCACCGTGATCTTGGGCGACTTCGACAAGATCGAAGAAGGCCAACAGGTCAAGCGCACAGGCGACGTGCTGTCCGTGCCGGTCGGCGACGCGTTCCTGGGTCGGGTGGTCAACCCGCTCGGCCAGCCGATCGACGGCGGCGGCGACATCGAGACCGACGAGCGGCGCGCGCTGGAGCTTCAGGCGCCGTCCGTGGTGCAGCGACAAGGCGTGAAAGAGCCGCTACAGACTGGGATCAAGGCTATCGACGCCATGACGCCGATCGGTCGCGGCCAGCGCCAGCTGATCATCGGCGACCGCAAGACGGGAAAAACCGCCGTCTGTGTCGACACCATTCTCAACCAGCGGCAGAACTGGGAGAGCGGCGACGAGAAGCTGCAGGTGCGCTGCGTTTACGTGGCCATCGGCCAGAAGGGCACCACGATCGCCGCCGTCCGCCGCGCGTTGGACGAGGGCGGGGCGATGGACTACACCACGATCGTCGCGGCGCCGGCCTCGGAATCTGCCGGCTTCAAATGGCTTGCGCCGTATACCGGTTCGGCCATCGCCCAGCACTGGATGTACCAGGGCAAGCACGTGCTGATCGTCTTCGACGACCTGACCAAGCAGGCCGAGGCCTACCGGGCCATCTCGCTGCTGCTGCGCCGCCCGCCGGGCCGCGAGGCCTATCCCGGCGACGTGTTCTACCTGCACTCGCGGCTGCTCGAGCGCTGCGCCAAATTGTCCGAAGACCTCGGTGGCGGTTCGCTGACCGGCTTGCCGATCATCGAGACCAAGGCCAACGACATCTCGGCATACATCCCGACCAACGTCATCTCGATCACCGACGGTCAGTGCTTCCTGGAGACCGACCTGTTCAACCAGGGCGTCCGGCCGGCCATCAACGTCGGCGTCTCGGTGTCCCGCGTTGGTGGGGCCGCCCAGATCAAGGCCATGAAAGAGGTGGCGGGAAGTCTGCGCCTGGACCTGTCCCAGTATCGCGAGCTGGAAGCCTTCGCCGCCTTCGCCTCTGACCTGGACGCCACGTCAAAGGCGCAGTTGGAACGCGGTGAGCGGTTGGTGGAGCTGCTCAAGCAGCCACAGTTCCAGCCGATGCCCGTTGAGGAGCAGGTGGTTTCGATCTTCCTCGGCACCGGCGGTCACCTGGACTCGGTGCCGGTTGAAGATGTCAAGCGATTCGAAGCCGAACTCCTCGACCACATGCGGGCCTCCGAGGAGAAGTTCCTCGAAGGCATCCGCTCGACCCAGAAGATCAGTGAGGAAGAGGAAGAACAGCTCACTGAGATCATCAACCACTTCAAGAAGGGTTTCGCGGCCACCGGTGGCGAATCGGTGGTGCCCGACGAGCACGTCGAGGCCATGGACGAAGAGGAACTCGAAAAGGAAAAGGTTCAGGTCAAAAAGGAGAAGGGCAAGGACCAAAAGGAATCCAAGGAAACCAAGAAGGAATCCACGGACGTTAAAAAGGAATCCAAGCAAGACTCCGGCAAGGACTCTAAGCAGGAATCCAAGCAGGACTCGGGCAAGGACAAGAAGTAGCTAACCATGGCTGCCACACTTCGCGAACTGCGCGGCCGCATCCGCTCGGCAGGGTCGATCAAGAAGATCACCAAGGCCCAGGAGCTGATCGCCACCTCGCGCATCGGTAAGGCACAGGCCCGGCTGCAATCCGCGCGGCCCTACGCATTCCAGATCACGTCAATGCTCCTCACCCTGTCCGCCGAAGCCGCTCTGGACCATCCGCTGCTCGTCGAGCGACCGCAGCCGAAGCGGGCAGGTGTCCTGGTGGTGTCTTCCGACCGTGGTTTGTGCGGCGCGTACAACTCCAGCATCTTCCGTCGCTCCGAGGAGCTCTTCTCGCTGCTGAGAGAGGAAGGCAAGCAGCCGATTGTTTACACGGTTGGCCGTAAAGCGCTGAACTACTTCAAGTTCCGCAACTGGGACATCACCGAATCGTGGACGGGCTTCTCCGAGCAACCCCAGTACGAGAACGCCGCCGAGATCGGTTCGACGTTGGTCGATGCGTTCATGAAGGGCACGGAGGAGCAAGACGAGGATCAGCAGTCCGAAGACGTGCAGAGCGTCGACGAACTGCACATCGTCTACTCGGAGTTCAAGTCGATGATGTCGCAAAAAGCGGTAGCCCACCGCATTGCCCCGCTGGTGGTGGAATACGTCGAGGAAGAAGAAGAGGGGCTACACACCCTGTACTCCTTCGAGCCGGATGCCACGACCCTGTTCGGTGCGCTGCTGCCGCGGTACCTGACCACCCGTGTGTACGCGGCGCTGCTGGAATCGGCGGCATCGGAACTGGCGTCGCGTCAGCGGGCAATGAAGTCGGCGACCGACAACGCCGACGAGCTCATCAAAGAGCTCACTCTCGAGGCGAATCGCCAGCGACAGGCCGAGATCACCCAGGAAATCAGCGAAATCGTCGGTGGCGCAAACGCGCTCGCCGACGCCGCCGCCAACTAGCCCCACAAGGAAGCGAAGAAGAAGTATGAGTCCTACTGCCGAGAAGACCGACAAGTCCGGAAAGTCAGGGAACTCCGACACCAGCGGCCGCGTGGTACGCGTGACCGGGCCTGTCGTCGACGTCGAGTTCCCGCGGGGTTCGGTGCCCGAGTTGTTCAATGCCCTGCACGCCGAGATCACTTTCGAGGCGCTGGCCAAGACCCTCACGTTGGAGGTCGCCCAACACCTGGGCGACAACTTGGTACGTGCCATCTCGTTGCAGCCCACCGACGGCCTGGTGCGTGGCGTCGAGGTGACCGACACCGGCAACTCCATCTCCGTGCCGGTCGGCGAGGAGGTCAAGGGCCACGTCTTCAACGCGCTGGGGTACTGCCTGGACGAGCCGGGCTACGGAGAAGACTTCGACCACTGGTCAATTCACCGCAAGCCGCCCGCGTTCGAAGACCTGGAGCCACGGACCGAGATGCTCGAGACCGGCCTGAAGGTCGTCGATCTGCTGACACCGTATGTGCGCGGCGGCAAGATTGCGCTGTTCGGTGGTGCCGGTGTGGGCAAGACGGTGCTCATCCAGGAGATGATCAACCGTATTGCCCGAAACTTCGGTGGCACTTCGGTGTTCGCCGGTGTGGGCGAGCGCACCCGCGAGGGCAACGACCTGTGGGTCGAGCTCAAGGAAGCCGACGTGCTCAAGGACACCGCGCTGGTGTTCGGCCAGATGGACGAGCCACCCGGCACCCGTATGCGAGTGGCGCTGTCGGCGCTGACGATGGCCGAATGGTTCCGCGACGAGGCGGGCCAGGACGTGTTGTTGTTCATTGACAACATCTTCCGGTTCACCCAGGCCGGTTCGGAGGTGTCGACGCTGCTCGGCCGGATGCCGTCCGCCGTGGGCTACCAGCCCACCCTGGCCGACGAGATGGGCGAATTGCAGGAGCGCATCACCTCGACCCGCGGCCGTTCGATTACCTCGATGCAAGCGGTCTACGTGCCGGCCGACGACTACACCGACCCGGCGCCGGCGACGACGTTCGCGCACCTTGACGCCACTACCGAGCTCTCGCGTTCGGTGTTCTCCAAGGGCATCTTCCCCGCCGTGGACCCGCTGGCGTCGAGCTCGACGATCCTGGACCCCAGCGTCGTCGGCGACGAACACTACCGCGTGGCACAGGAAGTCATCCGAATCCTGCAGCGCTACAAGGACCTTCAGGACATCATCGCCATCCTCGGTATCGACGAGCTGTCCGAGGAGGACAAGCAGTTGGTCAACCGGGCGCGGCGCATTGAGCGGTTCCTGTCGCAGAACATGATGGCTGCCGAACAGTTCACCGGTCAGCCCGGCTCGACTGTGCCGGTAAAGGAGACGATCGAGGCATTCGACAAGCTGACAAAGGGCGACTTCGACCATGTTCCCGAGCAGGCCTTCTTCCTGATCGGCGGTCTGGACGACTTGGCCAAGAAGGCCGAGACCTACGACGTCAAGCTATAGACATCCGGCTCAGTCGAAAGGCGTTGTAGCATGGCTGAATTGAACGTTCAAATCGTCGCCGTCGACCAGGAGATCTGGTCGGGCGAGGCAACGTTCCTGTTCACCCGCACCACCGTCGGCGAGATCGGCATCCTGCCCCACCACATCCCTCTGGTGGCCCAACTTGTCGACGACGCCATGGTGCGGGTCGAACGGGACGACGGCGACGACCTGCGGATAGCGGTGGACGGCGGCTTTTTGACGGTGACCGAAGAGGGCGTCACCGTCTTGGCCGAATCAGCCGAGTTCGACAAGGACATCGACGAAAGCGCCGCCAAGCAGGATTCCGAGTCGGACGATCCGAAGACCGCCGCCAGGGGTCGCGCCAGATTGCGCGCCCTCGGCGCGATCGACTAGCCGTCGATGAGCGCGCCCATGGTGGGCATGGCCGTGCTCGTCGTGGTCTTGGGCGTTGCCGTCCTGGCGCTGAGTTACCGGCTGTGGAAGCTACGTCAGGGCGGGACAGCGGGAATCATGCGCGATATCCCCGCTGTCGGCGGCCACGGCTGGCGGCACGGGGTGATCCGCTATCGCGGTGGCGAAGCCGGGTTCTATCGGTTGTCCAGCCTGCGGCTGTGGCCGGATCGCCGGCTCAGCCGGCGCGGGGTCGAGATCGTTGCCCGGCGCGGGCCGCGCGGCGACGAGTACGACATCATGACCGACGAGATCGTCGTGCTGGAACTGCGGGACACCACACAGGATCGCCGTTCGGGCTACGAACTCGCGCTGGATCAAGGTGCGTTGACCGCGTTCCTGTCCTGGCTGGAGTCCCGTCCTTCACCGCGCGCCCGCCGTCGCAGCGTGTGAATCCCCTTGCGAGCGGACGCGCTAACTTGCGGCGCCGCCGCCCGGTCGCCACAGCACGTCGTCGCCCGCGTTGGCGACCCGCGACAGGATGAAGAGCAGATCCGACAACCGGTTCAGGTATTTCGCCGGCAGCTCGCTGACGCCATCGGGGTACGCGTCGACCGCGGCCCATGCCGACCGCTCGGCTCGGCGTACCACAGTGCGCGCCATGTGCAATAGCGCAGACAACGGCGAACCACCCGGCAGCACAAACGAATTCAACGCGGGTAGGGCTTCGTTGTAGCCGTCGCACCAACTTTCGAGCCGGTCGATATACGGTTGGCTGACGCGTAGCGGCGGATGCTCCGGGTTATCCACCACCGGGGTGGACAGATCCGCTCCCGCATCGAACAAGTCGTTTTGAATCTGACGCAGCAGGTCCGCGATTTCCGGTTCGGGCTCTCCCAGCGCGATGGCGGCGCCGATCGCGGAGTTGGCCTCATCGCAATCCGCATACGCCACCAGACGCGCGTCGTTCTTCGAGACTCGCGAAAAATCACTCAGCCCCGTCGTGCCGTCGTCGCCCGTGCGCGTATAGATGCGGGTCAGATGTACTGCCATGAGCAAAACGGTACCGGGCCGACCGTCTTAGCTGACTGACAACCCGATACCGCTTTACTAGACTGACCCGGGTGGCTGAGCGTTTCGTGGTGACCGGCGGCAACCGGTTGTCCGGCCGAGTCACCGTCGGGGGCGCCAAGAACAGCGTGCTCAAGCTCATGGCCGCGACGTTGCTGGCCGAAGGCACCAGCACCATCACCAACTGTCCCGACATTCTCGACGTCCCGCTGATGGCGGAGGTGCTGCGGGGTCTGGGTGCCACGGTCGAGCTCGACGGTGACGTCGCCCGGATCACCTCGCCCGACGAACCCAAGTACGACGCCGACTTTGCCGCGGTCCGGCAGTTCCGGGCCTCGGTCTGTGTACTCGGCCCGTTGGTCGGCCGGTGCAAGCGGGCCAGGGTTGCGCTCCCGGGCGGTGATGCGATTGGATCGCGCCCGCTGGATATGCACCAGGCCGGTCTGCGGCAGCTGGGCGCGCGCTGCAACATCGAGCACGGCTGCGTGGTTGCGCAGGCAGAAACCTTGCGCGGCGCGGAAATTCAGCTGGAGTTTCCCTCGGTGGGAGCTACCGAGAACATCCTGATGGCCGCCGTCCTGGCCGAGGGTGTCACCACGATCCACAACGCCGCGCGAGAGCCCGACGTGGTCGATCTGTGCACGATGCTCAACCAGATGGGCGCACAGGTGGAAGGCGCGGGTTCGCCAATCATGACGATCACCGGTGTCCCGCGGCTGTATCCGACCGAGCACCGCGTGATCGGTGACCGAATCGTTGCCGCCACCTGGGGCATCGCGGCGGCCATGACCCGCGGGGACATCACCGTGAGCGGCGTCGATCCGGCCCACCTGCAGGTGGTGTTGCACAAGCTGCACGACGCGGGGGCGACGGTCACTCAGACCGATGACAGTTTCCGGGTGGCCCAGTACGAACGCCCCAAGGCCGTCAACGTCGCGACGTTGCCGTTCCCTGGCTTTCCGACCGACCTGCAGCCGATGGCGATCGCGCTGGCGTCGATAGCCGACGGCACGTCGATGATCACGGAGAACGTGTTCGAGGCACGGTTCCGGTTCGTCGAGGAGATGATTCGGCTCGGCGCCGATGCCCGCACTGACGGCCACCACGCCGTCGTTCGGGGTCTTCCGCAACTCTCGAGCGCGCCGGTTTGGTGCTCGGACATCAGGGCCGGCGCCGGATTGGTGTTGGCAGGCCTGGTCGCCGACGGAGACACCGAGGTCCACGACGTTTTCCACATCGATCGCGGCTACCCGTTGTTCGTGGAGAACCTGGCGAGTTTGGGTGCGGAGATCGAGAGGGTAGAGTAGCGGGCAGGTTAGTGCCCGACAGCGCGGTCACCAGCACAAGATGACTGAAACTGAGGGTTGACCACTCTGCCGGACCTGTATTAAGCTGGCAGGGTTGCCCCGAAGCGGGCGAAAACAAGCATGAGCGTGTTGTTTGAGAACTCAATAGTGTGTTTGGTGTTTTTGTTTGTTGTTGTTTTTTGACCATATCGTGCACCCCCCGTGTGTGGGTATGGTCGTTTTTTGATGCCAGTTAATATGGTGTCTTTTTGTTAGGTCAGATTTTCTCTGATTGTAAATTCACCTCGCATGTCGAGGAGTTTTTGTTTGGAGAGTTTGATCCTGGCTCAGGACGAACGCTGGCGGCGTGCTTAACACATGCAAGTCGAACGGAAAGGTCTCTTCGGAGATACTCGAGTGGCGAACGGGTGAGTAACACGTGGGTAATCTGCCCTGCACATCGGGATAAGCCTGGGAAACTGGGTCTAATACCGAATATGACCTCGGGACGCATGTCCTGTGGTGGAAAGCTTTTGCGGTGTGGGATGGGCCCGCGGCCTATCAGCTTGTTGGTGGGGTGATGGCCTACCAAGGCGACGACGGGTAGCCGGCCTGAGAGGGTGTCCGGCCACACTGGGACTGAGATACGGCCCAGACTCCTACGGGAGGCAGCAGTGGGGAATATTGCACAATGGGCGCAAGCCTGATGCAGCGACGCCGCGTGGGGGATGACGGCCTTCGGGTTGTAAACCTCTTTCAGCAGGGACGAAGCGCAAGTGACGGTACCTGCAGAAGAAGCACCGGCCAACTACGTGCCAGCAGCCGCGGTAATACGTAGGGTGCGAGCGTTGTCCGGAATTACTGGGCGTAAAGAGCTCGTAGGTGGTTTGTCGCGTTGTTCGTGAAATCTCACGGCTTAACTGTGAGCGTGCGGGCGATACGGGCAGACTGGAGTACTGCAGGGGAGACTGGAATTCCTGGTGTAGCGGTGGAATGCGCAGATATCAGGAGGAACACCGGTGGCGAAGGCGGGTCTCTGGGCAGTAACTGACGCTGAGGAGCGAAAGCGTGGGGAGCGAACAGGATTAGATACCCTGGTAGTCCACGCCGTAAACGGTGGGTACTAGGTGTGGGTTTCCTTCCTTGGGATCCGTGCCGTAGCTAACGCATTAAGTACCCCGCCTGGGGAGTACGGCCGCAAGGCTAAAACTCAAAGGAATTGACGGGGGCCCGCACAAGCGGCGGAGCATGTGGATTAATTCGATGCAACGCGAAGAACCTTACCTGGGTTTGACATGCACAGGACGCGCCTAGAGATAGGCGTTCCCTTGTGGCCTGTGTGCAGGTGGTGCATGGCTGTCGTCAGCTCGTGTCGTGAGATGTTGGGTTAAGTCCCGCAACGAGCGCAACCCTTGTCTCATGTTGCCAGCGGGTAATGCCGGGGACTCGTGAGAGACTGCCGGGGTCAACTCGGAGGAAGGTGGGGATGACGTCAAGTCATCATGCCCCTTATGTCCAGGGCTTCACACATGCTACAATGGCCGGTACAAAGGGCTGCGATACCGCAAGGTTAAGCGAATCCTTTTAAAGCCGGTCTCAGTTCGGATCGGGGTCTGCAACTCGACCCCGTGAAGTCGGAGTCGCTAGTAATCGCAGATCAGCAACGCTGCGGTGAATACGTTCCCGGGCCTTGTACACACCGCCCGTCACGTCATGAAAGTCGGTAACACCCGAAGCCAGTGGCCTAACCCTCGGGAGGGAGCTGTCGAAGGTGGGATCGGCGATTGGGACGAAGTCGTAACAAGGTAGCCGTACCGGAAGGTGCGGCTGGATCACCTCCTTTCTAAGGAGCACCACGAAAAGCACTCCAATTGGTGGAGTGTGAGCCGTGAGGGGTTCTCGTCTGTAGTGGACGAGGGCCGGGTGCGCAACAACAAGCAAGCCAGACACACTATTGGGTCCTGAGGCAACACCCAGGCTGTTGAACGGTGTTGTCCCGCCATCTTGGTGGTGGGGTGTGGTGTTTGAGAACTGGATAGTGGTTGCGAGCATCTAATGAATGCGCTGCCCTAGTGGTGGCGTGTTCATGAATGTAATTTCTTCTTTGGTTTTTGTGTTTGTAAGTGACTAAGGGCGCATGGTGGATGCCTTGGCATCGAGAGCCGACGAAGGACGTGGGAGGCTGCGATATGCCTCGGGGAGCTGTCAACCGAGCTTTGATCCGAGGATTTCCGAATGGGGAAACCCAGCACGAGTTATGTCGTGTTACTCGCATCTGAATATATAGGGTGCGAGAGGGAACGCGGGGAAGTGAAACATCTCAGTACCCGTAGGAGAAGAAAACAATTGTGATTCCGCTAGTAGTGGCGAGCGAACGCGGAACATGGCTAAACCGCACGCATGGGTAACCGGGTAGGGGTTGTGTGTGCGGGGTTGTGGGATTGATATGTCTCAGCTCTACCTGGCTGAGGGGTAGTCAGAAAGTGTCGTGGTTAGCGGAAATGGCCTGGGATGGTCTGCCGTAGACGGTGAGAGCCCGGTACGCGAAAACCCGGCACCTACCTTGTATCAACTCCCGAGTAGCAGCGGGCCCGTGGAATCTGCTGTGAATCTGCCGGGACCACCCGGTAAGCCTAAATACTACTCGATGACCGATAGCGGATTAGTACCGTGAGGGAATGGTGAAAAGTACCCCGGGAGGGGAGTGAAAGAGTACCTGAAACCGTGTGCCTACAATCCGTCAGAGCCTCTTCCTGGGGTGATGGCGTGCCTTTTGAAGAATGAGCCTGCGAGTCAGGGACATGTCGCGAGGTTAACCCGTGTGGGGTAGCCGCAGCGAAAGCGAGTCTGAATAGGGCGTATCCCCTTTTGGGGTGTAGTGGCGTGTTCTGGACCCGAAGCGGAGTGATCTACCCATGGCCAGGGTGAAGCGCGGGTAAGACCGCGTGGAGGCCCGAACCCACTTAGGTTGAAGACTGAGGGGATGAGTTGTGGGTAGGGGTGAAAGGCCAATCAAACTCCGTGATAGCTGGTTCTCCCCGAAATGCATTTAGGTGCAGCGTTGCGTGATTCACCACGGAGGTAGAGCTACTGGATGGCCGATGGGCCCTACTAGGTTACTGACGTCAGCCAAACTCCGAATGCCGTGGTGTACAGCGTGGCAGTGAGACGGCGGGGGATAAGCTCCGTGCGTCGAAAGGGAAACAGCCCAGATCGCCGGCTAAGGCCCCTAAGCGTGTGCTAAGTGGAAAAGGATGTGCAGTCGCAAAGACAACCAGGAGGTTGGCTTAGAAGCAGCCACCCTTGAAAGAGTGCGTAATAGCTCACTGGTCAAGTGATTGTGCGCCGATAATGTAGCGGGGCTCAAGCACACCGCCGAAGCCGCGGCACATTCACATTTGTGAATGTGGGTAGGGGAGCGTCCCTCATTCAGGGAAGCCACCGGGTGACCGGTGGTGGAGGATGAGGGAGTGAGAATGCAGGCATGAGTAGCGATAAGGCAAGTGAGAACCTTGCCCGCCGTAAGACCAAGGGTTCCTGGGCCAGGCCAGTCCGCCCAGGGTGAGTCGGGACCTAAGGCGAGGCCGACAGGCGTAGTCGATGGACAACGGGTTGATATTCCCGTACCCGTGTATGAGCGCCCGTGATGAATCAGCGGTACTAACCACCCAAAACCGAATCGATCATTCCCCTTCGGGGGCGTGGAGATTCGGGGCTGCGTGGGAACTTCGCTGGTAGTAGTCAAGCGACGGGGTGACGCAGGAAGGTAGCCGTACCAGTTAGTGGTAATACTGGGGTAAGCCTGTAGGGAGAGCGATAGGCAAATCCGTCGCTCATTAATCCTGAGAGGTGATGCATAGCCGGTTGAGGCGAATTCGGTGATCCTCTGCTGCCAAGAAAAGCCTCTAGCGAGCACATACACGGCCCGTACCCCAAACCGACACAGGTGGTCAGGTAGAGCATACCAAGGCGTACGAGATAACTATGGTTAAGGAACTCGGCAAAATGCCCCCGTAACTTCGGGAGAAGGGGGACCGGAATACCGTGAACACCCTTGCGGTGGAAGCGGGATTCGGTCGCAGAAACCAGTGAGAAGCGACTGTTTACTAAAAACACAGGTCCGTGCGAAGTCGCAAGACGATGTATACGGACTGACGCCTGCCCGGTGCTGGAAGGTTAAGAGGACCCGTTAACTCGTAAGGGTGAAGCGGAGAATTTAAGCCCCAGTAAACGGCGGTGGTAACTATAACCATCCTAAGGTAGCGAAATTCCTTGTCGGGTAAGTTCCGACCTGCACGAATGGCGTAACGACTTCTCAACTGTCTCAACCATAGACTCGGCGAAATTGCACTACGAGTAAAGATGCTCGTTACGCGCGGCAGGACGAAAAGACCCCGGGACCTTCACTACAACTTGGTATTGGTGTTCGGTACGGTTTGTGTAGGATAGGTGGGAGACTGTGAAGCCTCGACGCCAGTTGAGGTGGAGTCGTTGTTGAAATACCACTCTGATCGTATTGGATACCTAACGTCGAACCGTATATCCGGTTCACGGACAGTGCCTGGCGGGTAGTTTAACTGGGGCGGTTGCCTCCTAAAATGTAACGGAGGCGCCCAAAGGTTCCCTCAACCTGGACGGCAATCAGGTGGCGAGTGTAAATGCACAAGGGAGCTTGACTGCGAGACCTACACGTCAAGCAGGGACGAAAGTCGGGATTAGTGATCCGGCACCCCCGAGTGGAAGGGGTGTCGCTCAACGGATAAAAGGTACCCCGGGGATAACAGGCTGATCTTCCCCAAGAGTCCATATCGACGGGATGGTTTGGCACCTCGATGTCGGCTCGTCGCATCCTGGGGCTGGAGCAGGTCCCAAGGGTTGGGCTGTTCGCCCATTAAAGCGGCACGCGAGCTGGGTTTAGAACGTCGTGAGACAGTTCGGTCTCTATCCGCCGCGCGCGTCAGAAGCTTGAGGAAACCTGTCCCTAGTACGAGAGGACCGGGACGGACGAACCTCTAGTGCACCAGTTGTCCCACCAGGGGCACCGCTGGATAGCTACGTTCGGACAGGATAACCGCTGAAAGCATCTAAGCGGGAAACCTTCTCCAAGATCAGGCTTCTCACCCACTTGGTGGGATAAGGCCCCCCGCAGAACACGGGATCGATAGGCCAGACCTGGACGCTCAGCAATGAGTGAAGGGAACTGGCACTAACCGGCCGAAAACTTACCAACACAAATCGCAACCACTATTCGGTACTCACGACGTTTGTCGTGCGGCACCGCACCCCCCACCAGAACAACCAAACAAAATAGCGGTAAATTAATAGAGTTACGGCGGCCACAGCGACAGGGAAACGCCCGGTCCCATCCCGAACCCGGAAGCTAAGCCTGTCAGCGCCGATGATACTGCCCAATCCGGGTGGAAAAGTAGGACACCGCCGAACATATACAAAAACACCCCCTGCAAAGGGGGTGTTTTTGCTTGCCGGTTATCGCCGTGCGCCTAGTCGAATAACGTCAATTCTGCCGGCGCCCGGCTTTTCTCCAGGTCGAGTAACCTCTTTTTCCGGTCGAGCCCGCCACCGTAGCCGGTAAGACTTCCGCTGGCGCCGATTACCCGATGGCACGGGACGATGATGGCGATCGGATTGTGGCCGTTCGCCAATCCCACCGCCCGTGCCGCACCAGGTGCGCCGACTTGTGCGGCGATCTCTCCGTAGGAGCGGGTCTGGCCGTATGGGATTGTCAGCAGCGCCTGCCAAACCCGCCGTTGAAATGCCGTGCCGTGCATATCCAATTCGACGTCGAACTCCGTTATCTCACCGGCGAAATAAGCTTCCAGTTGTTTGACGGCGTCGTTGAACGCCTCGTGGTCCTGGGTCCAGCCGGCGCGGTTCGGTTCGTAGGTCTGGTCGACCATTCTGAGGTTGGTCAATACCGATCCACGTCCGGCCAGAGTCAACGGTCCGATCGGGCTCTCGATGGTGCGGTAGTGGATCATGCAACCTCCTGTGGTGGTGGCCATTGGTTTACCGGATGCTCGAGCGTGGCCCACAAGTGCTGGACGGCGTAGGAGCGCCAGGGCCGCCAGCGGACGCTGTGTTCGACGAGGGTTCGTTGCCGGGCGGGCAGACCCAGATGCTTGGCGGCCAGCTTAAGGCCGAGATCGCTGGCGGGAAAAGCGTCCGGGTCGCCCAGGCCCCGCATGGCGATCACCTCTGCCGTCCACGGCCCCACCCCCGGCAGATCCAGCAATTGCCTGCGAGCGCGTTCCCAGTCGCACCCCGCGTCCAGGGTGATGCTGCCGTCGGCCAGGCTGGCCACGAGGGCGTTGATTGTTCGTTGCCGGCTTTTGGGGACGGCCAGGTGGACCGGATCGATGTCAGCCAGCTGCTCAACCGACGGGAACGTGTGGGTCAACGCACCGGCCGGATCGTGGATCGGCTGGCCGTAGGCAGCGACGAGCCTGCGCGTGTGGGTTCGGGCAGCCTTGGTCGACACCTGCTGCCCCAACACTGCGCGCACGGCAAGTTCTGCCTCGTCGACGGTGCGGGGGATGCGTTGTCCAGGCGCTTTTGCCACCACCGGGGCCAGGTCCGCATCAGCGGACAGCGCTTCGACGACGGCTTCGGGGTCGGCATCGAGGTCCAGCAGCCGACGGCAGCGCGCGATCGCGGTGGTGAGATCGCGGAAGTCGTCGAGCACGAGTTGGCAGCCGACATGATCGACGGCCGGAGTGAGGGTGACGACAGCGCTCCCGGATGGAAGCCGCAGGCTGCGCCGGTACGCGCCGTCACGCACCTCTTCGCAACCAGGCACGGCGCAAGCGGCCAGGTGTCCGAACACGCCCTCAAAGGCGAACGGGGTGCGCACCGGCAGCCGAAGCGACAGAGTTCCCCGCGACGTCGTGCCAGAGCCGAAATGAATTGCCGCGCGCTCACGTAACGCAGTCGGCGTGGTTTCAAAGACCAGACGTACGGTGTCGTTGAACTGACGGATGCTGGAGAACCCGGCGGCGAAAGCGACGTCGCCGAACGGCAAGTCGGTCGTCTCGATGAGCACCCGGGCGGTCTGCGTCCGTTGTGCACGGGCCAGCGCGAGCGGTCCGGCACCGACCTCGGCCTGCAACAGTCGTTCCAGCTGACGCGTCGTGTAGCCGACGTGGGCGGCCAGGCCGCCGACGCCCTCGCGGTCCACGGTGCCGTCGGCGATGAGCCGCATCGCCCGTGCGACTACGTCGCCGCGTACGTTCCACTCCGGCGACCCCGGCGAGGCGTCGGGACGGCACCTCTTGCAGGCCCGGAAGCCCTCCCGTTGAGCGGCCGCCGCGGTGGGTAGGAAGCGGACGTTGCGGGCGAACGGAGGCCGCACCGGGCAACTGGGGCGGCAGTAGATCCGGGTCGTCAGCACGGCGATGACGAACCAGCCGTCGAACCGGGCGTCCTTGGACTGGACGGCCCGATAGCAGCGTTCGAAATCTTCGTGCACGGTTCCACAGTTACACCTACCCACCGACAACACTGGCGGAAAAACGACATCAATGTCAGGCCGGTGGCGAGCCCCGCTGCCGCAGTGGTCGCAGGGCGACCGGCTCAATCAAAAGGGGCGGTTCTCGGTGCACGCCGCCAGCAACACCGCGCCGGACACTGCACCCGGTTGGCGGCGGGCACAGCGACATCGCGGATCCTATGCCCGACCTGATACCGCGGTTCGCGCCACGACGAAATGCGGCCTCACTTGCGTGCTTTGGCCGGCTCGACCGGCGACGCCAACTGGATACGTTGGTCGTGGCCGCGCAATTTCACGTGCCGTCCCAAAGACCAATGCTCGCGCTCACTTTCGCTCGCGCCCTCCAGCGTCTGCGCCGAAGCCAGCAACTTGCCGGGGCGTGATTTCGCCAGTTCGCACAGCCGGGCGGCCTCGTTGACCGGCTCGCCGATCACGGTGTATTCGAACCGTTCTCGCGCGCCGACGTTCCCGGCGACGACCGGTCCGGCGGCCACACCGATGCCGGCCTGGCACTCCGGCATCTCGTCGCACAATCGTTTGGCAATGACCCGTGCGGCGGCCAACGCCGCGTCTTCTGGGCAATCGAGGTGATTCGGCGCACCGAAGATCGCCAATGAGGCGTCGCCCTCGAACTTGTTGACCAGGCCGCAGTGGCGGTCCACCTCTTCGACAATGATCGTGAAGAACCGATTAAGTAGTTTGACGATGTCGGCCGGCGGTTGGCTGGTGACCAACTTCGTGGAGCTGATGATGTCGATGAACACCACGGCGACGTGGCGTTCTTCGCCGCCCAGCTTCGGTCGCTCCCGTTCGGCGGCAGCGGCTACCTCGCGCCCGACGTGCCGGCCGAACAGATCGCGCACCCGTTCGCGTTCGCGCAGGCCGTCGACCATGGTGTTGAAACCGCGTTGCAACTCTCCGAGTTCGGTCCCGTCGAACACCACCAGGTCACCGCGCAGGTCCCCCTGCTCTACCCGCTTGAGCGCCGCGCGTACCACCCGCACCGGTGTCGCGATCAGCCAAGCCATGATCCACATCAGGGTGAACCCGAATACCAATGTTGCGGCCGCGACGATCAGCACTCCCACCGCGAACTCGGTTTCGGTCAGGTTCCGCATCGCGATCTGGAAGACGGCGAGCAGTGCAATGCCGACGACGGGCACACCCGAGCCCATCAGCCACACCATCATCGTTCGGCCCATGATGCCCGGCGCGAGCCGACGCGGTGGTGGGCCCGCTTGCAGCGCCTGAGCGGCCACCGGACGCAGCGCGAACTCGGTGAGCAAATAGCTGCCGGTGGAGACCAGCAGCCCGGCAAACGCGACCGTGATCAGGAACCGCGGGATGAACTGGTGGTTGATCGAGCCGTAGAGCGTGGTCAGCAGCACTGCCCCGATGCCCCACAGGATGAGGTCGCCGAGCGCCACTCGCCAAGGGGCAAGGAAGGTGTTGCGCTCGTCGTCGTGCGATGGTGGGCGTTCCTCGATTGACCAGCGCAGCGCGAGCACGGTTCGTCTGGTGATCCAATACGCGCCCAGCGCCAGGGCGAACGCCATGTAGCCGGGTGCGACCCCGAATGTGAGCCACTTGGGAGCGTCGTGGAAAACGCTAGGTTGGGGAATGGCGACCGTCACTAACAGCACGTTGACGGCGATCCCGATGAGATTGGCCGCGACAATGAGGGTGGTCAAAATGACCTGGATGCGGACCCTTCGGCGATGTTGACTCTCCGACACCCGTCCCAGCAGCCACGAGCCGTAGGCGGGGGTGTCGGGCCGGCCGCTCTGACGGGTCACCCTCTCGAGCACTCGGCCCAAGCGTTGCGCCACCGTCTTTCTGCCGGCCATGGTGGCGCCAGCCTAGTTCGTCGGCCACGCTCTAAGGTGAGTCGGGTGCGCCTAGTGATCGCCCAGTGCACCGTGGACTACGTCGGCCGGCTTACCGCGCACCTGCCATCGGCGCGCAGGTTGCTGCTGTTCAAGGCCGACGGGTCGGTGAGCGTGCATGCCGATGACCGTGCTTACAAGCCGCTGAACTGGATGAGTCCGCCGTGCTGGCTGAGCGAAGAGCCGGGCGACCCGGCGCCGGTGTGGGTGGTGCAGAACAAAGCCGGCGAGCAGCTGCGCATCACCGTCGAGCAGATCGAGCACGATTCCAGCCACGATCTGGGCGTGGACCCGGGACTTGTCAAAGACGGTGTGGAGGCCCACCTGCAGGCGCTGCTGGCCGAGCACGTGCACCTGCTGGGCGAGGGATACACGCTGGTCCGCCGCGAATACATGACCGCGATCGGACCCGTCGACCTGTTGTGCCGCGATGAGCGCGGAGGTTGTGTCGCCGTGGAGGTCAAGCGGCGCGGCGAAATTGACGGCGTCGAGCAACTCACTCGCTATCTCGAGCTGCTCAATCGCGACACAGTCCTCGCGCCGGTGCAGGGGGTGTTCGCCGCCCAGCAGATCAAGCCGCAGGCTCGCACTCTGGCCGTCGACCGTGGAATCCGTTGCGTGACATTGGATTACGATCAGATGCGAGGCATGGACAGCGACGAGTACCGGCTGTTTTGAGTCTGCACCATTAAGCTGGCCGAATGGCCCGTCGACCCAAACCGCCACGCGGGCAGCAACCGCCATCGGCGGGGTTGCGCCGGTTGGAAACCGGTACGGACGGCTACGAGTACGAGGTACGAGCGATCTCCGCGGCTCGTGCCGCCAAGACGTACCGCTGTCCGGGATGTGATCATGAGATTCGTTCCGGCACTGCGCATGTGGTGGTATGGCCGACCGATTCAGTGGTGGCCGGAGCCGACGATCGGCGGCACTGGCACACACCGTGCTGGAAGAACCGCGCCAATCGCGGGCCGACCCGAAAGTGGTCTTAGGCCGCCGGCTCGACCAACTCGATGAGAACGCCGCCGGCGTCTTTGGGATGGATGAAGTTGATTCGCGAGTTCGCGGTACCGCGGCGGGGGGTTTCGTAGACCAGCCGCACCCCCTGCGAGCGCAGCCGTGCGCACAGGGCGTCCAGATCGCTGACCCGACAGGCCAGCTGCTGAATGCCTGGTCCGCGCTTCTCCAAGAACTTTGCTATCACCGACGACTCGTCGAGCGGGGCCATCAACTGGATTTGCGCCGTGGTCCCCGGCACCGACAGCATGGCCTCGCGAATGCCCTGGTCGTCGTTGACTTCCTCGTGCACCAGGATCATTCCGAGGTGATCGTGGTACCACTCGATGGAAGCGTCCAGGTCGGCGACCGCAATGCCGACGTGATCGAGTCCTGTCACCAACGAGGCAGCAAGTACGTGACGGGCGTCAACTTGATCGGTCGTCATCACACAACGGTAACCTGACGATTGAGATTGCGCTTCTCCGATAGGTCGAATCGGCCATCAGAGACCGCCCACAGCCTGGCCAGGAGGTAGTCATGACGACGTCGGTGATCGTTGCTGGAGCCCGCACCCCGATAGGGAAATTGATGGGTTCGCTCAAGGATTTCTCGGCTAGCGATCTGGGCGCCATCGCGATCGCCGGGGCGCTGGAAAAGGCTCACGTGCCGGCCGCACTGGTCGAGTACGTGATCATGGGCCAGGTGCTGACCGCCGGGGCCGGTCAAATGCCGGCCCGGCAAGCGGCGGTCGCCGCCGGCATCGGCTGGGACGTGCCATCCCTGACCATCAACAAGATGTGCCTGTCCGGAATTGACGCCATCGCCCTGGCTGACCAGCTCATCCGCGCCGGAGAGTTCGATGTGGTGGTCGCGGGTGGTCAGGAATCCATGACCAAGGCCCCGCACCTGCTGATGGACAGCCGCTCGGGCTACAAGTACGGCGACGTCACGGTGCTGGATCACATGGCGTACGACGGGCTGCACGACGTGTTCACGGATCAGCCGATGGGCGCGCTGACCGAGCAGCGCAACGACGTCGACAAGTTCACCCGCCAGGAGCAGGACGAGTACGCCGCCCGGTCGCACCAGAAGGCGGCTGCGGCATGGAAAGACGGCGTCTTCAACGACGAGGTTGTGCCGGTCGACATCCCGCAGCGCAAGGGTGATCCGCTGCAGTTCACCGAGGACGAGGGAATCCGCGCCAACACCACCGCCGAGTCGTTGGCCGGCCTCAAGCCGGCGTTCCGCAGGGACGGCACCATCACTGCCGGCTCGGCCTCCCAGATCTCCGACGGCGCCGCCGCGGTGGTGGTGATGAACAAGGAGAAGGCCCAGGAAATGGGTCTGACGTGGCTGTGCGAGATCGGTGCACATGGCGTGGTCGCCGGGCCGGACTCAACCCTTCAGTCTCAGCCGGCGAACGCGATCAAGAAGGCACTCGACCGTGAGGGGATCTCGGTTGACCAACTCGATGTCGTGGAGATCAACGAGGCGTTCGCGGCCGTCGCACTGGCCTCCACGCGCGAACTCGGCGTGGAGGCCGAACTGGTCAATGTCAATGGCGGCGCGATCGCCGTGGGTCACCCAATCGGCATGTCCGGCGCCAGAATCACGCTGCACGTGGCACTCGAGTTGGCACGGCGCGGATCGGGCTACGGCGTCGCCGCCCTGTGCGGGGCCGGGGGCCAGGGCGACGCACTGATCCTGCGCGCTGGATGAACAATCCCCAACTGACCAGTAACTTTGCTGCATGACGGGGTGCGGGGAAGTTTGTGTGATTTTTGTCATAGCGGCAGATCACGACCCGTTTAAACAGCGATCTCGCGCCCGGTTTGACCTCCCGCGATCCTCGAAACCACCGGATGGATCAGAGCCCGAAGCGGCGTGACAAACTTGATGACGTGACTCGTCCCCGACCTCCGATCGGGCCCGCCATGGCCGGTGCGGTCGATCTGTCCGGCCTCAAGCAGCGCGCCCAGGCTTCAACACCCGGCGCCGCAGGCCCGGGAACGTCGGCGCCGGCCGGCCCGCAGACCACTGAGGTCACCGAAGCCAATTTCGAAGAGCAAGTTCTGGTCCGCTCGGACGAAGTACCGGTTGTGGTGGTGCTGTGGTCACCACGCAGCGACGCATGTGTGGAGCTGGTCGATGCGCTGTCCGCGCTAGCCGCTGACGACAATGGCACGTGGTCCCTGGCGACGGTCAACGTGGATGTGGCACCCAGGGTGGCGCGGATTTTCGGGATCGATGCGGTGCCCACCGTGGTGGCTTTGGCCGCCGGGCAGCCTGTCTCCAGTTTCCAGGGTGTGCAACCTGCTGATCAGTTACGACGCTGGCTGGATTCGCTGATTTCGGCGACTGCCGGAAAGCTCAGGGGGCCAAGTGGTTCCGAGGAGCCGCCGGAAGTCGACCCACAGGTTGCGCAGGCCCGCCAGCAGCTCGAGGCGGGTGACTTCGAAGCCGCGCGGGAGTCATACCAGGCGATCCTGGATGCCAATCCGGCCAGTGTCGAAGCGAAGGCCGCGATACGGCAAATCGAATTCCTCACGCGCGCAACCGCACAACGACCGGACGCGGTCGCGATCGCCGATGCCGCGCCGGACGACATCGAAGCCGCGTTCGCGGCGGCCGACGTCCAGATCCTCAATCAAGACGTGGCCGCGGCGTTCGATCGTTTGATTGCCTTGGTGCGCAGCACATCCGGAGATGAGCGCACCCGTGTTCGGACTCGGCTGATCGAGCTGTTCGAGCTGTTCGACGCTGCCGATCCCGAGGTGATCGTCGGGCGGCGCAATCTCGCCAACGCGCTCTATTAGGCTGAGCAGACGCAATATGCCCCGAAACCGTTCGTTTTCGGGGCATATTGCGTCTGCTCCCCGCTAGCTACTGACGTCGGTGTCCAACTGGCGGATAAGCCGTTCGCCTGATTCGAGCTGCCGACTTCTTACCTCATCGAGATCTGCGTCCATCAGGCAGTAGTTTCGTTTGCGCCAACGGCCAGCGATCATCACTGCTTCGATGTTCGCCAGACTGGCATTCAGTGCGGTGGCGATTGGGTCGTGCGCCGGCCAGAGGTTCAGCGCTCGCGTATCGATGACGACCAGGTCGGCCTGCATGCCCGGCTCTATACGGCCCACCACTCCGGCCAGCCCGAGGGCGCGTGCTCCCTCGACGGTCACCCATGACAGCGCCTGCTTGCTGGTGACCGACGGCGTTGTGCACATCATGCCGGTCGCTTTCCGGTGCTCCTCGTGGTCGAGCGCCCGCTGGTGCGCCAGCGCAATCCTTGCGGCGGTGAGGATTTCGCCGGACACCACGGTTTCTGTGTCGGTGCCCAGCGACGGAGCCGCTCCGCGTTGCAGCAGTTGTCCGGTTATGGGGACGCCATGGCCCTGGCTGAGTTCGTTTTCCGGTGTGGCGGTAAAGCTGACGCCGGCGTCGACCAGGGTGTCGACCCACTGCCCAGTCAGACCAGCGCCATGCACGATGTTGGTGCGGGGCCCGAATAACCCTGCTGTGCGCACGGCTTCCCACGCGGTCGCCGGTTCACCGCCGCTTTGATGCATCGACACCACCAGGTCGCGCGTGGCGGCAGCACGAAAATCGGCCACGACCACCTCGGGTATCGAGTGCTGCGGCCCGCCGATCGCCATGCCGACGGTGAGCAAGTCGTGCGCTCTGGCCGGCCCGTCAAGCAGCCGGTCCACCTCGGCAAGCGGATGGGCGACATCGGGTGCTCTGTCCGGGCTGCCGTGCAGAAAGACGGCACGAATGCCGGACTTCTGCAGCGCTTCGATGGCGGCATCGGTGTGCTCGGGCGTGGGATTGTTATGACACCAGTCTCCCAACGTAGTTGTGCCACAGTTGATTTGATTAAGGGCACCGGCCAGATTGCCGATGTAGATATCGCCCGGTGTGTAGTGCCTTGCGAGGCAGCCATGCAGGCGATGCAGATATTCGGGCAACGTCCAGTCGCCGCCGGCAAAACGCAACCCGCTCTGCCAGGTGTGCAGGTGCGCATTGACCAAACCGGGGATGACGATGCGCCCGGCCAGATCGACGGTTTCGGCTCCGGGTCGGTCAATGCGATCGCTCATTTCAGCAATGCGATCGCCGTCGATCAGGATGTCGATGCGTTCTGCGTCAGGCCGCTGCGGTGACATGGTGACCACCTGCGCGTCACGCAGCAGTGTGCGGCTCATACGTAAGCCACGTCAGTCCGGGTCCGGGGCGTCCCACGGCACCGTGCTCGAAAGCCAATGGGTAACCCGCTCTTCCTGATCATTACGGTGCAGATGCCGCGGTGGCTGGCCGAATGTCGCGTAGGGGCGGCAGCGAACCACAACACGGTTCTCTTGGATGCGCATGGCCTCGATATACGGACGGGCTTCGTCGGGAAGCGCCTGGCCCGACATCCGTCCGGCGACTGCCATCATGACGTCGACCACAAGTTCCGGGTCCTCTTCGATCACCGCGTCGGCATAGACCTGCAAGTAGGCAAACGGCCAGCGCTCGTCGAGCACGCACAGGCTGACCTTGCCGTCCCGAGCGATGACCCGAGCCTTGCCGCGTCCGGCCATCGTCGACACCAGCAGCTCGTCGTTGTCGGTGGGGATGTAGTAGACGACCGACATGCCCGGCCCGTCGTTTCTCCGGCGGTAGCCGAAGACACACGTGCGATGAGTCCGCACGAATTCGCGCCGCTCCGAAGGGAGCATGTCGCGGTCGGTGGGAACCGTAAGTGGCTCTGTAGCAAGCGGTAAGAGCATGAACAACCGTCCTTCTGTCTAATTTCTGCCGAGCGGAGGTAGTCAGCGTCCGCACCCAATAATTGTGGATACATCGTTGCCGTTATTGTGCCGCCTGTCAAGACTCGTCATACTGGGCGCGTGACCACAGCACCGGTAGCCGCTGAAGAGGCCCTCGCTCGCCGCTCCCGCGGACGCCCGCCGATCCCAGTGGATCGGATCATTGACACGGCGCTACAGATCGTGGATGAGAAAGGCGCGGACGCGTTGTCGATGAGGACGCTTGCGCAGCGGCTGAAGTCGGGAACCGCCACGCTATATCGCCACTTCGCCAACCGGAGCGAGGTCATTGCCCATGTGGTGGACCGCGTTTTCAGTGAGGTGGAGTTCAGCGCCGAAGAGTTTGCAGCCACCAGGTGGCAGCAGGCGTGTGAGTCGTTCGCTCAAGCAATGTTTGAAGTACTACAGCGCCACCGCAACGTGGCACCCCTGCTCATCGAGCAGGTGCCGGTCGGCGCCAACGCGATGGCGCACCGCGAACGATTGTTAGCGATTATGCTCGACAACGGATTTAGCCCGCAGCACGCCGCGCGCGCGTATGCGACGGTGGCACGCTATGTGCTGGGCTTCGCTATCCAGCTCAATGAGCACGGATCCGACGATGCGGAGCTCTCCCGCCTCTTCCACGGGCTGGACCCGCAGACCTTCCCGGCCACCCACGCCGTGGCCGACTATCTGCCCGTCCCGCTGGACGAGGAATTCGCACTCGGTCTCGAGTTGATCATCGATGGTCTCGCGAAAGTGCGGCGAGCAGACGCAAAATCACCCCAAAACTGTTGATTTGAGGGAATTTTTGCGTCTGCTCGCGCGGGCTAACTAGGTTCCAGCCACAGTGCCGAAGTTGGCGGTAGCACCAGCACCGCCGACGCGGGGCGGCCGTGCCATGGGTCTTCGGTGGCTTCGACGCCGCCGAGATTGCCTATCCCCGAGCCGTTGTACTGCGTCGCGTCGGTGTTGAGCACTTCGCGCCAGCGGCCCGCAACCGGGAGGCCGAGCCGGTAGCCGCTGTGCTCCGAACCCGCAAAGTTGAACACGCAAGCCATCACCGAGCCGTCACTGCCGTATCGGAGGAAGCTCAGGACATTGTTGGCGGAATCGTTGGCATCGATCCAGGAATAGCCTTCAGGCTTGGTGTCTTGACTCCACAATGCGGGGTGATGGCGGTAGATGTCGTTGATGTCGCGGACCAGGCGCAGGACTCCGTTGGAGAATCCCTGCTCGTCGAGTTGCCACCAGTCCAGACCAGCTTGCTCGGACCACTCGGCGCGCTGGCCGAACTCCTGTCCCATGAAGAGCAGTTGCTTGCCGGGATGCGCCCACTGGTAGGCCAGCAGGCTGCGCAACCCGGCGGCCTTGGCGTGGTTGTTGCCCGGCATCCGTCCCCACAGCGTGCCTTTGCCATGCACCACCTCGTCGTGACTGAGCGGCAGCACATAGTTCTCGCTGAATGCGTAGAGCATCGAGAACGTCATCTCGTGATGGTGGTAGCTGCGGTACACCGGATCGTGACTGATGTAGTTGAGCGTGTCGTGCATCCAGCCCATGTTCCACTTCATCGAAAAGCCAAGGCCGCCAAGGTTGGTCGGTCGCGTTACCCCTGGCCAAGAGGTCGACTCCTCGGCGATGGTGACGATGCCCGGCGCCGCCTTGTGCGCGGTGGCGTTCATCTCCTGCAGGAATTGCACCGCTTCCAGGTTCTCCCGGCCGCCGTAGATGTTGGGGGTCCAGCCGCCCTCGGGGCGCGAGTAGTCCAGGTAGAGCATCGAGGCCACCGCGTCGACCCGCAACCCGTCGATGTGGAACTCTTCCAGCCAATACAACGCGTTGGCCACCAGGAAGTTGCGTACCTCCGGGCGGCCGAAGTCGAACACGTAAGTGCCCCAGTCCAATTGCTCGCCGCGCTTGGGATCGGAGTGCTCGTAGAGCGGGGTGCCGTCGAAGCGGCCCAGCGCCCAGGCATCCTTCGGGAAGTGCGCCGGCACCCAGTCCACGATGACGCCGATGCCGGCCTGGTGCAGGGCGTCGACAAGCGCGCGGAAGTCGTCCGGTGTGCCGAACCGCGAGGTCGGCGCGTAATACGAGGTGACCTGATATCCCCAGGAGCCGGCGAACGGGTGCTCGGCGACGGGCAGCAGCTCGACATGGGTAAATCGATGTGTCACAACATATTCCGTCAGTTCGCGGGCAAGCTGGCGGTAGCTGAGCCCGGGCCGCCAGGAGCCGAGGTGGACCTCGTAGGTGCTCATCGGCTCGAACACCGGATTGCGTTGCGCCCGCTCTGTCATCCAGTCGTCGTCGGCCCAGGTGTAGTCACTCGTGGTAACCCGTGACGCGGTCTGCGGCGGCACCTCGGTGCCGAACGCGAACGGGTCGGCCCGGTCCGTGACGACACCGTCAGCACCGTGGACCCGGAACTTGTAGAGGCCACCGACGGGGAAGCCGGGCCAGAACAGTTCCCACACCCCGGACGAGCCCAACACCCGCATGGGTGCGTCGTTGCCGGTCCAGCCGTTGAA
This sequence comes from Mycobacterium sp. 852002-51163_SCH5372311, assembly GCF_001667115.1. Classification (GTDB taxonomy): domain Bacteria; phylum Actinomycetota; class Actinomycetes; order Mycobacteriales; family Mycobacteriaceae; genus Mycobacterium. The sequence goes on along the minus strand of NZ_LZIJ01000078.1, from coordinate 91,930 downwards.
GTCGCCGATCAGGCTGACGCCCTTGGCATTGGGGGCCCACACCGCGAACGAGACACCGTCGACCACGCCATCGGCCGTCTTGAACGAGCGAGGGTGGGCGCCAAGGACTTCCCAGAGTCGCTCATGGCGACCCTCGGCGAACAGGTGCAGGTCCATGTCGCCCAGGGTGGGCAGGAAGCGGTAGGCGTCGGCGATCGTGAAGACGTCGGTGTCGCTGTAGCGAACTTCGAGTCGGTAGTCGATCAGGTCGACGAACGGCAGCGCCACGGCGAACAGACCGGATTCGATGTGCTGCAACGGAAATCGGTCGCTGCCGACGACGGCGACCACGTCGACCGCGTGCGGCCGGTAAGCCCGGATGACGGTGTGGTTGCCGTACTCGTGGGCGCCCAGGATGCCATGCGGGTTGTGGTGCGCACCTGTCACCAGACGCGCCAGGTCGGCGGGGTCGGGTGCCAGATGCGTTTCGGGAAGTTGGTCGGTTTTGCTCATGGTTCCCTCACCTCCTGCGCAGCAGCGTGATTCGGGATTCGTCTGGTATCAGCGGCATGTTGATGATGTGGGCGACTGCGCGCCCAGGGTCGATCCGAACGTAATTTGCCTGTCCCCATTGGTATTCCTCGCCGGTGATCTCGTCGCGCACCCAGAACCGGTCGTAGGGCTCCATACCCAACGCCGCCATGTCTAACCACAGCGTGGCTTCTTCAGGCCCGAATGCGTTCAGCGTCACCACCACCAGCACGCAGTCGCCGGTGGCCGGGTCGAACTTGCTGTAGGCCAGCAACGCATCGTTGTCCACGCCGTGGAAGTGGATGGTGCGCAACTGTTGCAGCGCGGGATGGAGTCGTCGAATTGCGTTGAGCCTGCTGATGAACGGCTCCAGCGACCTGCCTTCGGCCAGCGCGCCGGCGAAGTCGCGGGGGCGCAGTTCGTATTTCTCCGAGTCCAGGTATTCCTCGCTACCCTCGCGTACCGCGCGATGCTCGAAGAGTTCGTACCCGGAGTACATCCCCCAGGCCGGGCTCATGGTCGCAGCCAGCACCGCGCGGATGGCGAACATGCCCGGGCCGCCGTGCTGTAGCACGGCGTGCAGGATGTCGGGGGTGTTGACGAACAGGTTCGGCCGCCGGTAATCGGCCAGTGCGCCGATGTCGTTGCCGAACTCGGTGAGCTCCCATTTGGCGGTCCGCCAGGTGAAGTAGCTGTAGGACTGCGTGAAACCGAGCTTGGCCAGCCCGTACTGGCGCGCCGGCGGTGTGAAGGCTTCGGACAAGAAGAGCACGTCGGGATCTTGGGATTTCACCTGACCGATCAGCCAGGCCCAGAAGTCGGGCGGTTTGGTGTGCGGATTGTCGACGCGAAAGAACTTGACGCCGTGGTCAACCCAGTGCCGAACCACGCGCAGAACTTCGTCGTAGAGACCCGCGGGGTCGTTGTCGAAATTGAGCGGATAGATGTCCTGGTACTTCTTCGGCGGGTTCTCCGCGTAGGCGATGGTGCCGTCCGGCAATTCGGTGAACCAATGCCGGTGTTCGCGGGCCCACGGATGATCGGGTGCGCATTGCAGCGCCAGGTCGAGGGCCACTTCCATGCCGAGGTCACGCGCCGCGGCGACGAAGTCGTCGAAGTCGTCGATGGTGCCCAGGTCCGGATGGACCGCGTCGTGGCCGCCCTCGTCGCTACCGATGGCCCACGGTGATCCCACGTCTCCCGGCTCGGCGGTGGGGTTGTTGTTGCGCCCCTTGCGGTGCACCTTCCCGATGGGATGGATCGGCGGCAGATACACCACGTCGAACCCCATCTCGGCAATGCGTGGCAGCGCCGCGGTGGCGGTCGCGAAGGTGCCGTGCACCGGCTTGCCGTCGGCGTCCCGGCCCCCGGTCGAACGGGGGAACATCTCGTACCACGAGCCGAACCGGGCCAGCGGCCGGTCCACCCAGACCCCGAACTGCTCGCCCCGGGTGACCAGGTCACGCAGCGGATAGTCGGTGAGAATCTCCTCGACATCGGAGGCCAGTGCCGGCGCGGAGCGCGTCAACGGATCCCCGGGCTTGCGCAGCGCCGCCGCGGCTTCCATCAACGGCCAGCGCTGCGCGCGCGGCACACCGGTCGCGGCGCGCTCGAACAGTGCTGCACCGACCAGCAGGTCGTTGGACAGTTCCTTTTCGCCTTGGCCGGCCTCCAACTTGGCGACCAACCCGTGGCGCCAGGTGTGAATCGGATCACCCCACCCGTCGACCCGGAAGGTCCACAACCCGACGCGGTCGGGAGTGAACTGACCGTGAAACACGTAGGGCTCCTGACCCATCGTCATGGGAATCAGCAGCGGCTTGACCCGTGGCGTCTCGGTGGCGGCGGCTTCGACACTTGCCGTGGAGGCCTGCACCGCCTTGATCCGGCGCACTTCAGCCCCCTGTGGATAGCGGGGCCCGTGGTAGCGCACGACCAGGGTCGCCGCTACCGCCTCATGACCTTCCCGCCATACGGCGGCGCTGACCGGCACCACTTCGCCGACCACCGCCTTGGCGGGATATGCGCCACACGAGACGACGGGCTGGACGTTATCGATCTCGACACGACCGGGCACCCATCACTCCGTTCGCCTGTCGTTGGGCGTCACTGGGAATTTCCCCTCGTCGGGGACTCTGCACTCACCGGGAAGCTTCGTTGCGCCCCAATACTTACCCGATACCCACCCTAGTGGGCGGTCACACACCGCCAGGTAAACGGTGGATTAGTAGTCCTGCGCGCGCGTCAATTCTCAGTAAGCTATTGACGGTGAAAGCCCTCCGGCGGTTTACGGTCCGTGCTCACCTACCCGAGCGGCTCGCTGCTCTCGAACAGTTGTCCACCAACCTGCGCTGGTCGTGGGACAAGCCGACGCAGGACCTGTTCGCGACGATCGACTCGAAGCTGTGGACCAAATGCGGCAACGACCCGGTGGCGCTGCTGGGCGCGGTCAAGCCGGTACGGCTCGACGAATTGGCGATCGACGAAGGCTTTTTCGAACGACTCGACTCGCTGTCCGCGGACTTGAACGATTACCTGACCCGTCCGTTGTGGTATCAGCAGCAGGCCGACGCCGGATCATCCCTGCCGACCGGTATCGCATACTTCTCGATGGAGTTCGGGGTAGCCGAGGTCTTGCCCAACTACTCTGGCGGACTTGGGATCCTGGCCGGCGATCACCTCAAGTCCGCGTCCGACCTAGGGGTTCCGCTGATCGCGGTGGGCCTCTACTACCGCTCCGGCTATTTCCGGCAGTCGCTGACCGCGGACGGTTGGCAACAGGAGACATATCCGGCGCTGGACCCGCAGGGGCTGCCGCTGCGGCTGCTCACCGACGCCGGCGGTAATCCGGTACTGGTCGAGCTGACGCTGCCGGACGACGCGCAGCTGCGCGCGCGGATCTGGGTTGCGCAGGTGGGCCGCGTGCCGCTGCTGCTGCTTGATTCGGACGTCCCGGAAAATGAGCATGACCTGCGTAGCGTCACCGATCGGCTGTATGGCGGCGATCAGGAACACCGCATGCTGCAAGAGATCCTGGCCGGCATCGGCGGGGTGCGGGCGATCCGGGCGTTCACCGCGCTGGAAGGGCTGCCCGCGCCCGAGGTATTCCATATGAACGAGGGTCACGCCGGATTCCTCGGAGCGGAGCGGATCCGCGAGCTGATGACCGGTTCGGGATTGGACTTCGACACCGCGCTGACGGTCGTGCGGTCCAGCACCGTGTTCACCACCCACACCCCGGTTCCGGCCGGCATCGACCGGTTCCCACTCGAGATGGTGGAGCGCTACTTCGACGACGGTGACGATGTCGCCACGTTGTTGCCGGGCGTGCCGGCGGACCGGATCATCGCGCTCGGATCCGAGGATGATCCGACCAAATTCAACATGGCCCACATGGGTCTGCGGCTGGCACAGCGCGCCAACGGTGTGTCGTTACTGCACGGCCGCGTCAGCCGGGTCATGTTCAGCGAGTTGTGGGCGGGATTCGATCCCGGCGAGGTACCGATCGGATCGATCACCAACGGCGTCCATGCCCGGACGTGGGCGGCCCCGCAGTGGTTGCAGCTGGGGCGCGAACTGGCGGGGTCAGACTCGTTTTCCGAGCCCGGCGTGTGGCTGCGGCTGCAACAGGTCGACCCCGCTCACCTGTGGTGGATCCGCTCGCAGCTGCGTGCGCTATTGGTCGACGACGTGCGGGTGCGGCTGCGCCAGTCTTGGCTGGAACGCGGGGCGTCGGAGGCCGAATTGGGCTGGATCGCAACCGCATTCGACCCGGGTGTGCTTACCGTCGGGTTCGCTCGGCGGGTGCCGACGTACAAGCGGCTGACGCTGATGCTGCGTGACCCGGATCGCCTGGAACGATTGCTGCTCAACGACGAAAGGCCGATCCAACTGATCGTGGCCGGGAAGTCGCACCCTGCCGACGACGGCGGCAAGGCGCTGATCCAGCAGATAGTGCGCTTTGCCGACCGGCCTCAGGTGCGTCATCGCATCGCCTTCCTGCCCAACTACGCCATGTCGATGGCCCGGCTGCTGTATTGGGGTTGCGACGTGTGGCTGAACAACCCGCTGCGGCCATTGGAAGCTTGCGGTACCTCGGGCATGAAAAGCGCGCTGAACGGCGGGCTTAACCTGTCCATTCGCGACGGCTGGTGGGACGAATGGTACGACGGCGAAAACGGTTGGGAGATACCGTCTGCCGATGGCGTGGCCGACGAGAGCCGGCGTGATGACCTGGAATCCAGCGCGCTCTACGACCTACTCGAACACGCCGTGGTGCCGAAGTTCTACGAACGCGACGACCAGGGGGTGCCGCCCCGGTGGATCGAGATGGTGCGGCACACACTGCAGACGCTAGGTCCAAAAGTGCTGGCGTCCCGCATGGTTCGCGACTATGTCGAGAACTACTACCTGCCGGCGGCTCAGTCTGTGCGCCGCACGATCAGCGGGCCGGATGGTGTCGAAAAAGGGGAAGCCGAGTTCGCGGCGGCCCGCGAGCTCGCTGCTTACCGCCGGCGGGTGGCGGAGGCATGGCCAAAGGTCAACATCACCGACGTCGACAGCACCGGCCTGCCCGACACTCCCTTGCTCGGGTCGAAGCTGACCCTGACGGCGACCGTGCAACTGGCCGGCCTGGCGCCCGACGAAGTGACTGTGCAGGCGGTGCTGGGCAGGGTCGACGCCAGTGACGTGCTGGTAGATCCGATCACCGTCGAAATGTCGTATGCCGGTACCGCCGAGGGGGGTAACCAGGTCTTCTCGACGACCACACCGTTGCCGATGGCCGGGGCCCTCGGGTACACCGTGCGGGTGCTGCCGCGTCATCCGATGCTCGCCGACAGCAACGAGCTCGGCCTGGTCAAGCTGGCCTGAGGCTCTGCCGGGCGATGCCTGGCGATGCCGGGCGAGCAGACGCAGAATCGCACGATTTAGCTCGCGATCGTGCGATTCTGCGTCTGCTCGCGGGTCTGGGCGCACAGCCGCTCGAGTGCCGCGCGCACCTGCGTGGCGTTGGTCGTTTGCCAGAACGGCGGCAGCGACGCTCGCAGGTAGTCCCCGTAGCGTGCGGTGACCATTCGCGAGTCGAGCACCGCGACTACACCGCGGTCGTCGACGCGGCGCAATAGTCGGCCGGATCCCTGCGCCAGCAGCAGCGCGGCGTGGCTGGCAGCGACGGCCATGAACCCATTTCCGCCACGCGCCGCCACTGCTCGCTGCCGGGCGCTCAACAGTGGATCGTCCGGGCGCGGGAATGGGATGCGATCGATCAGCACCAGCGACAACGACGGACCCGGCACGTCGACGCCCTGCCACAGCGACAGTGTGCCGAACAGTGACGTCGCCGGATCGGCGGTGAACTGCTCGACCAGCGCCGAGGTGCCGTCGTCGCCCTGACACAGCACCGGCGTCGACAGGCGCTCCCGCATGGCCTCGGCGGCGCCCCGCGCGGCTCGCATCGACGAGAACAATCCCAGCGTGCGCCCGCCGGCCGCGGAGATGAGTTCGGCGATTTCGGTGAGTTGCTCGGCCGACCCGGTGCCGTCGCGGCCCGGCGGCGGGAGATGGGCGGCGATGTAGAGGATTCCCGCCTTGGCGTGGTGGAAAGGCGAGCCGACGTCCAGGCCACGCCACGGTAACTGGTCGTCCGTCAGCCCCCACGCGGTCGCCATCGCGTCGAAGGAACCGCCCACCGTCAGCGTCGCCGACGTCAACACGGTCGTCGAACGGGCGAACACCTGATTACGCAGCAGGTCGGCCACCGCCAGCGGCGCCACCCGCAGCACGGCCCGTGGCGCACCCCGGTTGTCCTCCTGGTCCAGCCACACCACGTCGGTGCGATCGGGGATAGCGGGGGCGAACGACGTCAGGATCCGCGACGCGGTCTCGGAGATATCGCTCAGTGCCGCAACGGCTTCCGCGCGTGCCGAGGCCGCCTTCGCGTCGCCGGTGCTATCGATGGCCGACCTCGCCGCACTGGCCGCATCTCGCAGCGCGGTCAAATATGTCGCCAACTCTTCATCGAGGTAGTCGATGCGTCCCGGGGTTGCGTCATGGATCGCAGCGGCGAAATTGGCCGACGCCGCCTCCACTCGCTGCACCAGTTCCGGTCCGACCAAACGGGTGATTCGTCGCGATGTGGCACCCAGGGTCGCGGACGTCAGCTCCGCGGTGGCCACCGACGTCACCCGGTCTACCAGTTCGTGTGCTTCGTCGACCACCAGCAGCGCATGTTCGGGCAGCACCGCCGAATCCGAAACGGCGTCGATGGCCAGCAGCGCGTGGTTGGTGACGACGACGTCGACCCGCCCGGCGCGTTGACGCGCCCGTTCGGAAAAGCACTCAGAGCCAAACGGGCATCGGGCCACGCCAATGCATTCGCGCGCGGAAACGCTGACCTGCGACCAAGATCGTTCGCTCACACCGGGTTTGAGATCGTCGCGGTCACCGGACTCGGTGGTCGACGCCCACGCGGTGAGCCGCTGTACGTCGCGCCCCAACGCGGAGATCGCCACCGGGTCGAACAAATCCTCCTGCGGACCGTCTTCCGTATCCGCCGCACCGCCGTGAACCTTGTTCAGGCACAGGTAGTTTCGCCGCCCCTTGAGTAAGGCGAACTGTGGGCGGCGCGGCAGCGCGTCGGCCAGCGAATCGGCCAGCCGGGGCAGATCGCGATCCACCAGCTGGCGCTGCAGCGCGATCGTCGCCGTCGACACCACCACCGGCGTGCCGTCGTCGACGGCGCGGACGATCGCCGGAACCAGATACGCCAGCGACTTGCCGGTGCCGGTGCCGGCCTGCACGACCAGATGCTCGCCGGTCTCGAAGGCCTGGGCAACCGCAGCGGCCATCTGCTGCTGACCGCTCCGCTCGCTGCCACCGAGCGAGGCCACCGCAATGGCCAACAGCTCGGCCACGGACGGGGAGACGGACCCAGACACGTCGTCGACGGTAGTCCAGCTCGGTCTAATTGCTCGACTCTCCCCCGCAAGCGGGAGGTGCCCCCACCTCACGCCGCGCGGCGGCGTTCATCGTCGTCAAGCTAAACGCTGATCGTCGTCGTCGGAACAGCCGGCTCGCCGGGCCCTAATTTCAGCCCCTCCCACGGCAGGCTGTGCAGTCCCGACGCCACCAGCTCACGTGCCGCGGTCAGGTCATCGTCGGTCACCACTCGTCCGTCGCGCACCAGCGGTGTCGTCAACACCCGACAAGGCCCGCCGGTGGTGGGCGGACGCCCCGCCGGATACACGATCTCCTCGGTGACGGTCCCGGTCGGCCGGGACACCCGCAGCGCCTGCTTGCCGCCGCCACGGGATTCCTTGTGGCTGCTGCGCTTTTGCACGGGAATGCCGTCGACCTCGACCAGCTTGTAGACCATGTTCGCGGCCGGGGCGCCGGAGCCGGTGACCACCGACGTGCCGACGCCGTAGCTGTCCACCGGCGCTGCCTGTAGTGCCGCGATCGAGAACTCGTCGAGATCGCCGGACACCATGATGCGCGTCCCGGTGGCGCCCAGCCCGTCGAGCTGTTCACGTACCTGCCGGGCCAGCACGCCAAGTTCGCCGGAATCGATGCGGACCGCTCCGAGCGCTGGACCGGCCGCGGCAACGGCATTGGCGACGCCGGTGGTCACGTCATAGGTGTCCACCAGCAGCGTGGTGTCGTTGCCCAGCGCTTCGACCTGGGCGCGAAACGCACCGAGCTCGTCCGGGCCGTCGCCCGTGGTGTGCACCATGGTGAACGCATGCGCGGCGGTGCCTTCGGCGGGGATGCCGTATCGCCGCTGGGCCTCCAGGTTGGACGACGCGGTGAAACCGGCGATATACGCTGCCCGGGCCGCCGCGACGGCGGCGCGCTCGTGGGTTCGCCGGGATCCCATCTCGATCAGCGGGCGTTGGCCTGCGGCACTGACCATGCGGGCCGCCGCGGACGCGATCGCGGCGTCGTGATTGAAGATCGACAGCACCAGCGTTTCGAGCACCACGCACTCGGCGAAACTGCCGCGCACCGACAGTACGGGCGAGCCGGGGAAGTACAACTCGCCCTCGGCGTAGCCGTCGATATCGCCGCCGAACCGGAAGTCGTGCAAGTAGGCCACGGTGTCCGCGTCGAGGAATCGCGCCAGCAGCTCACACGCCGCGTCGTCGAACCTGAACTGCGGCAACGCTTCCAGCAGGCGGCCGGTCCCGGCGACCACCCCGTACCGGCGGCCCGCGGGCAGGCGGCGGGCGAACACTTCGAACGTGGTCCGGCGATGGGCAGTGCCGTCGCGCAGCGCTGCGGCCACCATCGTCAGCTCGTACTTGTCGGTCAGCAGGCCAGCCAAGGTCGGCTCGATCACCTCGCAACCGTATCGGCTGGCGTCGTGGCAGGCGGCGCCTCGGTATCCTGGGGGCCATGGTTGCTATGTCAGCGCCCACCAAACCGGGCACTACTGGGCAACGCGAGTCGGCACCGGTAGACGTCACGGACACTCCTTGGGTCACCATCGTGTGGGACGACCCGGTCAATCTGATGACCTATGTGACGTATGTGTTCCAGAAGTTGTTCGGCTACAGCGAGCCGCACGCCACCAAGCTGATGCTGCAGGTGCACAACGAAGGCAAGGCTGTGGTGTCTGCGGGTAGTCGGGAGTCCATGGAGGTCGACGTGTCCAAGCTGCATGCCGCTGGTTTGTGGGCGACGATGCAGCAGGACCGGTGAGCTTCGACGGCATCCGGGATTCCTTGTGCGCAAATGGAAGCGCGTCGAGACCGTCGACGGTCCCCGTTTTCGGTCCGCCCTGGCCGCACACGAAGCGGCGCTGCTCAAGAACCTCGTCACCGCCATGATCGAGCTGCTCGATCAGCGTGAATCGTCTTCGCCGACAGACGAACTGCAGGAGATCACCGGCATCAAGACCGGGAATGCGGAGCCCCCGCCGGACCCGATGCTGCGCCGGCTGCTGCCGGATTTCCACAAACCGGACGGCGGCGACCCGGTTGAACCCGCTACCGCCGATACCTCCGAAAGCCTTAACGCCGCGTTGCGCAGTTTGCACGAGCCAGAGATCATCGACGCCAAACGTGTTGCGGCACAACAGTTACTAGACACAGTTCCAGACGATGGCGGCCGGCTGGAGCTGACCGAGGAAGACGCGAACGCCTGGATCGCGGCGGTGAACGACGTGCGGCTGACGCTGGGCGTCTTGCTCGACATCGGACCGGAAGGGCCCGAGCGTCTGCCGGCCGACCATCCGTTGGCCGCACATCTGGACGTCTACCAGTGGCTGACCGTCTTGCAGGAATACCTGGTCCTGGCGCTGATGGGGCCGCGATGAATTCCATCACCGACGTCGGAGGTATCCGGGTCGGTCACTACCAGCAGCTCGACCCAGATGCGACGCTTGGCGCGGGCTGGGCCTGCGGCGCCACCGTCGTGCTGACACCGCCGGGCACCGTCGGCGCCGTCGATTGCCGGGGCGGTGCGCCGGGGACCCGGGAAACCGATCTGCTGGACCCGGCCAACACGGTGCGCTTCGTCGACGCGGTGCTGCTTGCGGGCGGCAGTGCCTACGGACTGGCGGCGGCCGACGGCGTCATGCGTTGGCTCGAAGAACATCAGCGCGGTGTGGCGATGGGTGGGGGCTCCGGTGGGGGTGTCGTGCCCATCGTGCCGGGTGCGGTGATCTTCGACCTGCCGGTCGGCGGGTGGGCCTGTCGTCCGACGGCCGAGTTCGGTTACGCCGCCGCGCAGGCAGCCGGTGAGAATTTTGCCGTCGGGACCGTTGGTGCAGGGGTGGGCGCGCGAGCCGGTGTGCTCAAGGGCGGCGTGGGGACGGCTTCGATGACGCTGGGCTCGGGTGTGACCGTCGGCGCAATCGTGGTCGCGAATGCCGCGGGTGACGTCGCCGATCGGTCCACCGGCCTGCCCTGGATGGCAGACCTGGCCGACGAGTTCGGGCTGACGGCGCCGCCGGCCGCGCAGATCGCTGCCTTCGCTGAACTGCCTTCCCCGTTGAGCAGCCTCAACACCACCATCGCGGTGGTTGCCACGGACGCCGCACTGAGCCCGGCTGCATGCCGGCGCGTCGCGATCGCCGCCCATGACGGCTTGGCCAGGACCATCCGGCCGGCGCACACCCCGCTGGACGGCGACACCGTGTTCGCGCTGGCGACGGGCGCGGTGGAGGTGCCGCCGGCTGCGGACACTCCCGCCGCGCTGTCTCCGGAGACCGGGCTGGTCACCGCGGTAGGCGCCGCCGCGGCCGACTGTCTGGCCCACGCGGTGCTGGCCAGCGTGCTGGCGGCGGAGTCGGTGGCCGGAATACCGACTTACCGCGGTGTGTTACCCGGAGCATTTGGAACCTCGAAATGACTACAGCCGGGAAGGGGCCGTCAGGTGCTCGTGGTTCGCGCTGACCTGGTCGACGCGATGATCGCGCACGCGCGCCGTGACCACCCGGACGAGGCGTGCGGGGTATTGGCCGGCCCGGAGGGCTCCGACCGGCCCGAGCGCCACATTCCGATGCTCAATGCCGAGCGTTCGCCGACGTTCTACCGGTTCGACTCCGGCGAGCAGTTCCAGGTGTGGAAGGCGCTGGAAGATGCGGGAGACTCGCCCGTGGTCATCTATCACTCGCATACCGCGACCGAGGCCTACCCCAGCCGTACCGACATCGACCTGGCCGCCGAACCGGACGCGCACTACGTGCTGGTGTCCACCCGAGACCCGGACCGCCACGAGCTGCGCAGCTATCGCATCGTCGACGGCGCGGTCACCGAAGAAGCCGTCGATGTCGTCGAGCAGTACTAGAAAGGCCGACATGACCGTCACCGTGTCCATCCCGACGATCCTGCGACCCCATACCGGTGGCGAGAAGCGCGTCTCGGCCAGCGGCGACACGCTGGGCGCGATCATCAGCGACCTGGAGGCCAACTACTCCGGCATTTCCGAGCGCCTGCTCGATGACGGCAAGCTGCACCGCTTCGTGAACATCTACGTCAACGACGAGGACGTGCGATTCTCCGGCGGCCTGGACACCGCCGTCGCCGACGGCGACTCGGTCACCATCCTGCCTGCCGTCGCGGGCGGATAGCGGAGCGCATGACACGATACGACTCGCTGTTGGCCGCCCTGGGCAACACGCCATTGGTCGGGCTGCAGAAGCTGTCCCCATGCTGGGCCGACGACCCGCATGTGCGGTTGTGGGCCAAGCTGGAAGACCGCAACCCGACCGGGTCGATCAAAGACCGGCCGGCGTTGCGCATGATCGAGCAGGCCGAGCGGGACGGACTGCTGACACCGGGCACCACGATACTCGAGCCCACCAGCGGCAACACCGGCATTTCGCTGGCGATGGCAGCGCGGCTGAAGGGTTATCGGCTGATCTGCGTGATGCCGGAGAACACCTCGGTGGAGAGGCGTCAGCTGCTCGAGCTGTACGGCGCGCGGATCGTCTTCTCACCGGCAGAGGGCGGGTCCAACACCGCGGTGGCCAAGGCCAAAGAACTCGCCGCCGCGAATCCGTCGTGGGTGATGCTGTATCAATACGGCAACCCGGCCAACCCCGATTCGCACTACGGCGGCACCGGCCCCGAACTGCTCGCCGACCTGCCCGAGATCACCCACTTCGTCGCCGGATTAGGCACGACGGGCACGCTGATGGGCGCCGGCCGGTACCTGCGTGAGCGGGTTCCCGACGTCGCGATCGTGGCCGCCGAACCCCGCTACGGCGAAGGTGTCTACGCCCTGCGCAACATCGACGAGGGATTTGTGCCCGAGCTGTACGACCCGGAGGTTTTGAGCACCCGGTATTCGGTTGGCGCGACCGACGCGGTGCGCCGCACCCGCGAGCTGGTGGACGCCGAAGGCATCTTCGCGGGGATCTCGACCGGCGCGGTGCTGCATGCCGCCCTGGGAGTGGCAGCAAACGCGGTTACGGCCGGCGCGCGTGCCGACATCGCCTTCGTCGTCGCCGATGCTGGTTGGAAGTACCTCTCGACCGGTGCGTACACCGGTAGCCTGGATGACGCCGAGAACGCTCTGGAAGGGCAGCTATGGGCATAACGCGCCGGGACCGTCTGCCCGCAACACAGCAGCAGAAGCGTCCGCAATGGGTGGTCGGTGGAGCCACCGTCGTCACCTTCGTGGCGCTGCTGTATCTCGTCGAGTTGATCGACAATCTGATGCATCACTCGCTGGACGTCAACGGCATCAGGCCCGGAACAACAGACGGCCTGTGGGGCATCATCTTCGCGCCGCTGCTGCACGCCAACTGGGCGCATCTGATGGCTAACACGGTCCCCATGCTGGTCCTCGGTTTTCTGATGACACTGGCCGGATTGTCCCGGTTCGTCTGGGCCACTGCGATCGTGTGGATCCTCGGGGGTTTCGGGACCTGGCTCATCGGCAACGTGGGCAGCAGCTGTGGTCCCACCGATCACATCGGGGCGTCCGGCCTGATCTTCGGTTGGCTGGCTTTCCTGCTGGTGTTCGGGCTGTTCGTACGCAAGTTGTCACACATCGTCGTCGGTCTGGTGGTGCTGGTTGCCTACGGCGGGGTTCTGCTCGGCGCGATGCCCGTGCTCGGGCAGTGCGGTGGTGTGTCCTGGCAGGGCCACCTGTGTGGAGCGATCGCCGGCGTTGTGGCGGCGTATCTGTTGTCGGCTCCGGAGCGCAAGGCTCGCGAAGTGAAGAAGGCCGGTCGTTCCAGGACATGAACTCAGCATTGGCGCCCGTCGGAATCTTCGACTCCGGCGTGGGGGGACTGACGGTCGCCCGGGCGATCATCGACCAACTGCCCGACGAGGACATCGTCTACGTCGGCGACACCGGCAACGGTCCCTACGGTCCGCTGTCCATACCCGAGATCCGCGCGCACGCGCTGGCCATCGGCGACGATCTGGTGAGCCGCGGGGTCAAGGTGCTGGTGATCGCGTGCAATTCGGCGTCGGCGGCCTGCCTGCGCGACGCTCGTGAACGCTACGACGTGCCCGTCGTCGAGGTGATCCTGCCCGCGGTGCGCCGCGCCGTCGCCGCCACCCGCAACGGGCGCATCGGCGTGATAGGCACCCGTGCGACCATCACCTCGCACGCATACCAGGACGCGTTCGCCGCCGCCCGCGACACCGAGATCACCGCGGTGGCGTGCCCGCGGTTCGTCGACTTCGTCGAGCGCGGCGTGACCAGTGGCCGGCAGGTGCTCGGTCTGGCCGAGGGGTACCTGGAGCCGCTGCAACGTGCCGGAGTCGACACTCTGGTGCTGGGTTGCACGCACTACCCGCTGCTGTCCGGGCTGATTCAACTCGCCATGGGTGAGAACGTCACGCTTGTCTCCAGCGCCGAGGAGACCGCCAAGGAAGTTCTGCGGGTGCTCACCGAGCGGGACCTTCTGCGTCCGCATGACGCGCCTGCCGCCGCCCGGGTGTTCGAGGCCACCGGCGACCCCGACGCGTTTACCAAGCTGGCGGCGCGATTCTTGGGTCCCGCCGTGACGGGAGTGCAACCTGTTCATCGCTCACGCATCAGCTGAGCCTCAGCGAAGAGATTCTGACCACCGAATGGGCAAGCTTTTCTCCATCCCGGTATCGGGCATGGCACAGTAGTGTCCGTGCGAATAACCGTGCTGGGCTGCTCGGGTAGCGTTGTCGGTCCGGATTCGCCTGCGTCGGGCTATCTGGTTAGGGCACCGGACACTCCGCCCTTTGTCCTCGACTTCGGCGGGGGTGTGCTCGGCGCGCTGCAGCGGTACATAGATCCCGGTTCGGTGCACGTGCTGTTGTCCCACCTGCACGCCGACCACTGCCTGGATATGCCGGGTCTGTTCGTGTGGCGTCGCTACCACCCGTCCAAGCCGGCCGGCAAGGCGCTGTTGTACGGCCCGAGCGACACCTGGTCGCGGCTGGGGGCGGCGTCGTCACCCTACGGCGGGGAGATCGACGATTGCTCGGACATCTTCGAGATTCACCACTGGGTGGACGGCGAAGCGGTGACGCTGGGCGCGCTGACCGTCATGCCGCGGGTGGTGGCTCACCCGACCGAGTCGTACGGATTGCGGATCACCGATCCCAGCGGTGCCTCGCTGGTCTACAGCGGCGACACCGGCGCCTGCCAGCAGATCGTCGAATTAGCGCGTGGCGCAGACGTTTTCCTTTGTGAAGCCTCCTGGACGCATGCGCCGAGCGAGCGGCCGCCCGCGCTGCATCTGTCGGGTACCGAAGCGGGCCGGGCCGCGGCGGAGGCAGGTGTCGGCGAGCTGCTGTTGACGCACATCCCGCCGTGGACTTCGCGCGAGGACGTGATCAGCGAGGCCAAGGCCGAATTCGATGGTCCGGTGCATGCGGTGGTGTGCGGCGAGACTTTTGACGTCCCTCGTATTTGAACGAGGCGTCACGTAACTTCGCCGCGCGACGTGACACCATCGGGTAAATGAGCAGCACACCCCACGAGGCTCTGCGCCTGCGCGACCTCAAGATGCTGCGCCGAGTCCGCGACCGGATGGACCGGGACTACGCGCAACCGCTGAATGTCGAGGCGCTGGCGCGGGGCGTGAACATGTCGGCAGGGCACCTCAGTCGGCAATTCAAACTGGCCTACGGCGAGTCGCCTTACTCATACCTGATGACCCGACGGATCGAGCGTGCGATGGCGTTGTTGCGTCGCGGCGATCTGTCCGTCACCGAAGTATGTTTCGCCGTCGGTTGTTCATCGCTGGGGACCTTCAGCACCCGATTCACCGAGTTGGTCGGCGTGCCGCCCAGCACGTATCGAGAACAGACAGCCGGCGTTGCGGCGGGGCTGCCGGCTTGCGTGGAGAAGCAGGTGACCCGACCGATCAGGAATCGAGAAGCGTTGGGCGGCAAGCTGCACTTAGCGTGATGCCATGGACATCACCATTCACTCGAGCTTCCTCCCGCACGAAGACCCGGAAGAGTCCCTGACGTTCTACCGCGACGTCTTGGGCTTTGAGGTCCGGCTCGACGTCGGGCAAGGCAAGATGCGCTGGGTCACGATTGGCCCTCCCGATCAGCCCGACACCTCCATCGTTCTGTACCCTCCCACTGCCACCCCCGGTATCACCGACGACGAGCGCCGCACCATCGCCGAGATGATGGCCAAGGGCACCTTCGGGACGCTCCTCCTGGCGACCAAAGATCTCGATGGGACCTTCGAGCAACTGCAGGCCGGATCGGCTGACGTGGTTCAGGAACCGACCGAGCAGCCGTACGGCGTTCGTGACTGTGCACTGCGCGATCCCGCCGGCAACATGGTTCGGATCCAGGAGTTGCGCTGATTTACCGTATGCGACTGTCCCTTCTGCCTTCGTCACTCATCGTCGGCGAGCTAGGGTTGTCGTCGTGTCCAAACGAGAAGACGGGCGGCTTGACGACGAACTTCGTCCCGTGGCCATCACCCGTGGCTTCACCGACCATCCGGCGGGTTCAGTACTGATCGAGTTTGGCCACACCAAGGTCATGTGCACCGCCAGCGTCACCGAGGGCGTGCCGCGCTGGCGCAAGGGCTCGGGGTTGGGGTGGCTAACCGCGGAGTATGCGATGTTGCCGTCGGCCACGCACACCCGCTCTGACCGGGAATCAGTGAAAGGCCGGGTCAGCGGGCGAACCCAGGAGATCAGCCGACTGGTCGGGCGATCGTTGCGGGCGTGCATCGACCTGGCGGCGCTGGGGGAGAACACCATCGCCGTCGACTGCGACGTGCTGCAGGCTGACGGTGGCACCCGCACCGCGGCGATTACCGGCGCCTACGTGGCATTGGCCGACGCGGTGACCTACCTTTCGGCGTTCGGCAAGCTCTCGGATCCCAGGCCGCTGTCGTGCGCCATCGCGGCAGTCAGCGTCGGTGTGGTCGACGGCCGGATTCGCGTCGACCTGCCCTACGAGGAGGACGCGCGCGCCGAGGTCGACATGAACGTCGTCGCCACCGACACCGGGACCTTGGTGGAGGTCCAGGGGACTGGTGAAGGCGCGACGTTTCCGCGGTCGACTTTGGACAAGATGCTCGACATGGCGCTGGGCGCCTGCGACAAGCTGTTCGCCGCACAGCGCGAGGCGCTGGAGCAGCCTTACCCGGGCGTGCTCCCGGAGGGACCGCCACCGCCGAAGGCGTTCGGGACCTGACCCGGCTACTGGTCGCCAGCCGCAACGTCAAGAAACTGGCCGAGTTGCGGCGGGTGCTCGACGGCGCGGGATTGGTGGGGTTGACGCTGGTATCGCTGCGCGACGTGCCGCCGTTCGACGAGGCGCCGGAAACGGGTGCCACCTTCGAGGACAACGCGCTGGCCAAGGCACGTGATGCATTTGCCGCGACGGGTTTGGCGACGGTGGCCGACGACTCCGGTTTGGAGGTGGCCGCTTTGAACGGCATGCCGGGCGTGCTGTCGGCGCGCTGGTCGGGTCGTCACGGTGACGACTCTGGCAACACTTCACTGCTGTTGGCGCAGTTGCGCGATGTGCCCGACGCGCGTCGCGGTGCGGCGTTTGTCTCGGCCTGCGCGCTGGTGTGGGCGTCCGGCGAAGTAGTTGTGCGCGGAGAGTGGCCGGGCACGATTGCCCGGCAGGCTCGCGGTGACGGCGGGTTCGGTTATGACCCGGTGTTCATCCCGGACGGATACGACTGCACGGCGGCGCAGCTGACTCCGTCGGAGAAGGACGCTATCTCGCATCGGGGTCGGGCACTGGCGCAGTTGGTGCCGGCGCTGCGGGCGTTGGCCGGCTCTTCCGGGCCGTAATCACATCCGTCACACTGGCCCCTGGCAGAGGTGGATGTCGGTTTGTCCGGCTACGCGCGACAGCTATGCCGTAGCCAAAACCGTTGTCTCCCAACTGAAGTTATCGCTCCGAGTCGTGTTGCCGTCGGTGGGAGCCGTCAGGAACTTACAGTCCGAAGCGCGCCTTGACGTTCCGGGTTTGGAAGTGCTCGACGATGATGCCCAGCAGCGGGATGGTGCCGGCCAGCAGCACGCCGATCGTCTTGCCAATCGGCCATCGGACCTTGATCGCAAGGTTGAAGGCGGCGAGTACATAGGCGAAATACACCCAGCCGTGGACGATCTCGATCCACCGGATCTCGTGGTGGAAGACCAGGTGCGAGACGATCTCGTAGCACAGCGCGATCAGCCAGATACCCGTCGTCCACGCCATGATCCGGTAGCCGAGCAGCGCAGTGCGGATCTTTTCGGCGGGGAAAGCGGAAGCCTGCGCATCGGGTGTCTCGGGTGTGGTCATGCGGTGGTCCTGTTCTGTTTGTCGGCGTCGTGTTTGGCGAGCTCGGCCAAGTAGGCGTTGTATTCCCGGAGTGCGGGATCGTCGATCGGCTGCTGCGTCGGTTTTGGACGTTCGGGTAGCAGGCCGGCGGGTATCTCGGTTATCGCATCATGCTTCCGCGGCTCCGGAACTACCTCTTCGTAGCGCACAAACTTGCGGTAAGCGTAGACGCAGAACCACGCGAACAGGGGCCACTGCAGCGCGTAACCCAGGTTCTGGAAGGTGCCTCCGGCCGATTGGAACCGGGTCCACTGCCACCAGCCCAGGGCCAGGCAGCCGCAGGCCGCGACGATCACCAGAATGATCAGCGCGGGGCGGCGACGGCGTTTCGGGTGAGCCTCAGTGGACACCCCACGACGGTACCGCCTGGGGGAGTTAGGCCGGTGAGGCGAGCGGTACGATCGGCAACGCTGGCGGGCGTGATGAAATTGGCAAACATGATGGCTTTAGGTGCCATTGCTCGTAAGAGCTTGAGGGTTCGAGTCCCTCCGCCCGCACCGATGCCACCGAGACCGCGGTCAGGGTCGCGCGTTAAGCAGCCTCAGCTCGCCGCGCGCGGGGCTCAGCCGCCGGGGGAGCACCCCAAGAGGGCAGGGTAGCCACATACGCTTCCAGGTCCGCGGACGTGAACTTCATCCTCCGCCCGTCTTTTACCGCCGTGATCTTCCCGTAGCGCGTCAACTCTTTGAGATGCCCTGTCGACATGCCCAGCGCTGTTGCTGCCTGCTGCTTGGTGTACAGGAACTGCTTGAGCCCTTTTTCAGCTGCTGCAGCCCGGGCCTTTGCGGCGGCCCTCGACTCGGCCGCCTTTACCGCGAACACGATCCCCGCGAGAATGAGAATCGAAACGACAAATACAACGACGAGAAACAAGGCTGCCGTATCCATGGCGTCACCCCCAGAAACCGTGCGCGGGAAATTACTTCAACCGGGTGCTGAAATTGCCCGCACAATAGCGCATCGCACAGCACCGTATCAGGCCGGAATCGTGCCCACCACGCGACGCGCCGAGGGGTGTCGGTTATGAGGTACCGGGTGCCCAGATTTCTGCAGACGAGCCTGCGGCTATGGCGAGATTTCGCCCACAGAAATGAACGTCATATGTGAAGTGGCATAAGCGATCCGCGCAATCCAAATCATCGCTTACTCAGCTAGAGGCAGGCGTAAGCCCCAGCATCAGGGAGCTGAAGTGGGTCGAACCTGCACTCGCGCCGTAGCGGGGCGCAGGTGTGTCGAAAGGTCGTGCGGTGCAATTGGTCGAGGCCAGCGCGCTCGAATGCTTACGGGCGCCGACGAATTCCGCGTGCTCGATTCCGCATAACCACAAGAAATCTCGCGATCTCAAACAGCATGGGTGCAATGATGACAGTCACAAACAGACGCAACCGGTACCCACGCGGTCGTCGCCGCAACATCTGCGTAACGGTTGAGCGACAATTTCAGCTCCAGTTAGTCCGGGCGATGTCATCACATCAGGCCGACTCAATGACGTCTGAAGGCGTAGGGCTCAAAATGCGGCCCGAGACGTCGACCAACTACCGCCCGCACCGATGTAATGACGCGACCTCTGCTGACGAAGTACTTTCAACAGCAAATGACTGTTTGCTGCAGAAGAGGGAAAAGCATGCCGAGGATCGCGCTGAGAACCGCCGCACTCGCGCCGTTGTTCATCGCGGCGGCCTTCGCCGTCCCGCCATTGGCAGGTGCGACGCCGTCGGGACCCTGCGAAAGAAGCTCAGTGGGCACGGTCGTCCCGGATGCCGCGGGCTATTCGTTGTGTACCGGAGCAGGCTGGGTTCACGTCGACGCGCCACTGAAGCCGCATGGGGAATGCGCCCGCTTGGCGACTATCGGCCCCCGTGACGACGGAACTTATACGATTTGCACGAACCAGGGCTGGGTCGACGTGAACCGGCCGCTGTGTGGTGACTTCCCGGCGGGATTCAACTGCGACGCCAAGCAGTAAGCGGTTGCCGTATGCCTTACAGTTGACCAGTCAGTCGGACCTGGTTGTCCGATTTATTGAGGCTGGGAGGCTACGTTGTCCACGACGATGGCAATCCCCCGACACCCCACCGATGTCACGCCTGGGTGGCTGTCGGCGGCACTCGGGGTCGACGTGTCGGAGGTCGACGTCGTCGCCATCGGTACCGGGCAGACCGGGGCGACGTACCGCGTGTCAGCCAGATATGCCGGGTACCCGGGTGAGCTGCCGCAGACCTTCGTGATCAAGCTGCCGGCTCAGGACGACACGGTGCGCGACCGCGTCGTGATCGGGTATCGCAGCGAATGCGCGTTCTACAGCACAGCGGCGGACCGCGTCCAGGTGCCGACGCCGCAGTGCTATTACTGCCAGATCAGCGAGGACGCATCCGAATTCGCACTGCTGCTGGCCGACCAGGCGCCCGCCGTACAGGGAGATCAGATCGCGGGCTGCGGCGAGCAGGAGGCGCGGCTGGCCGTGACGGCATTGGCCGGGTTGCACGGTCCCAGCTGGTGCGACCCCTTCTGGCTGGACCTGCCAGGTCTCGCGTTTCCCCGCCCGGACGAGGCTGCGGCCGGCGGTCTCGGGGAGGTGGCGAAGATGAGCGCCGATATCACGCTGGAGAAGCTCGGCGATCGAATGAGCGCGGAAGACCGCGAGACTTTCGCTACAGCAATGGGTTTGGTGACGCCATGGCTGCTTGCCGCGCCGGACAGGTTCGCCTTGCTGCATGGTGACTATCGTCTGGACAACCTGCTGTTCGACCCCGAACGCACCCGCGTCGCCGTGGTGGACTGGCAGACGCTTGGTACCGGCCTGCCTGCGCGGGACCTGGCCTACTTCACCGCGACCAGCCTGAACTCGAAACTGCGCCTGACGATCGAAGAAGACCTCGTCGATGCCTATCATCAAGCGCTGATCGGCTACGGCGTTACCGGATACGATCGTGAAACTTGTTGGCGCGATTACCGACTCGGAATGCCGCAGACCGTCCTCATCTCGGCGCTGGGGTTCGCCTTCGCCGCCGCCACCGAGCGTGGTGACGACATGGTGCTGACCATGCTGAGCCGAGGCTGTCAGGCGATCCGCGATCTGGGCACGCTGGAGCTGATCGGCTGAGGTTAAACGTGGCGGGCCGCTTCGTGCACCAACTGCATGCGCGAGGTCAGACCTAGTTTTGCGTAAACGTGGGTGAGATGGGTCTGCACGGTGCGCGGGGAGATGAACAGCCGACCGCCAATGTCTTTGTTGCTGAGTCCCTCGCTGACCAGGTGGACGACGTCGAGTTCGGTGGGCGTCAACGAGTCCCAGCCGGTGGGCGGCCGTTTGCGTTCACCGCGGCCACGTTGCGCGTAGGCGATTGCCTCGTCGGTGGACAGGGCCACGCCCGCGTTCCATGCAGTCTCAAATTCAAGTTCTCCCAATGTATTACGAACACTGGCGACTGAATCCTCATAGTCGGCGTCGTAGACCTTGAATCGGACTACGCCAGTGCTCTCGCGAACTGACTGCGCGGCTCCGAATAACCGTGCCGCCTCCAAGTGGTTCCCTGCGTCACCGGCCAGACCGCCGAGAATCTCCAGTAGGTCCGGGACAAAGAGGTGCGCCCCGATCTCGGCAGCGCGTGTCAGCGCTTCATGCGCGTCGCGTTCTGCTTGCCCGATCTCGTTCTGCGCCAGAGCCACTCGCGACCGGGTCAGCTGAGCCTGGACCGTGAACCAGCCCGTCGCGGCGGCCACGTCCTCATCCGCGAGGCGACGTGCTGACGTCAGATCACCACGGGCGAGGGCGACTTGCGCCGCGGGCTTGGTCGAGGTGGTGGACAGCATGCGCCCGATGTCGGCCAACCGTTCGCGCACCGTCTCGCTGGCATTGAAGGCCGCGTCGACGTCGCCACCTGCCAGCTCCGCGAAAGCCAACGCCGCATACACCGTGCCTTCCATGTATTGGCCGATTTCAGCGGCACCGCCGAGCGCCTCGAGGGCAAGCATGCGTCCCGCGTCTGCCTGCCCGCTGTGGGCCAGCACCAGGCACAGGGTGTTTCGTGTGCTCACGTGCCAGATCAGAGAATGAGCGGCGTCCACTTCAGTCATCAATTCACGATGCAGGGTCTCGGCTCTGGCGAGGTCCCCGAATACCCACTGCACTAGATTCAGACACCACCGACATCCCCACTCGAACAACCGGTCACCGATCTGCTCGGCGAGGTCGCGGCCCTGCGTTCCAGCCGCCACTGTGGTGTCGAAGTCGCCGGCGGCGACCGTGGCTGAGTATGCCTGGCAGTAGAGAACCTGGCTCAGCCGCCACCGGTCGCCTGACAACCGGGCCAAGTCGGCTGCTTCCGATAGGTAGGGTCGGGCCAGTTCGGCGTTCCAGGCGGCGGCCCGGCCGCAGGCAGTGAGAGTCCGCGCCAGCAGTGCGGGATCGTCCAGTTCGCGGGCAATGGCCAACGAACGTTGCGCTCGCGGCAAGCTTTCCGGTGAGCGCATATTGTCCACGAATGCCTTGTCGGCCAATGCCTGCGCCAGCGCTGCCGGCGTCACATACGCGCCTCCGCTTTCGGCGTCGGCCAGAGCGAGGTCGAGCCAGTCCGATCCTTCCTTGAGGAGGCCTCGCGTCAGCCACAGCCGCAGCGAAGCGGCGAGCCGCAATGCATTGTCGGTGTCGTGGTTTTCTCGGCTCCACGCAAAGGCAGCACGCAGATTGTCGATTTCGGTCTCTGCCTGATCGAGCAGACGCTCCATGTCGCGGGTCGCCGGCGTTTCCAGTGCTGCTGCCATCGCGGTGTAGTAGTCACGGTGCCGGTTCCGCAGGGCCGCGGCCTCAGGTGACTCACCGAGTTTCTCCTGCGCATACTGTCGAATCGTCTCCAGCAGACGGTATCGTGTTGAGCCGCCGGTTGTTTCAGCTACGACCAACGATTTGTCGACGAGCAGGGCAAGTAGGTCCAGCACCTGGTGGCGCGCTAAGTCCTCGTCGCAGACCACCGTTTGGCAGGCTTTCAGATCGAATCCGCCGGCGAACACGGCAAGTCGCCGAAACAGCACACGCTCGGGTTCCGTCAGCAACGCATGCGACCAGTCCACCGAAGCTTGCAGTGTCTGCTGACGGCGCACCGCGGTCCGTGACCCACCGGTCAACAATCGGAACCGGTCCTGCAGGCCCGCGAGAATCTCCTGCGGCGACAACGCCCGCACCCGCGCCGCCGCCAGCTCGATGGCCAGCGGCATCCCGTCGAGACGCCGGCAGATCTCGTCTACCGCGGCCGCGTTGTCATCGTCGATGGTGAAGCCGGGCCGGGCGTGACCGGCACGGTCTCCGAACAGACGCACCGCGTCGCCGGCCAGCGACAGCGACGGCACCCGCCATGTAACCTCGCCCGCCACTCCAATCGGTTCGCGGCTGGTCGCCAGCAGCGTCAACCGGGGACAGCCGCCCAACAGCGCTGCGGTCATCTCGGCGCTGGCGTCCAGCAGATGCTCGCAGTTGTCCAGCACCACCAGCATCTGCCGCGCGCCGACGAATTGCAGCAAGGCCTTCTCGGGAGAGCGTCCCGGCTGATCCGGCAGACCGAGCGACCGGGCCATGGTCACCGCGACCAGCTCGGGATCGACGATCGGAGCCAGATCGACGTACCACGCTCCGTCCGAGTACTTTTCGGCGACCGCTGCCGCGACCTGCACCGCCAGGCGGGTCTTGCCCACGCCGCCCGCTCCGGTCAGCGTCACCAGCCGGTGGTCAGCTAGCAGATCGCGCACCTCCGCCTTCTCCGCGTCGCGGCCCACGAAGCTGGTGAGCTGCGCCGGAAGATGTTGGGCGGCAGACGCTTCCGGGTTTACGTGCAGCCGCAGGGGCGGGAAATCGTTGCACAGATCCGAATGGCACAGCTGCACAACGCGTTCCGGGCGGGGCAGATCCCGCAGGCGATGGGTGCCGAGGTCGGTCAGCCATGCTTCATCGGGCAGCGTGTCCGCGACCAGATCGCTGGTAGTGCCGGAAAGAACCGTCTGGCTGCCGTGGGCGAGCTCGCGTAGGCGTGCGGTTCGATTGATCGCCGGTCCAATGTAGTTGTTTTCATCGCGCAACTGAACTTCACCGGTGTGCAGCCCAATCCGCAAGCGCAACGGCGCCAACGGCGCTCGCTGCAACGCAAGAGCACACGCCACCGCGTCGGAGGCCCGGCTGAACGCGATGACGAAGCTGTCGCCTTCACCCTGCTCGACCGGCCGGACGCCATGGTGCGCGCTGACCAACTCCACCAACGATCGATCCAGGGTCGCGATCGCCGCGGTCATCTCCGCGGGCTGCGAGTTCCACAGCTGCGTCGAACCTTGAACGTCGGCCAACAGCAACGTCACGGTCCCGGTTGGCAGGGGCTCGTTCATCGCCGCGTCGCTCCAGTCCAAGGCCCGTCGGTCGACTTCGTTCATGTTAGCCAGCATGCGGCGCTTACACGCCGCAAAACATCGGCGCTTGCGCGTATATCTCACCTTTGCGCCGCTTTGATCAGGTTCGAGCCGATGATCAGACGCTGTATCTCGCTGGTGCCCTCGTACAGCCGCAGCAGGCGAACGTCGCGATAGATGCGCTCGACGGGAACCCCGCGCATGTATCCGCTTCCGCCGTGGATCTGCACCGCGAGGTCTGCCACCTTGCCGGCCATCTCGGTGCAGAACAGCTTGGCCGCCGACGGCGCGATTCGGCGATCTTCGCCGCTGACCCACTTCCGCGCGACGTCGCGGACCAGCGCGCGCCCGGCCAATACGCCGGTTTGCTGGTCAGCGAGCATGGCCTGCACCAGCTGGAAGCTCCCGATCGGCGCTCCGCCCTGGGTCGCGGTGGCGGCATAGGACACCGACTCGTCGAGCGCGCGCTGGGCGGCGCCCACCGCGATCGCGGCGATGTGGATCCGGCCGCGCGCCAACGCCGTCATCGCCGCTCGGTAACCGATGTCTTCGCTGCCTCCGACGAGCGCGTCGTCGCCCACCCGGACGTCGTCGAAGCTGACGTCGGCGGTCCAGGCGCCCTCCTGGCCCATCTTGGCGTCCTTGGCGGCTACCGCGACGCCCGCGGCGTCCGCAGGCACCAGGAAGACCGCGATGCCGGGGCCTTTGTCGTCGGCGGGCCGGGTGCGGGCGAAGACCACGAACAAGCCGGCGACGGGCGCGTTGGTGATAAAGCGCTTCTGCCCGGAGATAAGCCAATCATGGTCGTCGCGAATGGCTTTGGTGCGCAAGCCGGCTGGGTTCGACCCGGCGCCGGGCTCGGTCAGCGCGAAGGACGCGACGACGTCGCCGGATGCGATGCGTTCCAGCCACCGACCCTTCTGCTCGTCGGTGCCGAACCCGACGAGAACCTGACCGGCGATGCCGTTGTTGGTGCCGAACATCGATCGCAGCGCCAGCGAGGTGTAACCCAGCTCCATCGCGAGCTCGACGTCCTGCATGAGGTTCAGGCCGAGGCCGCCCCACTGCTGTGGAATTGCGTAGCCGAACAAGCCCATCTGCTTGGCGTGGTCGCGCAGGTCGTCGGGCACCTGGTCGTCGGCCAGAATCTCCTGCTCGCGCGGGACTACGACGTCTCGGACGAAGTGACGGGTTTGGGCGAGGATCTGCTGGAAGTCTTCATCAGTGATTTCGGGGCCTGTTTCGGCAGTGGTCATTTTGCGGAGCTTCCTCTTCGGCAGGCGGTTGCCGCCACGGATCCTATATGAAATATGATCTTCGATTTGACGGTGCTGTCGCGAGGAAGGGTACGTATCCAGATGTCCCAGAAATCACTGTTGAGCGGTCAGACTGCGGTGGTCACCGGTGGGGCGCAAGGACTGGGCTATGCCATCGCAGAACGGTTTATTGCCGAAGGCGCGCGCGTGGTGCTCGGAGACGTGAATCTCGAGGCGACCGAGATCGCCGCCAAGCAATTGGGCGGTGCCGAAGTCGCGGTCGCTGTGCGTTGCGATGTCACCAAAGCCGACGAGGTCGATGCTCTGATCAAGACTGCGATCGAGCGTTTCGGCGGCCTGGACATCATGGTCAACAACGCCGGGATCACCCGCGACGCGACGATGCGCAAGATGACCGAAGAGCAGTTCGACCAGGTCATCGACGTGCACCTGAAGGGGACGTGGAACGGCACCCGGCTGGCCGCCGCGATCATGCGAGAACAGAAGCGCGGCGCGATCGTGAACATGTCTTCGGTGTCGGGCAAGGTCGGCATGGTCGGTCAGACCAACTATTCGGCGGCCAAAGCTGGAATTGTCGGCATGACAAAAGCCGCCGCCAAGGAGCTTGCCTACCTGGGTGTGCGGGTTAATGCGATTGCGCCCGGTCTGATCCGTTCTGCGATGACAGAAGCCATGCCGCAACGCATTTGGGACTCCAAAGTGGCCGAGGTGCCGATGGGCCGGGCGGGTGAGCCCAGCGAGGTGGCCAGTGTCGCTTTATTTTTGGCGTCGGACCTGTCTTCTTACATGACCGGCACCGTCATGGATGTCACCGGTGGTCGTCACATATAAGCGCGAGCAGACGCAAAAGCACCCAATTCCGCCCGAATTGGGGTGCTTTTGCGTCTGCTCGCCCATAAACAGGAGCCCCTATGCGTGAAGCCGTGATATGTGAACCCGTGCGCACACCGATCGGCCGGTACGGCGGAATGCTCAAGTCGCAGAGCGCCGTCGACCTCGGTGTCGCCGCTCTGCGTGGCCTCCTGGAACGGACCGGCCTGGCACCGGATGCGGTGCAGGACGTGATTCTCGGGCACTGCTATCCGAGCAGTGAGGCACCGGCGATCGGACGCGTGGTCGCGCTGGATGCAGGTCTGCCGGTGACGGTACCCGGTATGCAGGTGGACCGCCGCTGCGGATCGGGTCTGCAGTCGGTGATCCAAGCGTGTCTGCAGGTGGGCAACGGCGACAACCACCTGGTGATCGCCGGCGGTTGCGAAAGCATGAGCAATGTCGCGTTCTACTCGACCGACATGCGTTGGGGCGGTGCTCGTTCCGGCGTCCGCATACACGACGGGCTGGCGCGGGGACGGACCACGGCCGGCGGTCGCAATTACCCGGTGCCGGGCGGCATGCTGGAGACGGCCGAGAACTTGCGCCGCCAGTACGGCATTTCACGACAGGAGCAAGACGAGCTCGCAGTCCGCTCGCACCAGCGTGCGGTGGCCGCCCAAAAGGACGGCATCCTGGCACAGGAGATTGTTCCGGTGGCGGTGCGTACCAAGCATGGTGAGGAACTCGTCGACACCGACGAGCATCCACGCGCAGACACGTCAGTGGAGTCGCTAAGCAAGCTCAAACCAGTTCTGCTGGAACAGGATCCGGAAGCGACAGTGACCGCCGGCAACGCCAGCGGGCAGAACGACGCGGCGTCGATGTGCGTGGTGACCACACCGGAGAAGGCCGACGAATACGGGTTGACGCCGCTGGTCCGGCTGGTGTCCTGGGGATCGGCGGGCGTGGCACCCGACATCATGGGCATCGGCCCGGTGCCCGCCACCGAGGTTGCGCTTGCCAAGGCCGGACTGCAACTGAGCGACATCGACCTCATCGAACTCAACGAAGCCTTTGCCGCTCAAGCGCTTGCGGTGATGCGGGAATGGAAATTCGGCGCTGCCGACCACGACCGGACCAACGTCCACGGCTCGGGGATATCGCTGGGTCATCCGGTGGGCGCGACGGGCGGCAGAATGCTGGCGACGTTGGCCCGCGAACTCGATCGCCGCCAGGCGCGGTACGGGTTGGAAACGATGTGCATCGGCGGCGGGCAAGGTCTCGCCGCGGTTTTCGAACGGGTCGCATAGCAATGAAACCGCTGGCCGGCATCACCGTTGTCGAGGTATCCAGCTTCGTCGCCGCACCACTGTGCGGAATGACGCTCAGCCAACTCGGCGCGCACGTGATCCGCATCGACCCGATCGGGGGTGCCTCCGATGTAGAGCGATGGCCGCTGTCGGCAACCGGCACATCGATCTACTGGACCGGCCTGAACAAGGGAAAGCGTTCGGCCACCATCAATCTGCGCTCGCCCGAGGGTCAGGAGCTGGTGCAGCGGCTGATCCTCGAGGGCGACGGAATCGTCGTCACCAACACCGCCGGACTGTCGTGGCTGAGCCATGAGTCACTGGCCGTCAAGCGTTCCGACGTCATCCACGTCCAGCTGCTGGGCCGCGGCGACGGTTCTACCGGTGTCGATTACACCGTCAACGCGGGCATCGGATACCCCTTGGTCACCGGACCGGCGACGCATGCCGGTCCGATCAACCACGTCCTCCCGGCGTGGGACGTGTGTTGCGGCCTGTATGCGGCGCTGGCCCTACTCGCCGCGGTCCGCCGCCGCGATCAGACTGGGGTAGGTGCGCGCGTCAGCCTGGCCCTCGAGGACGTCGCACTTGCCACGGCGGGAAACCTGGGCCTGTTGACCGAGCCGCAAGTAAACGGCACGCAACGCGAACGGCTGGGAAACTCCATCTACGGCCAGTATGGCCAGGACTTCACCAGTCGCGACGGGATCGCATTTATGGTCGTCACGTTGACCGGCAGGCACTTTCGGGACCTGGTCGACGCGACCGGAACCGGGGAAGCGGTAGCGGCGCTCGCCGAGGCGCTGGGCGTAGACTTCGGCGCCGAAGGCGACCGCTACCGGTACCGCGACGTGCTCTCCGCGTTGTTCGCGACCTGGTTCGCCGAGCACACGGCGCAAGAGATCAGCGCGACATTGGCAAAGACCACCGTGCTCTTCGAGCGGTACCGCACCTTCGCTCAGGTCGTGGAAGACCCGCGGGTAACCGAGAATCCACTCTTCTCCCGGCTGAACCAACCGGGCATCGGCGAGTATCTGGCGCCCGGTATGCCGACCGCCTTCGACGGTGTTCACCCCGCCGGCACGCCCGCACCGGCCCTGGGCCAAGACACGGCCGACGTGCTCACCGAACGCCTGGGATTGACGGATACCGATATCGCGCGCTTGACGAGCGCGAAAACGATCGCCTGTTGAGCCGGAAAAGGACAGGACATGACCAGACTTGCCCAGACGCTCGGCCTGACCGACTTCCAGACCGAGATCATCACGACGGTAAGGCAATTCGTCGACAAGGAGATCATTCCCAACGCCCCGGAACTCGAACGGCACGACACCTACCCGCAGGACATCGTGGACCAGATGCGGGACATGGGCCTTTTTGGACTGATGATCCCGCAGGAGTACGGGGGGCTGGGTGAGTCGCTGCTGACCTACGCGCTATGTGTCGAAGAGTTGGCCCGCGGCTGGATGAGCATCTCCGGAGTGATCAATACCCATTTCATCGTGGCGTACATGGTGCGCCAGCATGGCACCGATGACCAGAAGCAGCGGTTGCTGCCGCGAATGGCGACCGGCGAATGTCGCGGGGCGTTTTCGATGTCGGAGCCGGAGCTGGGTTCCGACGTCGCCGCGATCCGCACCCGCGCACAGCGCAACTCCGACGACACGTACACCATCAACGGCCAGAAGATGTGGCTGACCAACGGCGGCAGTTCGACGTTGGTGGCCGTCCTGGTACGCACCGACGAAGGCGCAGACAAACCGCACCGCAACCTCACCGCGTTCCTCATCGAGAAGCCGACGGGGTTCGGCGAGGTGGCGCCGGGATTGCTGATCCCCGGCAAGATAGACAAGCTGGGCTACAAGGGCATCGACACCACCGAACTCATCTTCGACGGCTTCCGGGCAAGCGCCGACGACATCCTGGGCGGCGCTCCGGGTCAGGGCTTCTTTCAGATGATGGATGGCATCGAGGTCGGGCGGGTCAACGTGTCGGCCAGGGCTTGTGGTATCGGCATTCGCGCTTTCGAGCTCGCGGTGCGCTATGCCCAACAGCGTCACACTTTCGGCAAGCCGATCGCCGAGCACCAGGCCATCGCGTTCCAGTTGGCCGAGATGGCCACCAAAGTCGAAGCGGCGCATCTGATGATGGTCAACGCGGCACGTTTGAAGGACTCCGGGCAGCGCAACGATCTGGCCGCCGGCATGGCCAAATACCTTGCCAGTGAGTACTGTTCGGAGGTCACCCAGCAGAGCTTCCGGATTCACGGGGGTTATGGCTATTCCAAGGAGTACGAGATCGAGCGGCTGATGCGCGACGCGCCGTTCCTGCTTATCGGCGAAGGAACCAGCGAGATCCAGAAGTCCATCATCAGCAAGCGGCTGCTCGCCGAGTACCGGGTGTGACGCGATGACTGCTCCGGATTTCGCTGCGCGGCCTCAACTTTCCGAGGACGTGGCGCGCTTTGTCCGCAACAGGATTTTCGACGGCACTTACGCTTCCGGACAGTACATCCGGTTGGACCAGCTGGCCGCGGAACTTGGCATCAGCGTCACACCGGTACGCGAAGCGTTGTTCGCGCTGCGTGCCGAAGGTTTGATCGCCCAGCAGCCGCACCGGGGTTTCGTGGTGTTGCCGGTCACCGAGCAAGATCTCGCCGATGTCGCCAACGTGCAGGCTCATGTCGGCGGTGAGCTCGCCGCGCGGGCCGCCGCCAACATCACCGACGAACAGCTGCTCGAACTCAAACAGATTCAGGCGCAACTGGAAGAGGCCTATGCCGGTGGCGACGACGAGCGCACTGTCCGGCTCAACCACGAGTTTCACCGAGCCATCAACGTTGCCGCGGGTTCACCCAAACTTGCCCAGCTGATGTCCCAAATCACCCGCTACGCACCCGAATCGGTGTTCCCCGCGATCGAGGGCTGGCCGGACCAGTCGATCAAGGACCATCGGCGGGTGTTGTCAGCGCTGGAAAAACACGACGAGAAGCTGGCCCGAAAAACCATGTCGGAGCATTTGGCGGCGGGCGCGGCGCCGTTGATCGACCACCTTATTGAGCGTGGCGTGGTCGACGAACCGCGCCACCCGAATTCACACCGACGCGCAGGTTCGCGGAAATGACCCGTTACTCCTGCCCCACGGTCGCCTTCCGGTTGGTGTCGTAGGTTGCCATACCGAGCTTTAACCACGCGGCCAACAGCCGCTCGTCTCCGGACGCGGCTACGACATCGTCGTCGTCGAGCTGCTGGGCCGATGCGCAATGCACAGCGTCGTACCCACGCAAGGAAAGACGATGCGCGAGGTCAGCCGCACGTGTCACGATCTGCTCGTCCACCTCAATGACGTCCATTTCAGACCACATCTGGTCAAGGCGACGACGGCTCTGGAGATGCTTGTCTTTGGTGAGGCGCCCCATCCGCCGCGCCTGTGCCAGCGCTGCGGCAGTTTCGACATAAAGCAGCCTCGACGATACGATCGCATCGGCGTCGTCCCAGAACCGCCGGCACGCCTCGCTGGCAGGCTCCTCGATCAGTAACGGCACGAACGCCGAGGTGTCCAGATAGCCGATCACCTACGCTGCTCGCTGACCAGATCGCTGACCGTGCCACCGGCGGTTAGCGGGGCCGGAGCGGGTTGTTTACGGGTTCGAGCACGCTGGATGCGGCCATCCTGACGAAGCTGTTCGAGCTTCGTCAGCCGTTGTACCGGCACGATGCGCGCGATCGGACGCCCGTGATCCGTCACAGTCACGGTCCGCCCTTCGCGAACCTCCGCCAAGTGCCGACTCAACTGGTCACGCAGCTCCCGAACGCCGACCTCCACGCGAACCTGCCTTACCCTCAAAGTGGCCATTTAGTTTACGCACATTATAGCCACAATTAGGACCGGCGGGTATTGCCTTTCGGCATGACCCAGTCCTTATCCGTCGGCGGAGAGTGCCCGTGCGGGAACGCCTTCGCTGATCTCAGGTAGCCGCCTTGGTCAGCATGTCACGCAGCCGCTGGGTGTCGACCTTGCCCGTGGCGCCACGCGGAACGTCATCGGCGGATTTTAGCAATAGCCAAATCGTCGGAACTTTGAAGGCGCTCAGCAGCTTTCGGACAGAACTTCGCAGCTGCGCGGCGGTGAGCTCGCCGCTGCACACCACAGCCGCGCCCACCTGCTCGCCCTTGGCCCCCGGTACGTTGGTGACGAAGGCGTTGTCGACGCCGTCGATGGCACGTAACGCGCGTTCGACCTCGCCGGGATAGACGGTGGCACCGCTGACTTTGAACATGTCGTCGGATCTGCCGTGGTAGAACAGGAACCCATGCTCGTCGAGATGACCGAGGTCGCCGGTGGGGTAGAAGCCGTCGGAGGTGAAGACCTCTTCCCGGCTGCGTCGGCAGATGCCGCGCAACGTGTGGGGCCCCCGAATCTTTATCATGCCAACGCTTCCCGTCGGCGTGGGTTCATTGTCGGCGCCGACGATGCGAACTTCCATGCCCGGGAACGGTTTGCCGCAGCTACCCCACGCTGCGCGCGGCATGTCCGTGTCGGCCGGATAGCCGCAGTACGGCCCGAACGCCTCGGTCATGCCGAACAGTTTGGCCCGCGCACCGGGTTGCGAGCGCAGCTCGGGCGGGAGCAGGGCTTCCAGACTGCCCGGCCGCAGTGCCGACAGATCGACACCATCGGCATGCTGCGCGAGCGCCTCCGCCTGGTCCGGCCAGCCGCGAAAGAGGGTGACCCGCTCGGTTTCCAGCAGCCGCAAGGTCGTTTCGGGTCGCGGCGTCTCCTCAGTCACCAGGGTGGCCCCGGCCAGCAGCGTCGACAGTATCCCGCTGCCGAAGCCGCCCACCCAGAAGAACGGCATCGGTAGGTAGAGACGGGTATCCGGTGTGATGCAGCGTGCTGCGAGGCCCGATTGCACTGCGCCCAAAGCGTTTCCGTGCGAGTGCAGCACTCCTTTGGGTGCCCCGCTACTTCCCGAGGTGAACATGATGACCAGCGGGTCGGCGGGCGTCACCGTCCGGGTCATGGCGTCAATAATCCCGCGTGCGCGCCCGTCGGCGCCGAGGCGCGCGACCTGGCCGAGCGACCAAACTTGGCGTAAGGCAGGCAGTTCGGTTTTCCCGACCGGCGCAAGGTCGTCCAGGTAATGATGCCCGCGGAATTCCTCGACGCTCACCAGGAATTGAACGGCGGCCGTGCGTAGCTGCGCGACCAGTTCACCGGCCCGCAGCAGGGTGCTCAACGGAACGAGCACGGCGCCGATACGCGTCAGCGCGATCGCGATCTGGACCCAGCGAGCGTTGTTGGGCATGATCAGTCCGACCCGGGTGCCTTTGCTCACGCCGGCTTCGATGAATCCTGCCGCCAGATCGGCTGTGGTTGAGTCCAGTTCGGCATAGGTGATCCGGCTCTCGGAATCGATCACCATCGGCTTGGAGCCGTGACGGTCGGCCTGCCGTCGCACCAACCGGTCGATGGTCTCAGGCATCGAACAGCTTCTTCAACTGCCGAGTATCCACCTTGCCGCTGGACATCAGGGGTACCTCCGCGCGCGGCAGGCCGAGGTAGCGTCGTGGGAGCTTGTAGGCCGACAGTTCCGCCTTGAGTTGCGCATGTAACGCCCCTTCGTCGAACGTGTCGACCGCATCGGGCAAGACGACGACGGCCGCCACGACCTCCCCTCGTCGGGAGTCGGGAATTCCCACGACATGTGCCACCAGCCCGAATTTGGCGATCGCCTGCTCGACCTCGGCCGCAGAAACGTTGGCGCCGGCCGTTTTGATCATTGAGCTGAGCCGGCCGGCGAAATACATGAACCCGTCGGCATCGGCGCGCACCAAATCGCCGGTGTGGAACCAGCCGTCGGCGTCGAAGCTTTCTTCGCGACTGCGTTTGTAATAGCCCTGCATCACGTAGGGTCCACGGATGCACAGTTCGCCGACCTCACCGACAGCGCACACCCGGCCAGTGCCGGGCTCGACGACCATGGTGTCAAATCCGGGCGCGGGTTTGCCGAACGAACCTCGCCGCTCTTCGGGTTGGTCGGATTCGTCGCCGCAGATCAGTACGACGCTGCCGCCTTCGGTCATCCCCAGCATGCTGTGCCGCAACTCCGGATCGGCCGGCCTGGCATCGGGCGCCATGATCGGATAGAGGTTGCCTCGTCGCAGGGACGAAAGGTCTCGCGCGGGGAAGCTGGGATGGGCGGCCAGCTGGGCAACTGCTGCAGCGAATCCATTTGTGATGGTGGGTTTTTCGTATTCGAGCAAGTCGAGAGTCGCAGCGGGGTCGACTGCGTTGGAGCACACCAGCGTCGACCCGGCTACCAATGTGGCGAGCAAACCGAACGCGAATCCACCGATCCAGAAGAACGGCGAATTGCAGAACAGTTTGTCGCCTGCCGTCAAATCTCGGATCTCGTTGAGGTTCTTTTGGTGATCCAACAGGGCAGCGTGCGTGTGCACTACTCCCTTGGGCGTACTGGTAGAGCCGGACGTGTAGATGATGCACAACTGGTCAGAGCCGTGGACGTCGTCTTCCGTCGCGGACACGAGCGCGGGGTCGACGGCTTCGACTAGCCGACAGACACGTTCGATGTTTGCGACGTGACGCAATTGCGGTGCGGCGGTTGTAAACAACGGCTGCTCAGAATCGAAGCCGGGGTCCGACAGTACCTCTTTCAGTCGTTGCACGTAATCGTGCGAGCGGAACGACGCCGCGCTCAACAGGATCCCGACATCGCTGTCGACCAGTTGTTCTTTCAGCTCGCGCGCCGTGGCGAAGGTGGAGAACGGGACCACCACCGCGCCGATTCGCGCCGCCGCCAGCATCCCGACTACGAAGTCCGCACCGTTCGGGTACAGCAATCCGACATGCGTGCCCTTACCGGCACCGAGGGCGATCAGCCCGCGGGCCAGTTGCGCCGACCGGTGCTCGGCCTGGCCGTAGGTGATGCGCTCGTCGTCGCAAACCAGCATCGGGTGCTCTGGGCGGCAGCGAGCTTGGTGTCGCAGGATCTTCGCGACTGTGGGGGAATCACCGCCCATGGTCACTGCGGGCGGCGATATCACTGAAAAAGCTGCGGACCGCATCGATGTCGGGCTTGCCCGATGGCGTCCGGGGGATGGCATCGACGATCGCGAGGTCTGTGGGAATCTCGTAGCGCGCCAGCCGCTTTCCGAGGAATTCGATCAGCTCGTCGGTTGATGCCGATTCCCGCAACTCCACCATGGCGACAGGTGTCTGGCCGAGTCGGTCGTCGGCCCGCGCTACGACGGCGGCACCGGCCACCGCGGGGTGGCTTTCCAGCGCGGTGCGCACGTCGTCGGGCATCACCTTGAACCCGCCGCGGACGATGGCTTGATCGGCGCGTCCGACGATCCAGACAAAGCCGTCGTCGTCGATGCGCGCCAAGTCCGTGGTCCGCATCCACGGCGCCGACGCCCCCATCTGGGCCGCTTTGACCTCCAGCAGGCCCACTTGATCGGGACCGAGCGGTGCGCCACTCTCGTCGACAACCCGCAGCTCGGAGCCCGGGTTCGCCCGTCCCACACTGCCCCGCTTGGCTCGCCAGTGCCGCTGGTAGTCGGCCAGCGTCCAGCCGGCCACGCCGCCGCCGAATTCGGTTGCGGCATAGGAGGTCAAGACGGGAATGCCGTACTTCTCGGTGAACGCGTCGGCATCGTCGGCCGACAGCGGAGCGGTGCCGCAGGTCACGGCGCGGATACTGTCCAGGTCGCTGCGCGGCAGGCCGGAGTGCAGCACCGTGCGCAATGCGGCCGGCACCAGCGATACCGCGCGGGGGCGGTGCTTACGCACCGCGGCGGCCCAGGTGTTGAGTTCGAATCGGTCAAGTAACACAAAGGATCTCGCCTCGGTGACGCATTGCAGCACGCGGAAAACTCCGCCGATATGCACCAGCGGGGAGTTGACGATCGCGACGCCCCGTCGCAGCTCGGTGGGCGCGTTCGCACGGTCCGGCTCCCGGCCCATCACCGTGCGCGCCAGCATGTCGTAGCTGAGGTCGATGCGTTTGGGCGGACCGGTCGTCCCGCTGGTCAGCATCCGCACGGCAATGTCCGGCGGGGCAACCGGCCCGGCGCCGGGGCTCGGCACTGGGGCACTGGTGGGCGCGTCCAGAAGTGCCCGAATTGGGATTGTCTCGGTGTCTGCAGCGGTGACGAACGTCGCCAGGTCGTCGGGCTCGCCGGCGACGAGCGGCAGTCGCAGCGCGGCGATGTCGGCCCTGGTCCGTTCGTCGCCGCGAGATGGGTTGATGGTGACGACGGTTCCGCCGCTCAACAGCACACCAAGGAATGCGGCCACGTGACCAGGCCGGTTACGCAGCAGCATCCCGACCTGCGGTTGAGTCTCCGGCCGGGCCGTCAGTGCGGCGATCTGCCGTGCCACGTCGCCAACCTGATGCCACGAGATCCATTGGCCGGCATACTCAATCGCGTGCCCGTCGGGCTGTAGGTCCAGCACGTGCGCGATGCGTCGGCTGAGCGGGTGGTCGGCCATCACCGGATCTTCGGTTCTTTCCCGCCGCTGGCTGTGTCCTCGGTTGCGGCCAACTCGGCCTTGCCCAGCGGGTTGCCCAGCCGTGTGTAGATCAGCCCCTGTTCCATGGCCGCCCGGTACGGCTTGTCCAGCGACTCCCAAATCGCCTTCACCGTACCCTGGGTGGCCGTGGGCGGCTTGGCGGCAATTGCCGCCGCGATTTCATGAGCGCGGGTCCATAGCCGGCCCGGGGCCACCACCTCAGAGACCAGGCCGATCCGCAGCGCGGTGTCGGCGCTGACCCGCTCGTCGTTGCCCATCAACGCCATCCGCAATGTCTCACCCAGCCCGATGCGGCGCATCAGGCCCACCGGCTCCAACGCGCAAACCAGGCCGGCTGAGACGTGGGAGTCGAAAAACGTTGCGTCCGTTGAGCAGATGACCACATCGGATTCGTTGACGAAGTAGAACGCGCCGGCCGTGCAAATGCCCTGAACCGCACACACCACCGGTTTCCACATCTTCTGCCACTTCGGGCTGAGCGCCTCTCCGGGATCTTCGTGGTTCCAGACGTTTTCGGGCTGGCCGTACGGCGTCTTGATGTCGAGTCCGGCGCTGAACGCCCGGGTGCCGGCTGCCCTCAGCACGACCGCGTGCACCGACTCGTCGAGCTTGACAATCCGCCAGGCCTGCGCCATCTCCTCGCACATGGTTCGGTTGAACGTATTGAGCTGCTCGGGCCGATCGAGGGTGATCGTCGCGACGTGATCGTCGCTGTCGACCTCGAGCAGGATGGTTTCGAATCCGTCGGCGCCTATCATCTGCATTGCCAATTCGGCTTGCGTTTTTCTACGAAGGCCTTGGGGCCTTCTTGCGCGTCTTCCGTTCGCAGCACGCGTTCGCGAAATGTTTCGGCGAGTATCTCGGCTTCGTGCAGCGGCACATTCAGTCCTTTGATAATTGCCAGTCGTGTTCCCCGAACCGCCAGTGGCGCATTGGAGTTGACGATTTCGGCGATCTCGCGGGCCCGCTCAAGCAGGTGGTCGTGCGCGACGATCTCGCTGATCAATCCCAGATCGAAGGCGCGTTGTGCGCTCATCCGCTCATGCTTGCCCATCAAGGCCATCCGGAGGGCGATCGAGCGGGGCAGCACCCGGGAAACGCGGACCAACTCGCGGCCGGCTACCAGGCCGATACTGACGTGGGGATCGAAGAACGTCGCCTGCTCAGAGGCGATGACGATGTCTGACGTGGTGACCCAATCCATGCCGGCGCCGCAGCACAGTCCGTTGACGGCGGTCAGCACGGGCTTCGCCATGGTCCGGAACGGCGGCGTGCCTTCTTGCGGCGCCTCCCACTGGTCGTAGGTGGACAGGTACGGCCGGTCGTAGATCACCTTGCCGTCTTCGGGAATGGCCTTGACGTCCGCTCCGGTGCAAAACGCGCGGCCGGTGCCGGTAACGATGAGCAGCCACACCTTGTCGTCGTTCTCGGCCTCGTCGTAGGCGGCGCGGAGTTCGCTGATCATGTGCGGGCTGAGCGCGTTGAGGGCCTCCGGACGGTTCAGCGTGACGGTGGCGGTATGCCCATCGACTTCGTAGTTGATCGTGTCGAACGAATCAGTAGGCATCCGTGTTTCCTTCATCTCATCGGCCCTGGAACCGTGGCGCGCGCCGCTGCCGGAAAGCTTCCAGGCCCTCTTTGAAATCGCCTGTCCGACAGGCTAGTTCCAAGTTATAGAGTTCTTGGGTCATGGCTTGGTCCAGCGTCGCATGCTGGCTGAACCGCAACGCCTGCTTGGCCAGGCCGATCGCCACCGTCGGGCCCGATGCGAGCCGGGTCAGCAGATCCTCGACCGCGTTGTCGAGTTCGGACGTGCCCACGGTCTGATGAACCAATCCCCACTCGGCCGCAGCCGATGCGTTGACCTTCTCGCCCAGCAGCAGCATGCGCCTCGCTCGCGCCACACCGATCAGCCGGGGCAGCAGCCAGCTAGCGCCCGAATCGGGGCTGAACCCGCGCTCCACAAAGGGTTCCCAGAACACGGCGTCGTCGGCGGCCACGGTGAAGTCGGCGGCCAGTGCGAGATTGCAGCCCAGGCCTACGGCCCGCCCCCGCACGGCGCAGACCACCGGCAGCTGGACGCCGTGCACAAGCTCGATCACCCGATGGGCGGCGTGCGGTATCCGCCGGACGAGATCGCCGGTGCGGGGACGCTGTCCCCCGCTGTTGGCGGCCACCCAGTCCGCGCCCGCGCAGAAGTCACCGCCGGCTCCTCGAATGTGAATCACGCGCAATGCGTCGTCGGTGGCGGCGTCGGTCAGTGCATAGACCAACGCTTCGATCATCAACCGGGTCAACGAATTACGGCGGGCTGGCCGATCGAGCGTGATTCGCAGGACCGCGCCGTCCCGGCATGCGCTCACCGACCCGTCGGCGTCGGCCGCGTCGGCCTCGTGACTCACGATCGAATCCGGCCTTTCTCGCCGATACGGTTACCCATACAGTAGGCAATACGATTGCTACGCTGTATAAGTTAGCAAGGATACGCTGGCGACGGAACAAACCGGGCTGATCCCCCTGAAACTCGATGAAAGAGGACCTATGGGCGACCCCGCAGCCACTCCTACTGGTGACGCCAGATTCGGAGAGGCGCCCCTTGCCCAAACCGTGGCCGCCGCCGCCGCCATGCGCCGCCTCGGGTCGCTGCTGCTTTCGCTGGAACACGATCACCCGACAGTGGACACGATGATCGCTAAATTCGCGGAGTGGGAAACGGAGCTGGCCGCCGTCGCACCGCGGGACAGCGCACCCCGAATCGGCGAGATCCCCAACGATTCCCGGAGAATCTATCTCAACCACGCCACCGACATCGGTGCCTACAATCCGTGCTTTCCCGAGTACCGATTCGATCACCTCGATGCCGAGAAAGCGGAAGGCCGAGTCGTCTTCCCGCTCGTCTACGAAGGGCCGCCGGGGCTGGTGCACGGCGGTTTCCTCGGTGTGTTCTTCGACTGCGTGATACAGCATCACAGCTGCGTCACGGGGTTGTCCGGCAAAACCCGTGCACTGCTCGTGACATTCCGCCGCCCGACACCGCTGCTGACCGAGCTGCGTTTCGACATCGCGCGGACGCAGATCGACCGCGGCATCACCTCGACGGCGCGGCTGTTGCTCGACGACGAGGTGCTCTGCACGGGCGAGGTCAGCACGGTGGCCGCACCGCCGGAGAAGTTGTCGGTATTCAAGTTCGCCAGGCGGCGAAAGGAGTCCAGCGCATGACCACTTCCGGTGCTTCCGATGATCGCGTGCTGTTCGACGTGGATCCCGACAAGCGCATCGCCACAATCACGCTCAACAACGCCAAGCAGCGCAACTCCTACGACGCGGCGATGCGCGACGAGGTTGCCCGCTGCCTGGACCGGGTTGCCGACGACGACGACCTCACCGTGGTACTGCTACGCGGAGCCGGTGGCGTCTTCTCCACCGG
Source organism: Mycobacterium sp. 852002-51163_SCH5372311 (assembly GCF_001667115.1). Taxonomy (GTDB): domain Bacteria; phylum Actinomycetota; class Actinomycetes; order Mycobacteriales; family Mycobacteriaceae; genus Mycobacterium. The sequence continues at coordinate 52,383 of NZ_LZIJ01000078.1, read as the reverse complement.
CGCCGACATGAACAACGCCTACGGCTGGTACGGCGCGTCGCCTGCCGCGGGCGAAGCCGATGAGCGAAAGGATAGCCGCCGGCCCAGCCAGCGACGGCGACTTACGGTCGACCGCAAGTCGTTTGGCTTCTACCACAACTTCATGGGCTTCCCCAAGGTGACGGTGGGGGAGATCGCCGGCTACGCCCTTGGTGGTGGCTTCGAGATGGCTCTGATGACCGACATCTCGGTCATTGCGCGCGACACGAAAATCGGTATGCCGGCAACGCGGTTCCTCGGGCCCGCACTCGGCAGCCTGCATATGTTCTTCCATCGGCTGGGGCCGGTGCTGGCACGGCGTCTGCTGCTGACCGGTGACGTGATCGAAGCCGGCGAGATCGAGAGCCTTGGAATCTTCACCGACACATGCGATCCGGCTTCGGTTGCGGCGCGCGCCCGGTATTGGGCCGAGAAGGCGGCGAAGATGCCCGCCGACGGAGTCGTCATCGCCAAGGAAGCCTTCCGTCTCGTCGAACAGACCCAGGCATACCAAGGTGAGGAAGTCGCCAGCTACCTGTTCCATGCTTTCGGCACCAACCTGCAGTTCGCTCCGGGGGAGTTCAACTTCGTCAAAACCCGCGCGCAGCACGGAACGAAGGAAGCGTTCCGGTTGCGCGACGAGCACTTCCACGTGCCGGAACCCGATTAGGGCGAGCAGTCGCGCAGGCGGACTAGTTCTCGGGCTTTGACTGTGAAGCCTTGGCTTGTCCACGTCCCGGGGTGTGAATCCTTGGCTTTGGATGTGTAACCTGGGCGGAAATTCGCGTCGATACCCGCCCTGGGCTCACTGCGAAAGCCTTGGCTTCACACTGAAAGCCGCAGTTTCACAGCGAAAGCCGTAAGTAGAAACTTTTGCTGTACGCGCAGATTCTCACTGTCTGGACTGCGGCGAAAAGCGCCAATTTGGAACACGCTTACGGGTTAACCACCCGCTTTGGCCCGCGTCCGGACCGACGCTGATCTAGTCGTCTTGCGTTGCCGCGCCGGCCTGGCTTTCGAGCCTTTGTGGGTCTCCTCGATCAACCGGCCCGCGTGGTCGAGTATGCAGTCCAGACCGTACTCGAAATTGGTTTCGTCGGGCGCCCCGATGCGGTGCCCCTTTCCGGTCACGCGCGCGATGAGCGGCGTGGTTTGCGGATCGATGGCCACCGCGTCGTCAATCGAGCGCGGTCCGCTGTCGGGCGTTTGGGTTTTTTCCTGGAGTCGCTGCAATACGACCGATCCGCGGACGTGCAGCGAAACCGCCGAGTAGGTGTCGAAGGCATCCTCGGGCGACAGGCCTGCCTCCACCAGGTTGGCGATCGCACGCTCCATCTCCTGTGCGCCCAGCCGCGCCGCCTTGGGGCTGAGCGCGGCGCGGATCAAAATCAGGTCGCACAGTATCGGATTGCCCATGAACGTCTTACGCATCAGCCGGGCATGGTTGCGCAGTGTCTCGCGCCAGTCGCTGGCTTCGACGTAAGGGGTGGCGAATACATACTTGCTCAGGGCGCGGTCGGTCATCGCGTTGAGCAGATCGTCCTTCTTGCGGAAGTACCAGTAGATGCTGGTGACGCCGACGCCGAGGTGTTTGCCGAGCAGCGGCATGCTCAGATTGTCGATCGATACCTGCTCTGCGAGTTCGAATGCGCCGCTGATGATGTCATCAGGATTGATGGACCCGCGTTCGCGTCGCTGCCGCTTGTCGGCGGTTGCCTGCTTTGCCACTACGGGCACCTCCAAAAAGATCTGTGCTGCGCATGCGGTCCGCGGCTTTGCCGCCGACAGCGGTTCGGGCGGGTTGTCCGTCTGCTACTGTAATACCTATCGTAGGCTTTTTGGTAAATACAGCTGGACAGGCGAAGCATGTCTCGGCTGGCGCCGTCGGGTGAAGCATGGATCTAGGGCTGGCAAATGCCACAGCGGTGGTGGTCGGTGGTAGCAGTGGTATGGGTTTGGCCACTGCCCGCTGCCTTGCCGAAGAGGGCGCGCGGGTGGCGGTGGTCAGCCGCTCAAAGCCCAAGCTCGACAGCGCCGTTGCCGATCTGGCGAGCCGCGGCAGTCCCGACGCTGTGGGTCTGGTTGCCGACATCCGCGATGCGGGACAGGTCGACGAAGTGTTCGTCGGGCTGGGCCAGCGTTGGGATGGCGAACTCAACGTGCTCATCAACACGGTCGGGCCGGGGGCACCGGGTGCCTTCGAAGATCTGACCGACGAGCAATGGCGAGAGGCTGTCGAAGACGGCGTGATGGGCATGGTGCGCTGCGTTCGCTCGGCACTTCCTTTGCTGCGCAAGGCAGATTGGGCACGGATAGTCAACTTCTCCGCGCACTCGACGCAGCGGCAAAGCGTCATGCTGCCCGCATACACGGCAGCCAAGTCCATGCTCACGAGCGTCTCGAAAAATTTGTCGCTGCTGCTGGCCAAGGACGAGATCCTGGTCAATGTCGTGTCGCCGGGCAGCATCGCATCGGAATCGCTGGTCGGCTGGGCGAAATCGGTAGGCGTCGACGGCGATGACCCGTACGCCCTGATGGATGCCATCGGCAAGCACTTCGGTCATCCGGCGCAGATGCCGCGAGCCGGCTTACCGGAGGAAATCGGCCCGGTCGCAGCGTTTCTCGCGTCACGTCGCAACTCCTACATGACCGGAGCCAATATCAACGTCGACGGTGGTTCGGACTTTACCTGACGCGAAAGCGGTTGGCCGGCAGGAGGAGTGGACTAATGGTGGTAGCCAGTGAAGCGCGTACCTGGGCGCCGGGCGCGTTGCGGGGAATCGGCGACTCGCTGTACACGCCGTTCTGCGGCGACGACGGCGACGAGATCGACTGGGATGCCTACCGGACGCTGGTGCGTTACTGCGTCCGCGATCTCGGCCACCCGATGCTGTGGTGCACCAGCGGTATAGCCGAGTTCTGGTCGCTGACCCTCGACGAGCGAAAGCGCTTGCTAGAGGTAACAATCGAGGAGGCGCGCAGCGCGAACCCGACCGTCGTCATACAGGCGTGCACCTCGGCGATGACGGCCAAGGATTGTGTGGACTTGACGCTGCACGCCCAAGAGGCCGGCGCCGATATCGCCTACATCCAGACGCCGATGATGGAAGTGCACGGCGGCGAAGGCGTGCTGAGATTTTTCAAGTATGTCGCGTCGCGCACGGACATCGCCCTGGGCATGTTCAATTCGCCGTCCTCGGGTTACGTGTTGACGCCGGCCGAAAGCGCGCGGATCTACGCGGAGGTGCCTGCTGTGTGCGCCACCAAGGAGGGCGCCTTCCGTCCGGAGGGCAGCCGGCGGCTGCACGAGTTGGCGCCTGGGCTGGTGGTGTGGGAGTGCGACCGGACGGTGTATCGCGCCGGCTGGCTGCGCGCCGGAATCGTCTGCCCGGCCCAGTTGGGCACCGCCGGATACCTTTTCGAGACGCCGCAGCGGCGGTTGTTCTCCGAATACTGGGACCTGGTCCTGGGCGACAAGTTGCTCGAGGCGATGGACTATGGGCGCGATTCGGGACTCGACCAGTTCGACCTTGACCTCGGATCGTGGTGGACCTGCTATCCGGGACGTTCGGACTACTTCACGCACTGGGGCGGTGGGTTCAAGTATGCCGCCTCATTGCTGGGCCTGCCGATCGGTGCATATCCGCATTCGCGGCCGCCGCAAGCGGAGCTGCCGGACGAGGCCAAGACCCAGATCGAGAATGCCTATCGACGGCTCGGGCTGATCGCCGCGTAACGGTAGCCGTCGAGCGACCGGAAATTCGTTGGTTTGCCCTGCTCCGCGGGGGCGCGGCGGCAGTTGTGGAATGCGGTACCGATAGGTATACAGTATGCGTACAAAGTCAGTCGGATTCGGTGATCACGGGCGAGGAGGTACGACGGCCTATGTCGGGCAGCTCCTCGGAAGGTAACTCCGACGACGCAGTGCTCTACGAAGCAACTTCGACCGGTGTCGCAATCCTCAGGCTGAACCGTCCCGAGCGTCTCAACGCCTGGGGCCCCGACATCGCCGCCGCGTTTTATGCCGGCATCGACCGCGCCGAACAGGACCCGGCGATCCGGGTAATCGTGCTGACCGGACGGGGCAAAGGGTTCTGCGCCGGCGCCTATCTGGGCGCGCCCAATTCAGCGGGCGAAGTCGGCGACAAAATGGACAACGCGAAGCAGACCAACTTGGCCGAGTTGGTCGGCGAACGTCCGCCCCATTTCGTCACCACGCTGCGCAAGCCCGTCGTCGCGGCCATCAACGGCGCCTGTGTCGGCATCGGCCTGACCCAGGCGCTGATGTGCGACGTCCGGTTCGCCGCCGCGGGGGCAAAGTTCGCTGCTGTGTTCGCGCGCCGCGGCCTGATCGCCGAGTTCGGCATCTCGTGGATCCTGCCGCGCCTGACCAGCTGGGGCGTCGCGCTCGACCTGTTGCTGAGCGGCCGCACCTTCCTCGCGGAGGAGGCGGCCGAGCTCGGCCTGGTCAAGGAAGTCGTCGCACCCGAGAGCCTGATGAAGCGGGCACTGGAATACGCCGAGGACATCGCCGCGAACTGCTCGCCGGCTTCGATGGCGGTGATCAAACAACAGGTATACGGCGACGCTAATCGCGATGTGGGCGAAGCGACTTCGCGTGCCGAGGTGTTGCTGCACGAGGCCATGCCGAGGCCGGATGTCATCGAGGGAATCACGAGCTTCCTGCAGAAGCGACCGCCGCAGTTCCCGTCGCTCACCCCGTCGGACGCGTAGTGGGGTATCAGAAAGGACGATCATGAGTAACTTGGGCTACCAGGCGATCGACGTCGACAATCACTACTACGAACCGCTGGACGCCTTCACCCGGCATCTGGACAAGAAGTTCCGCAGGCGGGGCGTCCAGATGTTCAGCGACGGCAAGCACACCCAGGCGATCATCGGCGACCGGGTGAACCGGTTCATTCCCAACCCGACGTTTGACCCGATCATCGTTCCGGGCTGCCTGGACTCATTGTTCCGCGGCGAGATTCCCGAAGGCGTCGACCCAGCATCCTTGATGCAAGTCGAAAAGCTGGAGTTGCGACCCGAATACCAGAACCGGGACGCCCGCGTCGCGGTGATCGAAAGCCAGGGCATCGAGACGGGCATCATGTTCCCGACGTTCGGTTGCGGCGTGGAGGAAGCGCTCAAGGATGACGTGGAGGCCACGATGGCGTCGTTGCACGCCTTCAACTTGTGGCTCGACGAAGACTGGGGCTTCGACCGCGACGATCACCGCATTCTGACGGCTCCGATGATCTCCCTCGCCGACCCCCAAAAGGCAGTCGAGGAAATCGATTTCGTGCTCGATCGTGGCGCACGGCTGGTCCATGTGCGGCCCGCTCCGGTGCCCGGTTCCCCGAAGAACCGTTCACTGGGGCATCGGTCGCACGATCCGGTATGGGCCAGGCTCGCCGAGGCCAACGTCCCGGTTGCATTCCATCTGGGCGACAGCGGGTATCTGAAGCTCGCCGGCATGTGGGGCGGCAAGGACACTTTCGAGGCCTTCGCTGCCCCCGATCCGCTCGACAAGATCCTGGTCGACGACCGGGCCATCCACGACACCATGGCTTCGCTGATCGTGCACGGGGTGTTCCATCGCCATCCCAAGCTTCGGGTGGCCAGCATCGAGAACGGCTCGGAATGGGTGGCCCGACTCATCAAGCGTTTGAAGAAGACGGCCAATCAGCAACCGCGCTGGTTCCCCGACGACCCCGTCGACACCTTGCGGAACCACGTTTGGGTGTCGCCGTACTACGAAGAGGATCTGGCCGCTCTCAGTGAGCGACTCGGCGTCGACCGGATCCTGTTCGGCTCCGACTGGCCGCACGGCGAAGGGCTGCAATCGCCGCTGTCGTTCACCGACGAGTTGCGGGGATTCAGCGATGCCGATGTCCGGAAAGTCATGCGGGACAACGCATTGGACTTTTTGGGTGTGACGGTGGACGCGGCTGTCTAGGGCAGCGTAACTCGATGAGTGAGTGGACGGTCGGGGCGGTGCTCGACGCAATCGCCGATGTCGTTCCCGACCGGCTGATGACCGTATGCGGAACGCGGCGGAGCACCTTTGCCGACTCGGCAGAGCGCACCAACAGGCTGGCGAATTTTCTGAACCACAAGGGGTTTGGCGTCCACCGCCCACGTGAGGCCCTGCAGCGCTGGGAATGCGGTCAGGATCGCGTGGCCCTCATCATGTACAACGACCTGTACCCGGACATGGTGATCGGATGCCTGAAGGCGCGGACCGTCCCGGTCAATATCAACCACCACTACGCGGCGCGGGAGATCCGCGACCTGCTCGACTACGTCGGGCCCCGCGGCATCATCTATCACCGTTCCCTCGGCGCCCGGTTCGCCGACGTGCTGCCGCCCGCCGGCACCGAGCTGCTGGTATCGATCGACGACGGGAGCACGGTTGCCGAACTACCCGGTGCCGTCTCGCTGGACGCCGTCTTGGCGGAGGCGCCGCCGGACCGCGACACGGTCGGGTCGCCCGATGACCTGATCATGATGTGTACCGGCGGAACGACAGGGCGTCCCAAAGGAGTTCTGTGGCGGCAGAGCGACATGTATGTGGCGTCGATGGTGGGGGCCGATCACGAGAACGTCACCGAGATCCACAACAAGGTCCGCAACGGCGGGCCCGCGTGGTTCGCGGTGTCCCCGCTGATGCACGCGGCGGGTATGTGGACCGCATTCTCGGCGCTGTGCGCGGGCCTGCCGGTGGTGTTGTACGACGAACGCAGCAAGCTCGACGTACGGTCGGTGTGGGCAACGGCCGAGCGCGAAAAGGTAGGCATGATGACGATGGTCGGCGACGCGTATGCCGGGCCGTTGGTCGCCGAGCTGCGCGCGAATTCATACGACTTGTCGGCACTGAATGCGATCGGGACCGGCGGAGCCGCCACCAACGCGAAATACAAACGGGCACTGATGGAATGCCTGCCGCACATCACGATCATCGAAGGCTACGGTTCGTCGGAGACCGGCAATATGGCATTCGGCCACAGCCGCAACGGAAACGCCAGCGAGACGTTTGAACCCCGGACCGGTGTACGGGTGGTCTCGGCCGACCGCACCCGGTTTCTGCGGCCCGGCGAGCGGGAGATCGGCTGGACTGCCAGGTTGGGCAGGATCCCGCTCGGATATTTCAACGACGCGCCAGCCACCCAGCGAACGTTTCCGGAGATCGACGGCCAGCGGGTGGTGATACCCGGCGACCGCGCATCGATCGAAAATGACGGCACCATCCGGCTGTTCGGGCGTGACTCGCTGGTGGTCAACACCGGTGGCGAAAAAGTGTTCGTGGAAGAGGTCGAGGAGGTGCTGCGCGCACACCCGGATGTTGCCGACGCCTTGGTGATCGGGCGCCCGAGCGAACGATGGGGACAAGAGGTGGTCGCGCTCGTCGCGCCGCAGCCAGGGTCCGTGATCACCGAAGACGAGCAGGCGCTGTACGACTTGTGCACTTCTCAACTTGCGCATTTCAAGGCGCCAAAGGCATTCATCTTCGTCGAGCAGATACAGCGTCTGGGCAACGGCAAACCGAACTACCGGTGGGCAAAAGAGCAAGTGAAGCAACCTGTTCCGGCCGCCGCGGCGGCCCACGACCCCGAAGGAAGTCATGCCCGACAAAGCGATTGACTGCCTGGTCAACGTGCACTTCGGCGAAGCCGAATCGCAGCCCGGCTGGATGCTGAAGGTCCGCAACGACTACTTCAAGGGCCCGGAGTCGATGTTCGCGCCCGTCGACCTGTCCGAACTGCTCGAGGAAATGGACGCTCACGGTGTGCAGAAGGCAATCCTGATGGACTCGCTGGCAAACCCGTCCACCACGGCACGCAAGTTCGTCGATGCCAAGCCGGATCGGTTCGCCTTGGCGATGGGCGGCGTCAATCTGTTGCGTCCGGTGCGGCCGCTGCGGGAGCTGAGCGCCATCGCGCGCGATCTGCCAGTGGCGTACGCCGCTGTAGGACCGAGCTTTTGGGGCGACGGCCAGTATCCGCCCAGCGATGCCGTCTACTATCCGCTCTACGCCAAGTGCGCCGAACTGGACCTTCCGCTCTGCGTCAACACCGGTATTCCCGGACCGCCGATCCCCGGTGAGGTGCAGCATCCCATGCATCTCGACCGGGTGTGTGTCCGCTTTCCCGAGCTGCGACTGTGCATGATCCATGGAGCGGATCCATGGTGGGATGTCGCGATCCGGTTGCTGCTGAAATACGCGAACCTACGCTTGATGACGTCGGCGTGGTCGCCGAAGCGGCTGCCGGAAAGCCTGCTGCACTACATGCGAACACGCGGCCCCGGCAAGGTGATCTTCGCCTCGGACTGGCCGGTGTTGCGGATGCGGCGGGTAATACCCGAAGCCCGTGCTCTCGATCTGCCGGCCGAGGTCCTCGACAACTACCTGTACAACAACGCCCAGGAATTCTTCTTCGGACAGGAGCACTGATGGATCGCTTCGAACTTCGCAGGCAGGACTACAGCCTGTCCGAACACCACGTGGATCTGCAAACGGCCTACCGGCAGTTTTTCAAGACCCATTGCCCGATCGAAACCGTCCGCGCCGCGGAGCCTTCCGGCTTCGACAAGAATCTCTGGGAGCGGTTGTGCGCGATGGGCGCCTCGACGATGGCGCTACCCGAATCCAGCGGCGGTGACGGTGCGACGCTGGTCGATCTCACCCTGGTGGCCGAGGAGATCGGGCGGGTGCTGGCGCCCGTGCCGTGGATCGACCATGTCTGCGCCGCAAGGCTTTTGGCACGCCTTTCGGCACTGGGTGCCGAGACCGCCGGGGTGGCTGCCGGCGAACAGCTCGCCGCACTCGATGCGCGCATCGGCAGCGGGCAAGGGCCCCGACTGATACCGACGGGCTCGGTTGCCGATCACATCCTGGTCCGGGAGGGCGACACGATTGTGCGCCTGACCTTCGCAACCCGGCCCGCGAAGGTCGACAATATCGGCCGGCTGCCGATGGCCTGGGTTGATCCGGCTGCCGCCGACACCCGTACGGTCGTTGCCGACGGACCAGAAGCGCTGGCGAGTTACCAACGGGCACTGGATGAGTGGCGACTGTTGACCGCTGCGGCACTGGTCGGTCTGGTCGAGGAGACCACGACCATCGCAGCTGAGTTCGCCAAGACCCGCTATACGCTGGGCGTGCCAATCTCTACGCTGCAGGGCATTTCGCATCCGCTGGCCAACATGGCCATCACCGTCCAGGGCGGACGCAACCTGGCGCGGCGAGCTGCCTGGTTCCTGGACAACGAGCCGGATGAACGGCCCGAGCTGGCACCGTCGGCGTTTGTCTTCATGGCCGAGGAAGCCGCCAAAGCCGCGACCATGGCCGTCCACATCCAAGGCGGGCTTGGGGTTTCGGCCGAGGCCGCCGCGACGGCCTATCTGGTGCGAGCCAGGGGCTGGCCGTTGGCGGCCGGGGATCCGGGCGCGACTGCTCAGCGGATCGCGGACATCGTCGCCGCCCGTGAGACGGCACAACAGGCCGCGCAAGTCTAGGACAGGAGCCACCATGGATTTCTCCCGCGTTCAGCTCTCCGACGAGGACCAGGCGTTCTACGACGAGGCGCGAACCTTCTTGGCGGCGCATATGACCGAAGAGGTCAGGCGTCGTGATCGCGAGACGGGTGACAACTTCGACGAGGGCTTGCACTTGGCGTTCGGCGCCGCAGGATACTTGGCCGGCGAATGGAAGCCGGCAGCCGACGGTGGCTTCACCCGGGTACAGCGGCGGATCTGGGAGCTGGAGAAACGGCGAGCGCATGTGCCGTGGGTGACCTGGGGCACCACCGCCATGGTGGCGAGGTCGGTAGCCAAGTTCGGCTCGCCCGAACTGCAGGAAGAGGTGATGCCGGGAGTATTCAGCGGCCACGTCCGGCTGTGCCTCGGCTACACCGAACCCGAAGGCGGCTCCGACGTCGCCACCTGCAGGACCCGCGCGGTGCGTGACGGTGACGGCTGGGTCATCAATGGTTCCAAGATGTTCACCACCGGTGCCCATAACTGCCAGTACGTATTTCTCATCACCAACACCGCGCCCGACGCGCCAAAACACAAGAGCCTGACCATGTTTCTGGTTCCGCTGGACTCACCGGGCATCGAAATCCAGGGCATCCGAACGGTGGACGGTGACCGCACCAACATCGTCTACTACAGCGACGTGCGGGTCGGCGACAAGTACCGGCTGGGCGAGGTGAACGCGGGCTGGACGGTCCTGCGGGAACCGCTCAACACCGAACACGGCGCCGTGGCTGCCTCCCCAGATGGCTTGCAGGACAACTCGATCATGATGCACCAGGCCGGTTCGATGTCGACAGCGGTGGACAAGGCTGCGGCGCGGGTGACACGGCCGGATGCCGACGGACGTCGGCTGCTCGACGATCAGTCGGTCGGGTATCGGCTCGGCCGCAGCGTCGCGCGGATGGAGGCGGCGCTGTCGGCCCCGAACATCTTCGGCCGGGTGGCGATCGCGCAGACGATGCGTGACATATCCCCGGATCTGATGGACTTGCTGGGGGCCGCTTCAGCGCTGCCGTACGGGACCGACGGGGCCGCCGACGACGGCAGCGCCGAATACGTCTATCGCTTCGCGCCCTTGGTGGGCATCTACGGCGGAACGCTGGAGGTGTTCCGCAACATGATCGCCCAATACACGCTCGGTCTCGGCAAGCCCGCGTATGCAGCGGCGGTCAAGTAGGTGAGCTGATCACCTCCACGGCCGCGAGCGTGCGTGTCTGTACAGGGACACGCCGGTCCGGCCGGCATTTTGTGCACGTTCGGCGGGGCCTGAGCGGTCAGGTCGTCAGAATCGTCGCGGCGGCGGTGCCGGGTGCGCCGTAAACCTGAGCGAACCCGGCGCGCGGATTTCCGGGGACCTGGCGGTCACCGGCCTCACCGCGCAACTGGCGCACCAGCTCGTGCACCTGCCGCAGCCCGGACGCCCCGATCGGCTCGCCATTGGCGATCAGCCCGCCGTCGGTGTTGACCGGCATCGCGCCGGTGATCTCGGTCGCCCCGTCGGCCAACAGCTTCTCCTGCTCACCATCGGCGCAGAATCCCGCTTCGGCCATGTGCATGACCTCGGCGCCGGCGTCGGTGTCTTGTAGCTGGATGACGTCGACGTCTTCCGGTGCCAGACCTGCCTTTTCGAACGCAGCCTTGGCGGCATAGACGGTCGGCGAGACGTCTTCCTCGACCGGTGCGTAGGTGGTGTTGACTTCGTAGGCGCCGTAGCGGCGGGTGCGGACCTCGACCGCGCGCACATAGACGGGTTTGGCCGTGAAGCGGTGCGCGATGTCGGCTCGGCACATGATGGCCGCGGCGGCGCCTTCGTCGGGAGCGCAGAACATGTACTGGGTCAGCGGGTAGTTCAGCACCGGCGAGTTGAGGATCGCTTCCTCGGGCATCGGCTTGCGGCGAAACGCGTTGGGGTTCAAAGCCCCGTTGCGAAAGTTCTTCGCCGCGACCTTGGCGAGCGTGCCGACGGAGATGTTGTGGTCGTGCAGGTAGCGGTTGGCTTTCATGCCGAAGAACTTGGTGGTGAGGTATTGCCCGTTCTCGGCGTACCAGCTCGGCATGCCGACCAGCGCGGGATCCTCTGTGAAGGCCCCGCGCGGGTGTTTGTCCATACCGATGGCGATGCCAATGTCGTAATCTCCCAGCCGAATACCGTCAGCGCACAACTTCGTCGCGCTGGCCGCCGTCGCGCAGGCATTGAATACATCGGTGAACGGGATACCGGTGAGCCCGACCATGCCGACGATCGCGTCCGGGTTCGCGACCGTCCAGCTGCCGCCCACCGCGAACTGGATGTCCTTCCATTCCAGACCGGCATCGGACAGTGCGAGCTGGATGGCATCGGCGGCCATTTCCATCGCGGACTTCCCCTCGAAGCGGCCGAACGGATGCAGACCCACACCGATAATGGCAACGTCAGTCAAGCTATGGCTCCCGATTCTTTCAGTTCGGCGATGCGGTCCCAATCCATGCCGAGTTCCATCAGAACAATTTCGGTGTGCTCGGACGCCTGGGGTGCCCGGGTGGTCGTCAGCGGCTCATGGTTGAACTGGACAGGCCCGCGCACGACGCGAAACGGCTCGCCACCCGCGGCGAGCTCGACTTCGGCGATCATGTCGTTGGCGATGGCCTGTTCGTCGTCCGCCAGGTCGAGCAGGCTCTGGAATGGCGCCCATTGGCCTTTCATCGTCTTCAAGTGCTGCCGCCAGTAGTCAAAGGGTTTGCCGGCGAATGCCTTGGCGATCAATTCTGCTGCCGCATCAGCGTTTCGCAGCAACGGCAGCACCTCGGCGAAGCGTGGATCGTCGGCCGCCTCGGGGATGCCGAGATGCTCGAAAGTGTCACGGATGCAGCCGGTCGGGCTGATGATGCACAGGTTGATGGTGCCGCCGTCGGAGGTTCGGTAGTTGCCCATGAATGGATTGACTGACGGCTCAGCCGATCCCGGCATCCCGACCCGCATCACCTCTCCGCTCTCCATGCCCTGTGTCACGCTTGCCCCCGCCGCCCACCAGGCGGTGCTCAGCAACGACACGTCGACCTCGAGGGCTTCGCCGGTGCGCTCCCGATGCAGCAGCGCGGCCGAGATGCCGCCGGCGATGTTCATCCCGCCGATGGAATCGCCGAAGGCGGGAATGCCTTGTGTCAGTGCGCCACCCAGCTCCTCAGGCGTCAGCGCGTAGCCTATGCCGCTGCGTGTCCAGAACGCCGTTCCGTCATATCCGCCGACGTCGCGTTCGATGCCCTTGTCGCCGTAAGCCGTTCCGCGGGCGTAGACGATATCTGGATTGACCCCGCGGATGTGTTCAACATCGAAGTTGTTTTTCTGGCGTTGCGCGGGCAGGTAATTGGTGAGGAACACATCGGAGGTTCTGGCCAATTCATAGAGGACTTCCTGCCCGCCCAATGTGGAGATGTCGATCCCGACGCTGCGCTTGCCCCGGTTGGGATGCTCCATGAGCGGATGGCGGTCCGGGTCGACCCGGATGCCACCCATGTTGAGGAAGCCTCGTTGGGTGTCACCACGCAGAGGATGCTCGACCTTGATGACGTCCGCCCCCCAATCGGCCAGGATGGCTCCGGCCGCCGGGACGAATGTGAACTGTGCAACCTCCAGAACTCGAAAGCCCGCCATTACCTTGATCATTGCGATCGCACCACGGTTATGCCACCTCGAACTTCACCGGAATGGCCGTCGGGGAGCGGAACGGCTGACCGTGGATATGTGGATCGTCATCGGTGACCAGTTCGACGCGGGTCAACCGATCCAGCAGGCATTCCAGCGCGACCCGGGTTTCCAGCCGCGCCAGGTGCAGGCCCAGACAAGTGTGCTCACCGGCGGCGAAAGAGATGTGCGGCATGTGGTTACGGAAAATATCGAATTCCTCTGGACGCTCCCAGCGCCGCTCGTCACGGTTCGCCGAGCCTATGCACACACTGATCATGGCGCTTGCCGGAATCGAAACCCCGTCCAGCTCAGTGTCTTCGGTGGTGTAACGCTGCACGGTGGTCAGCGGGGTCTCGAAGCGCAGCCCCTCTTCGATCGCCTGGCCGATCAGCCCACGGTCGGACTGCAGAGCAGCGAATTGGTCGGGATGCCTGAGCAGCAGAAACAATAGGTTGCCCGAGGAGCGGTAGGTGGTTTCCAGCCCGGCGGGCAACAGCAGCCGCAGGAAGGAATAGATGGCCTCGTCGCTGAGCTTTTCGCCGTCGATCTCCGCGGTGACCAGATCGCCGATGATGTCTTCGGTGGGCTTGGATTTGCGCTTCTCGATCTGTTCGAGGAAGTAATCCTTGAGCGCCGCCGACGCCTCGAAGGCGCGTTCGTAGTTGACGTGGTAGCTGATCACCTCGACGGCTCGCTTGCGGAACATCGGCAGGTCTTCGGCCGGCAGCCCCAGCAGCTGCGCGATGATCCGGGTGGGGAACACAAAAGTGAAATCCCGGACCAAATCGGCCCGGCTGGTATCGACGAACTCGTCGATCAAGGCGTTGCAGGTCGGGCGCACGATCGTCGGTTCCCAACGGGCCAGCGCCTTGGACTTGAATGCCGCCGATACGAGGTTGCGGTGTTCGCGATGCTCCCTGCCCTCCATCGCCAGAATGGTCGGCCCCATGAACAACCCGATCGTCTTGTCATAGAGCTTCGACGTGAACACGTGGTTGTTGCGGAACACGGTGTTGACTGCATCGAACGACATCGCCGAGAACTCGCACTTCGGCCGGAAGTTCTCCGGCGTCTTGGAGTAGTCCATGACTGTGCCCGCGAACACGCCGCCCTGGCGTCGTTTCTGGGCGAAGAACGGGTATGGGTCACGCAGATCGACGGATTGCACGGCAGCGCCGGTGGCGTCATCGACTTGACTCGTCACTCAGATCTCCAAGCTTGTCCGGCAATTAGCACGGGAGCGTTGCTGCGTAAGATCGTACTGTAATTCTTACAGTAAACAATATCAATGGGATGCTGGCGGGGGCGCGGCACGTCGGCTCAGCCGCCGACCGCCTGCTCGCGTGCCCACCGGTAGTCGGCCTTGCCCGAGGGGCTGCGCTCGATCACGGCCCGGTAGACGATCGCCTTGGGAAGTTTGTAGCGAGCCAACGACTTTGCCGCGTGCGCCACCAGCTCGTCGGGCTCGGCCTGGGCGCCATCGACAAGGGCGACGACGGCGACGACTTCCTGTCCCCAACGCTCGCTGGGCCGCCCCGCGACCACCACGTCGGCCACCGCGGGATGCGACGCGATCGCCGTCTCGACCTCCTCGGCGAAGATCTTCTCCCCGCCGGAATTGATCGTCACCGAATCGCGGCCGAGTAATTCGATGTGGCCGTCGGCAAGGTGGCGCGCCCGGTCGCCGGGAATTGCGTACCGCACCCCGTCGATCGTGGGAAAGGTCTTGGCCGTTTTGGCCGCATCCCCCTTGTAGCCGAGCGGGACGTAGCCGCGTTGCGCCAGCCAGCCGATGCCGTCGTGGCCCGGCGGCAAGATCGTGGATAAGTCCTCGGCCGCTACGAAGGTGTCCGGGCCGGCGTTGAAGGTGCCGGTGGACACCGCTCCCGACATGGACATGTGATGCATCTGCGCCCCGGTCTCCGAAGACCCGACCCCGTCGACGACGACAGCGTTCGGCAGGGTTTCGATCAAGCGCTGCTTGACGTACGGCGTCAGCAAGGCCCCGCCGTTGGCCACCACGGCCAACGACGATACGTCGGCGATCCCCTTCTCGATCGCGGCGATCAATGGCCGGGCGATCGCGTCGCCGACCACGGTCACCACTGACACTCGCTCGCGCTCAATGGTGCGAACGACGTCGTCGGCATCCAAATGGTCTACGACGGAAGGAAAGACGACTGACTGTCCGGTCGTCAGCGCCATCATCACGCTCCACTGCGCCGCGCCGTGAATCAGTGGCGGCAGGATCATCAGCTTGGTGCCCGGCCCCTCACCCAGTGCCGCGACGATCTCGTCGACCGAGCCGAACGGCTCGCCCGTCATCAGGTTTCGCCCGCCGAAGGACGTCATGAAAATGTCGTGCTGGCGCCACAGCACGCCCTTCGGCATGCCCGTCGTGCCACCCGTGTAGAGGACGTACAGGTCATCGGGGGAATGCTGCACGGGTGGCGGTGCCGGCGAACTGGAGGCCAAAGCACGCTCGTAATCCACCGCGCCGTAGATCAAGTCGTGACCGGAGTCATCGGCGATCTGTAGCAGGACCCGAAGCTGCGGAAGATCCGGCAGGACTTCGGCTACCCGCGGCGCGAATGCCGCGTGATAGATCAGGGCGGTTGCCCCCGAATCGGCCAGCAGATAGTGCAATTCGTTCTTGACGTAGCGGTAGTTGACGTTGAACGGCGCCACACGGGCTTGAAAACTGCCGAGCAACGCCTCGACGAATTCGTTTCCGTTGTAGGCGTAAAGGCCGATCAGATCCTGGCCCGTCTCATGGCCGGCCAGCGCAGCACGTTCCCGGTGACAGCCCAGGCCCCGCGAGTGCAGATATGAGGCAAGGCGGTTGGACCGTTCGAGGATCTGCGCGTAGCTGAAGCGTCGCTCACCCTGGATGACCAGCTCCCGGTCCGGTATCGCGGCCGCGACGGCCGCTGCGACGGCGGGCACCGTGAATTCGCTATCAGGCACAGGATCCCTTTCTGCCGAGCTGGGGCACTCCCCTACCTACGGTGTGGGCCCACCCGCTTGCGGGGGAACACAGAATCGCAGTCGTGAGGGTCGCGCAGTGCGATTTTGCGTCTGCTCGACACATTACGGTTGGTGGGGTAGTAGGCGGACCATCAGGCCGTTGGCTTCGGTGAGCAACGTGCCGTCGGCCGAGGTCATGCTCGCGCCGATGAAGATTTTCCTGCCGTCGACCTCGGTGATGCGACCCTTGGCGGTCAGCGGCTCGTCGATCGGGGTGATGTTGCGGTAGTCGACGTGCAGGAAACCGGTGCGGGTCGGCGGGCAGTCCGCGCTGGAGACGACCATGCCGAACAGCCAGTCGTAAAACAGCGGGATCATGCCGCCGTGCACCGCATGATTGCCGCCCACGTGAGACCGGGTGAAGTGGCCCTGCATCGTCACGCCGTCGGGACCAGCTTGGGTGAGGGTCCATGGCGGCAGTAGGGGGTGGCCCAGCCCGGGCAGCTCGAGCACACGGCCGGCCGGCGCGTGCGTTTCCGGGACCTGATGGCCGTCCAGCAACGCGCAGGCATTCTCGACCTGCCGGGCCGCCGTGGCCCACACCGAACTGTCCGGATTGGTGGAGACGGTCAGATCCTGCAGGCGACGCATGGCGGCGACGAACCGGCCCAGCTCGGCAGGAGCTTCCTCGACTGGCCTGATCTGCGGAAACCCACCACGTGTGTCCGGTGCTGTGTCGGTCATAACGCCTTCCAAGCCTGGAGCAGATCGTCGGTTGTGGTGATGGTGGCCAGCAGCGACAGCGAATTTGCGATCACCGCAGCACCGTACTCGGCCGGTACGCCTGCGACGGCGTCACGCGGCACGATCACGCGATACGCGGCGTTGACCGCGTCCATCACGACATTGGGGATCGCGATGTTGAGCGAGACACCCACCACGACAACGGTGGACACTCCCAGGTTTCGCAGCACCGCATCCAAATCGGTACCGCCCATCGGCCCGACGCCGTGCCATCTCCTCAGGACCAGATCGGTTGGTGCAGGCCCCAATTCGGGCAGTAGATCAGCTCCGGGCGTCCCTGGTGCGATATCGACACCGTCTCCGATCGCGAAAATTTTGGCGTTGTGGTTCGATCCGACCCCGTCGGGCCGGCGCTGCACCAAGCAGTGCACAATATGCACACCTGCCGCCCGCGCCGCCGGCAGTAGCCGCACGATGTTGGGCAGGGCGACGCGGCGGGCTTCCTTCGCCAGCAGCGCCAGCCCGGCATTCGGGCCGATGACCGCGCCCTGGCATTCCTGGGTGACGACGGCGGTGTGTCCGGGTGCCGCGAGTTCGGCAAGTCGCACGCTCATGATGTGGCGGCCGCGGGCGGCACATCGTAGAACTGCGTCGCCCACTTACGCAGCGCCATATAGCCTTTCGCGTCGACCCTGGACAGCGGCGGACGCTCCACGTACTTCTGGTAACGCCAGATTTGCAGATCGTCGAAGACGGTGGACAGAAATTGCTGTTCGATCAGTTCGCGTAGCTTGCCGTCGGGCACCGCGGCGGTGTCGCCGGGGGTTCGCGGCCACCAGATCGAATAGAACAGGTCCGAGCACTCATCGTCGACCGGTGTGCACGTGAAAATCAGCCGATGATTCTGCGCGCCTTCGAAGACGCTGATCGCTCCTCCGAGACCGAATAAAAGGCTGTGGAATCGCAACGCGAGATCGTCGGGGTCGTCGCTATGCGCGTTGGGCCACCCCGCGACGAACTGCCATTCGTGGTCGACGATCTTCCAGTCCAGCACTCTGGGCGTCACAGTGGCGTGGTGCACGTACTCGAAATGTGCGCTGTCGGGAGCGTTCTCCGCGACGATCTGTGGATGCACCGGCTCGCGCTCCGCTCGCCGGGAGAATTCCGGATATGCCCGGTAGTAGGCCGCCGGGTCGGTCTCGAACTGCGGGAATTTGCGGAAGATGTCCGGCATCTGCCACTGCGGTTCCTTGCCGTCGGGATGATGCCAGACGAATACGCAGTCGTATTGCTCTCGGACCGGGAACACGCGCAGGGTCAACGCGCGGTTGGGCCGGTCCGGCTGATAGGGAATGTAACGGTTGGTGCCGTCGGGTCCCCAGCGCCACCCGTGGAACGGGCATTGGACGCAGTCGCCGACGACCTTGCCGCCATGGCCGATGTGCGCGCCGAGGTGTTTGCAGTGTGCTTCCAGTACGTGCAGCTCACCGGACTCGTCCCGGTAGGCGACCAGATCTTCGCCGAAGTACCGCAGCGGCCGGACCTCGCCGACCGGAAATTCGGGCGACCACCCGACCATGAACCACCCGGTGACCTTCCAGGTGAACGGGACTTTCACAGCTCCGCCTCCATCGTCAGGCTGATACTAAATCCGTTACAGTATAGATTTCAGCTGGACGTCCACCCTACCGCAAGGAGCTGTATGAGTGGGGAACACGTGGGGCCACCGCCAGCGGGAGGGCGGCAGACGGGCCGGCCCAACCCATTGGAGAGGGTGTGCGGTGGCTCCTGAGCCCGACTTCGACGCGCTGGTGATCGGCGCCGGATTCTCCGGCCTGTACATGCTGCATCGGCTGCGGCAACTCGGGGTCCGGGCCAGGGTGCTGGAGATGGCCGAAAACGTCGGCGGCACCTGGCTGTTCAACCGTTACCCGGGTGCCCGATGCGACATCGAGAGCATCGAGTACTCCTACAGCTTCTCCGAAGAGATTCAGCAGGAATGGGTTTGGACCGAGACGATGCCCGCCCAACCTGAGGTCGAGGCATATCTGAACTTCGTCGCCGACCGCCTCGACCTTCGCCGCGACATCCAGTTCGGGACCAAGGTCGTCGCGATGGCCTTCGACGAGGACGCCGCCCGATGGGAGGTGCGGACCGAGAGCGGGGACCTCGTCACCGCGTCCTTCGTGGTTGCCGCGTCGGGAATCCTGTCCGTGCCGCTGGAACCCGACATTCCCGGGATGAGCACCTTCGCCGGAACGTCATTGTTCACCAGCCGCTGGCCGAAGCAGGGCGTGGATCTCGCCGCAAAGCGGGTGGGCGTCATCGGAACCGGGTCGACCGGTGTTCAACTGATACCTGTGGTAGCTCGGGAAGCTTTGCAGCTCTGTGTGTTTCAGCGTTCGCCGGCATACACCCTGCCCTGGGTGGTGCGGTCGTTCGAGCCGGGCGAGCTGGACGAAGTGAAGTCCCGCTACCGCGAGATCCGAGCTGCCCAGCGTGCACACCCGATTGGCGCGGCGCGGTTGAGCGCATTCTCCGTGCTGCTCGAGATGCTCGGCCGGCCGCCGCTGAAGACGGCGTCGCGGGAAGAGCGGCTGCGTGCCATAGAGGAGCACGGGGTGCTCGGTGCGCTGAATTGGAGCGACGTCTTCTTCGACATCGAGGCCAACCGGATGGCCGCCGAGCTGTACGGCGAGGCGGTGGCCCAGATCGTCGACGACCCCGAGACGGCTGCGGCATTGGTGCCCGACCATCCTTTCGCGTGCAAGCGCCCCATCATCGACCAGGGTTACTACGAGACGTTCAACCGTGACAACGTCACGCTCGTCGACCTGCGCAAGGCTCCGATCCGCGAGGTGACACCGGCAGGCATCCGAACCGAGAGCGGGCTTTACGAGCTCGACGTCATCGTCTACGCCACCGGATTCGACGCCATGACCGGCGCGCTGAGCCGCATCGACATCCGCGGGCGTGACGGCATATCCCTCGGCGAGTTCTGGGCAGGCGTTGGTCCGTTGTCCTATCTCGGGCTGGCGGTCGCCGGCTTCCCGAACCTGTTCACCATCCAGGGCCCGGGCAGCCCCAGCGCCGCCACCAATTTCGTCGCCGCGCTCGAGCAGCATGTGGAGTGGATCGGCGACTGCATCGCGTATCTGCGGGACAACGGAATCCGCACGATCGAGGCGCTGGCGTCCGCTCAGCAGGAGTGGATCGACCACGCCACCGCGCTCGTCGCGCAGACGGTGCTGGTACATCCGAGCTGCAACTCTTGGTACAACGGCGGCAATGTGCCCGGCAAGAAACGGATGTACATGGGCTATACCGGCGGCATACCCGAATACCGGCGCCGCTGCGACGAAATCGCCTCGGGCGGCTACATAGGCTTCAAGTTGGCATAGGGGAGAAGGAATGTCGTGGATAACCAGAGGTCCGCGCATCGCGCGCGATCTGGGCCGCGAGATGGCCCGGGTGGTGCCGCGCACGCTGGCAGGTCTCAACGAATCAACCGGGTGGGTTGCGGCATCGCCGCGCGGCGTGCGTCAGTTCGGTGAGGTCATGCTGGACGAGCTTGTGCTGACCGGCTTTTCGGTGCTGGGCGGGCGGCCCGTCGCGTTGCGGCCGCTGCATGAGTGCGCGGCGGCGGCCGAGGAGTTGGCGGCACTGGGCATCGACGGCGCACACCGCGATCCGGAGCCGTTGCGGGTGCGCTCGGTGAGACGGCGCCGCGTTCCCGGTTTGGGGCCGGGGCTGGCGTACGAACGGATGACGTTCGACCATGACCCGGCACTCCCGGAGACGCTGGAAGCCGAACGCCTCGGTGGACCGGCGCGGGCGGTGGTGCACCTGTGCCGGCACCTGGACGGCCCGCGGCCGTGGCTGGTATGGGTGCATGGCGCCGGTCAGGGCGGTCCAGAAGACCTGCTGCTCAGTCGAATCGGACGTCTCCATCACGGTCTGGGATACAACGTCGCGCTGCCCATACAGCCGGGCCACGGAAGTCGGCGTGGCCAGTGGCCGCGCTATCCGGATATGGATCCGCTGGGCAATGTCGCGGGCATGATGCGGGCGGTGTCCGAGGTCCGCGCCGTCGTGCGATGGATACGGCCGCGGGCGACTGCCGTTGTGGTGGCCGGCATTTCGATGGGCACCCCGGTGGCCGCGCTGGTCTCGCACTTGGAGCGCGAGGTCGACGCCGTTGCGCTGTATACGCCGATACTGGGGCTCAACGCGATGATCGCGCGGCACCTGAGTCGCTGGGGGGCATCTCGCGATGGGTACCGGGAGCTGCTCGAGTCCTCAGTGGTCTCGAAACTGACTTCGGTGATCGATCCCCTGCAGGTGGACCCGGCGCCGCCGCCGCATCGCCGGCTGATCGTCGGGGCGTGGCATGACCGGATGGCGATGCGCGAACCCGCGATCGCGCTGCACGAGCGCATCGGCGGCGAGCTGTACTGGTACGACGGTGGTCATGTCGGTCACGTGTTCTCCCGGCGCGTACTGAAGGTCACGGAGCGGTTCTTGCGGCGGGTCGCTCAGGAGGAAGGGGTGTAATGACAGCCACGTGGACAGCGCGCGAAGTGGTCGAGCTGTACAACCTGGTGGTCTGGAATGAACGCAATCTGGACCTGGCCCGGGAGTTGTTCGCTGACACCGTAATCCGGCACGAGGTCGGCGAGGCGCACACGCTAACTCATGCCCAGGCGGTCCAGCGGGTAGCGGACGTGTGGAACCTCTTCGACTCGCTGCGCTTCGATCTGAACATCGTGATCGACGGTGACGACGGTGAGCACGTCGCGATTGTCTACGACTCGACCATGACCACCAGCGACGGCACCAAGACCAATGTCGCCAGCATCGAGGTGTTCCGCGTCGTGGATGGCAAGATCACCGAAGTCTGGAACTGCGGCTACAAGCAAGGAGTTTGGAATTGAGCGATCGCACGCTCGACGAGTTGGGCTACTACCTGCTGGCCGGTGCCGGCGGGGAGGGTCCGGCGAGGTTGATGGACGAGGCTCGTCGCGGTGAGGAGCTGGGGTTCGGCACCGCGTTCATCTCCGAGCGGTGGAACGTCAAGGAAGCGTCCTCTCTGGTCGGCGCGGCGTGCGCGGTTACCAGCCGGATGCAGATCGCCACTGCCGCAACCAATCACAACACCCGTCATCCGCTTATCACCGGGTCGTGGGCGACGACGATGCACCGGCTCTCCGGTGGCCGGTTCACGTTGGGCATCGGTCGCGGCATCGCGGCGATCTACGGGGCGTTCGGCATACCGGCGGTGACGACCGCCCAGATGGAGGATTGGGCCCAGGTGATGCGCCGACTCTGGCACGGCGAGGTGATCTTCAATCACGACGGCCCGATGGGCAAATACCCGGTTCTGTTCCTGGACCGGGACTTCAACGAAGACATTCGTCTGGCACTGGTGGCTTTCGGGCCGAACACGCTGGCGCTTGGCGGCCGGGTGTTCGACGACGTGATACTGCATACCTACTTCGCGCCAGACACATTGCGGCGCTGCGTCGAAACCGTCAAGACCGCCGCGGAGAAAGCCGGCCGCGACCCGGACAGCGTGCGGGTGTGGTCGTGCTTCGCTACCGTCGGCGACCATCTTCCGGAGCAGCTGCGACTGAAGAAGACCGTCGCGCGGCTGGCCACTTATCTGCAGGGGTACGGCGACCTGATGGTGCAGACCAACGGTTGGGATCCCGCTGTCCTGCAACGGTTCCGGGAAGACTCCGTGGTGACGTCGATCGCCGGCGGCATCGATCACAAGGCCACGCCGGAACAGATCGAGCACATCGCGACCCTGATTCCCGACGAGTGGCTGGAGCCGTCGGCGACCGGACCGGCGCAGCAGTGCGTGGAACGCATCCGGCGTGAGTTTCAGTATGGCGCCGACGCGGTGATCATGCATGGCGCGACACCGGACGAGCTCGAGCCGATCGTCGCGGCGTACCGCGGCGCCGACTAACGCCGCGAGCGTGCGCAAAATGCCGTGCCAGCACGGCGTGTCGTGTACAAACACGCACGCTCGCGGGCTGTTTGGACTTGAGGTGCAGTCGGCTCGTGAGCCTCGTCGCTATTAGCCGACTTTCGCCGGCATCCTGTCCCAACCGCGCACGGTGGATGTGCGTGACCGCTGGGCACTGCTGAGATCTACCTGCCACTCCGGGAATCGCTTGAGCACCTCTTCGAGCGCTACCCGGCCTTCCAGCCGGGCCAGCGGAGCGCCGACGCAGAAGTGGGCTCCGCGGCCGAAGGTCAGATGCCCACCAGGTTTGCGATGAATGTCAAACCGATCGGGCACCTGGAAATGGCGCTCGTCACGATTGGCTGAGGCCAGCATGACGAGCAATGCGCCGCCGGCCGGAAGGGTCTGATCCTGGAACTGGACATCTTCGGCGGCGACGTATCGAGCGACATGTGGTCCGGGCGGTTCGAATCGGAGAAGCTCTTCGATCGCAACCGGGATTAGGGAGTTGTCGTCGACGAGTTCCTTGCGCTGGTCGGGGTGCTCGGCCAAGACCTTGCCCATCCAGCCGAATAGCCGGCCCGTGGTTTCGACTCCTGCACCTGCGACTACGGCCAGGAAGATCAACAGTTCCTGTTTCGTCAGGTGGCGCCTCTTGCCGGTCTCGTCCTCGAATTCGACGTTGAGCAGTTCGGTGATCAGGTCGTCAGACGGATTCTTCTCGCGCCATGCAACGTAGTCGGCGAACATGTCACCGTCGAAGTAGTGGTTCTTGTCCACCGGCAGAGGTTTACCTGGCTCGTTTTGCAGGACGCGGTGCGCCCGGGTCCGCACCGAAGGTTGGTCGGCGTCCGGGATTCCGGCGAGCATGCCGATGGTGCGCATCGGCAGCTCGCGTCCTAAGTCCAGCACGAAGTCGAAGCTCTCTCCGTCGGCCAGGGGATCGAGGCAAGCTGCGCAGAAGGCGCGCACCTTCTCCGCTAATGTCCGCATCTTCTTCGGCATGAAGGCCCGCGACACCAATGCGCGATGAATCGTGTGTACTGGCGGGTCTTCATTGATGAAAACTCCCGGCGGCATCACCGGATCGGTCTTCACCACCTCGAGGATGTCACCCTTGGCCGAACTCAGCCTGGTTGAATCCTTGAGAGCCGCCACGACATCCGCGTATCGGCTCACTGCCCAGAAGTCATGACGTTCGTTGTAGTAGAGCGGGGCCTCATCGCGTAGTCGTCGGTATACCGGGTACGGGTCGAGATCAATTTCCACATCCCAAGGGTCGTAATACAGATCCTGCCTCAACGTCCCTCCTCGCGCGTTACTGTACGACCATACAGCATATGCTGTACGATCGTACAGGCGTGCCATCAACGGAGGAGTAGTCAGTGAACGATCGGTTCTCCCTCGAAGGGCGAGTGGCTGTGATCACGGGTGGTGGCACCGGAATTGGTCGAGGCTCGGCATTGGTGCTTGCCGAGCACGGAGCCGACGTGGTGCTCGCGGGTCGACGTCCCGACCCGCTTGAATCCACTGCGAAGGAGGCCCACGCGCTCGGACGACGGGCGCTAGCGGTATCCACAGACGTCACCTCTGCCAAGGAGTGCCGGAAGCTCATCGACGCAACGCTGCAGGAGTTTGGCCGGGTTGACATTCTGGTGAACTGCGCAGGCGGTGCGGAAACAAAGTCGATATCGAAGTGGTCCGACGATGACTTCGAACGCACGCTGGCCCTGAATTTCGGTGCCGTCTGGCATCTATCGCGTGCAGCGGTGAAGCCGATGCTTGAGCAGGGCAAGGGCGCGATCGTCAACATCTCGTCCGGAGCAAGTCTGCTGGCGATGCCGCAGGCCGCGCCCTATGGTGCGGCTAAGGCCGCCGTCAACAATCTGACCGGGTCGATGGCGGCCGCGTGGGGACGCCGGGGCATCCGCGTCAATGCGATCGCTGTAGGAGCTGTGCGAGCCGCCACTCTGATGGACGATGCTGCCCGCCATGGCGTCGACCCCGAGGCGGTCGCTATGACCAACGGCGTGGGGCGCCTCGGTGAGCCCGACGAAATCGGCTACGGAGTACTATTTTTCGCATCCGATGCTTCGAGCTTTTGTTCGGGACAGACGCTGTATATGCACGGCGCTCCCGGCCCGGCGGGCGTCTGAAGACCGGCCGTCACAACGTGTCGCCACCTACCAGCGGTTCGGTGCCGGCGCATCAATTGTCAAGGGTCGTACGTAGGACAAGTCGCGCCGGTCACGGGTACCGACGACGTAACCCTGCTCCTTGAAAAAGCTGGACTGCAACACACGGGCATCGGCCAGGAACATGCCCTCGACGGTCGAGCGCCGAACCACGATGCGCCACTGACCGTCTCGCCGTTCCAGCCGATCCAAGTAGCGTCCGGTAATGAACTGCGCGGTGCTCCCGTCGGACCCGATGAGCACGACGATGGCATAGCTCTCGGCATGGGCGGTGTCGCCCTCGATTTCGCAGGAGTGTGTGGTGATGTTGTGGGTATGCACGAGGGAAGTCTGGGCGTGAGTCTTGTTGGCCCACTTCCCATAATCTGGTCCCGAGTTGACGGCAAAGCCATGCTCGTCCACGCCGTCATTGTGGTAGGCCGAACTGATGAGGTCCACGTCATGGCGATCGCACCCCCGCGCGTGGCGCGCAATGCAGTCGAGGATTGCCGTCCGATCGAGTAGGTATTGGACGTCGCGGCGCAGCAGAGTGAGGTCGGTGTCGGCGGTCATGAGGCTCCTGATCATCGGTGCGCCACGTCGGGGAAGCAAGGCAACGACGCACAAGTCGTGACACTATACGTGTGTACAGCATATGGCGAGTGTGAGAATGGTTTCAACCCGACCAGTGAGGGGACCATGGCATCAGCACCCAGACGCGTTGGCGCGGAAACATCCCATACACGCGATGTGCTTCTCGATTGCGTCGAGAAGATGATGCTGGAGGACGGCTACCCCAGCGTGAGCTATCGGGCGTTGGCGGCTAAAGCCGGGGTTACACCGAGTTTGGTGCAGTATTACTTCCCGTCGCTTGACGACATCTTCCTTGCCTCCATCCAGCGGTACTCGCAACGGAACCTCGCGGTGTTGGCAAAGGCACTCGAAGCTCGCTCCGACGATCCATTGCATGCGTTGTGGGACTTCAGCTGGGACGAGGCGACCGGCGCCCTCATGACCGAATTCCTGGCTTTGGGGAACCACCGGAAGTCGATTCAGTCCGCCATCGCCGATGTCACCGATCAGGTACGCGCGATCGAAGTTGACGCTCTCGCGAGAAAATTCGGCAAGGGCGCACGCCTCGACGGTTTGTCACTGAGCGCAGTCGCGCTTCTCGTGACGGGGATACCGAAATTCCTCAATCTCGAGGAGGGCGTCGGCGTCGATGCCGCGCACCGCGAAGTGATCGAAGCCATCGAAAAGCATCTGGACTCCATTGAGACGCGCTCTACGGATCGCAACCGGCGGCGGCGGCCGAATCCGCGCCGGTCAGCGGCGATGACTTCGTCCGGTCGGGCCGAAGCTCGGCGTCCGCGCCGTCACTAAGCGATCTGATTCGCGGGAAACCATTGAGCCGTTGCCCTTGGCTTTGCTGTACAGTCGTATAGGCACGATGCAGTACGACCGTATAGCAGGAAGGATCATCCGTGAGTACGACAAGTCGCGTAGCGGTGGTCACCGGCGGTGGATCCGGCGTGGGGCAAGCAATTGCGGCCCATCTTGCTCGAGATGGGCGTCGAGTTGCCGTGTTGGACCTCAATGGGGAAGCCGCCGACAAGGTAGCCGCCCAACTACGCGTCGATGGGGGCGACGCGCTGGGTGTACAGGCCGACATTTCCGATCCGGACGCCATTGCCCGGGCCTTCAAAGCAGTACGAGATACGTTGGGCCCGAGTGAGATTCTGGTGACGAGCGCTGCGATCGCGGGCTTCACCCCGTTCCATCAGATCACGCTCGAGGAGTGGAATCGCTACCTCGCGGTGAACTTGACGGGTACATTCCTGTGCCTACAGGCAGCGTTGCCGGACATGACGTCGGCTAAATGGGGCCGGATCGTGACTATCTCGTCAGCGGCCGGCCAGAAAGGAGCCGTCGGTCAGGGCCACTACTCTGCCTCTAAAGGCGGGGTTATCGCGCTCACGAAGACGGTGGCACAAGAGTACGCATCGCGGGGAATCACCATCAACACCATTCCGCCGTTCGTCATCGACTCTCCGATGCTGCGAGAACAGCAATCTGCGAAGAAGCTGCCGTCGGCGGAAGTGCTGGCGAAGGCCATTCCGGCAGGACGAATCGGCACAGGTGAAGACGTCGCCGCATTGTGCGCTTTTTTGTGCTCGGAGTCATCGAGCTATATCACCGGACAGGTGATCGGAGTCAACGGCGGAGCAGTTCTGTAGAGGAGTAGGCCAATTATGCCGAATACGAACAGGATCGCCGTGGTCACCGGTGCCAGTCGAGGAGCCGGCGCAGGCATCGCACACGCGCTCGGCGCCCACGGGTACACGGTCTATGTCACCGGTCGCACCGAGAAGCCGGGTGAATCCCAACTCCCCGGCACCATCTATGAGACGGCCAATGAGGTTGATGCATCGGGTGGCAGGGGCATTGCGGTAAGGGTCGATCATGCCGACGACGACCAGGTGAAGGATCTCTTTGAGCGCGTCGGCAGCGACCACGGAAAGATTGACGTGCTGGTCAACAACGCGGCGATCATCCGCAACGAGATGATGGGCCGGACGAAGTTTTGGGAGGAACCCCTAAACGTGATCGACACCCTTACTGTGGGCCTGCGCAGTAGCTACGTTGCAACGGTCTTTGCCGTGCCGTTGATGTTGCCGCAGCGCAGAGGGTTGGTCGTCTTCACGTCATCGTCGGGAGCGGTGCACTATGCGTTTGGACCGGCATACGGTGTTCCGAAGGCAGGCACCGACAAGATGGCCGCGGACATGGCAATTGACTTCAAAGGCACTGGCATCGCTGCGGTTTCGATATGGATGGGGTCATTGTTAACTCAGCGCGTGCGCGACATCGTGGCACGCAATCCGGAGAAACTGGGCCATATTTTCGACAGTGCCGAGACTCCGGAGTTCACCGGCCATGTCATCTCTCGCCTCTACGACGATCCGAACCTCGAGGACTTGAGCGGTCAGACGCTCATCGCTGCCGAGCTGGCCGTCAAGTACGGGATCAAAGATGAAGGGCTACGGCAACCGCCGTCATATCGGGACCTTCATGGCGTGTATCCCCGTTCCCAGTTCGCTTACGTCATGCGATGACAGCTGCGGCCGAGCTGGGCGAGCAGACGCAAAAGTACCCCATTTCGGGACGAAATGGGGTACTTTTGCGTCTGCTCGCCATTCAAACCGGCGGGCCGACTGGCGGACCAGGGATGTGACCATTAGCGCGATTTCGACTATGGCGCAAGGGGTCTCGACATTACGTGGTGTGACGGCGAAGGTAGGAGCGGTTATGTCGCAGCACTTGAAGGACAAGGTCATCATCGTGACCGGCGCAGGCAGCGGCTTCGGCAAGCTGATCTCGGAAAAGTGCGCCGCCGGTGGGGCGAAGGTGGTCGGCGTGGACGTCAACACCGAGAGCCTCAACGAGGTCTTCGAGGGCATCCGCGCCGCTGGTTTGGAGGGCACCGCCCACGCCGCCGATGTCACGGACA
Source organism: Mycobacterium sp. 852002-51163_SCH5372311 (assembly GCF_001667115.1). Lineage (GTDB taxonomy): Bacteria > Actinomycetota > Actinomycetes > Mycobacteriales > Mycobacteriaceae > Mycobacterium. The sequence continues at coordinate 23,791 of NZ_LZIJ01000078.1, read as the reverse complement.
TGGCCCAGCTCAAGGCGGCGGCCCAACACGCGGTCGACACTTACGGCGCAATCGACGTGATGGTCAACAACGCGGGTGTCATGCCGCTGGCGTTTTTCGCCGACCACGAACGCGCCTGGGAGAAATGGCACAAGGCGATCGATATCAACATCAAAGGCGTCGTGAACGGCATCTCGGCCGTCTACGACACGATGATCCAGCAGGGCCGGGGCCAGGTCGTCAACATTTCGTCCATCTACGGCAATGCGGGGACCGAAGGCTCGGGCGTTTACAGTGCGACCAAGGCGGCGGTCGATGTGCTCTCCGATTCGTTGCGGATCGAGGCCCAGGGCAAGATCAAGGTCACCACGATCAAGCCGACCGGGGTGCTCGGGACCAACCTCGCCAGCGGCGTCGTCAACGAAATGGCGGCCATCGGAATTGTCGGACAGAAGGCCGCCAAGTTCTTCGAGAATGTCGGCAACCTGCAAAACGGGGCGCTTCGGCCCGAGCAGATGGACGTCGACTCGATGCAATACTGGCTGATCACCCCGGACGACCTGGCGAACGCGGTGGTGCACGTGATCGACCAGCCCTGGGGGATCAACCTCAGCGACGTCACGGTGCGCGCGAGCGGCGAGGACTACGTGTACTGAACGGCGCCGCCGTAAGCGCGAGCGTGCGCAGTTGTACGGCATTCTGCGGCGTGTCGTGTACAAACACGCACGCTCGCGGACCGACGGCGGAGAAACGTCACGGAATGATGACGGTGCGAGTCACCGGCTCGGCGACGGCTTGCCGGCTGGACAGGCCGCGTTCCAGGGAATTCAGCAGGGCGTCCCGGCTTTCGCGAGGGTCGATGAGCTCGTCGAAACCCAGATGCTCGGCCGACCGGTACGACGCCTGCAGCTCGGCGTTGCGCAGCTTGACGGAAAGGTCTTCACCCGCGTGCGACGCGCGGGTGAGCGCCGCGGCGCTCATGGCTCCCATGGTGGCGCCCGGGAACGCGAATGTTGCTGACTGGTGGTCGAATCCGAGCAGCGACATGACCATGGAGCCGAACCCGTATGCCTTGCGCAGAGTCAGGTGCAGCTTGATGGTCGTGGCCGCCGTCTGCGCGGCGAACATCCGTGCGCCGGCGCGCAATACGCCTTCGCGTTCGGAGCGGCTGCCGGGCAGCATGCCCGGGTTGTCGGCGAAGAAGACGATCGGAAGGTGAAACGAGTCGGCGACCATGATGAAATGCGCTGCCTTGTCGGCGGCCTCGGCGTCGATGGACCCCGCCAGCACCTGCGGCTGGTTGGCCACCACCGCGACCGGATGCCCGCCGAGATGTGCCAGCGCGCAGATGATCGCCCGGCCGAACCGCGGCTGCACCTCGAACCAGTCCGGATCGTCGAACACCACATCGAGCACCTGGCGCATGTCGTAGACCCGCCGGTTGTCGCGCGAGACGATCTCCAGCAATTCCGGCGTCGGCCGCGGGCCGCTGGTTGCGTCCGCCGACCCCGACGCGGACCGCGCCGGAGGGTACGACCAGGCACTGGGCGGGAAATACGACAAATAGCGCCGAATGTCGTCGAGCACGGCTTCGTCGTCCTCGGCGAAGTTGTGGATCACCCCGCTGGGCAGTGAGACGTCCGGGCCACCGAGATCCTCTTTCGAGATCTCCTCACCGGTGGACTCTTTCACGACGGGGGGCCCGGCGGTGAAGATGGCGCCGTGGCTGCTCATGATCCGGAAGTCGCACACTGGGGCCACCAGGGCGCCGTGTCCCGCCGACGGTCCGAGCACCGCGGCGACGGTCGGAACCCGGCCCGAGCACTGTGTCTGCGCGAGCAGATCGGTGGGAGTCCGCCCGTAATGCCCGCCGGTGGGGCGAAATCCGGCGCCGTCGAGGAGCATGACGAGCGGGACCCGGTCGCGGACCGCGAGCTCGGCGAGGCGGTAGCGCTTGGAGTTGCCCCCCGGCCCGATGCTGCCGGCCAGCGTGGTGAAGTCCTCGGCGCCCACCATCACCGGAACCCCGTTGACACGGCCGGATCCGGTGACGATCGCGTCGGCCGCGATCTCGCCGCCGACAAGCGTGCCCAGTTCGCGGAATGTCCCGGGATCGAGGAGTCGTTCGATGCGCGAGCGAGCGTCGAGCTTGCCCTTGCTGCGATGCTTGTCGAGCCGTTCGGGACCGCCCATGCCGCGCGCGTGCTGACGGCGGCGGGCGAGGTCGGCGAGCGTCTCCTCCCAATCCGGGGATTTGGCCATTGCTTCCGTCCTCACTCGGCGCCCGCGCCGACGCATACTGAATTGCTTACTGTAGCGCCTGCGACAGAGCTCCCGGCCACCGGCGCGGACGTTGACCCTACCGAATCGCTTACTGTAACTTTTACCCCATGGTGTGTGGGTGGGTAGTGCTGCGCAGGCGCTCCCCCAGGTGAGCACCATGTCAGGCCTCAAGATCGACGGGAACATCCCCAACACACTGGCCCGGGTGACCGAAGCGGCCAAAGCCCTCGAAGAACACGGCTACGACGGGGGCTGGACCGCCGAGACAAGTCACGACCCGTTCCTGCCGTTGCTGCTGGCCGCCGAGCACACTTCGCGACTGGAACTGGGCACCAACATCGCGGTGGCGTTTGCGCGCAACCCGATGATCGTCGCCAACATCGGCTGGGATCTGCAGACGTACTCCCAGGGCCGGTTCATCCTCGGTCTGGGAACCCAGATCCAGCCGCACATCGAGAAGCGATTCAGCATGCCGTGGAGCCATCCGGCGCGGCGGATGCGCGAATTCGTCGCTGCGCTGCAGGCGATCTGGGCCGCGTGGAGGGACGGCACCAAGCTGAGGTTCGAGGGCGAGTTCTATACCCACAAGATCATGACGCCGATGTTCACCCCCGAGCCTCAGCCCCACCCCGTCCCGAAGATCTTCATCGCCGCCGTCGGTGCGGCGATGACCGAGATGTGCGGCGAGGTCGCCGACGGACACCTCGGCCACCCGATGATCTCGAAGCGGTACCTCGATGAGGTAACCCTGCCCGCGCTGGAACGCGGCCTGGTGCGATCCGGCCGCGCTCGCAACGACTTCGAGGTGTCGGCCGAGGTGATGGTGGCGACCGGGGAAGACGACGCCGAGCTGGCTTCCGCCATCGCGGCCACCCGCAAGCAGATCGCCTTCTACGGATCGACACCGGCGTACCGGCGGGTGCTCGAGTTGCACGGCTGGGGTGACCTGCAAGACGAGTTGCACCGCCTCTCGCTGCAAGGTGAGTGGGACAACATGGGCGCGCTCATCGACGATGACGTGCTGGCCGCGTTCGCCGTGGTTGGGCCGGCTGACTCGATTGCCCCCGCACTGCGAAGCCGCTGCGCGGGTGCGGCCGACCGGGTGCAGCCGATCTTCTACGGCGCTTCGCAGAACTGTATTACCGCTGTAGTGAAGGAGTTTCGCCAGTGAGCGCACCGACGGTGGACGAAACCGCCAAGTTGCTGGCGGATCCATTGACCTACACCGACGAGTCACGGCTGCATGCGGCGCTGACGCACCTGCGCGCCAACGCTCCGGTGTCGTGGGTCGAAGTGCCGAACTACCGGCCGTTCTGGGCGATCACCAAACACTCCGACATCATGGACATCGAACGCAACAACATGCTGTTCACCAACTGGCCGCGCCCGGTCCTGACCACCGCCGAGGGCGACGACCAGGCGGCCGCCATCGGGGTACGCACGCTGATCCACCTCGACGACCCACAGCACCGGGTGGTCCGCGCCATCGGCGCCGACTGGTTTCGCCCTAAGGCGATGCGGGCATTGAAGGTTCGCGTCGACGAACTGGCGAAGATCTACGTCGACAAGATGGTGGAAGCCGGCCCCGAATGCGACTTCGCCCAGCAGATCGCGGTGAATTACCCACTGTACGTGATCCTTTCGTTGCTGGGCCTGCCGGAAGAAGATTTTCCGCGCATGCTCAAGCTGACTCAGGAGTTGTTCGGCAGCGATGACAGCGAATTCAAGCGGGGCAGCACCACAGAAGAACAGCTGCCGGCGTTGCTCGACATGTTCCAGTACTTCAACGCGGTGACTGCCTCGCGGCGCGAGCATCCGACCGAGGACCTTTCCTCGGCGATCGCCAACGCGCGTGTGGACGGGGAGCCGCTGTCCGACATCGACACCGTGTCCTACTACCTGATCGTGGCCACCGCCGGTCACGACACCACCAGCGCCACCATCTCCGGTGGTCTGCACGCGCTCATCGAGAACCCGGATCAGCTGACCCGGCTGCGCGGCGATCTGGGCCTCATGCCGCAGGCCACCGAGGAGATGATCCGCTGGGTCACCCCGGTGAAGCAGTTCATGCGTACCGCGTCCGAGGACACCGTGGTGCGTGGAATACCCATCGCCGCAGGACAATCCGTCCTGCTGTCGTATGTCTCGGCCAACCGTGACGAGGACGTCTTCGACGATCCGTTCCGCTTCGACGTCGGGCGCGATCCCAACAAGCATCTGGCGTTCGGCTACGGGGTGCACTTCTGCATGGGCGCCGCGCTGGCCCGCATGGAGGTGAACAGCTTCTTCTCCCAGCTGCTGCCCCGGCTGAAATCCATCGAGCTGACCGGTGATCCGCAATTTGTCGCGACGACCTTCGTGGGCGGCCTCAAACACCTGCCGGTGCGTTACTCGTTCGCGTGAGAGCACACCGATATGACGCGTAAGACGATTGTGATCACCGGCGCCAGCGACGGCATCGGCGCCGCGGCCGCCCGAAGGTTGCATCAGCGCGGCGACAATGTGGTCGTAATCGGCCGGTCGGAAAGTAAGACGGCCGCGGTGGCCGCGGAACTGGACGCCGACCGTTTCGTGGTCGATTTCGCCGACCTCTCGCAGGTGCGGGCGTTGGCCCAGAAACTGAGTTCGCAATATCCGCGCATCGACGTATTGCTGAACAACGCCGGCGCCATGGGCGCCAAGATTCAGCTGACACCCGACGGCTATGAACACACCTATCAGGTCAACTACCTCGCCCCGTTTCTGCTCACCACCCAGTTGATGGATCTGCTGGTCGAATCCCGAGCCACCGTCGTCAACACCACCAGCTCGTCGCACCTGCTGGTCTTCCGGGCCAGCGTCGACGATCTGGAGAACACCTCACGGCGCAGGCCTGGCACCGCCTACGCACTGTCGAAACTGGCTATCGTTCTGTTCACCAAGGAGTTACACCGCCGGTACGGTGACAGGATCGCGGCTGCGACCGTGCACCCCGGCTACGTCGACTCGAACTTCGGCCCGGCATCGGGATCACGGCTGATCATGTTCATGGACAGATACACCCCGACAGGGCGGTTCACCGCCAGCTCGGATGAAGGGGCCGAGCAGCTGGTCTGGCTGGCTTCGAGTAAGCCCGGCGTGGATTGGACGCCCGGCGAATACTACTCGCGACACAAAATCGCCCGGCCCAACCGGTTGGCCAAGGATCCCCGGCTGGCCGCCCAGCTATGGGAAAGCACGCTGGCCAGAATCGCTACCTGACTAGTGCCGCGTGCGTTTCGCCGAACGTGTTCTGAGGGCGAGAATCTGGCGATTTTTGCGCCGTGGAAGCACGCTCGGCGCGGACACTGGCAACTGCGTCTTAACTGATTCCGTAATCGATGATGCCCCGGACGATTTCGCCGTTGAGGAGATCGGCGTAGGCGTCGTTGATGTCGTCGAGGCGGTAGCGCCTGGTGATCATCTCGTCGAGCTGGAGTTGTCCGGACTCATACAGCCTGGCCAGCCGCGAGATGTCGGCCTTAGCGTTGCACGAGCCAAAGATGGTGCCGGCCAACGTCTTGTTCATCAGGATGAAGTCCTGTAGGTCGATATTGACCGACCGGGTCAGTTGCGACGTCATGCCGGTCAGCACACAGGTACCGCCCTTGCGGGTGAGCTGCAACGCGTCGCGGACGTCGTCGGCGGTGATCAGCGACGGTGACACCACCACCGCGTCGGCCATCACTCCGTAGGTAAGACCGCGCACCAGGTCAAGTGCCTCGGCAATGGATGCCGCGCTGTGCGTCGCACCGAAGAGCCGTGCCGATTTCTGTTTGAACTCCACCGGATCGACGGCGATGATCTGCGCAGCGCCGTTGATCCGGGCGCCCTGGATTGCGCCCGTCCCGATTCCGCCGGCACCGATGACGACCACCACGTCACCGCCGCGCACGCCGGCCCGATTCGCCGCCGAACCGTAGCCGGTGGGGATCGCGCAGGACAGCAACGCGCTGGGCACCAGCGGCAGCTCCGGCCCGATCTTCACCAGCGAATTCGCTGACACCACAGTGTATTCAGCGAACGCTCCGACTTTGGCCAGATGGCCCAGCGGCCGGCCGTCGGCGGTGTGATGACGAAAGGTTCCATCGGTGGGCATGCCCGGGACCATGGTTCCCATGCCCTGGTCGCAGAGGTACTCCATGCCGGTGGCGCACCATCGGCACTGCCCGCACACGGCGACGAATGTCATCACCACATGGTCGCCGACGGCGAAATCGGTGACGCCGTCCCCGACTTCACGCACAATGCCCGAGCCCTCGTGGCCGCCGACCATCGGAAACATGGTGGGTAGCCCAAGGGACCGCAGCACCTCGTTGGGCGCCGACATGTCGCCCTTGAGTATGTGGTCGTCGGAGTGGCACAGGCCGGCAGCTGCGAGTTGGACCAGCACCTCGCCCGCACGCGGCGCGTCGAGTTCGAACTCCTCGACCGACCACGGCCCGCCGACGTCGTGCAGGATCGCCGCGCGGCTTCTCATGCCGCCGGGCTGAACGTGACGGGAAGCTTGTTCGGCGAGCGGAAGGTGAGCCCGACGATCCTGGACTCCACGCCGGTTCCGTCGTCTTCCACGAAAGTCAAATCCTTGACCCTGTCGAACAGGCTGTTCAGCATCACCCGGGTCTCCAGCCGGGCCAGGTGCATGCCCAGGCACATGTGGATTCCGCCGGCGAAGGCGATATGGGCTTGCCGCGGGCGGCGAACGTCGAACGTGTCGGGATCGGTCCAGCGGCTTTCGTCGCGGTTGGCCGAACCCATGCACATATCGATCTGCGCATCGGATGGGATTGTCTTGCCGCCCAATTCGACTTCTCGAGTCGTGGTTCGCATGACCATGGTGAGCGGGGTTTCGAAACGCAGGCCCTCTTCGATCGCCATCGGTATCAACGACCGGTCTTGGTAGACCAGTTCGAGTTGCTCGGGATGGGTCAGCAGTGAGTGCAGCAGGTTGCCGGACGAGCGGTACGTGGTCTCGAGTCCGGCGGGCAACAGCAGCCGCAGGAACGCGATGATGGCCTCGTCGGTCAGCTTCTCGCCGTCGATCTCGGCGGCGACCAGGTCGCCGATGATGTCGTCGGTCAGCTTGCGGCGCCGCTGCTCGACCTGGTTGAGGAAGTAACCGTGCAGCTCGTTAGCTGCGGTCAGCCCCGCCATGATGTCCGTCGGGATCGAGATGAGGTCGAGGGAAAGGCGCCGGAACATATCGAGATCTTCCGGGGGCAGCCCGAGCAGCGTGGAGATGATCCGGGTCGGGAACTCGAACGTGACCGCCTTGACCAGGTCCGCCTCGCCGCGGTCTTTGATCTCGTCGACCAGCTGATCGCAGACCGGCCCGATGACCGACGGTTCCCAGCGTTCCAGTGCGGTGGCCCGGAACGCCTTGGCCACCAGATTGCGGTGATCGTGGTGCTCTTTGCCGCCCATCGCCAGAATGGTGTGACCCATCACCAGTCCGATGGTCTGGTCGTACTTCGCCGACGTAAACGTCTGGTCGTCACGGAAAGCGTGGAACACCTCGTCGTAGCCGAACAGGGTCCACTCGTCGTTCGGCCTGAGCTCCTCCGGCATCTGTTCCTGGTCGGAGAGACCGCCATGCCACACCGGGTCGGTCTGCCGCATGTATTCGAAGAAGGGATACGGACTGGTTTCGCCGGTGGTGTCGAGAGTGACGGGCGCGCCGTCGGGGTCGGTCCTGAGCGTCATCCAGCGCTCCCTCCTGAGCAACCGTGGAATGTCGCTATCATAGTATAAATAGCAACGAAGCCCAATAACTTGAGACGGTTACCGTAACGGGCACAGTATCTGGGCTGGACGTCCGCCCTGATCGGCGTCAGCCGGACCAGATCTTCCACACCTTCGAGCGCCGGGACTATTTTGGAGAGGGTTTCCTGGCTGTCCCGATGAACGATCCGGAAGACAAGAGGATATGACGCAAACGAATCGTACACGGCCGCAAGGCCTTAGCCGTCTCGATCCAGCCCTGCGCGACACTGCGGCGGGGCTGGGCGTGGCCGAGTTCCGCACCGAGACGTTGCCCGCCGAGCGCGAGAAAGCCAATCGGGCGGCAGCTGACCGGGCCGCCGCGGTCGACACCACCGACGTCGACGTCGAGACGCGCTCTATTGCCGGCCCGGATGGAACGCAGCTGAACCTGCGGACCTATCGCGCCGCCACTGCGTCAGCTGCACCGCTGGTGCTCTACGCGCACGGCGGCGGCTTCGTCACCGGCAACCTGGACACCGATCATGCGGAGTGCGTGGAGCTGGCCCGGGCGGCCGGATGCCTGCTGGTGTCGGTGGATTACCGGCTCGCGCCGGAAAACCCGTGTCCCGCCGCCCTGGACGACGTCGAGGCCGCCCTGCGCTATGTCGTCGAGAACAGTGCGGAATTGAAAGCGGACGCCGCCCGGATCGCCGTGATGGGTCGCGATGCGGGCGCCGCGCTGGTCGCGTGTCTGGCGCAGCGCATGTTCGACAACGAAGGCCCTCCGATCCTGATGCAGATTCTGCACCAGCCGATGCTCGACTCCGACGCAACGCCCTCGCGGCGCGAGTTCCAGCGCACCCCGGGTCTCAACGGCCCGGCGGTGAGCCGGGCGTGGGGCCACTACCTCGGGCATGCCACGGCGAGCGGTCATCATGTCCCCGCGCACCGAATGAACCTGGAGGGGCTGCCGCCGACCTATGTCAGCTGCTCGGAGATCGATCCGTGTCGCGACGAGGCGATCGACTATGCAAATCGGCTCTTGCACGCCTACGTCCACACCGAGTTACACGTTGTCGCAGCGACATTCAACGGCTTCGACTCGGCGGTACCGGATTGGATTGTTTCTCAAGAGAACCGGGCCTTGCACGCGCAGAGTCTGCGTCGGGCGTTCGCTATGTAGCCGGGCGATGCGAACTGATTCAGTAGTGCCGACAAGCTTTTTCATTGCTGCGTGTGAATCCTGGGCTTTGCGTGTGCAGCCTGGGCGGAAATTCGCGCCGGTTCCCGCCCTAGGTTCACAATGAAAGCCGTCAGTTCACACCGAAAGCCGTGAGTTCACAATGAACGCCGCCAGTTCACAGGGCGGGTGCGAAGAGATCGGTTCGGGTGAGTAGCACAGCGACGCGACCGTCCCGTAACGGTGGCCGCGCGTCGACGTCATTATCGACTGAACTCCGGTATCTCTTACTGTATTGCCCATTGCTACCATCAGAGTCGCTCGCGAACCTCGACCAGGACCGATTAGGCGGATGATCAGCCACCCACACCTTTCCCAGCACGTGCCGGCATCATGACCGCTGTCGACTCGCCGGAAAAAGCTCTTTTCAGCTCGACCACTCAAGCGTTCCTGCAAAAGGAAGCGCCGCTGCGCTACGTCCGCGAACTGCATGCCGCGGGTGTGTCCTTCGACCCGGCATGGTGGCGACGAGCCGCTGAGCTCGGGTGGACCGGTCTGCTGGTGCCCGAGGAACTCGGCGGCGGCAGCGTTTCGGGCAACGGCATTGCCGATCTGGCCATGGTCGCCGAACAACTGGGCAAGACGGTGGCGCCCGGGCCCCTATACCCGGTAAGCACCGTGCTCACGGGATTGATCACCTGCGGCGAGCGGCAGGCGCACGCGGCCGTCGTCGAATCGCTGATGTCCGGTGAAACGGTGGCGTCGTGGGCGGTTTCGGAACCCGGCCGCGGCTGGGCACCGCACGATCCCTCGGTGACGGCCACGCAAACCGGCGACGGCTACCGCATCGACGGAGCCAAGGACCGCGTCGAGGCTGCCGCCCAGAGCGCCGTGCTGCTCGTGACGGCGCGTTGCGGTGACGGGGTCCGTCAATTCCTGGTCCCGACGGACGCGCCCGGCGTCCGCATCACACCTCAGCAGTCGATCGATCTGGTCAAGCAATACGCGCGAGTGGACTTCGACGGTGTGCTGGTGCAGCCGTCCGCTGCCGTCGGCACTGCCGCCGAAACCGCCGCGCTGATCGACCGGCAGAGTCAGATCGCTCAGCTGCTGCAGTGCGCGGAGGTGGTCGGCATTGTGCAAACGGTGTTCGACTTCACCGTCCAGTGGGCGCTGGACCGGTACACCTTCGGCCGGCCGCTGGCGTCGTATCAAGCGCTCAAACACGGCTTCGCCGATATGAAGATGTGGCTGGAAGCCTGCCGGGCGACGACCTCGGCGGCGGTCGCCGACGTCGCCGCGGGCTCACCCGAGGCGGACTTGTCGGTCAGCGTCGCCAAGTCCTACGTCGGGGAGATGGCCGGCCAAATCGTGCAGGGCTGTGTGCAGATGCACGGCGGCATCGGGGTCACCTGGGAGCACGACCTGCATCTGTATCTGAGGCGGGTTACCTTGTACCGCGCCATGTTTGGCACGCCGGAGGAACACAACCGCTGGGTGTACGCCTGGCATGCGGGGCAGAAGTCGGATCGATGAAAACCGAATCGGTTGCCGAGTTCGCCGCCCGGGCCCGGGCCTGGCTGGCCGAGAACATGCCGCGCATCGACCCGAAGTCGCCGCCGGCCGCGCCCCGCGACGACGAACGCAGCTGGCAACGGGCCAGGGAACTGCAAAAGCGGCTTCACGAAGGCGGTTTCGCAGGTATCTGCTTTCCCCGCGACTACGGCGGCTTGGGGCTGGACTACGAATACCAGCGGGCGTTCGACGAGGAATCGCTGTGCTACGAGATGCCGCTGATCCTCAACACTCCGACCTTCACGATATGTTGCGCCACCCTGCTCGACACCGCCAGCGAGGAGCAGAAGAAGCAGCACATCGCCGCCGCCCTGCGTGGCGACGAGATACTGGTGCAGCTGCTGTCGGAACCAAGCGGCGGATCGGATCTGGCCGGGGTCATCACTCGCGCCGAACGGCGGGGCGACCGCTGGCTGCTCAACGGCGCAAAGACGTGGAGCACCAGCGCATTCGCGGCCGACTACGGGCTATGCCTGGCGCGCACGAACTGGGATGTACCCAAGCACGAGGGCCTGACCATGTTCCTGGTGCCGATTGATCATCCGGGTATCACGTTGCGGCGCATCACGCAGGTCAACGGGTCCGCCGAGTTTTGCGAGGAGTTCCTCGACGGGGTGGATGTCGGCGACGACGCCGTGGTCGGTGAGGTGAACAAGGGGTGGGCGGTGGCTTCGCGGCAGCTGTATCACGAACGCCGCGCGGTTGGTCAGGGCTCCGAGTTCGCAAGTGGCAGTGGCAGCGAGGGCGGCCACACGACGCCGGTCGACTATGCCGACCTTGCCCGCAAGACCGGTCAGGAGCACAACGATCGGGTGCAGGAGCGGGCCGGCCGGGCATTGGTACACCGTGCGGTAGCCGAGCAGCTGAACGATCACGTCTATCGCAGTGTGCGGGACGGCATCCTGCCGCCGGCCGGCGGAACGCTCATCAGACTTTTCCACGCCGAAACGGTGAGCCTGGAGATCGACACCGCGTTGTCGATCGCGGGTGCAGCGGGTGTCGTCGGGGAACCGGGCGAAGGCCTGCAGACCGGGTTCCGTTACCTGTCCCGGCAGTCGGTCGCCATCGGCGGCGGCACCACTGAGATGGCCCGCAATGTCATCGGGGAGCGGGTGCTGAACTTTCCGCGGGAATACGTCGCCGACCGTGGGGTGCCGTTCAATCAGGTGCGGCACGGTCGTTGACGCGGACTACTCGTCGACGAGATCATCGTCGGATTCGCCACTGACAAAAGGTATTTGGACCACCGTCAAGACATGGTGCGCGGTGCTGCCTGGCGGTGCGACCAGCACACAGTCACCGCCCTGCCGACGCGCCCGGTCGCGGGCGGCGGCCAGTGCGCTGACACCCGCCGACCCGAGGTGCGTGACTGCGCTCAGATCGATCGTCAAAGGTGCTATCCCCGAACGGCTTTCGACGGCAATCTGGCGGTCCAGGGTGGACGCGGTGGTGGAGTCGACATCGCCGCTGACGATGATGTGTCCGGCGGCACCGACAACCGAGACGAATTCGCGGTCGATCGCGCGCTGGTAGGTCGCTCGGCTGACCATCGGGTCGGTGATGAAATTGGCCGGCCGCGAAAGGCAGTGCGTGAGAGTGGCTGTGGTGCCATCGTCGTCATGTGTGACGTGGGCGTGCGACACCAGTGCTTCGGCCATCGCGAGTCCGCGGCCGCGGCCCTGCTCGCCTTCGCGGTGGTCCTTCCACTGGCCGCGGTCGATCACCGAGGCGCGCAGGTTGCTGTCGCCACCCAACGTCGCCTCGACGATTACGCCGTTGGGAACCTCTGTGGTGTAAGCGTGTTCGACCGAGTTCTCCACGAATTCGGAAATGGCGTGCACCACATCGGAGATGTCGCAGGCATCGGCACCGAGGTCACCCAGCCACTCGCGAAGCCGGGCGCGAACCGTGCGCGCGGCGTGGACCGTCGCGTCAAGCGTCAGGTACAGCGGGGCGGGCGGCGTACGTCGTTGTGCGGCAAGCATTGTGACGTCGTCGCTGTAGCCGGTCGATCGGAGGAGCAATTCCAGCGTCTCAGCGCACAGCCGGTCGATGGGTCGCAAGGCGGTATCCATGATGAAGCCCTTGCCGCCGCCGGCGATGTTCGCGGTCAGCTCGGCGAATTCAGCGGTGCTCGCTTGCATCGGCCGCCCGGGGCGTTCGATCAGGCCGTCGGTGTAGAGCAGGATCGAGTCGCCGATGTCGAGGACCTCGGTGCGTAGCGGGAATCCGGCACCGCTGCCGAGCGGCCCTGCGCCGGTTGGCTCTACGTATCTGGACCGACCGTCGGCGGTGACCACCAGCGGTGGCGGATGACCTGCGGTGCAGTACTGGAACTCACCGGTGGCCAAGTCGAGTGAGCCGATGCAGATGGTGGCCGATTTCGATCCGGGCACCGCGTCATGGAAGCGGTCCACCGCCTCCAGGGTCTCGGCGATGGTGTGACCGGCTGAGATTTGCATCCGCACGGCAGTGCGCAATTGCGACATCACCGCGGCGGCTTCGACGCCATGACCGACTACGTCACCGACGATGAGCACCAGCCGGTCTCCGAGCGGCAGTGCATCGAACCAGTCCCCACCCGCGGCGGTGTCCTCCGCGGCCACCAGGTACTCGGCAGCTATGTCGGCGCCGGGGACGACGGGCACAGAGGGGGCGAGCAAGGCCTGCTGCATCACGGTGGCCGAATCGCGGACGTGGCGGTACCGCTCGGACAACTCCTCCATTCGGGCCTCGGCGGCCAGCCGCGCCCGCACCCGGCGGGTCACGTCGTCGAAAACCAGCTGCACACCCTCGATCGATCCGTCTTCGCGGCGGCGCGGCGTGACCAGGAAATCGAAGAACCGTTCCTCAACGCCCGACCCGTCGAAGTCGAGCTGCAGCCGCCATTCGGCACCCGATTGCGGTTCACCGGTCTGGTACACGCGGTTGAACATTTCGTAGATCTGCTGGCTTTCGAGTTCGGGATGAACCTCGCGGGCCGGCAGCCCTACCGGATCGGACTTCGGAGCCAACGTGCGGTAAGCGGCATTGGCCGCGATGAAACGATGGTCCGGTCCCTGCAGGCCGACCACCATAGCGGGGATGCTTTCGAAGACGCGCCGCACGTCCTCGGCCTTCCCGACCGCTTTGTCCCAATCCTTCTCGGCCGTCATTCACCCTTCCTAACGGCAGCCTCGCCAGGGCGAAGATCCGGCGCGATGACCATTGGCAAAGTGTGGTTACCCAGATTATCAATGCATGTCAGCCGCTTCGTGCATTGATTTTTCGAGCGCAACCGCATGTCTTGCGGCCTTTGTCAGGCGAATGCCTCCGCCAGGGCGGCGTCGGTAGTCGGGTGGACGGGCAGCACTTCGTCGAGCCCACAGGCTTCGACGACTCGGGCAAGGCCGGGGTTGTGGCTCACCAAGCGCAGGTCGATGCCGCGGAACTGGCACCGCTGGGCTTCGTCGGCCAAGACCTCCAACGCGCAGCAGCCCATGAACTCGACGTCATTGACGTCGACGACGAGCGGGCCTGGTGGGGCGGTGATCGCCGACACTTCGCCGAGTAGCTGGAGCCAGGTGTGCTCGTTGGCGGCATCGATCTCGCCGCCCGCCCGGACGATCATGGCCGGTCCGCTTCGCTGCGCGGTGGCGCGCAGTGTGCTGTGTGGATCGCCCAGCTCGCGGATCAGCCGGGTACTCAGCATCACCTGGGCAATGCCTGGCCGGGAATGATCTCCTGATGCCAGGCTCATGGTGCTCTTGTATAGCAAGAGCGGCCGGGTGGAGTCTAGGTGTTGACGCTGCGCCGACAGCGTTACCCACTCGCAGGTCTGCACCCTGAGCGCCAACGCGAAACTAGGCTGAGGCCGGTTCAGAAACCTTCATCAGCTTCATCAAGTTGCCGCCCATGATCTTGGCGACGTCCTCCTGCTCGAACTCGGTCAGCTCGTCGACGAAGGAGATGGGATCTTTCAGCCCCTCCGGGTGCGGCCAGTCGGATCCGAACAGCACCCGGTCGGTGCCCACCATCTTCACGATCTCGCCGAACCGGTCCTCCCAGAACGGGGTGATGTAGATGCAGCGCTTGAAGGCCTCGATGGGGTTCTCGCTGAACGAGTTAGGCATCTTCTTGTAGACGCCCTTGAGGCCCTTGAACAGGTCGGGCACCCAGTCCGCACCGTTTTCGATGGAGAGGATGCGCAGCTCCGGATTGCGCGACAGCGCGCCGTGGCAGACCAGCGCACCCATCGCGTCCATGATCGGCCGATGCCCCATGGTCAGGCTGCGGAACGCGGTCGGCTTGAACGGCAGGAACTCGTCGCCGGGCTCCCACACGTTCGCGAACTCGGAGTAGCCGCTGTCCGAGGCGTGCATCGAGACGGGGAGCTCGGCCTTGATGCAGGCCTGCCAGAACGGGTCGAACTCCTCGAGGCCGAATGACCGGCTGCCACGGTAGCCGGGCACCGGCGCGGGGCGGACCAGCACCGTGCGGGCGCCGCGTTCCAGGCACCATTCGAGTTCTTCGAGTGCGCGCTCGACGATCGGCAATGTGATGACCGGGGTGGCGAAGATGCGCTCCTGGTAATTGAACGACCAAGTCTCGTACATCCATTGGTTGAGCGCGTGGATGACGTCGTGGGTCATCTCCGGGTCGTCCTTCATCCGCTCTTCGACCAGGCTCGCCAGCGTGGGGAACATCAGCGCGTAGTCGATGCCGAGCTCGTCCATGACCTCGAGCCGGGGACCGGGCTCACGGAAGGCGGGGATCGCCTTCATCGGCTCACCGAGGATTTCGCGGTAGGACTTGCCTTGTGCACCGTTGCGGAAGTACTCCTCCTGCGCGCCCGGCCGGGCAACCACCTCGAACGTCGGGTTGGGAATGTATTCGCTGATGTGGCCGCGGACCACGATCTTGGTCCGGCCGCGAACCTGCACGTAGTCGATCACGTTCTTGCGCTTGTCCGGCAGGAACTTGGTGAGTGCTTCCTGCGGCTCGTACATGTGGTTGTCGGCGTCGAAAACGGGGAAGGGAAGCTCGCGAGACGGCATGGCGATCTCCTTGGAAAGTCCTGATTCTCTGCGGGTGGTAATGACGTTACCACTGCTGCGCAACAAGATGTAGCGGGACCTACTGCAGTCCGGTCGTCGGCGTCGTCCCGTTGATGACGGCGAAATTCACCGTCGCGGTCGCCGCGAGCTCGTCGTCGGTGTCGCCGTAGATGTCGACCTGCATGACCATCGCCCGCCGGCCGGACCGCAGCATCCGGGGCACCGCGCGTGCCCAGCCCTGCTTGATGGGTCGCAGATAGCGGACGGATAGGTCGGCCGTCGTCATGGTGGTCCCCGGCCGCAGATGGTCCAGCCCGAACTGACCGCCCGCCACGTCCACGAGGGTGGCGATCAAGCCGCCCTGCAGCGCACCCGAGGTGTTGGTCACCTTCGGGCTGACCGGCATCGTCATCGCGAACTCGCCCCCGTGGGTGCCCGGCCGCATCCCGATCTGCGCGAACAGCTCAGCGAGCGACGGCGCGGGCGCCTCCTCTTCGGTGTCCCGGATGCCGAGCGCCCTGCTGCAGAAGTCGTACAGCTGGCCGGCGTCTATCGGGGTTCCGTTCAATTCCGTTCCCAGCCAATGCAATCGCTGCGCGCCCACGATCGTCTGCATGACGATCGCAGCCGCGGACCCCACATCGAGCCCCGGGTTGAACACTCCCTCGGTGATGCCCTGTCCCACGACGTCGCGGATGAGTTGATGCAAGGGGGAGAGCACCCGGGCGTATTCGCGCGGACGGGTCTCGGCCAGGTGCTGGTTGTAGAGGCTCAGTGCCCGGTTGAGACTGTCCTGGGTGCTCGATTCCGGCTGTTGACTGACGCGGTCGATCACCAGCTTCAGCGCCGACGTGCTGTCCAGTCCGGTGGTCTCGTCGCGCCAGATCTGTACCGAATGCGCGATGGTCCTGTCGAAAAGCGCCAACAGCAATTCGTCTTTGCTACTGAAATGCTGGTAGAAGGCGCGCAACGACGTCTTGGAGCGGGCGACGACCTCTTGCACGGTGAAATCGGTACGGCCGGTTTCGCTCAGTATCGCGACTGCCGTCTTGATGAAGCGATCGCCACGGGTCACGTCAGCGTCACCGTTGGGACCGGTCATGAATGTTCTCCCGTCCTGATCGCGCATTGAGAATGAGGTTACCGCGCCTTGCCGGGAAACTGGAAAGGGCTGGCGCGGGGCGGCGCCGATATGGTCGGTTGTCGTCAATCGAAGGAGGGCAGGTGCTCACCGACCTGCCGCTGCGGACGGTGGTGCCGCGCGGCAAGTTGACATCAGGATGCGCTGGGTGCTCAACCAGTCTGGCCGCCAAGATATTGCGCTCGTTGAGCGCCGTACTGGCGGGGAGCGGTAGCTCGGAACCGGCGCGCGATAGGCGCTGCCTCAGCGCCGACGGCGCAGCCATCGCCCGCGAAAGGGCTCCATCAGGCTCTCTTGGGCGGTGAAGCGCCTCTGCGCGCTGTGCAGGGGTGTCGAGGGCGGCTGCTGCTGGATGCGGCCACTGTCGCCGACCAGGAACACCGTCGTTCCCGACGAGGCCGCCGGGTCGCGGGTGTCGAGGTGCGCCGGCGCATACACCGACCAGCCGAGCGGAAATCGGTCGGCCGCCAAGCCTGTTGTGGGGTAATCGATTTCCTTGTCGCGGATGTAGTTGCGGACCGCGGCGATCGCCTCTTCGGCGGTGCGCCTCGGCGGTTCTTCCTTGACGTAGGCGTCGAGCACGCCACGTTTCACCTTGTCGTGCCATGCGGCGAGGCCGACGATGGCGCCGTACCACACGGCGACGCCGACGCCCAGGGCGACCAGCGGGTAGTAGAACGTCGGTCCTGCGGCCAGGCAAGCCAATGACGCTGCGGCCACCCCTATCCCGGCGAACAGGGCGGGCGGAACCACGACAGCCGCCACGCTCACCGCGTTCTCCCGGAGGCTGCGCGGGGGTCGATCCTGCGATTCGTCCGCCGCGGAAATGCCCGACATGGCCAGCCCCCACGGAACACAAAAAGCCAAAACCCCGGCGCACAGGACGAACCCGGCGATGGTCAACGCGGTGTCGAGGCTCGAGTTCATCGGGTCAGGCCGGCCAGGCTGAGTTGATTGAATGCGGCGTCGACGTCGGGATGGGCAAAGTGGGTGAATACCGCGGCGACGTCGTCCGTTGCGACGGTGTGGTCGGCGGCCGCGGCCAGCAGGTGATGGCAAGCGTTTTCCACGCCGGGGCCAACCACCGCGGCCATGGCGTCGACGGTTTCCTGGGGTGTCCAGATCGCCGGAAGCGGGTCGTCGAGTTCGTCGAAGGTGTCGGCGGCGCCCCGCCACCACCTTCCGTCACTCCACCAGTAACAGAAGCTGAGCAGCCCGTTTTGGTTGCGGCTGTTGAGCACCGAATCGTTGACCCAGGCCGGTGCACCGCAGTACAGGTCGGGCAGCGGTTCGTGGCGCTGGTAGGCGGCTACCAGTAGTGGGGAGTTCCAGCGCCCACCGGAGAGCACCGCCCGGTCGCCGGGCAGGACATAAAGGCTTGATCCGCTGCGGGCATCGGATTCGTACCAGGCCAGGCCGGGTGCGATCCGCGGCCCCCAGTGCGACTGAGCCCCCGTGTAGGTCGCGGCCAGCACCGCCCAGCGGGCCCAGGTGTCGGGGAGGGGTTCGATGTCGTCGGTCTCGGTGGGCCGGCGTCCGCCGGCCTGTTCGGCCGAGGCGGCTTTTGACGCCTGTGCCGGAGTGCGGCCCTGGGCGGTGGGTCCGGCCAGGTAGCCGGCCATCCAGATCGGCAACCGCGGGCGGGGGTAGGCGGCGATGTCGTCTCGATAGTTCGGCGGTGGCTGCAGCTGGTGGTCGGGGAAGGGCTGCTCGCCGTAGTCGTAGTCCACGCGCAGTTGACCCTGGTTGGTGACGGTCAGCAGCAGTCGCCACCACGGCCCGGCCGGCATCTGCGCGCTCACCTCGCGTTGCGCGCGCACCAGGTCCAGCACCGAGCGGGGTACGGTGACCGGCTGCCACCCGTCGCGGGTGACGAATGCGCAGTCCGCCGTGCCGGCGCGAACCGTTAACGCGAACACTGCCCTGAACTCCTGCCAACCCGGCGGCCCCAGCGCTGCCAGTTCTTGCGCGATCGGGTCGAGCATCGCCGACGCTTGGGCGCCGATTTGCTCGTCGCGCAACGCTTGTACCGGCCCCGGTGGGGCTCCGTCGTCGACGATCGTGAAGCCGCTGGCGACGGGTGGGCCGCCATTCGAGGCGTCGTCGAACGCGTCGGCGAGTTCGGACATGAATTCACGGGAATCTCCGTTAGCCTCCCGTTGAGCCAGCGCGCGTTCCTGCTCGGCGAAGCGTTCCCGGGCCACCTGCGGTGGCGTCGACGACGACACCTGCTCGATACGTCCGCTGTCGCCGACCAGAAACACACTCGTGCCGACGTGCACCGGCGCATACACCGACCAACCGGCCTCGAACCGGTCGGCCGCCAATCCCGTTGTCGGATAATCCATTCCCGCCTCGAGGATGTACTCGGTCACCGCGGCGACAGCCTGAGTGGCGCTGAGCGGACCTGCTGTCATTCGGACCTCATGACGTCGGCGCCGATGCGGGGCGAATCGCGCCCGCGAGCAGTTGGCTGTAGGCGAGCCGGCCGAGCAACTGATGGCAGGCGTCGGTCTCGCTGTTCAGCCGAACGAGACTGTTTTTGTTGCCGCGCTCCAGCCAGTAGACCTCCCAGCTGCCATCGGGGGCTTGCTCGACGCACCACGAGTAATCGGCATGGCCGCCCAGGGCGAGCACCTGGGGCGCAATGCCTATCAACTCGAGGACGCGGGCCAATTCGGCCAAGTTCATAGCGGGATCTCCTTGAGGTAGCCGGCATTCACCAGGTCGACGATTGGGCGGGTGAAGTAGTACTGGACGCCACCGCCCGGCTGACCCATCGCGGGTGCGATCCGGCCCTCCCAGATCGGGATGGGTCGTACCACCTCGTACCGGTGATAGCCGGCGTCGAGGCTGTGCGGTGGCAGTGCGCGTTCGGGAAACAATGTGCCTACCGGCGAACCGAAGACGCCGAACCCGGGCCCGAACCGGTCGAAAAGCTGGCCCGGGTTGAGCACACCGGGCGTTCGATTCTCGGGAGAGCTGAAACCCTGAGGATGGGTCTGAGGATCTGGCCATACCAGTTCGGGATTGCCGTGCGCGTCGCGTTGGCCGGTCGGCCAGTATTCACGGTTCCACTCCGCCTGGGTCAGACCGCCGTTCGGGTGGTAGCTGTCGGGGAGCATGTTCTGCACTTCCGGGTGCGTGCTGGGTGCGCCCGGGGCCAGCGCGTCGCTGACCCGGTGGGGGTTGGCTGCTGCGCCGTCCAGCAGGCTTTCATCGAGCAGTCCGGCTTGAGGGTGGGTGAGCTGGTCGGTCGGTATGGTGCGGCCGTTGACATCGTAATCGCGCGACGGCGGGCCGGCGGCGGGAGCGTGGTCATGGTGCTCCGGTGGGGTTCCGTCGTCGGCCCCGGGCACTTCCTCGTGCACGGGTGGGAGCGTGTCGGGGTGGCCCGAATGCCAACGGGCATCCCAAATTCGGCGCTCGACGGAATATTGGCCGTTTGTTTCGTCCAGGCGCAGCGGACGGCCCTGGGCCGGCTCGTCGGTGCGTAACCCCGGCTGCCACCACGGTCGTTCGGTGCGAGGTGCGTCGATGTGCACGTCATCGAAATGGCCGGCGGCAATGCGGCCGAAGTTGGCCAGCGACTCTGTGCGCACCCCGAGCACCGGATCGAATTCGTAGTAGGCAGTGTGGGTGCCAAAGGTGTTCAGCAGGTCCATATGGCGTGGGAACTCGGCGTTCACCCGATGCGCGCCGAAAGGCGCCATGGCCGGATCGACTCCCAGGCCGACGCCGAAGAACCGGCCCAACGAACCGGGCGAACGAGCACCGAGCGCGGTCACGATGTCCCGCGACGACGAGGCGACGAAGACGTGCTCGCCGATGCCGAAGTCGGAAGCGTGGCGTTGCAGCGCCGCACCGGGCGAACCCGCCAGCGTGATGCTGTGCACGTGGCCGGCCAGCTGACCGTTGCGGCCCGCGTAGCTGGTGGTGGTCGAACCGTAGGAGTGACCAAAGATGTGGTTGTTGCTGAAGTGTTCGCCATGAGCCGCGGTACCGTCGATTCCCGCGTTGAACGCGGCGATGTCGCTGTGCAGGATGGCGCCGCCTTCGCTCGCCAGCCCGTGAAACGCCATGCGGAATATCCCTTTGCCGCTGGGCGCGTCGTAGCCGATCCACGCGATCGATGCGGTCTTGCCGTCCGGATTCTCCATCGCCACGGACTTCAGATGGTTCAGCGCATTGCCGAGGTTGCCGCCCAGCTTGTCGATGGTGGTCGTGACCCCCGGCACATGCCATGACACCGAGTCGGCGCGATGCGGGTCGTGGCCGACGCTGACGACCATCCGGCCGTCCCCGTGGAAGACTTTCGGGTCAAAGGCCAAGATGTGCACCTCACCGCCGAGGTGCGCGGCTTCGGCCTTCGCGTTGTCAAGCGCCCGTTGCAGGTCGGCGTACCGCCTGAGTTCTTTGCGTTCACCACGGGTCAACCGTTCGCCCGCGTCCGTGCGGGACTGCAGCTCGTCGAGCCGCTGGGTGAGCTGGTGCTGGTTGGCTTCGTTGCGCGCCCACGCGGGAACACCCTCGGCGTTGCCGATCTCGTAGGGATAGGCGTCGATCAGCGCGCGCTGTTCCTCGCCGCTGAGCTCCCGCCACCACGCGACATTGTCCCTGGCTCGTTGCTCGCCAAAGCGCTTGTCGGCCAGGTGATGTCGCACCTCGTCCGGACTGACCGGCGGAATACGTTTCCACAACGCCCCGTTCGCCATGCCGCGGGCCCGCTCGGCGTCGGGCTGGGAGGGGACCCCACGGCCGCGTTCAGCCGGATCGATCTCGTGGTGTCCCGCGTCGCCGTGGTGTGAATCCGGTTGTCCCGCAGACTGTTCTGGTCCGCCCGGCGCAGGATCGGATGCGCCGTGGGCGTCGTTCAGAGCTCCGACGCGGTCTCCGCGGGCCAAGTCCCGTGATTCTGTTCCATGACCTGAATCGCGTGGGCCCTCGCCATGCTCGACAGCGTGTCCGGCGGGTCGTTCAGCAGGGTCCGCTTGTTTATGGTCAGCGGATGGTCCTGAGTGGGCTCCGGCGGGTCGCTCAGCGACACTGCTTTCATCTGGTAGGTGATGATCTCGGGGTCCTCCCGAATGCGCCGGAGGGTGATCCTCCAGCGGTAGGGATAGATCTGACGGGCCGGTGGTGGTCGGCCGGTCCGTTTCGCTTCGATGTAGTCCTCCGCCACCATGTCCGTCGACCAGCTCGGGAACTCCATCACGACGCCGGTCTGTGAATCGACGACCAGCTTCGTCGAACCCACCGCCTCGCTGCCCGCGGCCTGCTCGGGCGTCAGGATCGGCGAGCAGATCCATCCCATCTCGAACCGCAGGACGTCGTACGAGGTGTTCGGGTCGATCTGCGCCAGATAAGCCAGTGCCTGGTCCGGCGTGTCCAGTTCCGCCATGGTGGCCTCCTTGCTGCGGAGTGATCGGGCCGAAATGATCGGGCGCGATGGGGGTGAAGTGCAGATAGGCGGACTTGTCGACCAATCGCGGGGGTGGATGGTCCGACGTCGGCCCGTAGCTGCGGTGGTTGGCCGGGTTGTCGAAGCCCGTCGGGTCGACGGGACCGGGTCCGGGCGGCGGCGGATCGTCACCGTGTCCGTCGGAATCGGGTCGGCCCGACGATGGGTCGCGGTGCGGATCATGTTGTTCGCCATGGTGATTCGGCCCGTCAACTCGCGCAACGTCCGTCGCCGGTCGGGCGCTGCTGTGGCCGGCGTCGGGCAAGCCGGGAGAGGCGGGGGAGGCGATGACGGACGGCGCTGCCGCGGCATCGTGTGCTGTGGTCGCGTCGGCGTGATGTCCGGAATCCAACTGTCCGGCAGCGCCGTGTTCGGATGCGGATTCCGCGTGCCAGGCCGGCTCTGCATGCCGGTCCTCGGCGAGCCGACTCCCATGGTCGGTTGGGTGCGGCCTGTCGGTCGAATCGGGGGCGCCGGCCCGCTCGGTGCCGGAACGTCGTTCGTCGCGCCCGGCCGCGTCACGGGGTTGCTGAGGCTCTCGCGGAAGCTGCCCGTCTCGTAGCGGGGTTTCGGCGTTGTGCACCGGATGTGCTGCAGGTTCGGCTCCCGCCGGCGCGCGCACCGCGTCAAGCCTCTCCGTGGCGGCCGCCCCTGTATGCGTGACGGCGTCTGAGGTGCGAGCCGCCGGCACGCCGGCATGCTGTGCAGAGGGAGCCTCCGATACGCCGGCACGCGCGGTCGGCGGCGCCGGAGTGCCTGGCGGCGAGGAGTGGGTGGGTGCGGGCGCTCGAGGGCGCCGCGGTGAACGCCGCCATGTCCGGCGCTCTCAACGCGGGCATTCAGGGCCAACAGATGCTGCAAGGCAATCGCCACGGCTTCGATTCGACGTCGTTTTGGAGCGATGTCGAGTCCGGTGCGATTTCGGGGGCCGTCATGGGGCCGGTCCTCAAGGGCGCGCACGACTTCGACGCGGGTTCGGCGCTGGGCAACCGTGCAAAGAACTTCGGCGCCTCGTTCGTCGGCAACGCCGGTGGCGCACTGGCCGCCCAGCAGGCGCTGACCGGGCACATGAATCTCGCCGATGCCGCGGGTGCCGGCGCCGTGTTCGGCGCCGTTGACGGGTTGCGCGGCCCGGGGCACACCACGGGCACGCCCGAGGCGACCGCCTTGACGGGCGACCGGCCCGGGTCGCCTTCGGTGGACCCGCTGCCCGTGAGTGAGCATCAGCGGACGCCCCCGGCCGAATCCGCTGCGCCCCGCGCCCCCGAAAACACCGGTGCCTCGCCAGGCAATGTGGATATGCCGCTCAACTTGGGGTCATCCGGACAAGACGGCGCACCGATGGCTCCGGCGGGGTTCGCCGGCACCGATGCGGCCATCGCACCCGATACCGCAGCCCATACCGCACCCGCCAC
>NZ_LZIJ01000077.1 GCF_001667115.1 Mycobacterium sp. 852002-51163_SCH5372311 | reverse complement strand
CATAGGCCCGACCCGAAACCGCGGAAGGCCGGAAAGGCCCAGCCCGGCCACGGCCAGGGGGCGACACCACCGTCATCACCACGTCTCATACTGCCCCGATCAACAAGCCGGCCGGCCCGGACACCTCGAAAAGCCCACCCCCGCAACGACTTCTGGACACGACGATCATCACCAAACCACCGTCGATCCCTACCGCGAAGCCGCCCACCCCGTCCGGCCAGCAGGCCTCACCTCCGCAAGGCCCAGCCACGCCACGGTCTTTGGCCGAAACGAACATCGTCAAGAAACCGCCGCAGGTCCCGCCCAGCCGGCCGGCCGGACCGGACAGCCCGGGCGCATCAAAACCCCGCGGTGATACCACGATCGCCCGGCCGCCGACCGCGGTACACCACATCGACCAGCTGGTCGTGACGATCGGCCGCGCGCCCGACAACAACGTGGTTCTGGACGATTTGCTGGTATCGCGACACCACGCCGTGTTGCGGCGCGCCGGTGACCAGTGGGAGCTCGTCGACAACAACAGCGCCAACGGGACTTACGTCAACGGCAACCGGATCGACCAGGCCGTCATCGGACCCGACGACATCGTCGGCATCGGCCACCAGCTACTGCACCTGGCCGGCGGGGGGCTGGTTGAATACGTCGACACCGGCGACGTGTCCTACGAGGCCTCAAACCTGCGGGTGGTCACCGGCAAGGGCAAGGTGCTGTTGTCCGACGTCAGCTTCGCCCTGCCGGAGCGTTGCTTCATGGCGGTCGTCGGACCGAGCGGGGCCGGCAAGTCGACGTTGCTGGGCGCACTGACCGGATTTCGTCCCGCCGGTAACGGCGAGGTGCGCTACGACGACCGCAACCTCTACCAGAACTACGCCGAGCTGCGGCACCGCATCGGGTTCGTTCCGCAGGACGACATCCTGCACACATCGCTGACAGTGCGCCGGGCGCTGAACTACGCGGCCCGGCTGCGGTTCCCGCATGACGTATCGGCCGCGGAGCGCGAGCACCGCATCGACGAGGTGCTCTCCGAGCTCGGGCTGACCGCGCACGCCAACCAACGCATCGACAGCCTGTCCGGAGGTCAGCGCAAACGCACCAGCGTCGCGCTGGAACTGCTGACCAAACCGTCGCTGCTGTTTCTCGACGAGCCGACGTCGGGCCTTGACCCGGGGTACGAGAAGTCGGTCATGCAGACGCTGCGGGGGCTGGCCGACGACGGTCGGTCGGTGGTAGTCGTCACCCACAACATCGCCCAGCTGCATATGTGCGACCGGTTGCTCATCTTGGCGCCGGGTGGTCGCCTGGCCTACTTCGGGCCGCCGCAGCAGGCGCTGCACTACTTCAACTGCAGCGACTTCGCCGACCTGTTCAACCTGCTCGAGCACGACACCGATACCGACTGGACGGGCCGATTCAACACGTCAGCCCTCAAGCAGGCGCTGTCCGGACCACACCCGGCTCACAAGGCCCCGCAGCCGGGCGCCGAGCGTCCTTCCAAGCCGGTCGCTCAGCAGAGCGCGTTCGCCCAATTCGCCACCCTGTGCCGACGGTATCTGGCGGTGATCGCCGCCGATCGTCAGTATTCGCTGACCTTGCTGCTGCTGCCGATGGTGCTGAGCCTTTTCGCGTATGCACCCCCGGGCAAGTCGGGGCTGTCGATCGCCAAGGCCATGGAGTCCAAGTCGATGCAGCCCGGTCAGATCCTGACGGTGCTGATCTTCGGCGGCGCGCTGATGGGATGCACGGCCTCGATCCGGGAAATCGTCAAGGAACGGCCCATATATCAGCGCGAGCACGGCATCGGCTTGTCCAGCATCGCCTACCTGGCGTCCAAATTGGCGGTCCTCACCGTGCTGGTCACAGTCCAAGCGCTGATTCTGGGATTCCTGGGAACGGCGTTCCGGTTGCCGCCGGACCAGGCGGCGGTGATAACCGCTTGGCCCAGGCTGGAATTGGCGCTCGCGGTGGTCGCCGTCGCGGTGGTCTCGATGCTGATCGGTCTGTTGGTCTCGGCGATGATCGGCAATGCCGATCGCGGCATGCCACTGCTGGTGTTGGTGGCCCTGTCCGAACTCGTGCTCTGTGGCGGACTGTTCCCGGTGAACGGCCGAATCCCGCTGGAGCAACTGGCCTGGCTGTCGCCGTCCCGATGGGGCTTTGCGATGGGCGCGTCGACGATCGACCTCAATGACCTGCTACAGATGGTCGGCAAAGAAGTCGATCCGTTGTGGAAGTACTCATCCGATAGTTGGCTGTTCGCCGCGACGGTATGCGCGGTGCAGGCGGTGGTGCTGGTGATCCTCATCGCGGTGCGGCTCAAGCGACTCGACCCGCACCGCCAGGCGGTCAAGTGAACACCGAGCGGTGATGCGCAAAGCCCTCGCGACGCTTGCGCTGAGCGCTCTGGCGATGGCGCTCCACCCTGCTGCGGCAGGGGCCGAGACGTACTACCAGTTTCAGTCGCCCTCGGGCGACATCGCCTGCGCGATGGGCTCGTTGGGCAACAAGGCGTTTGCCGACTGTGAGATCACCGACCACACGTGGGTGGCACCGCCACGACCGGATCGGTGCGAGGGCGAATGGGGCGATCGCCTCGAGTTGCGGCAGGGCACTGCGGCCGGATTCGTCTGCAACTCGGATACCTTGCGCGGCAGTGATTTACCGACGCTGACATACGGCAGCGCGTGGACGGTGAACCCGCTCACCTGCGACAGCAAGCCAACCGGCATGATTTGCACCGACGGCAGCACCGGGCGCTACTTCCGGGTGTCCCGCGATTCATACGAGTTGCACTGATCGCCAGGACAGGCCCATCCGACAAGCGCGACCGCAGCGAATCGCGCTTGGCGGTGCGGCGTGGTTGATATTGTCGGCGGGGGCGGCGGGGATGGCTTTGGAGGAGCAGCGATGAGCGATGCGCAGGGCTCGCGGGTGGGGTCGATGTTTGGGCCCTATCGGCTCAAACGGCTGCTGGGCCGCGGTGGGATGGGCGAGGTCTACGAGGCCGAGCACACCGTCAAGGAATGGACGGTCGCGGTCAAGGTGATGACCGCAGAATTCAGCAAGGACCCGGTCTTTCGGGAGCGGATGAAGCGCGAGGCCCGCATCGCCGGGCGGCTGCAGGAACCTCACGTGGTACCCATCCACGACTACGGCGAAATCGACGGCCAGCTCTATTTGGAGATGCGGCTGATCGAGGGCACCGACCTCGACAGCGTGCTCAAGCGGTTCGGGCCGCTGACCCCGCCGCGCGCGGTGGCCATCATCAGCCAGGTCGCTTCGGCGTTGGATGCCGCACATGCCGCCGGGGTGATGCACCGCGACGTCAAGCCGCCCAACATCCTGGTCACCCGCGACGACTTCGCCTACCTGGTCGACTTCGGCATCGCCAGCGCGACCACCGACGAGAAGCTGACCCAGCTGGGCACGGCGGTGGGGACCTGGAAATACATGGCGCCCGAACGGTTTTCCAACGACGAGGTCACCTACCGCGCCGACATCTACGCGCTGGCCTGCGTGCTCTACGAGTGCTTGATCGGAGCCCCGCCCTATCGGTCCGACAGCGCCAGCACATTGGTCACCGCACACATGCTGGACCCCATCCCCCAGGCCAGCGCCAACCGTGCGGGCATTCCCAGGGCCTTGGATGCGGTGATCGCGCGCGGCATGGCCAAAAAGCCCGAGGACCGCTATGCCAGCGCGGGCGATCTCGCGCTGGCAGCCCATGAAGCGCTCAGCGACCCCGATCAAGACCACGCCGCCAACATCATGCGGCGCAGTCAGGAAGCCACCCTGCAAGGGCCCGCCACGGCGGCGCCGCCACCGACGATGGCCGCCACCGGAACGACTCCCCCGCCTGCCGCGCGTCCGACGAGTACGCCGCCGCCACAGGGGTACCGCCAGGGCTACACGACGCCGCCGCCCACACCCGTCCAGCAACCGTCCTACCCCGGCCAGGGCAGCGGTCCGATCCACCGGCCCGCCCCGACCGGCCAGCCCGGTTGGGCCCCCAGCAGCGGACCAGTGCCCACCCCGAACAACCCGCCTGCCAGCAACCAGTACTACCAAGCCGGCAGCAACTGGGGCGGCCAGCCCCCCAGCCAGCCGCCCCAGCAACAGCACGGCGGCCAGCCTTACCAGCAACAGCACGGCGGCCCACCCTCGTGGCAACAACCGCCCGCCAAACGCGGAAACCCATGGCTCGTCATCGCCATCGTCGCAGTCGTGCTCGTCGTCCTCGTCGGTGGCGGGATCGTCGCTTACCAGCTGATCGGCAAGAAACCCAAGAAGCCGCCGCCCCCGCCGATCGCGGCCGATCGGCTCAGTTCGTTACTGCTGAGCACCTCGGAAATCAACGCCGTCATGGGCGCCACGAACATGACGCCCGGCGACCCCATCACGACGATGGCGAAGTCCTCGCTGACGCTGTCCGACCAGTCGTGCTTGGGGGTGCTTTATGCCGCACAGGACCCGACGTATTCGGGCACCGGGTATACCGGGGTGAACGGGAACGTGTCCTCTGAGTCGGGCGACAACTTCGACCACTGGGTACACCAGGCCGTGGTGACCTTCCCGTCAGCCGACAAAGCCCGTGATTTCCTCGAGACGGCTGAGGGCAAGTGGAAGAACTGCTCCGGCAAGACGATCACGGTGACGAACACGTCCAAGAACAAGACCTATCGGTGGACCGTTTCCGAAGTTCAGGGCCAGCCGCCCAGGGTCACGCTGGTGAACACCCAGGAGGCCGCCAAAGGCTGGCAGTGCCAGCGCGCGATGAGCGTGGCCAACAACGTGATCGTCGACGTCAACGCTTGCGCGTACAAGCTCAACGATCAGGCCGGCCAGGTCTCCGACAAGATCGTCGACAAGGTCAACAACCAGTAGCGGCCGAGCGGCGGCTCAGCCCTGCAGGTCTGGTCCCTCGGCACGCAGGTCGTCGACCGCCGACATGGCGGCGCGCAGCTTGGCCAGCCACTCCTCGGTGTGCTCGCCGACCAGCTTGACCGACCACGCGAGTGCGTCGGCCCGGGACCGGGCGATGCCGGCGTCGACCAGCGTGTCGAGCACCTGGCGTTCCGGTTGCTTCAAGCGGGTCATCACCGGTACCGCAATGTGAGTGAACAGAATTCGCTCGCCATTGACTTCCACGCCCCAGGAAACCTTGCGTCCGTAACGGTCCTGAGCCTCGTCGGCGATGTTCATCCGCTCCGGGCGGGTTTCCTCGCGGAACCGGGAGACCCGTCCTTCGGCGCGATCGCCGGTCTCTTCCCCCTTGGTGCCGCCGGTCTCGGCGTCCGGCAACTTGCCGATGACGGTGATTTCCTCGCGGTCGACGATCACCGTGGGATCACCGTCGAACCAGTCTTCGGGCAGGCGCCCCGCGAACCATTCCGCGGCGCCGCTGGCATCGGGTTGCTGGGCTTGCTGCCAGCCCCCGGGGCGGCCGTATCGACGGCCGTATGTGTGATGGTGCTTCATGATTACATGATTACATTGTTACAGCTATTACGGAACACCGTTCGCTGCCGGCGAACCGGTCAGGTGGCCGCACCCCTTCGCACCCGGAAGAGCCGGACGTCGTTCTTGATGCCCTTCAGGCGGCGCGCTCCGGCGAACGACCAGTCGAATCCGGCGTCATCGCCGACGGCATCGCGCACCGAATCCGCCGCCAGCACCGTCCCCGGTCGCGCTACTCCGGTGACCCGGCTCGCCGCATTCACCGGACTGCCGAACCAGTCGCCGGCGCGGCTCACCGCCATCCCGGAGGCGACTCCGGCCCGCAGTCGGGGGAAGTCGTTGTCGGTGTCGACGACGTCGACGAGTTTCAGGATGGTGTCCAGCAGCGGCTCGGGTTCAGGACAGACGAACATCACCGCGTCGCCGATCGTCTTGATGAACCGCACCGGCGGCGCGGTCAAGTCACGGGCCAGGCCGGCCAGCCTGCCGGCAAGCTGACCCAGCGTTTCGGGGGACACCACCTCACCGAGCCGAGTGAAGCCGACCAGGTCGGCGAAGCCGACGGTGACCTGGCGCGCTCCGGGCAGCGGCTTGCCGGCGGCGCGCTCGCCGGCATTGACAGCTTCGGTTTCCATCATGTGCCGCAGTTGCATGAACAGCATGCCCTGGATCATCGGGCCGAGCATCGGGGCGATCTGGCTCACCAGCGCTTTGGAGGCCTTGGCGATCTGCAGTTCGGTCGCTCCCGGCTGCATGATCGCCGCCAGCGCCGCGTAGCGCATGACTTCGGCAGTGTGCGAAAGCCCTTCGGCCAGCACGCGCACGACGAGCACCACTTGCTCAGGATTCAGTCCCAGCTCGACGAACCGCTGCGCGTAGGCAGCGGCTTCGCCGTCGGCGCGCATATGCACGACGGCGTCGGGATCGTCCACCCTGGCCAGGCCGATGGCGCGCTGCACCCGCTGCAACAGGTCCAGGTCGACGCCGTAAGTCTCGCTGATCTCCCGGGTGGAGACGTAGGTGCCGTCGTCGCCGATGATGTGCCGGGTGGCCAGCAGCAGCGGCGGGTTGGTGGCGCGGATCTCGTCGGCGGTGATGCCTTGCTCGAGCAGCCACTCGACCAGCTCTGCTCGCTCGGCGCGCGCGTCGCCCTCCAGTCCGGCGAGCAGATCCTCGGGTATGTGATCGGGATGACCGGCCATGCTGCTCAACGTATAACGCCGTCCGGTCGGTTACCGTGGCGATCGCAAGCGCGGCGCAGCCGGGCGCGGCGGGTCGCCACCGTCGGTTACCGTGGCGATCGCAAGCGCGGCGCAGCCGGGCGCGGCGGGTCGCCACCGTCAGGACGAGCCAGTGCCGAACGACGGCGGCGCTGACGCCTCGGCGGTCCCCCACGCCGTGTTGGGCACGGCGGACAACGCGAACGTCAGATCACCACCGGCGCGGATGATCGATTCCGGCAGAAAGGTGCGATCGGTCGGCTGGCCGTCGATGCTGAGGCCGTCGATGAACCTGCGCCCGTTGGATGCGTCCGGTGCAGAGATCCGGATGGATCGTCCGGTCGGGAGCGTGATCACGATGCGGTCGAACAGCGGTGTGTTCACGGCGAGGATCGGCGTTCCCGGCGTGCTGGGGTACATGCCGAGGGCAGCCCACACGTACCAACTGGACATTGCACCCAGGTCGTCGTTGCCGGGCTCGCCGCCGGGGCTGGGATTGAACAGCTCGCCGCGGATCCGGTCGACCAGCTGCTGGGTCCGCCACGGCTGGCCGAGATAGTTGTACAGCCACGGCACCCCGAAGCCCGGCTCGTTACCGGACCACAGATAGGGCTGGTTGGGGCCCGCGTTGAGCTGGTCGGTGAAGCGGTCCAGCCGGTCGGCGACCGCCTGGCGACCACCCAGAGCAGTCACCAGTCCGGCGACGTTGTGCGGCACCAGCCACAGATACTGCTCCGCGTTGCCCTCGTCGAACCCGTCCTGTCCGTAGGCGCCTAGTGGTTCCACGAATCCCGGCCCGACGGGAAAGAACCCTGCGGCGTCACGCGGCGAGAGGTACCCGGTGGCCGGATTGAACAGGTTGTGCCAGTACTGCGCACGGTTGAGGAACTCCGCCGCGGTGTTGTTGTCCCCCAGCGCTTCGGCGAATCGAGAGATGGCGAAGTCGTCGATCGACCACTCCAGGGTGACCGACGCGCCGACCAAACCGTTGCTGCCCTCGAACTCCTCGGTGTTGGGCGCGTAGCCGTGCTCCAGGTAGGTGGCGATTCCCGGCCGTTCCACGTACCCGTCGCGGCCGGCACCGCCCGTCGTTGCCGCGTTCACCATGTAACGCAGTGCCGTCTTGACGTCGAAATCCGTTGCGCCGTAGATATAGAGGTCCACGATGAGCGGTACCACGTTGTCCCCGGTCATCACCCCGGTCGCGGAGTTGGCCAGCGGCCAGCGCGGCAGCGACCCGCTCTGCTCGGCGTCGTTCACCAGCGACTGGGCCATGTCGCTGGCCAGCTTGGGAAAAAGCAACGCGTGCAAGGCTGCCAGGCACCGGTAGGTGTCCCAGTCGGAGAAGTTGGCGTACTGCGTATGCCCCGGCGCCACGGTGTGGATGGCGCCGTCGAATCCGAGGTAGCGGCCGTCCGCGTCGTTGAAGGTGTTGGGGTGCAACAGCGAATGGTAGAGCGCGCTATAGAAGGTCTTGACATCACGATCGGCGCCGGCCACCGCGATGCGCGACAGCGCGCCGTTCCATTGGCCCACCGCGGCCGCGCGCACGTCCTCGAAGCTGCTGTTGCCCTCGGCGGCCAGGTTGGCTCGCGCGCCGGCGACGCTGACATAGGACAGCGCGGTCCGGACTTCGAGCACCGCGCCGACGGGAAACTGCACATAGCCGCCGCTGTGAGGAGAATTCGCGCTGCGGGCGCCCGCATAGACCGCGTCGCCGTCCCAGGTGCCGTACGAGGTGAACGGCTGACTGAATTTCATCGCGAAATAGACGGTGTAGATGTTGTCCATACCGCAGAATCCGCCGCTGGTCGCGGAGCCCGTAATCATGGTGGTGTCGTCACTGATCTGAATGCTCGCCGCGGAGTTGCCCGCCAGCGATCCGCCGGTACGCACATGGAACAGCGCCGGTTGGCTATTGCTGGGGAAGGTGAACCGGCCGACGCCGGTACGGGTGGTGGCGGTGAGCTCGGCGAGGACTCCGGTGTCCGGGAACCGCACTTTGTAGTAGCCCGGCACGCCGAGCTCGCTGGCGTCGTGAGCGATGGTCTCCCAAGCGTTCCACGGTTGTGAGCCGATCGGGGTGGTGGTCGGCAGCATTGGGATGTCGCCGAACGCGGCGCAGCCCACCGAGGCGTGGGTCATGCTGAATCCGGTGGAGCGCTCGTTGTCGTGGTCGTAGCCGGCGTAGGTGTCGGTGGTGTCCGGCGAGTACTGCACCATGCCGAACGGCACCGACGCACCGGGAAAGTTGTTGATCTCACCCGTGATTCCGCCCGAAGACCCGGTGCCGATCAGCGTGTCCACGTGAACGACCGGATTCGCGACCAACACGGGAACAGCGTGAGCCACGGGCGGAACGGCCAACAACATGATGCCGAGCGCCACCGCAGTGGCTGCCGCCGTTTTCGGCCGGTGTTTGCAGATGGCTTGCCATCCGTACTCAGCAATCAGACCGAGCACCCGCCCATCGTGTCATATGCCGCGAACTTGGAATTGACCTGTGCGAAAGTGTTGAAATGCTGACCAGGCTGCTGCGGCAATACGCGCGGCCATATCGACGGCTGATCGCGGCTGTCATTGGGCTGCAAGTGATTGGCAGCCTTGCGTTCTTGTATCTACCGACCGTCAATGCGGCCATCATCGACGACGGGGTGGCCAAGGGCAACACGTCGACGATCATGCGTCTCGGCGCGCTGATGCTCACGGCCGCCGGCGTGCACGCGCTGTGCCTGTTGGGGATCGCCCGTTTGGGGTCGCGCACCGGTATGGGCATCGGCCGTGACTTGCGAGCCGCGATCTTTCACCAGGTGACCGGCCTGTCGGTGTCGGACATTGCTCGGTTCGGCACGCCGTCGTTGCTGACCCGCACCACCAACGACGTCCACCAGATCCAGCTGCTGGCGCAGACCACCTGCACGGTTCTGATCACCGCCCCGATCATGAGCATCGGCGGGGTCTTGATGGCGGTACACCTTGACGCGGGGCTCTCGTGGCTGCTGCTCGTCAGCATCCCGGCTCTGGCGCTGGCCAATTACTGGATCGTCGCGCACCTGCTGCCGGCCTCCCGCCGCATGCAGGCGCTGATCGACAGCGTCAATCGTATTCTGCGCGAGCAGCTTTCGGGGATCAGGGTGATCCGGGCGTTCACCCGGGAACCGTTCGAGCGGCAACGTTTCGCCGACGCGAACCACGCGCTGTCGCAGACGGCGCTGCAGGCCGGGCGCTGGCAGGCGCTTATGCTGCCGCTCACCACGCTGGTGATCAACCTGTCCAGCGTCGCGCTGATCTGGTTCGGCGGGCTGCGAATTGACGCCGGCCAGATGCAGGTCGGATCGCTGATCGCCTTTCTGACTTACTTCATGCAGATCCTGACGTCGGTGCTCAGGGCCACTTTCGTCCTGATGACGCTGCCGCGCGCCTCGGTGTGCGCCGAGCGGATCAACGAGGTGCTGTCGACCCGTGCCGGCATCATCAGTCCGGCACACCCGGTGCGGCCGCGCACGGCGAACGGAGTGGTCCGCCTGCACGGCGCTACGTTCCGCTATCCGGGCGCGGACCGCGCAGTGTTGCAGGATGTTTCGCTGACCGCGCAACCAGGGACCACGACCGCGATCGTCGGCTCGACCGGCTCGGGAAAGTCGACGCTGGTGTCGTTGATCTGCCGGCTCTGCGACGTCACCGACGGCTCGGTGAGCATCGACGACGTCGATGTGCGCGACTATGATCTCGACCAGCTGTGGTCGGTGATCGGAGTGGTTCCGCAGCGCGCATATCTGTTCTCCGGCACCGTCGCCGACAATCTGCGTTACGGCGCGGCGCCAGGCCAGGTGGTCACCGACGCCGAGATGTGGGAGGCGCTGCGTGTCGCGTCGGCCGACGGGTTCGTCGGCGCGCACCCAGCAGCGCTGGACATGCCGGTGTCGCAGGGTGGGGTCAATTTCTCCGGTGGCCAGCGGCAGCGCCTGGCGATCGCACGTGCGGTGATTCGGCGGCCCAAGGTGTACGTGTTCGACGATGCGTTCTCGGCGCTGGATGTGCACACGGACGCGCGGGTGCGCGCCGCATTGCGTGAGGTGTCGGCCGAAGCGACAGTTTTCATTGTGTCGCAACGTATCCCGACGCTGGCTGAAGCCGACCAGGTGATCGTCATCGACGACGGGTGCGTGGTCGGCCGCGGCACCCATGAATCGCTGCTCACCGAATGCGCGATCTACGTTGAGTTCGTCGACTCGCAGGCCGTGGTGCCTGCCGGGAGCGTCTGATGACGCGCCCGAGACCCCCGATCGGGCCCGCGGTGCACGGGCCCATCGAGCGTTCCGACGATTTCCGGCGCACGGCCGTCCGGCTGGTCAAACTGCTCACACCTCAGTGGTGGCTGACGCCGGCCGTACTCATGCTCGTGGTCGCCGGCGTCGGGCTTGCGGTCATCGGCCCCCGAATCCTGGGCCATGCCACCGATCTGGTGTTCAACGGGGTGATCGGCCGGCGCCTGCCGGCCGGAATCACAAAGGACCAGGCCATCGCCGCCGCCCGTGCCCACGGCGACAACAGATTCGCCGACCTGCTGTCCGGTATGGACGTCCGGCCCGGCGCCGGGGTGGACTACGGCGCGGTCGGCCGCACCTTGCTGCTGGCGCTGGGCGTGTATCTACTTGGCGCTCTGCTGGTTTGGGTGCAGGCCCGGCTGGTGAACATCGCCGTGCAGCGAACCGTGACGACGCTGCGCTCCGACGTCGAGGACAAAGTGCACCGGGTGCCCTTGTCCTACTTGGATTCCCGCCAGCATGGCGAGTTGCTGAGCCGCATGACCAACGACATCGACAACGTTGCCGCATCGCTGTCGATGACGATCAGCCAGCTGCTCACCTCGGTGCTGACCGTGGCGGCGGTGCTGGCGATGATGCTGACCATGTCGCCGCTGCTGGCGGTGATCGCGTTGGCGGCCATCCCGCTGTCGCTGTTGGCGACCCGGAGCATGACGCGACGCTCGCAGGGGCTGTTCGTGCGGCAGTGGGCCGATACCGGCCGGCTCAACGCCCTTGTCGAGGAGACTTACACCGGCTTACCGCTGGTCCAGATGTTCGGACAGCGAGGGCAGGCCGAACGGCGTTTCCACGACCTCAACGCCGACGTGTACCGCAGCGGCTTCGGGGCCCAATCGCTCTCCGCGACGGTGCCATTGGCCACGATGTTCGTCGGCAATCTCAGTTACGTGGCAGTCGCCGTGGTCGGCGGACTTCAAGTGGCCGCCGGCCAGATCACGTTGGGCGGCATCCAGGCCTTCATTCAGTACGTCCGCCAGTTCACCCTGCCGCTGAGCGAAGTCGCCGCGATGTACAACCTGCTGCAATCGGGAATGGCAAGCGCTGAACGGGTTTTCAACGTTCTGGACGCGCCCGTGCAAACCTGCGACATGCCGGACGATCTGCCATCTGTGCAGGGCCGGGTGGAGTTCCGTCGCGTCGACTTCAGCTACCGGCCGGGAACGCCGGTGATGAAAGGCCTGTCGCTGGTCGCCGAACCGGGCAGCACCGTGGCGATCGTCGGTCCGACCGGCGTGGGCAAGACGACGCTGGTGAATCTGTTGCTGCGGTTCTACGACGTCGACTCCGGTCAAATCCTGATCGACGGCGTGGACGTCACGACGGTCAGCCGTACGGCGCTGCGATCACGCATCGCAGTGGTACTGCAGGACACCTGGCTGTTCGGCGGAACGATCGCGGAGAATATCGCGTACGGCCGCCCGGGCGCCGGTCGAGAAGAGATCGTCGCCGCCGCCAAGAATGCCTATGTCGACCGATTTGTGCATACTCTGCCCGACGGTTACGACACTTGGGTCTCCGACGACGGCGCCAACCTCAGCGCCGGCGAGAAACAACTGATCACCATCGCCCGCGCCTTCCTCGCCCGCCCGCAGCTGCTGATCCTCGACGAAGCCACCAGCTCGGTGGACACCCGCACCGAGATCCTGGTCCAGCAGGCGATGCGTGAGCTGCGCCGCGGCCGAACGAGTTTCGTTATTGCGCACCGTCTTTCGACAATTCGCGGTGCGGACGTGATCCTGGTGATGGAGTCCGGGCGGATCGTGGAGCAGGGCAAACACGCCGAGCTGTTGGCCCGGCGGGGCGCCTACTACGCGATGACGCAGGTCTAGACGCGATGACCACACCGCTTCTGCGAGGATTTCCGCCGGTCGTGGATGACCGTGCCCAGGTGCTGATCTTGGGCTCATTTCCCAGCGCCCAATCGCTGGTCGCCCACCAGTACTACGCCAACCCGCGCAATTCGTTCTGGCCAATCACAAGTGCGCTTTTCGGCTTTGATGTGACGGCGCCCTACCAGGACCGTCTGCTGGCGCTGCGGTCCCACGGCGTGGCCCTGTGGGACGTGCTGAGCGCGTGCCGCCGGCGCGGCAGCGCGGACTCCGCGATCGACCCGAAAAGCTTGGTGGTCAACGACTTCGGGAAGCTGTTCGCTGACCATCCGGCCATGGCACGGGTGTACTTCAACGGCGCCAAGGCCGCCGACCTGTTCGGCCGACTGGCCGACGCGCCCGAACGGATCCGCTGTCAGCGGCTGCCGTCTACCAGCACGGCGCATGCTATCCGGTTCAGCGCCAAACTGGCTGCCTGGCAAGTCATCTCATGAGGCTGGGGCATCATGACACCGGCGGCCGGCGGTGGGCCCAGGGCCGGGCGCCTTCGATCTGAGCGGACAGCGACAGCAGCGTCGCCTCGTCGTACGGGCGCCCGACGAGCTGTATCGACATCGGCAGCCCGTCCTCGTCGAGGTCCCATGGCACGGCCGCGGCAGGCTGACCGGTCAGGTTCCAGACCTGTTGATAGGGAACGCGTTGGCCGGCCAGAAGCAGCGTCGACAGCCCGCCACGGCGCTGGTAGGCACCGATCCGGGGCGGGCCGGTCGCGTTGCCCGGGGTGAGGACCACGTCGACGTCGTCGAAGATGGACTGAATCCGGTTGCTCAGCGCCGCCTCGGCGGCGCGCACCGCGTCCATCCGCCGATCGGAGAAGAACGAACCCAGCCGCGCCAGCGTGCGGGTGCCCGGTTCCAGCCGTTCCGGATGGGCTTGCGCGTCAGCGTCGTCGCTGATGCCACGCAGGTAGCGCGGCAGGTAGTTCGCATACAGCGCCGGCGGATATTCGGGATCGCGCGTGACGACCTCGTGGCCCAGTTCGCGAAGCAACACGCCCGCCTGCTCCACGGCGGCAAGCTGCTCTCGCCCCACCCGAACCGGCAGCGGCGTCGGCACCTTGGTGCTCAATGCAATTCGCAGCTTGCCAGGGCTTCGTGCGGCAGCGGCGACGAACTCGCCTTCCGGGCCGGGCACAGTGGAGGTGACATCGAGAAACAGCGCCGCGTCCAGCACCGTCCGCGCCAGCGGACCGTTGACACTCAGCCCGTACCACGCGTCGTCGTGTGGCTCCAGCGGTATGCGGTCACGCTGCGGCTTGAGGCCGAACACGCCGCACCAAGTAGCCGGGATGCGAATCGAGCCGCCGCCGTCGGAGCCCAATGCCAGCGGAGCCAGCCCGGCGGCCACCGCGGCCGCGCTGCCACCGCTGCTGCCGCCCGGCGAGCGCCCGGGGTGCCACGGGTTTCGGGTCGCCCCGAAAGTCAGCGACTCGGTGTAGGGCATCATCATCAGCTCCGGCACATTGGTCTTGCCGATGATGACCGCGCCGGCAGCGCGCAACCGCCGGACCACCTCCGCGTCGGAGTTCACCGCGGGACGATGCCCGCCGCAGCCGAAGGTGGTCACCTCGCCGGCGACGTCGACATCGTCTTTGATCGCGATCGGCACACCGAGTAACGGCAGCCGCTCACCCGCGTCCAGGCGGTCCTGCGCCACGTAGGCGTCATCGCGCGCCGCGTCGGACAGCACCACCCGGTAACAGCGCAGCTGGCTGTCCAGTCGGGCAATCCGCTCCAGATAGATCTCGAGCAGCTCCGGCGCGGTGAGCTCACCGTCAGCCAGCATCCGTGCTTGCGCGGCCGCACCGGCGAAGGCCAGATCGGTAGCGTCCACTGCGGCAGCGTATCTCGGCCGTCGCGGGGTAGTTGCACGAGCTGGGCAGTACCGTGGCGACATGTCCTGTGTGTTCTGTGCGGTCATCGCCGGAGATGCTCCAGCCATCCGGATCTACGAAGACGACGACTACCTGGCGATCCTCGATATCCGCCCGTTCACCCGCGGCCACACCCTGGTGGTGCCGAAACGCCACACCGTCGACCTCACCGACACCCCGCCGGAGACGCTGGCCGGGATGATCGGCATCGGCCAGCGCATCGCGCGGGCGGCTCGCGCGACGGAACTGGCCGATGCGACGAATGTCGGCATCAACGACGGTCCCGCCGCCTTCCAGACGGTGCGGCACATTCATCTGCACGTCCTGCCGCGGCGCAACGGAGACAAGCTTTCGGTGGCCAAGGGGCTGGTACTGCGCCGGGACCCGGACCGCGAGGCAACGGCGCAGATCCTGCGGGAAGCGCTGGCAGACATCGACACGAGCCAGTAAGAAGGGGCCATGAGTCCGTCAAGCAATCCGCTGGAGCAGGTGGGCGCACAGTTTCTGCGTCTGCACGACGCCATCTATCAGAAGACCAACGGATGGATCGGCCACCGGATACCGGGAGCTCCGCCCTTCCTGCTACTGCATACGGTCGGCGCCAAGACCGGAGTGCCCCGCACCACGTCGCTCTCGTATGCCCGCGATGGCGACTCCTACCTCGTCGTCGCCTCGAACGGGGGCGCCGACCGCAACCCCGGCTGGTACCACAACCTGCGCAAACATCCCGACTGCGAAATCAACATCGGACCCCGGCGACTGGTGGCGACCGCACGACGTGTCACTCCGGACGACGCCGACTATCCCCGGATGTGGCAGCTGGTCAACAAGGTCAATGCGGACCGCTACACCGCCTACCAGAAACGCACGTCACGGCCGATTTCGGTGTTCGCGCTCACGCCCAGGTGACCCCAGCGGCACGTTTCCAGCGGTAGCGAGCCGCCGCAGTCTATTCTGCTAGGGCGCGTGGTGCTATCTCGTACTCACCGCCGACGCGCGTTTGTGAGCCGGAGCGGGCCGGGAGCAGGAATGAAGCGCTGGGCGGGGCTGCCGTGCCCGTTCACCGGCATGACCATGGGCTTGAGCTGCGCCGTGGTCGGCGGCTATGGCCTTGCGGCCGCGCTGGTCGCCGCCGCGTCTATCGGGGGTTGGCACGGTGCCTTCGCCACCCGCTCGGTGGACCACGTCGTATCGGTGCTGTGTCTGGTGTTCACCGCCGCGTGTGCCGGCCGAGCCGCTCACATCGCGGTCGGGCATCGCAGAGTCGGATGGGCGGCGCTGGCGACGGGCCTGCTGGGCTGGGCGGTCGGTCAGGTCATCTGGGCGGTCTATGACGTGCGCCCCGACCTTGATCACGCCGCTCACCCCGCGGCGGCCGACGCCATCCTGCTCTTGTATCCGGCGGGCGCCATCGCGGCGCTGGTGCTGCTGCCCGGCCCCCCTAACCGCAATCTGTGGCGATCGGTCCTGGACGGCATCATCGTGGCGAGTTCGCTGTTCGTGGTCTCCTGGGTGTTCGTCATCGCCAAAGTCATCCGCGAGGACAGCAGCGCGTTGCTTACGACGGTGGTGCACACCTCCATCGATGTCGTTCTCGTGACGACCGCCATCGTGGTGCTGTCGCGGGATCGACCGGCCGGACGGCACAGCCTGAGCCTGTTGGCCGCCGGAATCACGACGATCGGTGGCGCCGACATTCTGGTGGTGTTCACGACCGGAGTCGGCACCTACCACACGGGCGATCTGGTGGACGTGACGCGAGTGGCCGGATTGGGAATGCTGGCGCTGGCGGCGCTGTCCAGCGTCAATGAGTCACCGCCGGTGGCGGCGCCGAAGGACGAAATCACCTCTCGGGCCCGGCTATGGCTGCCGTACCTGCCGCTGCTGTTCGCCGCTGCGCTCGGATTGGGCCGTGCGGTGCACCATATGGAGCACGGACCGATGCTGATCGCACTGGGAATCCTGGTGATCGCGGTGCTCGTCCGACAATTCGTCGTCCTCTTCGAAAACCAGGGCCTGCTGAACGAGGTGGCACAAGAGGCTTTCCGTGACAGCCTGACCGGTCTGGCGAATCGAGCTCACTTCCGCCATCGATTGGAACAAGCCGTGGACCGCCGGCGCACTGGCGACGCATCGATTGCGGTGTTGTGCCTCGACCTGGACAATTTCAAGTCGGTCAACGACGCCCTGGGACACCCGGCAGGCGACGAGCTGCTCATCCGGGTCGCCGGGCGGCTCACCGCTGCACTGGGGGAAACCGGCACGGCGGCGCGGATCGGTGGTGACGAATTCGCGGTACTCATCGAAGGTTCCGTCGAGGAATCGCACGCGGCAGCTCATCGAGTCCTGGAATCGTTCGGCGCGGCGATCGTGATCGACGGCGTCCCGCTGACGGTTCGTCCCAGCATCGGGTTCACCGTGGCTACCGCCGGGTGCTCTGTCGACGAGCTGCTCCGGCACGCCGACCTGGCCATGTATGCCGCCAAACGCGAAGGCGGACAATGTATTCGCAGTTTCGTGCCGGATTTGCCATTCCCCTATTTGGAGCCGCAGCTCGCCGTGCCCGGCTCGTCCGCCAAGCAGGGGGCCGACAAGACCCGAAGCGAGAGCACGGTGGCCCGGGCGCTCAGAACGTCGGCGCCGGAACAGACGTCGACGCGAGACCACCTGGCCGATGGACCGCACGGTATTCGCTGGCCCCCGTCGGGAATCCGAATTGCCTTGATGGTGTTGGCGATCGGGGTTCTCGTCTTCACGGCGTGGAGCCTCTTCGCCCGGCCGGGCCGTCACGATGTGTTCTTCGCCAACTATTTGTATCCGGCGTTGAACCTGTTTGCGGCCGGGTTGGTCGCCGTTCGCGCGCACCGGGTGGCGGCCGATCGCTTGGCGTGGACTGTGATCGCAATGGGCATGGTCTGTTCCGCGATGGGCGACGTCGTGTACGCCCTGTTTGTGCCACCAGCTCAGTCGCCGTCGGCGGCCGATCCGCTGTATCTGGCTTTTTATCCGCTGGTCTACGCCGGACTGTTGCTGCTCATGCGATCGCGCTTGAAACGGGTGCCCGTTCCGGTCCGGCTGGATTCCCTGGTCTGCGGGCTGGCCATGGCCGCGGTGGCCGCGGCGCTGGCGGCCGGACCCATCCATACCGCCGCCACGCGCACGCCGGCAACCGTGCTGGTGGGCTTGGTCTACCCGTGGGGCGATCTGGTGCTGTTGGCTCTTGCCGCGGGGATGCTGCCAATCCTCGGTTGGCGCAAGGAATTTCGCTGGGGGCTGCTGGTTGCCGGGTTCATGTTGTTTGCGGTCAGCGACACCGTGTATCTGTTCGAAACTTCGGCCGGCTCGTATCGCGTTGGCACCTGGCTCGACGCCTGTTGGCCGGTGTCGTCATTGCTGGTGGCGCTGGCCAGCTGGGCGTCGTGGTCGTCGGCCGCGCCGTTACCGAGACGCGGGCTGGGGCCGTACGCCGTGCCGGTGGCATCAACCGTGGTTGGACTTACGGTGGCTGTCCTGGGCCACGACTCCCGCCTCGCGGCGACGCTTGCCGCACTGAGCCTGACCGCGGTCGCTGCAAGGTTTTCGGTGACCTTTCGCGACGTCAGCATCATGGCCGAAAGCCACAAGCACGCCATGACCGACGAGTTGACCACGCTGCCCAACCGGCGCTCGCTGGCGACGGCCCTGACCGAGGCGTCGGGAATACCTTCAGGCGCGCGTTCGGTGCTGTCGGGCTCCTCATCGGCGAACAGGGGGGCGTCCCGGCGAGCGCTGCTGTTGCTGGACCTCTGCGAGTTCCACGAGATCAATGACTCGGTCGGTAAGCGATTCGGCGATGAGCTGTTGTGCCACATCGCGGATCGGCTCGCGAGCAATGTGCGTCGG
Organism: Mycobacterium sp. 852002-51163_SCH5372311; assembly: GCF_001667115.1. Taxonomy (GTDB): domain Bacteria; phylum Actinomycetota; class Actinomycetes; order Mycobacteriales; family Mycobacteriaceae; genus Mycobacterium. The sequence continues at coordinate 10,036 of NZ_LZIJ01000077.1, read as the reverse complement.
GAGGACCTGCTGGCGCGAGTGGGCGACGACGAGTTCGCGATCCTGCTTGCCGAGGGCGCGGATCTCATTGCCGCGCGCGCACAGGCCGGTCGTCTGCTCGAGGCGTTGAGTGAGCCCGTCGCCCTTGATCCGATCACGGTGCAAGTCGACGCCCACGTTGCCATCGCGCTGTGTCCCGACCACTGCGACCACCCGCAGGAGCTGCTGAACCGCGCGGAGACGGCAATTCCGCACGCCAAAACCGCCACCAGCAACATCGTCGTCTACGACCCGACGTTCGAGCTGTATCGCGACAACGACCCCAACCTGATGGAGGAACTACGCGCCGCTCTGGTGGGCGGCGACGAGCTGACCTGTCATTACCAGCCCAAGATCAATGCCAGCGACGGCAGCGTGCACAGTGTCGAGGCACTGTTGCGCTGGCACCATCCCAGCCGCGGGCTGCTGCTGCCGGAGGAGTTCCTGCCCGCCGCCGAGCGCGCCGGGCTGATGCGCAAGGTGGCCAACCGAACGGTCAACCTGGCCCTCGAACAGATCCAGTCGTGGCGCGAGCAGGGTCTGCCGCTGACCGTCGCGGTGAATCTCTCGACGACCAATTTGCTCGACCTCGACCTGGTAGGCACCATCGAGCGGCTGCTGCAAACCCACGGTTTGCCGCCCGACGCCCTCATCATCGAGATCACCGAGAGCACCCTCGTCGACTCGGTGCGGTCCCGGAACACCGTCGCCGCGCTGCAGCGCCTGGGTGTCCGCATCTCGCTTGACGACTACGGCACCGGATGGTCGTCGCTGGCACGCCTGCAGGATGTCTCGGTCGACGAGCTGAAACTGGACCGGGTGTTCGTGGCCCGTCTGGCTCACGACCCGCGGTCGGTTGCGATCGTGCGGTCGACGGTTGCATTGGCAGACAGCCTGGGCGCCGACCTCGTCGCCGAGGGGGTCGAGGACGAGGTGACGTTGGCCGCGGTGCGGCGGTACGGCTGCACCATCACTCAAGGCTTCGTGCACAGTCCGCCGCTGCCCGCCGATGACCTGGGGGATTGGATCGCCCGCCAGAGGCCCGATCCCGCTTCCAGTCAGTCTCAGCAGGCGGGCTTAGAACAGCTCCTTGGCGAGTAGCTCCAGCGTTGCGACGCGGGCCGGTGCGGTGGCGCTGCCTGTGCCGCGGCGGGCCGATGCGACCGGGTGCACCATCACCTCGTCTACGTCGAACCGTTGCGCCAGTGCCCGCAGCTGTTCGGCGGCCTCCGCGGGCGAACCGACGATCGCCCGCCGCAGCCCGCTGTCCACGATGCGCTGCTGCTCTGGGGACAACTCCGCGACTTGGGCCTCCTCGACCAGCGGGACCGGCCCGAGTGGCTGTCCGGTGCGCAGCCGCGCCATCGTCTGCAGGTTGGGCAGTATCAAAGCCGTTGCCTCGTCCCGTGTCTCGGCCACTGCCGCGTTGACGGTCAGGAAGGTCACGGGTTCGGCCGCCAGGTCGCTGGGCCGGAATCGGGAGCGGTAGAGGTCGAGCGCCTCTTCGGTGCCTTTGCCGGAGAAGTGATGTGCGAACACGTAAGGCAGGCCCTTGGCGGCGGCCAGATGCGCCGAGTACATCGAGGATCCGAGCAACCACAATCGCGGTTCGGTGACGGCGGCCGGGGTGGCCTTCAGGGTGTAGTCGCCGGAGCGCAGCGGCACTCGCACGCCGCGTGCGCTCATCAGTGCGGCCACGTCGTCGAGGTAGGCCGGGAAGTTCTCGATGTCTCGATCGTCACGGCCGCCGCGCAGGGCGTACGACGTCACCGGGTCGGAGCCGGGTGCGCGCCCGATGCCCAGGTCGATGCGGCCCGGGGCGGCGGCTTCCAACAGCGCGAACTGCTCGGCGACGGCCAGCGGTGCGTGGTTGGGCAGCATCACCCCACCCGACCCGAGGCGCAGTTGGGAGGTCTGCGCGGCCAGGTAAGCGATCAGCACCGGCGGGCTGGTTGCGCCCACCGACGGCATGTTGTGATGTTCGGCAAGCCAGAATCGAGTGAAGCCCAGCCGGTCGGCGGCCTGCGCCAGCTGGACGGTGGCCGCCAGCGCATCTTTGGTGGACTGGTCGGTGCGCACCGGGACGAGATCGAGAACGGAAAGACGCACGATGGCGTCAACGCCGGGAGGGGCGTGAACGTTCCCGCCGGGAGCTGGCGTTGTGTGTGACAGCGGGGCGTCGGGTGTGAAGAAAGGGCTTTGCGCGTGAAAGCAGGGCGGGTCCACGCGCCCGATTCCGCCCTGCTTTCACAATCGAAGCCGACGCTTCACAATCAACGGGCTGATCAGTAGTCCTTGAGCTCGATCGAGCGCACGATCCGCTCGAACACCTCCTGCGGGATCGGCGCCCCGCCCGGAATGTTGTCGACGACCAGCCACTGGTTGCGCAGGACGTAGTCGTGGAACTCGGCGTAGTAGTTGGCAAAGCCGCGCTCGTAGTCGTCACCCGCGGCCTTGAGCTCGCCGGCCAGGATGTAGGCGCCCAGCAGCGCGACGCTGGTCCCCTGCCCCGACAGCGGCGAGCAGCAATAGCCTGCGTCGCCGACGAGCGCCACCCTGCCCTGTGCCCAGCGGTCCATCTTGATCTGCGACATCTCGTCGAAGTAGAAGTCCGGCGCGGACCGCATGTATTCGAGCAGTTGCGGGCGGACCCAGCCGTCGTCGGCCATCCGTCGCTCCAGCTCGGCGAACTGGGCTTCGGTGTCGCGGTAGTCGATGCGCAGGTCGCTGTCCATGAAGCCGAGCATGGCCCGGGCCTCGCTGTTGTTACGGGCGCTGTACACCCCGGCCATGCTGGAGTCGCCGTAGTGCCAGGTTTGCCAGTAGTCCAGTTCCAGGAAGTTGGGCACGGTGAAAATAGCGGCATGCGTGCCCAGCCTTTCGATGAACTGTTCCTCCGGACCGAACACCAGCCTGCGGACATTGGAGTGCAACCCGTCGGCGCCGATGACCAGATCGAAGCCGCGGGCACCGGTCTGCTCGAGGGTGACCGCCACGGAAGTGCCGTCATCCTGTAGCGCCTCGATGCTGTCGTCGAACAAATATTCCACGTCGAGTTTGGTTGCGTCGTAGAGCAATTCGATCAGGTCGTCGCGCAGCAGCTCGATGTCGGGGCTGGCGATCAGGCCACCGGTGGGCGTCGATTCGGTGTCTTGAGACAGCTCGGTGCCGTCGCGGTCGACGATCGAAGAGCCGCGAATGCGCGTCCGGAGATGGTCGGCGGCGGCCCGCAGCGACATCCGCTCCAGCACCGAGAGGGCGGGGCCGCGCACGTCGATCGCCTGACCGCCGCGGCGCAACCCGGGGTGGCGCTCCACAACGGTTACCGAATAGCCGTGCTGCGCAAGCCAATACGCGGCCGTCATACCAGCGACGCTGGCGCCGGAAATCAGAACGTCAGTCACTTGATCCGCACTCAATCCCTGCCGCCTCGCGGGCACTGGTGAAAATGTCGTCGAGCATCGCCGGAGTCAACCTACCGGTGAACATGTTCTGCTGGCTCGGGTGGTAGCAACCGAGCAAACGCACGCCGGACGGCAGTTCGGCGACGGCGCCGTGACCGAATCGCGGTTTGGGCTTGATGGCGGCACCCGTCAGCCGCAGCGCGATCTGCCAGGCGAATCCGCCCAGGGCAACGATCACCCGCACGTCGTCGGACACCAACCGCCACTCCGCGTCCAGCCAGGGCGAGCAGGTTATCCGCTCGTCCGGCGTCGGGGCGTTGCCCGGTGGTGCGCACCGAACCGGCGCGACAATGCGAACCTGGTTGGCCTGCAAGCCATCTGCGGCGTCGACGCTGGTGGGTTGGTTCACCAGCCCGGCCCGATGCAGCGCCGCATACAGCTGATCCCCGGAGCGGTCGCCGGTGAACATCCGTCCGGTCCGGTTGGCGCCATGTGCGGCGGGCGCCAGGCCGACGATCAACAACCGCGGCCGTTCAGATCCCCAGCCCGGCACCGGCCGTCCCCAGTACGGCTGGTCGGCGAAGGCGCGGCGCTTGACGACGGCAACCTCCTCGCGCCAGCCGACCAGCCGGGGGCAGGCCCGGCACACGCTGATCGTCGCGTCGAGTTCGGCCACCGTGCCAGCCCGCTGGGCCAGCCTCACGACTTGCGCTGCGTCGCCGGCCACCGGGGTCTGCGCCGTGGCCGGTTCGCCCGGCCAGCCGCTGCCGGGAGCAACCGGAGAGGCAAACGCCCGGCCGGTATTGGGGTGGGGAAGCACACGAACATCCTGCATTCCGGCGGTCGCCGTCCGTTAATTCGGTAGCTTCCCCTGGCGCATCGGCGCTAGATTCAGCCGCGATATCCCATGAGCAACAGCAGCCGCGGCCCGGCGTTCCTACTTCTATTCGCGACATTGATGGCATGTGCCGGAAGCGGCATCTCGCTGGTCGCGTTCCCGTGGCTGGTGCTGCAGCGCGAGGGCAGCGCCGGGCAGGCGTCGATCGTGGCCGGCGCGACGACGCTGCCGCTGCTGTTCTCCACGCTGGTGGCAGGCACGGCCGTCGACTACTTCGGTCGTCGTCGGGTGTCGATGATCTCCGACGCGCTATCGGGGTCGGCGGTAGCCGCCGTCCCCCTGGTGGCGTCGGCGTTCGGCACGCACGCGGTCAACGTGGCGGTGCTGGCCGTGTTGGGCGCCTGCACGGCGGCCTTCGACCCGGCCGGCATCACCGCCCGGCAGTCGATGCTGCCCGAAGCCGCCGATCGGGCCGGCTGGTCGCTGGACCGGGTGAACAGCGTCTACGAGGCGATCCAGAACCTGGCCTTCATCGTGGGCCCCGGCATCGGTGGCTTGATGATCGCAACGGTCGGCGGAATCAACACGATGTGGATCACGGCCGGCGCGTTCGGATTGTCCCTGCTGGCGATCTCCGTTTTGCGGCTCGAGGGTGCGGGCACGCCGCACTTCGCGAGCCGGCCCCAAGGTCTGGTGTCGGGGGTCTCGCAGGGATTGCGCTTCGTGTGGAGCCTGCGGGTACTGCGCGTGCTGGCGCTGATCGAGCTGACCGTGACCGCGCTGTACCTGCCGATGGAGAGCGTGCTGTTTCCCAAGTACTTCAGCGACCGCCAGCAACCTGGCCAGCTGGGCTCGGTGTTGATGGCGCTGGCGCTCGGTGGCTTGGTTGGCGCGCTTGGTTACCCGCGGCTGTCGAAGTATGCCTCGCGGCGCACGATCGTGCTGACCGCGGTGCTCACTTTTGGTGCGGCGACGGCCGTGATCGCGGTCCTGCCGCCGTTGCCGGTCATCCTGGCGTTGTGCGCGCTGGTCGGCATGGTCTACGGGCCGATCCAGCCGATCTACAACTACGTGATGCAGACCCGGGCGCCGCACTATCTGCGTGGCCGGGTGGTGGGAGTAATGACGTCGCTGGCTTATGCCGCCGGGCCGCTGGGGTTGCTGCTGGCCGGTCCGCTGGCCGACGCGGCCGGACTGAAGGTGACGTTCTTGGCGCTGGCCCTGCCGATCCTGCTCACCGGGTTGATCTGCACCCGCCTGCCGTCGCTGCGCGAGCTGGACCGCGCTCGTGAGCTCGCAACCGATTCCTGCGGCTAGGATCGGCCCGGTGAACGACGGCTTGCTGGCGGGCCTGATCGCCGACCTGCCCGAGGGAATGGTGGTCACCGATCCCACGGTGACCGAGGGCTACCGGCAGGACCGTGCTCTGGATCCGGCGGCGGGCAAGCCCCTGGCGGTGGTTCGGCCGCGCCGTACCGAAGAGGTGCAGACGGTGCTGCGCTGGGCTTCGGCTCATCGGGTGCCGGTGGTGACCCGCGGAGCCGGCAGCGGCCTGTCCGGCGGGGCGACCGCGCTGGATGACGGGATCGTGCTGTCGACGGAAAAGATGCGCGACATCACCGTCGACCCCGTCACTCGTACCGCGGTATGCCAGCCCGGGCTGTTCAACGCCGAGGTAAAGAAGGCCGTTGCCGAATACGGCCTGTGGTATCCGCCCGACCCGTCGTCGTTCGAAATCTGCAGCATCGGTGGCAATATCGCGACCAATGCCGGCGGGCTGTGCTGCGTCAAGTACGGCGTCACCACCGACTACGTGCTGGGCATGCAAGTGGTGCTGGCCGACGGAACCGCGGTGCGGCTGGGTGGTCCGCGTTTGAAAGATGTTGCGGGACTGAGCCTGACCAAGCTCTTCGTCGGCAGCGAAGGCACGCTGGGCGTCGTGACGGAGGTGACGCTGCGGCTGCTGCCCGCCCAGAACACGTCGAGCATCGTGGTGGCCAGCTTCGACTCGGTCGAGTCGGCGGTCGATGCGGTGCTTGGGGTCACCGCTCGACTTCGCCCTTCGATGCTCGAGTTCATGGATCAGGTCGCTATCAACGCCGTCGAGGACACCTTGCGGATGGACCTGGATCGTTCGGCGGCGGCGATGCTGGTGGGCGGTTCGGACGAACGGGGGCGCGCGAGCGCCGAGGACGCCGAGGTGATGGCGTCGGTATTCGCCGAGCACGGTGCCAAGGAGGTCTTCTCCACCGACGACCCCGACGAGGGTGAGGCGTTCGTCGCGGCCCGGCGGTTCTGTATACCGGCGGTCGAAGCCAAGGGATCACTGTTGCTGGAAGACGTCGGGGTGCCGCTGCCGGCCCTGGGCGAGCTGGTCACCGGAATCGCGCGCATCGCCGACGAGCGCGACCTGATGATCTCGGTGATCGCCCATGCCGGAGATGGCAACACTCACCCGCTGCTGGTGTACGACCCCGCAGACACCGCGGTCGCCGAACGCGCGCACCTGGCTTACGGGGAAATCATGGACCTGGCCGTCGGGCTGGGTGGCACGATCACCGGCGAGCACGGCGTCGGGCGCTTGAAGCGGCCATGGCTGGCCGGATATCTAGGACCCGACGTGATGGATCTCAACCGGCGCATCAAGCAGGCATTGGACCCGTTGGGCATTCTCAACCCCGGTTCGGGGATCTGACGTTGAGCTCACGGCTTCGGGTGTGAGCTGACGGCTTTGCGGGTGAAGCCACGGCTTTGCGGGTGAAGCCACGGCTTTGCGGGTGAAGCCACGGCGGGATTCCGGCGACTTTTCCGCCCTGGCTTCACCGCGAAAGCCCAGGCTTCACCCTCAACGCCCGGGCTTCACCGCGAAAGCCCAGGCTTCACCCTCAACGCCCAGGCTTCACACTCAACGCCCGGGCTTACCCCAAACGACATGCCGTGGTTGACACTGTCCTAGGTCTGTCGTATGAATAAGACATGTCAGCAGCTTTGTCTCACAGCGCTCCGCCTAAGTTCGAACTCGCCACCGCCGAAACCTGGGCGAGTCCCTGGCCGATGTACCGCGCGCTGCGAGACCACGACCCGGTCCACCGCGTCGTCCCACCGAACCACCCGGAACACGACTACTACGTGCTGTCCCGGCACGCCGACGTGTGGTCGGCCGCCCGCGACCATGAGACGTTCTCCTCAGCGCAGGGGCTGACGGTCAATTACGGCGACCTCGAAATGATTGGACTGCAAGATAATCCGCCGATGGTGATGCAGGATCCCCCGGTGCACACCGAATTTCGCAAGCTGGTGTCGCGCGGCTTCACCCCGCGACAGGTCGAAGCGGTGGAACCCAAGGTCCGCGAGTTCGTCGTCGAACGTATCGAGAAGCTGCGCGCTGCCGGCGGTGGCGACATCGTCGCCGAGCTGTTCAAACCGCTGCCGTCAATGGTGGTCGCACATTATCTCGGTGTGCCCGAGGAGGATCGGGCACAGTTCGACGGCTGGACCCAGGCCATCGTCGCGGCCAACACCGCCGACGGGGGCATCGCCAGTGCGCTGGAAACAGTCGGCGATGCGGTCGGGTCGATGATGGCCTACTTCACCGCACTGATCGAGCGGCGCCGCGCCGAACCCGAGGACGACACGATCTCCCACCTCGTCGCCGCGGGCGTCGGCGCTGACGGCGACATCGCGGGCACGTTGTCCATACTCGCGTTCACCTTCACGATGGTCACCGGTGGCAACGACACCGTCACCGGAATGCTGGGCGGCTCAATGCCATTGCTGCACGAGCGGCCCGACCAGCGTCAGCTGTTGATAGACGATCCGGAGCGCATCGGTGACGCGATCGAGGAACTGCTTCGTCTCACCTCGCCGGTGCAGGGCCTGGCCCGCACAGTCACCCGCGACGTGACGATCGGCGAAACCACCGTCCCGGCCGGCCGCCGGTTGCTGCTGCTGTACGGGTCGGCCAACCGCGACGAACGCCAATACGGTCCGGACGCAGGCGAACTCGACATCACCAGGTGCCCGCGCAAGATCCTGACCTTCAGCCACGGCGCACACCACTGCCTGGGTGCGGCCGCGGCACGGATGCAATCTCGGGTAGCACTGACCGAACTGCTATCGCGCTGCCCCGACTTCGAGGTCGACGAGTCACGCATCGTCTGGTCCGGCGGCAGCTACGTCCGGCGGCCGTTGTCGGTGCCGTTCCGGGCGAAGTCCTGATGCCGGGCGGGGATTGGCTGGCCGAGCGCCGCACCGAGGTAGCCGCGGACCGGATACTCGACGCCGCCGAGCAGCTCTTCACCGAGCATGACCCGGCCTCCATCGGAATGAATGAAATCGCCAGGGCCGCAGGCTGTTCCAGAGCCACCCTGTACCGGTACTTCGAGAGCCGGGAGGCGCTGCGCACCGCCTACGTGCACCGCGAGACCCGCCGGCTCGGCCGCCAGATCATGCAGCACATCGACGGCATCGAGGAGCCGCGCGAGCGGCTGATCGCCAGCATCACCGCCGCCCTGCGCATGGTTCGCGAGAACCCGGCCCTGGCGGCCTGGTTCGGCTCCACCCGGCTACCCCTCGGCGGCGAAATGGCCGGACAGTCCGAGGTGATCACCGCCCTGGCCGCCGGACTACTGAGCTCGCTTGGTCCCGACGACCCCGGCACCGTGGAACGACGGGCGCGCTGGAGCGTGCGGGTGATCGTCTCGCTGCTGATGTTCCCCGGCCAAGACGAAGCCGACGAGCGGGCGATGATCGACGAATTCGTCGTCCCTATCCTGACGCCGGCAACCGCGCGCCGATAGGGTCGCCCGGCTCTAGACGACCCAATAGGCTTGCGCCTTAATGGATTTCTTGGGGATTCCGAAATCCTCGCGCAACACCTTGGCCACCGACCGCGTGGTGCGGGTGCTGCAGGCGACCCAGCCGAAGTGGTCACCCGCGTCGAAGGCCGCCGAGCGCACGGCGTCGAGCAGGCCCTCGCGGCCGTCGTTGTTGTCCACCCAGACCACATCGATTTTCGGGCTGGGCTGCGTCACCGGCAGGCATTTGTCTTCGTCGCAGCCGGCCTCCAGGAATACGCGCGCCGGCGCGTCGCCTATGGCGTCGAGAAGCGAGTTGATCGCCGGCAGCGAAGCGGTGTCGCCCACGATGACGTACCCGTTGGGGGCCGGGTCAGGGATGGCGAACTTGCTGCCGAGCACCGTCGCCTCAATGGTGTCACCGGGCTGGGCCGCACGCGCCCAGTCCGACGCGCAGCCCTCGTGCAATGCGAACTCCAGGTCGAAGGTGTCGGTCTCCGGGTTCGGATCGACCAGCGTGTAGGCGCGCTGGTGTCCGTCGGCGAACCAGATCCGGATCCACATCGTGGGATGCACGCTGTGTTCGGCCAGCATGCCGCCGGCATTGAAGCTCAGCCTCAGGTAACGCGGAGTGATCTCGCGCCGGCCGGTGACGGTGAGTTGGTAGTCCCCGGCCCGCAGCAGCTTGAGCACGGCGCCCTGCCAACCCCGCGACGGCTTGAGTTCGGTCATCTGCATCCTTCATCTACCCGGCGGCAACTTAGGACAGGGTAACCTATCTATCGGCCGCTCAGTCCCGCACCCGCGTGAAGCGATGCAATAACCACGCGAAGGGGATCGTCACCACCATGGTCGCGATGAACAGATACAGCATCGAGCCGGTGTAGACGTGCGCCCGAACGATGCGGTCCATCGCAACCTCCATCGTTACCAAGTGGATCAAAAAGATCTCGTAGGAGATCTCCCCCAACCACACCATC
>NZ_LZIJ01000076.1 GCF_001667115.1 Mycobacterium sp. 852002-51163_SCH5372311 | reverse complement strand
TCTGTTGGCCCTGAATGCCCGCGTTGAGAGCGCCGGACATGGCGGCGTTCACCGCGGCGCCCTCGAGCGCCCGCACCACGAGTTCGGTGATCACTCGTGCTATCGCCTCCGAAGCCACCTTGGCGACCGCGGCGCGAATGATCGATGAAATCGCCGCTTCGGCCGCTGCCACGGCGGCCGCAATCTCCGCGGGAGCTGTCCAGTTGATCCAGGAGGTGGCGATCAACGCGCCGACAGTTGCCGCCAGCGCAACCAAGTTCGCGATGAACATTTCCTTCGCGAACTCGATCTCGGTCGCCACATTGTCGACCGCGTCGGCCAACTGGCGTAGCTGCCCGGCAACCTGGTCGATCGCCGGGGTGAAGGGTTTGAGCCGCTCGTCCACCGCGTTGTGAAGCTCGCCGGCAGCGAATCCGCCGAGCGTGGTGTGGGTGGCGGTGTTCAACTCATCTTTGAGTCCTTCCAGCTGATCGGCGTAATGCCGCCATCGATCGGCTTGCCGCCGGCACGCGGTCTCGTCGCCTTCGGGGAAAGGTTCACCGATGAGGTCGCCCACCCACCGCAACCAGCCGGGAAGTTGGATGCCCACCCGATCACGCGTCCAGCATGTGTTCCGCCGGTGGCTGTACTCGGGCGCGCGCCCGGAGGCGTGTCATGGTGATGAGTGTCGTGTGGTCCGGCTGGCCGTCAGCCGGCGACGCCGCCGTCCTGGGCGACGATGCTGTTGGCTGCTTCGGTAAGCGTCGGGGCCACGCTTTGTACCGCCTTCGTCAAATCGCTGGCGTGGGCGATCACCTGCTGGCGATCCGGGTCGAACTTTTCGGCGAAACTGGAACCGATCTTGTCGTGAGACCAGGGCGAGTCACCGGACAGTTCCGCGCTCAAACCGTTCAGCAACGAACCGATGGAGCTGCCGAGCTCGTCGAACTGGCTGATGCCGGCGCGGGCTACTCCATCGTCGTATTCGAATTGTCCTGCCATGCCCTTCTCCTCACCTGGTCGACGGCTCAGCGCCGCCCGAATCAGTCCCCGAATCGGTCCCCGAATTATTCGTCGTCGCGAATTGTCAGGCGCCATTCCTGCGCGTCCTTGCGATCGGCCTCGGCATCCAGCGTCTCGGTGACCGCACGCCGGTCCCGCGAGCCGGGCGCCGACAACGGAACCTCGGGTCGCATCCCGCTGAACTCTTCGACGAACTCTTCGGCGGGCTGCACTCTGAATCGAGCGACTTGCTGCCATAGCCCGGCCTGAAACGCGTCGGTCTTGGCGCGCATCTTCGCTGCGGCTGACTGCGCGGCTTGCACGACGGCGGCGCCCGCGTCAGCGCTGGTCGTCTGCGACAACACGGTGTCGTCGAACTCGACCTGCACGACCACGCCCTGGGCGTTCACCCAGACCTGGACCAGACCGTCGTCCGACCATGCCTCCGCGGTCTCGAGTGCCAACCGCTGTGCGGATCTGGCTGCGGCGCCCTGGAAATGCCGCAGATCGGACAGCAGCCGATCCACGCGGCTGTCGGCACTGTCCACGAATTCCCCCATTGCACCCTGTGACGACCGCTGTAACCGTGCGGACAGCTTACGGTGCCGCCGTCAGACAAATACGCGCCAGTTTTGGCCGGTGCAGTCTCAGTTCCGGGAACCGCGTGGCCGGCCACGGCGCCGCGGCCGAACCTGATAGCCGCCGCGCTCGGCCAGCGAACGCAGGCGACGCAACGCGAACTCGCGTGATCGACCCGACTCGGGTATCACCACCCCGGCCCACAGCCCCTCCACGCCCGGCACCTGGTATGCCTCGCTGGCGCAAAGCCAGCGGCGCGGACACACCAGGCACGCCGCCCTGGCGTCCTCGTCTGGTTCGGTGGTTGTCCAACGCTCCGGGTCGGCGGTGCAGGCCGGGACGTATTCGTCCAGCGGTACGGACAACGGAATTATCGCTGCGGTCATCGCTTCCCTCCCAGTTCTTGCGCGTGCGCGCCGTCGATGCGACGACATAAGTGAGAATCTAGCACGAGCGCTACGATTAAAACATAGCTGCTACGAGAAGGCTAGAACTCGGCGGGAGTTTTCGTTGCGGCAATGAGGCCCGTGCTCTGGGCAGTCAATACGGCTAAACCGCCTGCCTCTCAGGGATTACTCGATGTGACGAGTAAAGCGCCGGCGGCTAGAGCGCGGTGGCGTACGACGGAGGCAGGGCTACGCTTGCTAGCTCGGCACGAAAAAGGCGTAGCACTCGGAACGAGTAACATCTGCCACTCCAGTATCGAAAAGGAAGCCGCGTGACGTTTCTGGAATCCGATAGCGCCGGTGCTATCAAGTTTCGAAACCGTCAGCCCAGCATCCCAGGGACTGATGTGATTGGTGTGATTCCTGTGCTTTCGACGCTATTGCGACGATGAGCGGTACTCGGGTTCGGCCGCTACCTGCTGCCGTTGGGCGGGCGTTGCGGAGTGGCTGACGCTGGGCAAGCCCGGCGAAGGCTGGGCGCCCTGCTGCTCGGACGCATGACCGCCGGCCTGATCTGCGGCATGACCGCCGACGAAATCCGCATAGCCGGCGTCCTGAGGCGCCGCGACCCGTTCGGGTGCCGAGACGGGTTGCACCTGTTGGGCCTGCGCGTAACTCGTTTGATGCCCGGTGTCCGGCTCGGCGTCCTGCGCGTACTGGCCCCAATACTGCGCCGCGGACTGCGCATACTGCTCGGCGTACGCGGCATACCAGGCTTGCAGCCCGTCGGGCGCGCTCGGCTGCATCAGCAGTGCGCCGACTCCGGCGGCCGCTTGCAAGGCGTTGAGCACGACGAGAACCCACAGTGCCCACCCGGCCTCGGTCCCGTCGGGAAGGCTGATCAGCCTCGACAGCGCATCCAGAAAGCCGATCGCGGCGAGCGCGGCAACGACCTTAGCGGCCGGAGTCTGCCCGGGAACCAACCCGAATCCCGCTACCAGAGCCGCGAGCACGGCAAATCGGACATCCCAGTCGATGCCGCCGGCGTTGGGCATCGGCCCGAAGCTCACCAGGTAGGAGCACAGGCCCAGCAGCACGACGCCCAGCGTCAAGTGGCGATGCGATAGTCGCGGACCGGATTCCGGCTCGGCTGCCCACTGCGAGTAGCCGTCGTATGCGCCCGGTTGCTGCGCTGAGTAGTAGCCGCCTGCGGAAGGGTTGCCGAACGGGTCAGACATGATCACTCCTTCAAACCTGAGTTCACTCTTCGTCGGCCAACGACGCTTTGAGGTAGCGCATCTCGTCGTCGGTGGCGACCATGGTGACCACCGACGAGCCGGCCCGGGTGCTCACTTTGACCGAGTCGGTATCGATGTCGAGCAGTTCCAGCGCGACGTCGGCGTTGGGTGTCACGGCCGAGTCAGGCGGGACCACCACAATCGCTGTCACCCCGACCCGTACCGATTCCTCGGCGACCCCGTCGAACATCTCCACCGAGTAATTGCGATCGGCTCCCGCCTGCATGGACCCGCGGTTGAAGTCGGTGACCCACAGCAGGTCGTGGTCGTCGACCTCGTCGACCATGGTGCGCCACTTCGCCGGTCGCCGGCTGTGGACGAGCACGTGTGCCCCCAGCGCCAGCGACCGCAGCACCACCTGCTGGGCCAGATGCAGCGTGCCGGCGATCTCCACCCGGCGGATCTGCGGTCCGAACAGCGACAGCGCCACCGCGCGGCCGTGATCGTCGGCGCCGATCACCTGCCCGCACCCGGAGGCCGGGATATAGAGCTGCTCGAAATCCCGGACCCCGTCCCGCGTTGTGTAATCGCTTGAGTATGCCCACTTTTCGACCTGCCGCGGCGGAGAAGGCACCGGCAGGGTCGCCGCCAGCGCCGAGTACTGGTAGCCACGCAGATGGGTCAGGCCACGCAAATCGATCCGGGCCCGGCCGTGGGTGTCGAAACGGGCCAGCCCGCGGATCTGGACCGGGCCGCGGGGACGATCACGGCGCAACGACAGGCACATCGTGGTGGAGTAGCTGGGGATGGTCCACAGCAGGCCGAGTCCGCCGGTGGTGAGCATGCGCGGTCTGATGGCGAAGCTGCGCAGCCGGAACCGACCCTCCCGGCAGGTGCGCCAGGTCTCCTCGACCGTGGCCAGCTCCACCCCGTCGGCCAGTTGGTTGGTGGCCTGGCCGATCTCACTGGCCGTCAACACCCGGGTGCGCAGGCCACCCTCGGTCAGCCGATTGGCCACCCGGCGCGTTGCGGTGGTGGCCGCACGGAGGATTCCATTGCGGCCGCCGCCGCGCCGGCGCACCGCGGCCGCGCAGCGTGACGGGTCGAAGCGGACGGCGATCCACACGTTGCGTTGGGCGATGGCCGGCAGTGGACCCAGGACGGCGTCGTAGACGGCGGCCACCTGGCTGTGACCCTGTGACCGGGCGCCCTGACTGATCACGTCGATCGAATCCAGGGTGATGTCGAATTGCTGCAGGCAGTCGACCAGAGCCTGCACGGGCACGGTTTCACCGGAAACCGTCATGCCAGGCTCCATGATCGTCATCGCCTGCGGGTTTTCCTCGATTTTCAGCAACGACATCAAAGTGCTTCCGTCCCAACGGAAGCCGATCAAGGCGCCTTCGGCCATGGGCACGTCGAACGGTTCGGCCGGCATCTGCTTTTTGGCCTGCCGACTTCTAATTCGGCGTTGTCGCCAGAAACCGGTGCGCAGCGCGATCAACCGCGGCAGCGTGGTGCCGCGCAACCGAACCACCAAGATCAACGCCACGGCTAGTCCGGCCACGCTGCCCTGCCAGCCAGGAAATCCGAGGAGCGGGGCGGTCACCGTTCCCACGGCGACGAGCAGTTGCAGCACGAGCAGATCGGCCAGCGGCAACAGACGCTGTGCGCCGATGTCGATCGTCGAGCGAAGTCCGTTCGCTTCCGATGGCGTGCCCCGGCTCGGGGGCGTCGTCGGGCGGCGCGGCACAGAGGGATCTTATCCACGGCGCAGGGCGAAAACTCGCGCGGCTTTAGCGCTTGGCGTTGTTATACGCTACCGAGGCTCGGTGCTGGACCGACGCTGATGGGAGTGGGTTATGCCCGCGCAAATCACCACGCGCGCGCAAGTAAACGGCTATCGGTTCTTGATTCGGCGGTTGGAACACGCCCTGATCCGCGCCGACTCCCGGATGATCCACGACCCGATGCGCGGCCAGATCCGGTCGCTGCTCGTGGGCCTGGTGATCGCCGTCCTCGTCACCGGCGCGTGTGGCGTGCTCGCGTTTTTCAAGCCGTCGCCCAGCATCGGCAATGCGCAGATACTGCTCAGCACCTCGAACGGCAGCCTCTACGTGCGCATCGGCGACCGCCTGCACCCGGTTCTCAATCTGGCGTCTGCCCGCCTGATCACCGGGAAACCCGATACCCCCAAATCGGTCAGCGACAAATGGCTCAACCAGCTGCCTCGCGGCCCGATGGTGGGAATTGTCGGGGCGCCCAACAGCATTCGCGGTGGTGCCGACATGCGCATGTCGTCGTGGACGGTGTGCGACACCATTTCGACCCCGGACGTGACCAAGAGCACCGGGGTGGCCAGTGTGCAGACCACGGTCATCGCGGGCGACCTCACGCTGGGCGACGACATCCGCCGGGCGGCGCCGGCGCAGATGCTGCTGGTCATATCGGGCGACGCGGTCTATCTGATCTTCGACGGCGTGCGGGCCCAGATCGACCCCCACGACTCGGCCGTCATCAATGCCTTGCATCTGCAGAATGCGCAGATACGCCCGATCTCGGGATCGCTGCTCAACGCGTTTCCGCTGGTGCCGCCGATCAGATCGGTGATGATTCCGGGCGCCGGCAGCGTCATTCCGGGCAATCCGATGTTCGCGGCCTATCCGGTGGGCTCCATCGTCAAGACCGTCGACTCGCGCGGCGAGCAGCTCTACGTGGTGCTGCCGAACGGGCTGCAACCCGTCTCCTCCGCGGCTGCCGACATAATCCGCTACAGCAATCCCAATGAGGTTGCGTCACAAGGGGCCAGGGAGGTGCCGCCGGCACTGGTCAGCCAAGTCCCGATAGTCCACACGCTGGCCGTCGACCACTACCCCAGCGTGTCGCCGCAAGTCGTGAACACCGAGCCGGACCGGGTGGTGTGCATGGCGTGGGAACGGGCGAACAGCGCTGCGCAGGCCACCGTCCGGTTGCTGGTCGGTCATCGTCTGCCCATTCCGGACGGCGCGCAGCCGGTGGGGCTGGCTACCGCCGACGGCAACGGGCCGGGCGTCGACTCGGTGTATCTCAAGCCCGGCACCGGCGAATACGTCCAGGCCACCGGGGGTAACGCGGACAGCCGTGCGATGGGACAACTGTTCTACGTGTCCGACGCCGGGGTGCGCTACCACATCAAGGATCTGCCGACCGCCGCCGCGTTGGGAGTCACCGGAGTGCACGATCCCCGCGTCGACGGGGATGTCCCGCAACTGGCGCCGTGGCCGGTGGTGTCGTTGTTGCCGGCCGGGCCCGAGCTCTCCCAGGAGGCCGCACTGATCGCGCACGACGGGATGGGCGCCGACCCGCGCGGGTCGAAGGTCGAGCAACCGAAGTCGTAAGCGGTCAGATCCGCAGTTCCCGAAACATCGCGTACAGCCGCACAATCCAGCAACACAGCGGGAAAATCAGCACGATGGCGATGTACTCCAGGATCTCGACCTGGCGACGCATCACCGGGGAGAACTCCAACCTCGGCGCGATGATTCCGCACGCGACGACCAACACGATCAGCACTACCAGGACCAGCGCCGCGGGTAACTCCCAGTTGTCAAGGCCGACAGCCATTTTGACGATCGACAGCAGCGCGATCGCCATACCGGCGCCGATCAGCGTGGCGGACTGCACCAGGTCGTGATGGGTGCGTCCGCGCAGACACAGGACCGTAGCCACCGCGGTCGCGAAAACCGTGCCCTGCCAATAGAACCGGCCACTGACGTCGACCGCCAGGTAACAACCCACGGCGGCGGTGATTGCGGCCGCCGTCAATATGCCGGTCAGATATTGGCTGGCCCGGCGAACCCGGACGATCATGCCTTCCTCGGTCGGGATCACCTGCTTGCCGACGGCGTTGACGCCTTCGACAGTGGTTCCGCCCTGGGTTTCGATGTCGTCAAGGGGCTCGCCCGCCGTCGGAACCCGCGGCACCGGCAGTTTGGCCAGCAGGATCGTCACCCGGGGCGACAGGTACACGACGATCACCGACACGGTTGCCAGCACCGCCCCGGTGGCCCGGGGCGGCGGACTCCACAGCAGGCCAACCACTGCCGCGGCGCCGCCGATTACCGCCAGTGAGATCACCGCGGTGTGCAGAGCCCGGCCGCGGCCGGTGATCAGCAACACCAGCAGCGACGCCAGCCCGGTCAGACCGAAAGCCATGGGCAGCGACTTCGCACCGAACGCGTCGGGCACGACGTACAGCGAGCCGCCGAACACCAGTGGAATGGCCACCGCGGCCAGCCACTCCGAGTGCCGGGCACCCGCCGAGCGGTGGGCGATAACGCAGGCGACAAGCACCGCCAAGACGCCGATTCCGAGGGCGGTGGGGGGAACGTATATCTGGGCCGAATGTCGCGGCAACACAAACGCGGCGGTGACTGTGGCCGTCAGTCCCACGCCGAAGCAGGTGAGCAGCCGGGCATCTCGATCCAGCCAGCTGGTGATCGGACTTCCGGTTTGCTCAGCGTCCTCGAGGCTGTTTTCCACGTCGTCGAACAGCATCGGCCGGGCCGGCTGGTCGATCTCCCGGATGGCCAGTAGCTCACCGTCGTAGACGTTGGCCTCGTTCAGCGATCGGCTGGGGTCGATCGGGTCGTCACCCAGCCGGGCCAGCGTCCACTTACCCTCGGTGGTGTCGAAGACCCGTCCTTCTGGTCCCGCTAGTTTTTGATCGGGTCCGGGATGTGCCGCCAGGTGTTCGTTGGCGATGTCGATGACGTCGTCGATGAAGGCGGCAATGCTGGTATTCGCCGGCAGTCCGAAGTCCAGCCGCAGGTCGCCGACCACTAACGTGACTCGGCTGAGCGTGGGCTCGACCTCGGATTCCGCGTCAAGGTCGGACAGCGACGGCGGTAGAGTCATCGCCATCGTCCTCCTGGGGAATTTTGGGTCATCGGTTGGTGACAATACCTAGGGACGTCTTTAAATTTGCTTTCGAGTTTCGGGGAATGACCTGTTGAGTACCCAGGGTTTTGTGCGCCGACTGCGGGTGTCGCCGCCACGGATGCCGGGTGGCGAAGTCAACCTGCAGGCTCCGCCGGAGGTGCCGCGGGTGATTCCGGGCAACCTCCTGATGAAGCTGCTGCCGTTCGTGCTCATCGTTGCCGTCATCGGCATGATCGCGCTGATGGTGACCGTCGGGGGCCGGGACCTGACGAAGAACCCGATGTTCCTGATCTTCCCGATGATGATGGTCATGTCGATGGCCGGCATGTTCATGGGCGGCGGCGCGCGGTCCGGCAAGGCGGCGGCCGAGCTCAACGAAGAGCGCAAGGATTACTTCAGCTACCTGGCCAACCTGCGCGACGACGCCGACATGACCGGCGAGGGGCAGCGCACGGCCCTGGAGTGGAGTCATCCCGATCCGCGGGCCTTGGCCGACGTCGTGGGCAGCCGCCGAATGTGGGAACGCCGGCCCAGCGACAACGACTTCTGTCACGTCCGGGTGGGCATCGGGACTCACCGGCTGGCCACCCGGCTGCTGGCCCCGGAGACCGGTCCGCCGGAGGATCTCGAACCCGTGTCGACGGTGGCGCTGCGCCGGTTCGTCAAGACCCATTCCGTGGTGCACGCACTGCCTACCGCGGTGTCGCTGCGGGCATTTCCCGCCATCACGTTCGAGGGCGACCGAAAGCTGGCGCGGCAGTTGGTGCGGTCGATGGTGTTGGAGCTGTGCGCTTTTCACGGCCCCGACCATGTGCAGGTGGCGGTGGTGACCGCCAATCCGGACGGCGAGAACTGGCGCTGGGTCAAGTGGTTGCCGCAAGCCCAGCACGCCACGGCCCGCGACGGCATGGGCTCGCTGCGGCTGCTCTTTCCGAGCCTGGAACTGCTGGAGCGGGCGCTGGCCACCGACCTGGGGGAGCGGGGCCGGTTCAGCCGCAACGCCGAGCCGGTCAAAGGCCTCAAACAGCTGGTGGTGGTTATCGACGACGGGTACATCAGCGGCACCGAACGACTGGTCACCGACGCCGGGTTGGACAGCGTCACGCTGCTGGACCTGAACGGCGCCGACGCGGTGGCCAACCGCCGAGGGCTGCAGCTGGTCTTGGAAGGCGGCTCAGCAGGCGACTCGGATGGTGAGCATGTCGGGGCTCGTACCGCGGTCGGGGTAGAGCGGTTCGCCACCCCCGACACGATCACCGTCGCCGAAGCCGAGGCGACCGCCCGCCGAATTGGCCGTTACCGGCTGGCCAGCGCCGCGCACATCGTCAGCCTCGAGGCCGATTCGCGTGCCACCGACCCAGGGCTGATGGCGCTGCTGAAGATTCCCGATGCCGCGGAGATTGTTCCGGAGCAGATTTGGCGGAAGCGCTCTCCGCGGGAACGGCTGCGGGTGCCGATCGGGTACACACCAAACGGTCAGCCGCTGGAGCTGGACATCAAGGAGTCCGCCGAGTCCGGCATGGGTCCACACGGATTATGTATCGGCGCAACGGGTTCGGGTAAGTCGGAATTCCTGCGCACGCTGGTGCTGTCGATGGTCACTTCGCATTCACCCGACGTGTTGAACCTGGTGCTGGTCGACTTCAAAGGCGGTGCAACGTTTCTCGGGCTCGGAGGGGTGCCGCACATCGCGGCGATCATCACCAACCTGGAAGACGAGCTCCACCTGGTGGACCGCATGCGCGACGCGCTGGCCGGTGAGTTGAACCGGCGTCAGGAACTGCTGCGGGCGGCCGGCAACTTCCCGAACGTCAACGAGTACGAACGCGCCCGGGCCAATGGCGCCGAGCTGGACCCCCTGCCGGCGCTGTTCATCATCGTCGACGAGTTCTCCGAACTGCTGTCGCAGAAACCGGATTTCGCCGAGTTGTTCGTGATGATCGGGCGGTTGGGCCGGTCGCTGCACGTGCACCTGCTGCTGGCTTCGCAACGGCTCGAGGAAGGCAAGCTGCGCGGGCTGGACTCGCACCTGTCCTATCGGATCGGGCTCAAGACCTTCTCTGCGGGCGAGTCGCGCAGCGTCCTGGGCGTGCCGGACGCCTACCACCTGCCCAGCGTCCCCGGCTCGGCCTTCTTGAAATGCGATGCGTCCGAACCGGTTCGGTTCAACACGTGCTACGTTTCGGGCGAGTATGTCCCGCCGCGCCGTGCCGCACACAGCGGCCGGGGTAGGCAGCTGGGCGCACTGGCGCCGAAACTGTTCACGGCCACGCCCGTCAAGAAGGATGCGGTGCCGGCTGCCCCGGAACCAGAAGGGCTTGTGGCGGGTTCCGGTATGCCGTCGTCTCCGACCAAGACGACATTGCTCGACGTCGTGGTGTCGCGGCTGCGAGGTCACGGTCGGCCCGCCCACGAGGTGTGGTTGCCGCCCCTGGACGAAAGTCCCGCAATCAATCAGCTACTGCCGGACGCCGACTGGTCGGCGCGCGAGAACCTCGACGGCCGGTTGTGGATGCCCATGGGTGTCGTGGACCGGCCCTACGATCAGCGCCGCGACGTCCTGATGATCGATCTGTCCGGAGCCCAGGGCAACGTCGCGGTGGTCGGCGGCCCCCAGTCGGGCAAGTCGACAACGTTGCGCACGCTGATCATGTCGGCGGCGGCCACCCATACCCCGGAACAAGTGCAGTTCTTCTGCCTGGACTTCGGTGGCGGCACGCTATCCAGTCTGGCCAATCTGCCGCACGTCGGCGGCGTGGCCGGCCGGATGGACGCCGATGCGATCCGGCGCACCGTGGCCGAGGTGTCGGGCGTGCTGCGGGCCCGGGAGCTGCGGTTCCGCGATCTCGGCATCGAATCGATGCGCGACTTCCGGGCGCGCAAGGCGCACCTGGCGACCCTGCCGCCCGATGTCGCCGCCCAGGATCCGTTGAGCCAGGACAAGTTCGGCGACCTGTTCCTGGTGATCGACGGCTGGGCATCGATCAGAAGCGACTTCGAGCTGCTCGAGCCCACCCTGAATTCGATTGCCGTCCAAGGGCTTTCGTATGGAGTACACCTGGTGATCTCGGCATCGCGCTGGATGGAGATGCGCGCGGCCGTCAAGGACATGCTGGGTACTCGCATCGAATTGAAATTGGGTGATGCACTGGACAGCGACGTCGGCCGCAGGTTCAACGAGCTGATCCCCGTCGGCCGCCCCGGGCGGGGCATGAGTCACGAACGGCTGCACATCCTGATCGCGCTGCCACGGCTCGATTCCAGTTCGGGCGTCGACGATCTGCCCGAAGGCGTGGCAGCAGCGGTCACCGCGATGCGTGCCCACTACGGCAACCGGCAAGCGCCGCGCGTTCGGATGCTGCCGCACAAGGTGGATCGCGGCGCCGTGGTTCGGGCGGCGCAATCGGCCGGGATGCTGGGCAGGTCATGCGTTGCCATCGGCATCAACGAGGCCGAATTGAGCCCCGTGGTACTGGATTTCGATGCGCAGGCACATCTGGTGGCGTTCGGCGACGCCGAGTGCGGCAAGACCGGTCTGCTGCGCAACATCGCCACCGGGCTGATGGAGAACACCACGCCCGACCAGTGCAAGATCGTTCTGGTCGATTTCCGTCGCTCGATGCTCGGCGTCGTGGCCAACGACTATCTGGGCGGATACGCCACGGCGTCGCAGTCCTGCGCGGAGCTGATGACGGCGCTCGCGGCGACGCTGAAAGATCGGCTGCCGCCCAGCGACATCACCCAGCAGCAGCTCAAGGACCGATCGTGGTGGTCGGGCCCCGACATCTACGTCATGATCGACGACTACGACCTGATCGTGAGCGGCTCGATGAGCAGCCCGTTGAGCCCGTTGGTCGAATATCTGCCGCAGGCCCGCGATATCGGTCTGCGGGTAGTGGTGACCCGCCGCATCGGCGGCGCGGCGCGCGCCATGATGGACCAGTTCATCGGACGACTCAAGGATTTGTCGTGCAACGGTTTAGTGATGAGCGGCACGAAAGAAGAAGGCGCGCTGTTCGGCTATAAGCCCACCGAGATGCCCCCGGGACGGGGAATGCTGGTGTCGCGCACCATGAAGAACGGTGTGATCCAGCTGTCGAGGATGCCGGACCTATGACCGGGGTCAGTGAGCTCAGGCGAATCCGGGTGGCGTCGGCCGCTCCCGACCACATCCGGGTATCGGTGTTCGGAGGGCGCACGCAGCTGGACATCGCACTGCCACTGGATGTTCCGGTGTCCGGCTTCGTTCCGGAGCTGGCCCGGCTCGTCCGATCCCGGGACAGCGAACGCGACGGTGAAGCGACGTCGAAAGACGAGCGCCGGACATTCTGGGTGCTCAGCAGATTCGACGACGGCACCGCGTTGCGACCCGACCAAACCCTGCGCGAAGCCGGGGTGCGCAGTGGCGAATTGCTGCGGCTGTCGTCACAGCGGGCCCTGTCGCCGCCCATCCTGTACGACGACGTCGTCGACGCCGTCGGCCGGCTGAACAAAGCGGCCTACGCCGCCTGGAACGCGGCATCGGCGCGCTGGATGGCCTTCGCCGGTGTCCACCTGGCCGCCCTGGCCATTGTCTATTGCCTGCTCGGCCGGGGATCCCTCGCGAACCACGCCGGCCACTACGTGATCGTCGCCCTGGCCGCGGCCGTGGTGCTGATGCTGACCGGCGGGGCCGGGTTGGCGCACCGTTCCTACGGGCTCGACGACGTGGCCGCGGCGCTTGGCTGGGCGGCGGTTCCGATCACGGCCGGTATCGCGTGGGCCGTGCTGGCCCGTTACGGCTACTTCGGCCTGGCCGCCGCTTGTGCGACGGTGCTGGTGCTGTGCGCTGTCTACGACCGGGTGATCGGTACCGGGCACTGGGCGTATCTGGCCGGCGCGCTGGCGTTCGGTCTGATCGGCATCGCAATGCTCGGCCGTGCATTGCATGGACGAGCCGACATCGTGTTCGTCACGTCGGCGGTGGCGACGATACTGATCTGCCTCACGGTTCCGCGGCTTACGGTGCGGCTGGGCCGATTCGAGACACCGACGGTTGCTGTGGCAACCAACCGTGAGGACTGGGACTTCGAGAATCCGTTCCAGCCGCCCGCGTCGACCAACGACCGCGATGGCGATTCGGGCACGGCGATGCCGACCGCGGAGGCCGTCTGGGCAAGGGCGAAGTCGGCGGCGGTAACGCGTGCGGCGTTGCTGACCGGTTTGGCTTCCGGTGTGGCGGTGGACGTGACGCTGCTGCTGGGCAGCGGCGTCCTGCACTGGCCCGCGTTTGTGTTCGCGCTGGCCTGCGCGGCGGTGCTGGCTCTGCGCAGCAGAACCGTCGACACCTGGTTCGAGCGCGCCGCGTTGGCGGTGCCCGCCGCCGCGATTGTCGTGGTCGGTTGCGTGATGGCCCAGGGCGGGATCACCCCGATGCCGGTGACGGGGCTCGGCATGCTGCTTGCCGTTGCGGTTGGTACTGCTTTAGCCGGGTTGACCGGGGCCGGCGGTGGCTTGTCCCCCCGGCTGGCGGCGCTGCTTGCCTATGCGGAGTACGCGGCCGTCGGATCCTTGATCCCGTTGGCGCTGTGGGTAATTGGCGTCTACCAGCGTCTGGGATTGTGACTTGGGCCCGATGACAATCAGCCGACGGATCGCTGCCGTGCTGGCCGCGTCGATGTTGGCGGCTTCGATTAATCTGACCAATCCCGCGCCGGCGTGGGCGATTCGGCCCCCGGTAGTGGAACCGGGGCCACCCCCCAACGGCCCGCTCGGCCCGGTCGAGCCGACGGATCTCAAAGCGATCTGCGGGATCCCGACCGGCGTGTTGCCGCAGACCGATTTCGCTCTGCAGACGAGCGCGGAAGCGATGCTCGGCTACGTGAGCGCGTGGCGGTTTTCCCGCGGCGCCGGACAGAAGGTCGCCGTCATCGACACCGGGGTGAATCGGCACCCGCGGTTGCCGGCGCTGGAGGGCGGCGGCGACTACGTGTCCAACACCGACGGCCTGCAGGACTGCGACTCTCACGGAACCGTGGTTGCGGGAATCATCGCGGGTTCGCCCAGCGCCGGCGACAGCTTCGCCGGGGTGGCCCCGGAAGCCACGATCCTGTCGATCCGGCAGAACAGCACGGTCTACGGCGTAAAGGAGGGGGGCTCCGGGCAGGCCAATGATCCCAACGCGGTATCGAAGGGATACGGCAACACCTTGACTCTGGCGTACGCGATCACGCGCGCGGTCAACCTGGGCGCCACCGTGATCAACCTGTCGGAAGTGGCGTGCAGCCCGGTCGGTGCCGGGCTCGACGATGTGCAACTCGGTCGCGCGGTTCGCTACGCGTACGAACACAACGTGGTGGTGGTGGCCGCGGCGGGAAACGTCAACAGCCAAGATTTCTGCAAAACCCAAAACGCCATGGCGGACCCGAACATGCCGTTGCAGAGCGGGTGGGATTCGGTGCGGACCATCGCCAGCCCGGCCTGGTTCAACGATTATGTGTTGACGGTCGGCGCGTTGACCACGTCCGGAGAACCCGCCGATTTCAGCCTGCGCGGGCCCTGGGTGGGCGTGGCGGCACCCGGTGAGCGGATCGTCTCGCTGGACTCACACGGACCAGGCCTCATCAACGCCATCATGAGCACCCAAGGATTGGCGGTGATCAACGGCACGAGCTTCGCGGCGCCGTTCGTTTCCGGAGTGGTGGCCCTGATCCGGTCCCGGTTTCCCGACCTGAACGCCGGTCAGGTGATGGATCTGATCAAGCGGACCGCCCACATGCCGGGTGCCGGGCCGAACGAGGCCACCGGATACGGCGTGGTCGACGCGGTGGCGGCGTTGACCTACCGCCTTCCAGCGGCAAACCGGCAGCCCAACCCCGATGCGGCGACGCCGATCGCCGGCCGCCCTCGCGTTGATCCGGGTAGCCAGCGCGCACGGATCATCGTGTTGTCGGTCACACTGGCAACCGTGGCGCTGGCGGGGGTTGCCTGGGCGCTCTCGGTGGCCGGCAGGCGCCGCGCTGCGCGAGCCGCCGATTCCAGCGCTGACCTGCCGGAGCAGTAGCCGGGCCGCGGGTCGATCCCGAGCGGAATCGGCGTCGTGGGCCGCGGCAATGTGTGGGAGTCTCGAACTGAAAATTAAGCATTTTGCGCTACGTACGATTGGAGACGGTGCGCAACCCGGAACCGGTTGAAAGAAAGGGGGGACGTTGGCCAAGCACACACCCGCCGGGGACGAGCGCGGTTCGTTGGCGCGTCCTCCCTGGTTGCCCGATGAGAGAAAGCGACGGCGCGTCTACCTCGGTCGAGGGAAACGGCAAGACAAAGAGGATGCCGGCAAACATCGCGCCGACGAGGCCGAGGTGGACGTCAACGGCCACGACTCGGAGAAGTCGGAGGGCTCGACACGCAAGCGCGAAACGCGACAGCAACGCGCGGTAGCCGACCCCGCTATCCCCGAAGCCAAGCGCGACGAGATTCTGGCCGGGGCGCCTTCTCGCGGCTCCACTGAGGTCCCACCGAGGCGGGAGCGCATCCCGGTGTCGCGGCCCGAGCCGACGGGCGCGGGGGAGTCCCAAGCCGAACCCGAGGACGCGCCGGAGTTTCGGCCGAAGCGGGTGGCGGTGAGATACGACCGCCCCCGACGTCGGGAACACCTGGACCAGCCGCCGCCCGAGGTGCGCGCCGCTGCGACCGCCGACGAACCACCGCCCGTCTTTCCGCCGCCACGACGTCCCGCGCCTGGCCCTGAGGTCGACAGGGTTGCTCAGGTTGCTCAGGTTTCCCGGCCTCGTCAGCCCGCGGAAAAGGCGATCGCCGCTGAGCCGGAGACGCCATTGCCGCGCACGGAAATCGACCAACCACCGTTGCCGGCCGAGCCAGAGGCCAGCAAGGATGCGCCGAGGGAGGATGACCAGGACGTCGCTCCTCCCATGGCGGAAACTCCCGAGGCGACGGCACCGCCGGTCGATGAAGGGGAGCCACGGCATGCTGAGCCGTGGTCCGCGGAAAGCGAGTTGCCGAACACGCCGGAGGCTGAATCAGAATTCGAGCCGCCGGCGGAAACAGCATGGGCGGACGAATCTTGGCCAGAGCCAGAGCCGGTTCCCGAGATTGAACCCGAACCGCGTTCTCAGGTTGTGCCCGAGCCAGAGCCGGACTTCGAGCTTCGGGTGGAACCTGAGCCGCCCGTTGAACTTTCGGTACAGGCCGAGCCGGTCGTTGACATTCCACCGGAGCCTGACACGTTCGCCGAATCGTCGGCATCCGACGAGCCGACTCCCGGTGCATCCGCACCCCGGGAACTCGATGACATCGAGTTGCGAGCCGCGGCCCTGCTCGAGCAGATCGCGGCCAGGCGGGCACACGTCACGGCCGCACCGGAGGAATCGGCGGTCGACTCCACACTCGGCGACGAATCGGACGCTGCAGCCCCGGAATGGTTGTCCGTGGAGTTTTCGAGTGATGCTGAGGCCCACGTGGATTCATCGCAAGACGCTACGTCAGAGCACGAATCGCCGGCTGAACCGGAAGCGGTGGTCGAATTCGCGGACGATGCCGCCGAGACGCACTGGCCGCCCGCGGAGGAGCCGAGCGTCGAGGTCCCGCTCGACGACGCGCCCGAGACCGACGCGCCGGCTGAACCGACCAACGAGCAAGAACCCGTCGTCCCGGCCGAGGCGGTCGAAGCCCCGTCGCCAGCGCAGGACGGCCCCAACACGGCGCCTCCCGCCGAGGAACGGTCAAAGGGGCCCGCCGCGCGCCGACCGGCGCCGCCGCCCTGGCAGATGGCTACTCCGATGATCTCGGCAGAATTCGAACGGGCTCCCGACCAGGATCGAGGTGTGTTGCACGAGCAGCCGCCCGCGCAGGCAGCTGAACCGCCTGCAGCGTCCAGTCGACACCGCACACCGCATCCCCAGCCGCCCCAGGCGCCGCCGGCCAGATTCCGCCCGGGACCACGTCCGGGCGCCCTACCGCCGTGGCCGCCACCGCCACTTCCGGGCCCGTTTCCCCCGCCGCCCTGGTGGCCCGGACCGCCGCCCGGTCAGCGGGCGATTCCGAAGCCGCACCCGGCGTCCCACCCCCCGGCCACCGACCAACCGCCACGTCCTGGATCGCCACCGGGCCCGCCGCGGCCGCCGGCCGGAGTGCCACCCCCGAACTACCAGCCTTTCCGGGTGCCGCCCTCGATAGACGAAGCGGAGATCACCAACCCGTATCGCTTTGCGCCGCCGTCGGGTTGGCGCCGCTTGGTGCACAACGCGACTGGCGGGCACGTCAATCCGGGAGCGTCTCGCAAGGAACGCACGCAGGAACACCTGCTGGCCGAAATCCGCCAGCCGATCGCCGGAGACTTCCGCATCGCGGTGCTCTCGATCAAGGGTGGAGTCGGCAAAACCACCACCACTTTCGGATTGGGGTCGGCATTGGCGATGGTTCGCCACGACCGGGTGATCGCCGTCGACGCCAATCCCGACCGCGGCACCCTGGCCGAACGGGTCGGGGACACGTCGACCACGTCGACGGTGCGTGATCTGTTGTCCGATCCCAACATCCACCGGTACGCCGACGTTCGAAACCACACCCTGATGGCGGCCAGCAGGTTGGAAGTGCTTGCCAGCGAACAGGACCCGGCTGTTGCAGAGGTGTTCGGCGCAGAAGACTACCGGCGTACGGTTGAGATATTGCGGTACTTCTACAACGTGATCCTGACCGATTGCGGCACCGGGATCATGCATTCGGCGATGTCGGCGATCCTGGACCTGGCCCACACCATCGTGCTGGTGAGCTCGCCGGCCATCGACGCCGCTCGCAGTGCGTCGGCAACGTTGGATTGGCTTATGCAACACGGACATTCGGGACTGGTCCGGGAAGCTCATGTGGTGCTCAGCGCTTCGCGTCCGGGTTCGGCAGCGTTGAAGCTGGACAAGGTGTACGAGCATTTCCAGCCGCGTTGCCGCTCAATTCATCTGATCCCGTTCGATCCTCATCTCGCCGAGGGGGCCGACGTCGACTTCGCCCGGCTCAGGCCGGCGACCAGACAGGCGTATCTGGAACTGGCCGGGGCGGTGGCCGAAAACTTCGGACGACTGCGACCCGCTCGAGAACAGGCCTAGCGCAAAGCTATTCGATTTGCGGCGCACCGTGTGACAACCCGCGACGGCAAGGTCGCACGCGCGCCCCGAAGCAGCCGGCTGCATGCGATGATGTGCGACGTGGAGCGCACCTTCGAGCAGCTGGTCGCAGAGGCCGCTTCGGTATCCGTTGCGGGCTGGGACTTCTCCTGGCTGGACGGCAGGGCCACCGAGCAGCGCCCGTCGTGGGGATATCAACGACTGTTGCGTGCCCGCCTGCCGGAGGTGGGCTCGGCGCTGGACATCTACACCGGCGGGGGTGAGGTGCTGGCGGGGGCCGGTCCGGTCTTTCCCCCGACGATGGCCGCCACTGAGCCGTGGCCGCCCAACATCGCTTTGGCCACCCAGCTACTGCATCCGCTGGGCGTCGTCGTGGTCGCGACCAAGGGCGACGAGCTGCCGCTGCCGTTCGCCGATGCCGCCTTCGATCTGGTGTGCAGTCGGCATCCTTCGGCGGTGTGGTGGGACGAGATCGCCCGGTTGCTCAAACCGGGCGGCACATATTTCGCCCAGCATGTCGGCGTCATCTACCTGCGCACGCTCATCGAGTACTTCGCGGGGGCGCAACCCGAACGCCGGATTCGTGGACAGCTGGACCCCGATACCGTCAGGGCCGAAGTGGGTGCGGCCGGTCTCGACGTGGTCGACCTACGGCACGAGCAGATCCGGCTGGAATTCTTCGACATCGGCGCCGTCATCTATTTCCTGCGCAAGCTGGACTGGGTCGTTCCAGGGTTCGCGGTCGAAAACTACCGCGATAAGCTGCTAAAACTGCACCAGCAGATCGAAGCCGACGGGGCATTCGTCACCCACACCTCACGGGTACTGATAGAGGCCCACAAGCCGCGCTGACGCCGGCGGATCGTGACCGCTAGGGGGTGCTGTTGGTAGACGAACCGCCGGCCGGCCGCACCACGGCGGAGTGGCCCAGCGAATCGCGATTCGGGCACTACGTGCTCACCCGATTGCTGGGCCGCGGCGGGTTCGGCGAAGTGTATGCGGCCGTCGACACCAAGAAGAACCGGACCGTTGCGCTGAAACTCTTGCCGCCGTCATATTCGGACAATCCGATTTTTCGCGCGCGGTTGTTCCGCGAAGCCAGCACCGCAGGCCGGCTCAACGAGCCGCACGTAGTTCCGATTCACGACTACGGAGAGATCAACGGCCAGCTCTACATCGACATGCGGTTGATCCCGGGCTCCGACTTGCGGGCAGTGCTGGACGACAGCGGTGCCCTGGATCCAGCGCGGGCGGTCTCGATCGTCGCTCAGATCGCCTCGGCCCTGGATGCGGCGCACGCCGAGCAGATCATCCATCGAGATGTCAAACCCGCCAACGTACTTCTGGCTCCCGGTGACTTCGCGTGCCTGGTCGACTTCGGGCTGGCCAATGCTGCCAGCGACGCCAAACTCACCACCGCCGGCAACACGATCGGCACCTTCGCCTACATGGCGCCGGAGCGACTCGCCGGCGGGGAGGTCGACCACCGCGCCGACATCTACGCGTTGGCTTGTGTGCTCTACGAGTGCCTGACCGGCAGCTCGCCCTATCCGACCGGCGACGTGGCCGCCCTGATCGCGGCGCACATGATATCTCCGATTCCGCGGCCCAGCCAGGATCGGGCGAGCATTCCCGCCGGATTCGACGGGGTCATTGCCAAAGGCATGGCCAAGGACCCCGACGACCGCTACGCGAGTGCGGGCGAACTCGCGACCGCCGCCGATCGCGTATTGAATCCTTCGCAACATCGCGGCGACACACCGTCCCGGAAGGCTACGGTGCGTCCCCCCGGTACGGACGCCGTCACACTGAAGCGATCCGGGCTTCCCCGCCGGATCGCCTTGCTGGCCACGATCGCCGCCGTCGTCCTGGTCGCAGCCGCCGCGATTCCCTACTGGATCAGTCACCGGCAGCACAAGCCGGCGAACTCTCCGCCCAGCACCGTCCTCGCCCTCGTCACCGCGACCGTTCCGGTCGGCAAGCACCCCGAGGGTGTGACGGTCGACCCCACCACCCACACCGCCTATACCGCGAACTACGGCGACAACACCGTGTCGGTCATCGACACCACCGGCCGCAGCGTTACCGCCACGATCCCGGTGAACAGAGGTCCGCTCGGGGTGGCCGTCGACCCGATCACGCACACCGTTTACACCGCGGACAACCGCGACGACACGGTGTCGGTCATCGACACCAGCAGCCGCACCCTCACCGCCACCATCAAAGTGGGCACCAACCCGTGGGGGATAGCGGTGGATCCCGCCACCCACACCGCCTACGCAGCCAACAATTGGGACAACACAGTGTCGGTCATCGACACCGCCAGCCACGCTGTCACTGCCACCGTCCAAGTCGGCAAACACCCGGAGTGGGTGGCCGTGGATCCTCTCACGCACACCGCCTACATCACCAACAACAGCGACGGCACCGTGTCGGTCATCGACACCGCCAACCACACGCTCACCAACACCACGATCACCGTCGGAAACGGCCCGCTCGGCGTCGTCGTCGACCCCACCGCCCATGTGGCGTACACCGCCAACTACGGCGACAACACCGTGTCGGTGATTGACACCACCAATCGCACCGTCACCGCCACCATCAAAGTCGGCACGAATCCGTGGGGGATAGCGGTGGATCCGACCGCTCACACCGCCTACACCACCAACAGCACCGACGGCACGGTGTCCGTCATCGACACCACAAATCACGCCGTCACCGCCACCATCAACGTCGGCGCCCGCTTGTGGGCGGTGGCTGTCGACTCCATCACCCACACCGCCTACACCGCCAACAGCAACAACACCGTGTCGGTGATCGAGCCGGCCCGCTGAGCGTGCGCTGCTTTAATCTTGGCCTGTGACGGCGGACGGCGACGGAGGTCGGGTTCGTGATCGGGACCTCGTCGAGGACGCGGTCAAGCTGCTGTTGACCGAAGCGCCGCCGGGCTGGCAGCAGCTACACGGCGAGTTCGAACCGTCATCGCAACCGGTGGTAGCGCAGGCGTTCGTCACGACGGCAGACGGCCGGCAACTGCCTTCGAGCGTTTCAGCCGGCGCCATTAGTGTTCTTGCCGAGCATCAACGCCGCGCGGCGGCAGCCGGCGCGCCCTGGCAGCGGCTGGTCATCGACTGTGCAGCCGACGGGCGGTTGTCCGCCCGCGCCGAACCGGCCGCGGCGGTCTCTGCCCCGCCGCGCCCGCCGGACGGTTTCCGTTGGGTTGAGCCGGAGACTGGGGAGCAGTCAGCCAACGAGGCGCCGTCGCAGCCGAGCAGCGATGCCGCCCCACGGCCGAGCCGTCGAGGCCGGTGGATCGCCGCCACTGTCGGCGCGGTGACGGTCTTGGTTGTCAGTCTGGTCGCGGTCGTTTGGTGGCATCCGTGGTCGGGCGAACGCGGCGGCACCGCGCCCGGCGCAGGCACTGCACCGCCCGCACCACCGCCGACCGGCACGCCGAAAGAATTGTTGGTGTCTTTCCCGCTGAACCGCCAGCCGGTGCCGGGATGGCGGGTCCGCGCCACCGACATCGGGCTGCCGCCCCACGTGCCGGTCGGAGACCTGTTCGCCAGCAGCGGCCAGAAGGCCTACTTCGTCACCGCTCACTGCGACGACGGCCCCTGCTCGAATCCGATGGGCTGGGTGTACGGGCTGGATACCGGCAGCGGCAAGCGGCTGTTCGCACCCGTCGCGCTCACCGGTTTCTACGGAGGCGCAAGCGACTGCTACAGCAATGGTCCTTCGGTCGCGGTGTGCCTGACCGAGGGATACCGCAAGGAACGACCGCAGCTGGTGTGGGTGATCGACCTCGACCGCGGCGCAGTGACCTTCACCGGCCGCACCGAGTTGTATCCGCAGGAACAGTACGGACCGGGGCCGAGGATACGGGCCGTCGGTAACTATCGGGGCGAAACCCGGCTGGTCGCCGCCGTCAAGGGCAAGGGCGTCTACGGCGTCGGGCCGCAGGCGGAATTGACCTGGTTCGTGCCAGGCGACGGAGAGGTCGTGTTGCCGAACTACCTGAGAGTCGGCGACATCCCTCCCTTGACAGTGGCGCTGCAGCGGCGAACCGCTTCCGATCGATCCGGCCCCAAGGATCGGGTCTTCTCGGTGATCGACGGCAAAGACCTGACTCCGAATCCCGCGGCGGGCATAACCATCGACCGCGCCGCCGTCTACAACGGCGGCTTTGCGTACCACTACCAGGAAGGCGTGTCCGGGGGCGTCTTGTTCTATGACACCCGCGGTCGTGAGGTCGCGCGCCAAGAAGTCGGTTTCGCCTCGCCGATGCAGGATGCCGCGACGCCGATCTTCGTCGTCAATCCCGAGTCTCGGCCCGAGTGGATGGTCTACACCGCCGGCGGCAAACTGCTCGCCCGAATTCCAGGCGAATCGGTCGCCAGCGAATTCCAGACCATCGGCACCAAACTCTACGTCAGGAGAAGCTTGATCGGTCCCGACGAGAGCTGGCAGCAATGGGATCTGCCCACCGGCCGCTCGGGACCTACCTGCAAAATGCATCTCGGCGTCGCATATGTCGCGTCCGACGGGAACATCATCCTCACGCAGGACACCGCCAAGAACGTCGCCATCGACGCCTCGACGTGTCAAACATTGTGGGAGACGCCGTCAGAACCCGACGACAGTCGGGTCGTCATCTGGAAAGTCGACAACGGCCTTTTGCAACGCACCCGCAAAAGCGACACCATCGTGTCGCTGCGCGCACCGGAGTGACTGCCGGCGTCAGCGGCCGCGCAACTCCCGCAGGACCGCCACATTCTTGGCGATGAGCCGATCGATTCGGTCGCTCAATTCCCGCGCCGTCATCGGTTTCGCACAACTCAAATCCGGAGCGAGGAGGTATTCGCCGTCGTCGCCCAGACGCACCCAGACAACCGCGCTCTTGGTGGCGTCGAACCCCCAATCGCGTGCAGGTTGCCAGTGACTCTGCACTCTGCCGAACACAGTCACCTCCGCGCGCGGAACGGTGACCCCTGTGGGGGCGACAGGCCGTGCCTGCACAGCGACGAGTTCGTCGTCGCGGTGGCCGCTAAGCCCTTGTCCATACTCAGGGATCAATATGGCCGGATGCTTTCCCGGCTTGGTCAGTTCAACCGTTCCTGCTATCGCCGCACCCAAGTCATAGGCACTTAGCGTCAACACTTCAACCACGTCGTCGGGCTGTTGTATCGCCAAGTAACCAAGGTGGTCCAAGCGATGAGCGACAATTCGCTGACCCGCAGATTCTGAATTCAATTCATGCACGCTGCATTCGACACGCAGATCGGCATCGATGTAGGTCGAAAACCACTTCTGGAACATGTGCAAGTCGCCGTGGTTGTAACGATCGGGAACTGACGTCGCGTAGGCAGAATATTCCTCGTAATTGGCGAAGGGGTGAGATCGCGTCTCCATGAATGGATATGGCATGAATGCCCGGCCGTAGTACTCGCTGATGATCTTCACATCGAGCAGATCGATCTTTCCCACTCGATTGAGTCCCACCACGCGGTTCGCGTTCGTCATGTTCACCAATTTCCGGTCGGCAGTGCCTGACGAGGGAGGTCCGTCAGCAACGACCGACCTACCCCGGGCGGCGCGGCCCGACGGCTTCGGATTCATCGCCGACCACCGGGACGACGGCGTCGGCCTCGCCGATCACGTCCTGACCATGCTTGGTGTGGCGCAACGCCTTACTCACCCGGTGCTCCTTGCCGGCTTTGCCTCCTTGATGGCCTGCGGCCGGCGCACCGGCGACAGGGGCTCCGTTGCCTCCGCTGACACCTGCCCGGGAAGCCGGTACCGCGGCGCTGGCCGCCGCTTTGCTCACCGGCGTCAACTGGGCAGCGGGCTTGCCGAGCGACGGACCGCGTGGTGCCGCTCCGCTTGCGCCTCGAGCACCGCCTGAGCCTGTGGCTTTGGTCGGCCGGTTGAGGCCGTGCGCGGCCGGTGTGAGGACACCGCCGGGCAGGCCTCCCGACGGGTTCTTCTGGCCACCCTTCGTTGCTTGATCCAGTGCCTGGTTGGCGGCGTTGGCGCCTTGGCCGGCCGCGTTGCCCGCGCCCTTGGCGGCATCCCCGGCACCTTGCGGCGAGCCGGCAGGCATCGTCGGCATACCTTGCCCGCTCGCTGGGTCCGTCGGACCCGTGAGCCCGTTGGGCGAGGGAAGTTCCGGCATACCCAAACCGCCGGGCTTGATCGCTCCGGGCCCTGCGGGACCGCCCGAACCACCGGGGAAACCCAGCCCGGGGGGAGCACCGCCCGGCACGCCTACCGTGGGACTTGTCGTGCTGATTTCAGGATGCTTGCCGCTTATACCCGAGATCGACGGATTGTAGAGTGTGTTTATCACCTCTTGCGCGAAGAGGTTGAGTTGATTCTCTTTATCCTTCCGGGTTTCCGGAGTAGAGTTTTCGGAGCATTTAAGCACCTCGTTGATATATTCATTTTCTCGGCCGACAATGAGGTTTCGAGTTCCGGTGATGACATTGCCGAAGGCCTCGATCAAAATGCTCATTGTGTATGCCGCCATGGCCAGTTCGTCGAGCTTGCTCAAAGACTCTTTCGCTTTGTTGACGATTGCCATGGCTGTCTGACCGCGCCAGCCGTCTGGCTCGTTCAAAGTTTGGTCGAGCCAGCGTAGAAATTCGTCCCGGACCCCGACAACCTCGTCGTGCAGGGATCTCCAGTCTTGCGCATGACCGTCGAGATTCTCGGCTGCCGGCTTCATCGCGCGGAGCGCGGTTTCATATTTGTCGACCCACTCACCGGGCACGGCTGACCGGGCATGTAGCGGCAATTCCGTGCCGTTGAGGGAGGGGTTCTTATTCAGTTCGCCCAAATGGGTGCCCCCGAACCCGGCTGCCGGGTTGGAAGGTGCGGGAGCAAAAGGTGGTAACGGGTTAGCGGGCGGCGAAACAGGCAAAGGCCCGTTGCCCGGCGAGCCCTCAGGGGCGCCGAGCAAATCGGCCAAGTTCGGATCAGGCTCCGGTGCCAACCTCGCCCCCTCTCATTTCCCGCTCGTCACCAGAGCAGTTGTCCGCCGGCTTAGGGTTGGTCCGTCGTCTGGATGTTGTGGCCGGCGGCTTGCACCGCTTCGGCAAACGCGGAAACAAACCCGAGGTATCCGTTGACCAGACTCTGAATGTCTTTGACGTCGGCGCTTAGATTAGTCTTGGTCTGAAGCGCGGACGTGAAAAGTCCAACCTGCCAGTCGTCCACACCGTGGATCTTTGTGAGGTTATCCCTCAACACCATTCCCAGGTTGTTGATGCGTCCCACGTACTCCTGCTGCTTGGCCTGCGAGAATTGAAGGTTTTGCGGGTCGGCCTGATGTTGCCGCATATAGCTCGTGATTTGATTGAGCGACGGATCATTCGTCGTCATGTTATTCCTTCCACATTCCGCTTCGCGTGAAGGCGGAAACGGTGGCTTTGAAGGCGCACTGCCACTCGGCCGTTCCCCTGGACACGCCTTCTGACCGGCGTCATGAAACTGAAGAACCCGGACTCACCGACTCTGGCGAGCCCGGGCCTCAGCCTGCTCGAATGACATCAACCGAGGATGTTTGCTGCCTGGCTGTTGTCGAGGTCCTGGACCAGTTGGTTCTGGTCGACTGCCCGCACCTGGGTGGCGTGCAGATCTTGGATGATCTCGTCCATCTCGTGCGAGAACCTGACCCTAAGCCCGTTGATCTCTTCGGGGGCGTGTCCGGTGTACGGACCCGAAGTCAGGGCGTTGAAAAGGCCGTCGATTTCGGTCCGCATTTGTTCGGCGTCCGCCGTGATGCTCCTGATCGCATCCAGCGTGCCGTAGTTGGCTTCGAAATTGTATTTGATGCCGTATGTCATGAGTTTGTACCTAACTTCCTAGCCGCCGTCGACGTTCCGGTGCGCCTGAATGAATTGCATGGAGCTTTGCGCAAGTTGATCGGTTTGTGCCTGGATCTGGCGCATATGGTCGAGGTGCTCGGCCATCCGGGCATGGAATGACTGCGCTTGCTGACCGTGCCAATTCAACTGCACCATTTGGTCGACTTCGTCTTCCATCTTGGCCAGCAGCCGATCTGTCGTCTGCAGATGATCGTTGATATTCTTGACATGGGGATCGGCATCTTCAGTGAGTTCAAATTGCCCTGCTGCCATTGTTTCTCCTTTGTCGTGTGTCCTTAATCGCCGGACACGGTGGTCTGATTTCCGCGTGATACCGTGTTACACCAATGTCGCCTCCCACTGGTCCGGCGACAATTCGACAAGCTGATTGATTGCCTGCCCGATCGCGTGATCGGAACCGGGCTTCAATGTGGTCCACAGTTGTCCGCTCGGTGACGCACTGGGCGCCCCGACAATGCGGCCCCTCTTGGTGTAGAACACCCCTACCGCGGCCGGCCGGCGCGAGATGCGGTCCTGATCGCTGCACAGCGCGTAATAGACGATTTCGGCGAACGCCACCCGCGACGCGAGCGCCGCACCCAGCACCATCGCCGCCCGCGGTTCGGCTCCCAGCGCCCGCACGCGATCGGCCAGCTGCGCCGGGTCGTGGGTGCCGATCAGGTTGCGGCTCACCATTTCCGCCGGCGCACCCACCGGAGACATCTGCGCTGCCTCGGCCCGGGGCAACTCACCGAGCAGCGCTTGGGTGGCCCACGCCAGGTCCGAAGAACCGTCGGCCACCCGCAGCACGATCTCGTTGCCCACCCGTCGCGCCACCACCCCGCATCCGCCGCAACGGACCACACATAGCCGCGCGATGCCGTCGGGCGTGACGAGACGCATCGCCAGCTCCCGTTCTGGCCGGCGCAGTGCCCGCAGTATCGGCACCAAGTCGGGCTCGATCGCCCCATCGATGATCAGGCCTCGGGAAACGAGACTTCGGGTTGCCGCGTCGAACGCTGCGTCGAGCGCGTCGACGGTCTCGTACCGGGGCCGCACGCCCAGCACGGTCGGAAACCCCTGGACACCTATCCGCGATCCGATGACCTGCAGCTCGTCGTCGGACAGGGTGAAACCGGAGAGCACGGCCCTGGTCATAACTGTCATAGCGCCAGCTCCTGATCGGCGCCGATGACCGCGGGGGAGACCCATCGATCGGACACCTGCTGCAACGTCCGCTCCGGCTCCTCGGCAAAGCCCTCCACGGGCTGTGGTTCGGGTGCGGCCAGCTGATCGAAGATCGCGGTGTTGGGTCCCCAGCTGACGTGCGAGACGGTGAATGGCGCATCGCTTTGCTGGGCCGCCGGCAACCAGGAGTGGTCGCCGTCCGACAGGCTCGCACCCGGTTCGCCGCCGCCTTCCAGCAACTCCGCCTCCCGGAACGACTCGTACGAACGGCCGCCCTCGTCACGCCGGTGCCCGGCCATCGGCGCGTAGCCCGCGCCGCCGCGGCCCATCCCGCCGTTGCCGGACCCATTGCTCGAGAAGCCGGTCTTTTTCAGCGGTTTCGCGTCTGCGCTGCCCTTGACGGGCGTGGCCATCATGGGCGACAACTGTCGGGGCGCCGCGCCGCCGGCGCCGCCCCCGCCTCCGTGTGAACCGCCGCCGGACTTGCCGTCCTTCTCGGCTTCGAGGGCGGCGCCATTGACGACCTGCGGGGGGAGTGGCTGGTCCCAGGGTTGGGCCAGTTCGGTGACGGCGTCCTCGTAGCGGCTCATCACCGCGGCGGCGTCGGCCTGCTGGGCGGAGGCCGCCTCGTCGAACTCGGCGAAGCTGCCCTGCAGGATGGCACCGTTGTAGGCCGACAGTGATGCCATCATGTCCTGGGCCGCCTTGGCTTCGACGGCTTCCGCGACGCTCGGCATCGACAGGATGGCGACGGTATTGGCGACGGCGGCTTCCTCGGCCCGCCGTCCATTTGCCGCGGCGCTCAAACTAGCGGCCTGTAGCCACTTTCCGAACGTTTCGAGTTTGCGGACGACGGCTTCTGAAGCGTTGCTCTCCCACGAGCTTCTGATGCTTTCGATGATTCGGTCGTAGTCGGTCGAGATCTTTGCGAACTCGTTTGCGACGCGAATCCAAGCCGCTCCGGCTTCACCCACCGAGGAGGGGCCGGGGCCTTCGGTGAGGTCGCGCGCAAGCTGTTCGGTGCTGCGCGATTCCCACACGACATTGGTGAATCCCATGCCTTACCCCCCTTTCGATGTCTTGTTCTTCGACGCCCTGGTCTGCGACGCCCTTGCCGACGTCGCCAGAAGCGTCGAGGTGGTCAGTCCGCGAGGTCCGCCTCGGCGATGCGCCCGGCATGTGAGCGCAGCGTTGCCGATACCTCATGCATCTCGTTGGAGCCCTGGTCGGACGCCTTGGTAAACGAGCCGAGTACCTCGTTGAGGGTGTGGGCGACGCGTTGGGACACCTCGTCGCGACCCGACGCGATGGCGGTGAGGTTGGGCGTCTCGGTCTGCACCACGCGCTGCATGCGGTTCGCGAGTTCGTCGAGTTGACGCGTGACCTCGGTGACCTCGTCGGGACGGATTGACAGGCGATTGTTGTCGGTCATCTCAGTGCTCCTAAATCTGAAGTTTGATATCGGGGCTGTCGTCGGGATCGGAAGCGGTTTCGCCGATGACCGGCGGGCTGGCGTTGCCGAGGTCTCCGACGATCTCGCCGCCTTGATCCGTCGTGTGCAGGAACGACGCGGACGTATGGCTTCCGCTCGCACCGGCTTTCCCGCCGTGCGCGCCGTAGCCTGCGCCGGGCGCCATCATGCCTGCGCCGCTCATCCCGGCACCGCCGCCGGCCGGCCGCGCGACGACGGAGCGCCCCAACGTGGCGGCGTTGTGTTCGTTTTGCACCATCGGCGAAGACGGCGTCGTCCGGGCCGGGGTGGTCGCGACCGGTCCGCCGCCACCGCCGTGTCCGCCGCCGGTGGGATGTGTCGCACTCACCATCCGGGCCGGATGACCGAGGGCCGTGGCCGGTGACGCGGCGCCCGTCGCGCCTGGTGCTTGGCCCACGCTCGAAATCAGGCCGGTGCCCGCCTGCAGGCCGGCCTGCAGGGCCTGGGTACCTGCCTGGACGCCCATGGTCAGCGGCATTGCGCCCATGGACAGCGCGGGACCGATCATGCTCATCCCCACCGAAAGCATCGGGCCCACCATCCCCATCGCCATCTCGGGTCCCTGGGCGATCGCGAGCGGCGCGCCGGTGGCGCTGGTCGCCGCGGCCTGGGTGGTCAGCGTGCTCTCAAGTTCGGTGATGCATTCGGTGGCCAGCGCGGTGGCCCGGGACGCCGACTCGACCATGTTGGGAGCGGTCCAGGGCAGCCCGGCAGAAAGGGCCTCGAGCTCGTGCTGACACTGCGTGAGGATCTCGATCAGCCGCGCGTGACCCTGCTCGACGTTCGCGGCCGCCGCAGTGTAGTGGCCCGCCAGCGCGGTGCCCTGCCCGGCGACGGCGGCGCCGTTGGCCAGGGTCTCGCCCGTCCTCGCGGCGGCAGCGCCCGCGCCCGCACCGGCCCAGCCCTGGCCACCCATGCCGCCGGCCATCTGGCTCAACGCTTGCTGGAGCCCGCCGGCCGCACTTTGGAAAGCCTGCGATACGCCGCTGAACATCTGCGTCGGGTTCAGGCCCTGGAAAATGCCGGGACCCAGCGTGCCGAGCATGTCGGTGATGGGTCTGAGCAGCCCACCGGTGAAGTTACTGCCCTTACCGCCCGCGCCGGATGCCCCGGTGAGGTTCGCGGGTATGCCCTCACCCGAAAGCCCCGAAAAATCCGGGCCTCCGGTGGGAAGCTGCCCGAGGTTGAACTGGTCGAGGATGTCCTGCACCGGGCGGTTCAGCCAGGCTTGCAGGTTGTTTTCCAGCTGGTTGACGACCGGCAGATGATCGAAATCCGGAGGCGTCATCCCGGCATGACCGGGTGGCCCTGCGTCCGGAGCGGATTCCAGGGTGGCCATCGCGCGAGGTCCTAGACTTCGGTGACGCTGTCGACTGCCTCGTGGGCGCCTTCCACGACGGTGGATGCCACTCCGAGCTCCAAGTGCTTGACCGCTGTTTCCATCGCGCTCGTGAAGTTGCTGGCGGCCGTCTCGTACAACGTCGGGATCATGTTCGCCACCGCGAGTGGACCATAAGTCATCGACCATCCGGCCAGCTGGGCGCTGGTAAGCCCGCTGTACGAGCCGGTGATCAAGGCGTGCGCCCCCGTTTGGGCACCGTTGAACGTGTGCATGAACTCGGGCTGCATTGCGAATGTCATCGTTGCTTCTCCCCCAGGTTTTCCACTGACCCTGCAGCTAGTGCCGGTGGTTCAACGGTAAGCGCGCCCGCCAGCAATAAACTGCACGAATTTAATCAGACTTCCGCAGCGGCCGCGATTCATGCGCGCCAAAGGGTTCCGGCGCGTGCCGCACGCCGTCACTCCGGCTCGACAATGGTGCCGTCCGAGCGCACCAGCGGAGCCTTCTGCAGCTCCGCCATGCGTTCGGTGAACTCCTTCAACAGGAAGCTGTACCGTTCTGCGGCTACCCGCGCCGCGGCCTGCGCCGTGTCGACGATCAGTTGGGCCAAGGCGTCGGGATCGAGGCGGGTCGCCGGCGGCCCCAGCCACAAACCGGTCAACTGGCCGAGCCCGTCGACCTCGGCGCTGACCGCGCGATCGCGGCTGGTCACCCGGGCCGTAATGGTTTTCGACTGCTCGGTCATCGACTGCAGCAGGTCGCGCTGCTTGATGGCCCGTGCGATAACCGACTGCGCCAGGCTGGTCATACCGACCTCATCCACGTCGCCGGAGGCTCGTCGGCCTCGTCTTCGCCGAACAGCTCTTGCTCGGCACGGGCGAGGTCATCCTCGGTGGGCAGGCCGAGCTCGCGGATCACCGACGCGGTATAGCCCTTCTCCGCCAGCTCACGGCGGTAAGCCACCTGGGCGCGCAGCGCCGACAACTGGCAAAGCGCCAAGATCTCGCCGGCCAATTCCTGCGGCGGCCTGCCGAGTTCACTGCGGTCGATCTTGAGTGCCGTCGGCAATCCACGCTCGGTGGTGACGACGGCGATGGTCCCGGTTCGGGACCGGACGGGAAGCTTTTGCTGTTGTCCTGGCACGCGCGTCACCTCCGCGCGTCGCCGATCCAGCGGAGATTCGGGGCCGGATTTGGCGACGCAATGCAACTCATCAGATCGGTACAATACTTTCTACCGCTGAGACGTGGGAAAAGGATGTTAGCGCCGCTACGGGGGGCGACTGCGACGTCCGTTCGCCGCACCCGGCGGCCGTTTCATGTGTGCGGAGCGACTGACGCCGGCACTGCCGGTGGGGCACGAGCAGTAAGGACACCGAGTAGATGAGTGGCACCAGGGACGCGCAGCGGGTCTTCGACGCCGGCGTGCTGTCACTGGGAATTCCCATCGACGGGTTGGAGACCGACCGCGACGTTCAGTACGCCACCCTGGCATTCAAACGCGCCACCGAGCACGACCCGCAGATGAGTGACGCCTGGCTGGGGCGCGCCGCCGCCGGCGATGTCAGCAGCGAGGTGATCTACAACCTGTGGCGGACCAGCAAGGAGAACCTGAACCGTGAGCAACGTCGGCTCGGGCTGCCGCGGCACGCACTTTCCGGCCGGTTCCAGACCGGGCTGTACCTGGACTACACGCTGAGCACGCTCACCGAGGTCTGGCTGGCATACGCGGCCACCATGATCCAGGGCAAGGACTACGACGAGGCCGAGCGGGTGCTCGACGAGCTGGACACCATGCGCCGGTCGATGCCCGACGGCGACGCGGAGTCCGCGGAAATCTGCGCCTACGTCCGCGCGGTGTTGCACTTCACCACCCAGCGCTGGCCGGATGTACTTGCCGCCCTTGCCAATTCGGCGTCGTTCAGCGACGAGTACATAGCGGCCGGTGCGCATCTGATGGTGGGCTCGGCATGCGCGCAGATGGGCTTGTTCGGCGAGGGTATCCGCCGGCTCGATCAGGCGATCGAGGGTCCGATCCCGGCCGCGAGCCGGGCCGCGGAATTCTGCAAAGCCCTGACGCTGCGCGAGATGGGCAAGGAACCCGAGGCGCGGGTCATCTTCGAACGGATCTACAGCGAAGAGCCCGGGTTCGAAGCGAATGCGGCTGCGCTGCACGATCCGAAATACCGCCTCATCATCAGCACCAAAGAAGACATCGATTCCCGCACCGACAGGTGGGATCCCAGCACTGCCCGCAGCACGCGGGACATCGACGCCGAGGGCATGAACGAACGCAGCAACGAGTACCTGCGTGCGGCTCAGGCGGAGCTGGACCGTCAGATCGGATTGAGCGACGTCAAACTGCAGGTGGCCAAGCTGAGGTCAGCCGCCAGACTGGCCAGGGTCCGCGAAGGGAAGGGTCTCAGTGCGGCCGCACGCAGCCTGCACCTGGCCTTCACCGGCCCGCCCGGAACCGGCAAGACCACCATCGCCCGCGTCGTCGCCCAGGTCTATTGCGGTTTGGGTCTGTTGAAGACACCCGCGGTGATCGAGGCCAAGCGCAGTGATTTCGTCGGCGAACACCTGGGTAGCACGGCGATCAAGACCTCGGCTCTGATCGACTCGGCGATGGACGGGGTGTTGTTCATCGACGAGGCCTACACGCTGATCCAGTCCGGACTGGCCGGCGGCGACGCCTTCGGCCGCGAGGCGGTTGACACCCTGCTGGCCCGGATGGAGAACGACCGCGAGCGGCTGGTGGTGATCATCGCCGGGTACGACGCCGAAATCGACCGCTTCCTGGCGTCCAACGAAGGCATGGCATCGCGGTTCACCAAACGGATCCGGTTCGCCTCGTATAACCCGACGGAATTGGGCGACATCGGCCGGTTGATCGCCAAGACGCGGGATTCCGAGCTGTCCGAAGAGGCATACGACGAACTGGTGGGTGCTTGTCAGCTGCTGTACGACAGCGAGTCCGTCGACAACTCCGGTCAGTTGCGCCGCGATATCGACCTGGTCGGCAACGGGCGGTTTGTCCGCAACGTGATCGAAACAGCCGAAGAGGAGCGGGAGTATCGGCTGAGCGAACGCCAGGACATCAGCGTCGAGGACCTCGACGAAACGGAGCTGATGCGCATCGAAATCGGCGACATGCGCGCCGCACTGGAGAATGTGCTCGGTATGTCCACCCGACAGCTGACCTCGAGAACCCGATAGTGAGCGGATCCGACGCCCCCAAG
Source organism: Mycobacterium sp. 852002-51163_SCH5372311 (assembly GCF_001667115.1). Classification (GTDB taxonomy): domain Bacteria; phylum Actinomycetota; class Actinomycetes; order Mycobacteriales; family Mycobacteriaceae; genus Mycobacterium. The sequence continues at coordinate 442 of NZ_LZIJ01000076.1, read as the reverse complement.
GCCGCATCGGCTTTCAAGCCGAGCACCGAAGCGGACACCATCCCGATCCCGGTGGCGCAGATTCAGGCCAAGCTTGCGCGGGAGGACCAGGAATCTGTCGCCGACGACGTGGCGCCGGTTGCCGACGAGGTGACATCGGTTGCTGACGAGGTGACATCAGTTGTCGACGAGCCGCCGGTTGCCGACGCGGTGGCGCCGGTGGTTCAGGGCCCGATGTCCGAGGCCACGCGGGTCATGGAGGTCCCGCCACCTCTACCGCAGCCGCGCGAAGCCGATCCGGTGCCCGACGTCCCGGTGCCCGACGTCCCGGTGGCCGAAGAGCCGGCGCCCGTGTTTCCGGGGCCGATGTCCGAAGGCACGGCTGTCGTGCAGTTGCCGCCGCAGCCGCCGGTGCGGCCCGCGCCGCGGCCCGAGCCTCCGGTGGCGGGGGCTGCGGCGGTGC
>NZ_LZIJ01000075.1 GCF_001667115.1 Mycobacterium sp. 852002-51163_SCH5372311 | reverse complement strand
GCGCATCCGGCGACAAATCGGTGGCGGCGCTGCCCAGCAGGGCGCCGGCGGCCCGGATCACCGTGTCCAGCACCGGCCCGCCAGCACCGCTGCGACGCAGCTCGCTCAACTCATTGGCCTGGCCTTCGGCCAGTTCGACGTACAGCTGCTCGAGCCGCTCGCCGTAGTGAGTCTTCAGTTGCGGGCGGGCCAGCTTGCGGATCCCCGTCAGTAGGCCGTTCTCCAGCGTCCATGGCGTGGTCTCGACGATGAAGTCACGCGGAATCTCATAGGACTGCAACCCAGCCGCCTTGGCGACGTCTTGCAGCGACTCGCCCAGCGCACGCTTCAGCTCGCCGGCGTCGGTGAAACGGGCCAGCGCATCCGGAGTGGGAACGACTACCGCAAGCAGGTATGCGCGGGCGCTGTTGCCGTAGACGAAGATCTGCCGCACCAGCGGGCTGTCGCCGAATACCGCCTCCAGCTTCGACACCGTCACGAACTCGCCCTGGGACAGCTTCAGCACGTTGTTGCGCCGGTCGAGGTAGACGAACTGTTCCGGGCCGACTTCGGCCATCACGTCACCGGTGCGGTAGAAGCCGTCCTCGTCGAAGACGCCCGCAGTGGTTTCCGGCCTCTTGTAGTAGCCGGGGAACAGGCTCTGGGTCTTGACCAGCAGCTCGCCGCGTGGACAAGGCCGATCGGTCCGGAAGTACCCCAGCTCGGGGACGTCGACCAGCCTGTAGTCGATAACCGCGGGCCGGCGGATGTGGTCGTCGATCAACACCATGCCGGCCTCGGTGGAGCCGTAGCCCTCGGTCAGATGGATGTCGAGTAGGGCTTCGACCCACGCCTTCATCTCGGCGGAGATCGGCGCCGAGCCCGTCAGCGCCGCGACGAACCGCCCACCGAGCAGGTCCTGGCGCAGCTCGGTCCTGATCTGAGCCTGCACGGCTTGGCGATCCGCGGTATCAGTCGACCGCCGGTCCACCTCACTCTGGAACCGCTCGAACAGCATGTCCCACACCCGCGGTACGAAGTTCAGCTCGGTCGGGCGCACTAAAGCGAGGTCTTCGAACAGCGTCGAAAGGTCGCTCTTGGCAACGAAATACGCGGTGCCGCCGTTGCACAGCGTTCCGTACAGCGCCTGACGGCCCATCACGTGGCTCATCGGCATGAAGTTGAGCGTGATCGACGGGTAGCCACCGCCTTGGAACCATGCGCTGGACTTGCGCCAGAAGTTGGCCACCCGGCTCGCGGGATACATTGCGCCCTTGGGTGCGCCGGTGCTGCCGGAGGTGTAGATCAGCAGGGCCAGTGCGTCATTGTCGGCGACACCAGGGGCCGGCGGCATGCCCTGCCCGCGCTCGAGCACGTCGGCGAGTGTCTCGACGATCACCGGAGTGCCGGCCAAGCGGCCGCGGGCGGCTTCGAGGGCTTCGCGATGTGCGTCCACCTCGGGGTGGTAGTCGAACGCGATCAGCCGCGCCGGCGCGTGATCGTTGAGCACCAATTCGACGGCGTCGGCGAAGTTGTCGATGCTCGCGGCCATCAGCGCCGGCTCGGTCTCGGTGACGACGGGCTGCAGGTGGGCGGCCGTCGCACTGGTCTGCAGCGGGACCGATACGGCCCCGAGCACGGTGACCGCCATGTCGATGGTGGTGTAGTCGACGCTGCTGAACCCGAGCACGCAGACGCGGTCGCCGGGCTCGACGACGCCGGTCAGCGCGCTCGCGAAGGCATTGGTCCGGTCCCACAACTCGCGGTAGGTGATGGTCTCGAAGCGGGGGAGCACCTCCACACCGGTGCGTCCGGTCTTCGGGTCCTTGACGAACCCCACCACGCGCTGGCCCAGGGCCGGCCGCTCGGCGTAACCCTCCATGACGGCCCGAATGATCTGCTGTAGCCCGAGGTCAGATGGCTCGACGGCGTTGGCCACCGACTGGCTGGGCCGGGCGGCGGCGAACTGTGCGTCGTTGGCGTAGAGGTCCTCGATGCGGTGGTTGAGCCGTTCTGCACTGGTGATGGTCGACATAGAAGTTCCCCTTTGTGGTGGCTGGGAGGTTTCAAAACTCGATGCGCGGCGGTGCGCTGACAAATAGAACGTTAGCAAAAGTAATTAAATTACCCTGTGACGGGTACCACTGAGTCGGTGTGACATGCGTTACGGCGGGACGCAGAAGCTGCCGAGACCGTCGGCAGCTTCTGCGTTTCAGTGTTAGAGCAGGCCGAGTAGGCGTAGGTCGCTGACGTATTTGGCGATGATCGGCGGGGTGATGTGCGGAATGTCTTTG
>NZ_LZIJ01000074.1 GCF_001667115.1 Mycobacterium sp. 852002-51163_SCH5372311 | reverse complement strand
GGCGACGCTCCGCGCAGCCTTGCGAATCTCTTTATCCAGATTCTCGGCGTACCCCTTGCTAACGGGTCCGGTCTCGCCGCAGCTGTCGGTGCCTAGAGCCGCATCGACTTCCTCGTGGCTAAGTTGCGTGTGAATTGGTGGATCGCTGGTGCGAGGGTCGTCTTCGATAAACACATGAACCCCTGAAGGTGCGTAGGAACAAGGAACCCTTGTTCACCTAGCGCCTCTCGGGGTGCGCTCTCAGCGGTTCTCTAACGTGGACGTGTCGGGTGACCGGACACCTCCGAGCAACCACGGGCTCTTTAAGCGCACTGACTCTGCCCCCGCGTTGCGGAACCACGGCAGGCGCGACACTACACCGCCAGCGCGAAACGTGCCAGAGACACTCGCACCCTCAGGGGTGATCGAGGTTCACCAAAGATGGGGCCAGCGATTTAAGTCAACCGACTGACGACAAACCACCGACATAACGCCGTTTCCGGCCGAAACCGTGGCGGGAAGGGCGACGCAAAAATAGGCATCTAGCTGCACAAACAGGTTGTGGGGC
>NZ_LZIJ01000073.1 GCF_001667115.1 Mycobacterium sp. 852002-51163_SCH5372311 | reverse complement strand
GTGGTGGAGGCGCGGCGGTCATCGGCGGCGGCGCGGGCTGGCCGATGTCCGGGCCGCCAGGGCGTCCACCACCCGGAACACCCTCGACGCCGAAGTCGGGGTATTCGGCTGCATGGCGCGACCGCGCGCGCCAACCCGATTCGGCGTAGGGTCCGGCCGGCTCGGCTTGCCTGCGCGGGCCGGCGGAAAACTCCTCCTGGTTGGAATGCCGGGCGCGTCGGCCCGACGGTTCACCGGGTGACGCAGGGGCAGCGTCCGCCCAGTTGCTGCCGGGTGTTGACGGTGGTAGCCATTGCCCCTGGGCGGCGGCCGGCTGCCAATCCTGCCGCGGCGGTTGCACGTGCGGTTCTGGCTGCGGGGGCGGCGGCGGCGGTTGCGGCGGCTCGAACCGCGGCTCGGGCGTCGGTGGCGTCGCTTCATAGTGCAGCCTCGCGTCCCGTGGCGGTCCCACCGGCCGGGGCGGCAACAACGGCTCCTCGGGCACATCGATGATCGACGCTTCGTCGGGCCGGGCGGCGCTGTCCTGACGGTTGTCCTGGCGAACCGAGGTAACCCGATCACTGGTCACCCAGTCGACGGGTGCGCCTTCGCCGTTGCGGCCCCAGTCACCGTAGGCGCCGACGGTGTCCGACTCACCGGGCTGATTCTCCAGCGCCCGCCGTTGCTCGAGGTCCGTGTCGAACAGAATCTCCAGGCTGGTCCGCAGAGCAGCCAGCTCCGCCCGCAGCGCCGCCACGTCGTCGGCGGCCTGGGCACGCAGCTCGCTGGCCAGCTCGCGGCGCAGCTGCGACTCCACCGTCAGTTCGTACTCGCGTCTCGCGGAGATCTCCCGATCCAGCTGCAGGTCGTAGACCAACTTCAGGTCACGTACTCGGGACTGGTCGGCATCGGCTTGTCGGCGGTAGAGCACCGACACAAAAGCGCCGGCGATGGCGGCCCACAGCGCCAGGATCACAGCGAGCTTGAGAAGTTCCACGCGATTGGTGAAAACCAGTGCGGAACTGGCTCCCATCACGAGAACCAGCAACACCGTCAAGAGCACCCACCCCGGCCTGCGGCCGCCGCGCCGGGTACGGGCGCCGCGGGACAGAACGGTCATGGCCGTACTGTACCTGGGCGAGGTCAGACCGCGTGTCGCGCGAGTCCGGCGATTCGTTGGCGAGCGGTCGCAAATGCTCCCGTTTCGATTCGAAAAGGCAGCTTTTGCGTCTGTCCGGCTAGCTTTCGGCGCCGTCGCCGTGCTGAGTTGGATCCTGGGGAGATTTGCAGCAATGCTGCAACCACAGCGCCGCAACCACCAACGCCAGTGCGCTCACCGCGGCCACGACGGCACCCGGGGTGTCCTCGGCCGCCGTCCGCAGCCAAGACCGTCGCGGCAGCACGTACACCAATACCGCCACCCACCAACCAAGGACCAGCGCCCCCACCCAGGCCGACGCCTTGGCCACCACCACGCTGCGCGCCACCGAAAGCGGATGCAACCAGCCGGGACCGTCGCCGATCTCGCCGTCGCTGATCTTGGTCCGCACGTAGCGAGCCCACAGTGCCTCCGCCACGGCCACAGCCAGCAGCGACGACCCGGTCCACACCGTGATCGGCGGAAACCACCGATACAGCTGCATCACCAACAGATAACCGAGGATCCCAGCGCCGATCACCGCGGCCGTCAGGTCACGTCTCCTGGTCGGTCCCATCAGCGCAGCGCCAGTCCCGTCAATCGGACGCCGTCCCGGTCGGCGGGCGCCAGCTCGGCCAGTAACCGGGCCACCGGCGTCGGTCCCGCGGCAACCGTCAGCTGCGCGCCGGGGTCGACGTCCAGCCACGGGATCATCACGAAGGCGCGCAGATGGGCCAGTGGGTGCGGCAATGTCAGGTTGTTTTCCCGCGAGACCACTTCCACCCGGCCGGCCGGACCGGTCTGATAGCAGGCGATCAGGTCTACGTCCAGCGTGCGGGGGCCCCAGCGCTCGCCACGGATCCGGCCCGCGGCCCGCTCGAACTCCTGAGCCCGGCTCAGCCAGCTCTGCGCGTCGCACGCCGGGTCGTCGGCGATCAGCACCGCATTCAGGAACGCGCCCTGATCCACCCGGCCCCAGGGGGCCGTCTCGTAAACCGGTGAGACGGCTTGCACGGATTCGCCCAGCGCGTCCACGACCGACTGCAGCCGCGCCAACCGGTCGCCCAGGTTGGAGCCGATGGACAGCACCACGGAGGTCATTTGCGCCGTTCCTCCCCATCGCTCCGTTCTGCATCGTCGCCGGCGCGGGTCATACGGCCCCGCCTGCCGGAATCACCGAACCGCGTCCGCCGCGCCGCGACCGTCGCACCACTACGGCGACATCGGTGAACTGCCGCGGGATGGGGGCCTGCGGCTTGTGCACCACCACCTCGACCGCGTGCACGCGTGGGTCGTTCATCACCTGGTCGGCGATCTGGGCCCCGACGGTTTCGATCAGGTTGCGCGGCGGCCCGGCCACCACACCGGCCGCCAGCTCGGCCAGCGCCGCATAGTCGTACGTGTCGGCCAGGTCATCGCTGGCGGCCGCGTCGGCCAGGTCGATCCACACCGTGACATCGACGACGAACTCCTGCCCTCTCGCGCGTTCGTGTTCGAAGACTCCATGGCGGCCATGAATTGTCAAGCCGCGCAATTCGATTCGGTCAGCCATCGCCACTCAACTCAGTGTTTTCGGGCTGCGTCCAGGCCGCGACGACCTTGAGGGCGTCTACCGTGGCCCGCACGTCGTGCACCCGCACACCCCAGGCCCCGTGCAGCGCGGCCAGCGCGGAAATCACCGCGGTCGCCGTCTCCCGCCCGTCCGGCGGTCGCTCCGTTCCGTCGGGCCCGCCGGCCAGCAACCGACCGAGGAACCGCTTGCGGGAGGCGCCGAGCAGCACCGGAATGCCGGTGGCCACCAGCTCCGGCAATGCCCGCAGCAGAGCCCAATTGTGTTGTCCCGTCTTGGCGAATCCCAGCCCGGGGTCGATGATCAGCTTCGCCGGATCGACACCGGCACCGACAGCGTCATCGACGCCGGCGAGCAACTCGTCGCGCACTTCGGCCACCACGTCGCGGTAGTGCGGAGCCACATGCGGGCGCTCGGCCGACATCGGTCGCCAGTGCATCAACACCCACCGAACGCCGGCTTCGGCCACCAGCGGAGCCATCGCCGGATCGGCCCGCCCCCCGGAAACGTCGTTGACGATCTGCGCCCCGCTCTCCAGCGCGGCACCCGCCACCTCGGCGCGCATGGTGTCGATGCTCACGGTAATACCTTGTGCCGCAAGCGCTTTCACCACTGGAACCACCCGGGCGGCCTCGACTCGAGCGTCGACGCGAACAGCTCCGGGGCGGGTCGACTCGCCCCCGACGTCGACAATCCCGGCGCCGTCTGCGGTCAGCGTCAGACCATGCTCGACGGCGTCGTCGACGTCGAGATAACGCCCGCCGTCCGAGAACGAGTCGTCGGTGACGTTCAGAACCCCCATAACCTGCACAGGCGTGCCGACTCACTTACGCAGGATGAGGTCGAGCGCTTCGGCTCGAGAAGCGGCGGAGGTCTTGAACTGACCGCGCACCGCCGATGTCGTCGTGATGGCGCCGGGCTTGCGGACGCCGCGCATCGCCATGCACAGGTGCTCGGCCTCGACGACGACGATCACCCCGCTCGGGTTGAGCCGGCTCACCAGAGCGTCGGCGATCTGACTGGTGAGCCGTTCCTGCACCTGCGGCCGCTTGGCGTAGAGGTCTACCAGCCGGGCGATCTTGGACAGCCCGGTGACCCTGCCGTCGTCGCCGGGGATGTATCCGACGTGGGCCACACCGTGAAAGGACACCAGATGGTGTTCGCAGGTGGAGTAGAGCGGGATTTCCTTGACGATCACCATTTCGTCGTGGTCTTCGTCGAACGTGGTGTTCAGCACCGCGTCGGGGTCGGTGTAGAGGCCGGCAAACATCTCGCGGTATGCACGGGCGACCCGGGCCGGGGTTTCTTGCAAGCCGTTCCGGTCAGGGTCCTCGCCGATCGCGCAGAGCAACTCGCGGATCGCGGCCTCAGCGCGTGGCTGGTCGAAGACCCGGATGCGCCTGGTGGCGCGGCGGGAATCCGGCAGGGCCATCGAATCCTCCGTTCGTCAGCCATGGGCCGGCGGGTTGGACCGGCTCACATCCTCGTCTTCGTCTGGGGACTTTTCGGCATCACGAGTGGGCTGATCCGGCGGCGGGTAGGGCGGATACGGCGAGTAGGACGGCCGGGTCTGGCCCGGTTGGGCCGGCTGGCCGGGATAACCGGGGTAATCACGTGCAGGCTGCCAATTCGGCGGCGGCTGCGCGGGCGGGTACCAGCTCCCCCGCGACTGCTGCGGCGGCCATCCAGGTGCATGCCAACCGGCCGGGGCGCCGTAGTCCGGCTGGGTTGGGCCGTTAGGCGGTGTTCCCTGGCCTGGGGAGCCGTTGGGGCCGTGGCCAGTGGGTTCTCCGTCGGAGGCGCCCGACTGCGTCACCTGCGCCTCGGCGGCGGCGTTGGCGCGCGCAATAGCGGCCTTGAAGGCCGGCTCGGGAACCGGCGGAGGCCACGGCTCACCGCGCTCGATCGCCAGCTCGCCCGGCGTCTTGATCGGCGGCTTGTCCGACGGCACCCGGCCGCCGAAGTCGTCGAACATAGTCAGGCGGGGCCGCTTTTCCACGTCGCCGAAGATCGCCTCCAGCTCGGGACGGTGCAGCGTCTCCTTTTCCAACAGCTCACCGGCCAGCGTGTCGAGTACGTCGCGGTATTCGGTGAGGATCTCCCACGCCTCGGTGTGCGCCGCCTCGATGAGCTTGCGGACCTCATCGTCGATGTCGCGGGCCACCTCGTGGGAGTAGTCGGCCTGATTGCCCATAGTCCGGCCCAGGAACGGGTCGCCGTGTTCGGTGCCGTACTTGACCGCGCCGAGCTTCGAACTCATGCCGTACTCGGTGACCATCGCGCGGGCCACTTTCGTCGCCTGCTCGATGTCTGAGACCGCGCCGGTGGTCGGCTCCCGGAACACCAGCTCCTCGGCGGCGCGTCCGCCCATGGCGAAAACCAGCTGAGCGATCATCTCCGAGCGGGTACGCAGCCCCTTGTCCTCCTCCGGCACCGCAACCGCATGCCCGCCGGTACGGCCGCGGGCCAGGATCGTCACCTTGTACACCGGGTCGATGTCGGGCATCGCCCAGGCTGCCAGGGTGTGGCCGCCTTCGTGGTAGGCGGTGATCTTCTTCTCCTGCTCGCTGATGATCCGGCCCTTGCGGCGGGGGCCGCCGATCACCCGGTCCACCGCCTCCTCCAGAGCGGGGCCGGTGATGACGGTGCCGTTCTCCCGGGCGGTCAGCAGCGCGGCCTCGTTGATGACGTTGGCCAGGTCGGCGCCGGTCATGCCGACGGTCCGCTTGGCCAGTCCGTCCAGGTCGGCGTCCGGGCCGATCGGCTTGCCCTTGGAGTGCACCCGTAAGACGGCTCGGCGCCCGGCCAGGTCGGGGTTGGACACCGGGATCTGGCGGTCGAAGCGGCCTGGCCTCAAGAGGGCGGGGTCCAGGATGTCGGGCCGGTTGGTGGCCGCGATGAGAATCACGCCGGCGCGATCGCCGAAACCGTCCATCTCGACCAGCAGCTGGTTGAGGGTCTGCTCGCGCTCGTCGTGACCGCCACCCAGGCCGGCGCCGCGCTGGCGGCCGACCGCGTCGATCTCATCGACGAAGATGATGCACGGGCTGTTCTGCTTGGCCTGCTCGAAAAGGTCACGCACTCGGGAGGCGCCGACACCGACGAACATCTCCACGAAGTCCGAGCCCGAGATGGTGAAGAACGGAACCCCCGCCTCCCCGGCTACGGCGCGGGCCAGCAGCGTCTTACCGGTTCCCGGCGGGCCGTAGAGCAGCACGCCCTTGGGAATCTTGGCGCCCAAGGCCTGGTACCGCGACGGGTTCTGCAGGAAGTCCTTGATTTCGTAGAGCTCCTCGACCGCCTCGTCGACACCGGCCACGTCGGCGAACGTCGTCTTGGGCATGTCCTTGTTCAGCATCTTGGCGCGCGATTTGCCGAAGCCGAAGCCCATCCGAGCGCCGCCCTGCATGCGGGAGAACATCACGAACAGGCCGACAAGGAGCAGTAGTGGAAGCACGTAGACCAGCAGCTCGCCCAGGATGCTGCCTTCGTTGACGACGGTGCTGACCTTGGCGTTCTTGGCGTTGAGCGCTTTGAACAGGTCGACGGCGTATCCGGTCGGGTACTTGGTGATCACCTTGTCGGAGTTGTCGGTGTCGCCGTTGCCCTGCTTCAGGGTCAACCGCAGCTGCTGTTCGCGATCGTCGATCTGCGCGCTCTTGACGTTGTCGCTGTTGATCTGGGCCATCGCCACCGAGGTGTCGACGGGCTTGTAGCCGCGAGTGTCGTCGCTGAAATAGAAGAACGACCAGCCGAGCACCACCACGACAGCGATCGCCGTGACGGTGCGAAGCACGTTTTTACGGTTCATCAATCATCGGCCTCGTCGGCCAGGTTCCTTCCCCGAATACACGCAGCTGGAAAAGACCAGGCTACCGCTCGTGGCGATCGCCAGCTCCGGCAGAGCCGGGCGTTGCGGGTCGCCACGTTTGTTCGCTAAGACAACGAGCAGCGGTTCCCCGCAGTTGACTCTGCGCCCACGCAGGAGAAGTGCGAGCGAGTGAGTCGCGCCACCAGTGCAATCTCAACGCGGACGTCACTCGTAGTAGCGGGCCTCGACGACGTTGCCGTCCGGATCGGGGAAGTAGTAGCCCTGCGGCGCCCATCCCCGCGCACCGTAGGTGTGGTTCAGCCGCGCGCTGGTGTCCACGCCGGCGGCCTGCAGACGCTGATCCAGCGCGTCGTATTCGGCCTTCGACAGCGCGAGGCAGACGTGGTTAACCGGGTGGCCGGCACTGCCGGCGACCCGCGTCATCGAGTCGGTCCCCGCGGCGTTCTCCACCGGGATCAGGTCGATGATCGAGTCCTCGCACACCCGCACACTCGGGAACGGCGCCTCGCCGGCGTCGAACTCGGCAAACCGCACCGGTGTCAACCCGACCACCTTCGAGTAGAAGTCCATCGCGGCCCGCGGATCCTTCGTCCAGAGAACTATGTGGTCCAAACGCATGGACAAATTATGGTGCGCGGCGCACCGGGCCTTCTCAGCCCGGTGCCGTTGTGATTTGGTGAGACGATGGCGTCATCAACCGATGGTGGCGACCCGCTGCACCCGGCTCCGCCGGACTGGCGATCGCCACGAACCGATGGTGGCGACCCGCTGCACCCGGCTCCGCCGGACTGGCGATCGCCACGAACCGATGGTGGCGACCCGCTGCACCCGGCTCCGCCGGACTGGCGATCGCCACGAACCGATGGTGGCGACCCGCTGCACCCGGCTCCGCCGGACTGGCGATCGCCACGAACCGATGGTGGCGACCCGCTGCACCCGGCTCCGCCGGACTGGCGATCGCCACGAACCGAACGCTTAGTGGAGACCAACGGTGTGCGGTTGCGTCTCGTCGAGGCCGGCGATCGCGGCGCCCCGGTGGTGGTCTTGTGCCACGGCTTTCCTGAACTCGCCTATTCCTGGCGGCATCAGATTCCGGCGCTCGCCGCTGCCGGCTATCACGTGTTGGCGCCCGATCAGCGTGGCTACGGAGGCTCGTCCCGTCCGGAGGCGATCGAGGCCTACGACATCCACCAGTTGACCGCGGACATTGCCGGTTTGCTCGACGACGTCGGCGCCGAGCGTGCCGTGTGGGTGGGCCACGACTGGGGCGCCACCGTGGTGTGGAATGCGCCGCTGTTGCACCCCGATCGGGTGGCGGCCGTCGCCGCGTTGAGCGTTCCACCGGTGCCTCGCCCGAAAAGGCCTACGACGCAGGCACTTCGGCGCGTGTTCGGCGATAACTTCTTCTACATCCTGTATTTCCAGGAGCCTGGAGTCGCCGACGCCGAGTTAGACGCCGACCCTGCCCGCACGATGCGCCGGATGATGGGTGGCCTGCGCCTCTCGGCGGACACGAACGCAGGCGTGCGAATGGGGGCGCCCGGCAAACAGGGCTTCATCGACCGGCTTCCGGAGCCCGACGGGCTGCCCGACTGGCTCAGCCAGGACGAGTTCGACCATTACGTCAGCGAATTCACCCGGACCGGCTTCACCGGCGGCCTGAACTGGTATCGCAGCATGGACCGCAACTGGGAAACCACCGCGCAACTCGCCGGTGCCACCATCTCGGTGCCGTGCTTGTTCATCGGTGGAACGGCGGACCCGGTATTGGTATTCACGCGCCGAGACCGGGCCGCGGAAGTGGTCAGCGGCCCGTACCGCGAGGTCATGATCGACGGCGCGGGGCACTGGCTGCAGCAGGAACATCCCGACCGGGTCAATGCCGAGCTGCTCGAGTTCCTCAAAGGAGTGGAATGGTGATGCGTACCCCATTGCGTTTCGGCGTGTTTATCACGCCGTTTCATCCGACCGGCCAATCCCCAACGGTGGCATTGGAATACGACATGGAACGCGTCGTCGCGCTGGACCGCCTCGGATATGACGAAGCATGGTTCGGCGAACACCACTCCGGCGGCTATGAGCTGATCGCCTGTCCCGAGGTGTTCATCGCCGCCGCCGCCGAACGGACCAAGCACATCCGGCTGGGCACCGGGGTGGTCTCGCTGCCTTACCACCATCCGTTGATGGTGGCCGACCGCTGGGTGTTGCTGGACCACCTGACCCGCGGCCGGGTCATGTTCGGCACCGGTCCCGGCGCGCTGCCGTCGGACGCCTACATGATGGGCATCGATCCCGTCGACCAGCGGCACATGATGCAGGAGTCCCTGGAAGCGATCCTCGCGTTGTTTCGCGCCGGGCCGACCGAGCGAATCGACCGTCACACCGACTGGTTCACCTTGCGCGACGCGCAACTGCACATCCGCCCTTACACCTGGCCATATCCGGAAATCTCTACGGCGGCAATGATTTCCCCGTCCGGGCCGCGGCTGGCCGGTGCGTTGGGAACGTCGCTGCTGTCGCTGTCGATGTCGGTACCGGGCGGTTACGCGGCTCTGGAGAACACCTGGGAGGTGGTGCGCGAACAAGCCGCCAAAGTCGGCCGCGACGAGCCCGATCGCGCAGATTGGCGGGTGCTGTCCATCATGCACCTCGCCGACAGTCGCGAGCAGGCGATCGAAGACTGCACCTACGGGCTGCAGGATTTCGCGAATTACTTTGGCGCAGCAGGGTTCGTGCCACTGTCCAACGAGGTCGAAGGCGCTCAGTCACCCCACGAATTCGTCGCAGAGTATGCGGCCAAAGGCAATTGCTGTATCGGAACCCCGGAGGACGCGATCGCCCACATCGAGGACCTGCTCGAACGGTCGGGAGGTTTCGGGACGCTGCTGCTGCTCGGTCACGACTGGGCCCCTCCGCAGGCCACGTTCCATTGCTATGACCTGTTCGCCCGCAAGGTGATTCCTTACTTCAAGGGACAATTGGAGGCATCCCGGTCGTCGCACGACTGGGCGAAGGGCAGACGCGACCAGCTGATCGGCCGCGCCGGCGAGGCCGTCGTGAAGGCCATCACCGAGCATGTCGCGGAACACGAAAAAGCACCGAACTGATGCGTGCGTCGGTTTTGCGCGACGGGCGCATGGTCTACCGCGACGACGTGCCCGACCCCGTACCTGGACCGGGTCAGGTGCTGGTTGCGGTCCGTGCGTGTGGAATCTGCGGCTCCGACTTACATTTCGCCGCCCACGGCGACCGGGTGCTGCAGATGAGCGGGCACTTGGCAGGCGGTATGACCGTGGACCTGAAGCGCGATGTCTTCATGGGCCACGAATTCAGCGCCGAGGTACTCGAAGCGGGACCCGACACCGAAACCCACCCGGCGGGAACGCTGGTCACCTCGCTTCCAGTGTTGTTGTCTACCAAGGGCGTCGAGCCGATCGTGTACAGCAACAGCACAATCGGCGGTTATGCCGAACGGATGCTCCTGTCGGCGCTGCTGCTGTTACCCATCCCCAATGGGCTGGACCTCAAACACGCCGCGCTGACCGAACCCATGGCGGTGGGACTGCACGCCGTGAACAAGTCGAACATCGAGCCGCGTGAGACGGCCCTGGTACTCGGCTGCGGCCCGATCGGTATCGCCATCATCGCCGCCTTACAAGCGCGCGGCGTGAAAACCATTGCGGCAGCGGATTTCTCACCGAAGCGCAGGGAGCTGGCGACGGCGATGGGCGCGCATCAGGTGATCGACCCTGCGCAGGGTTCGCCGTTCGACAGCGTCAAGCCCGCCGTGGTCTTCGAGGCCGTCGGGGTGCCGGGGATCATCGACGACGTGTTGCTGCGGGCGAGGCCGGGGACGCGCCTGGTGGTGGCGGGGGTGTGCATGGAACCGGACACGGTGCACCCGTTCTTCGCGATCGCCAAAGAGATCAACGTGCAGTTCGTGCTCGCCTACAGCCCGGAAGAGTTCGCGGGGTCGCTACGCGCCCTGGCCGAAGGCGAAATCGACGCCAGACCGCTGATCACCGGAGAGGTCGGACTGGACGGCGTGGGCGCCGCGTTCGACGATCTGGCCGACCCAGAGCGGCACTGCAAGATACTCGTCACCCCTTAGAGGCGGGGGCCACAGGCGAGGCCGACTTCATCGCCTTACCAGACCACTCCCGGTCGCCCAATTATTGTTGACGGCATGTCCCGGTCGCGCACGATGTCGGTTGGCGCCGGCGGATGCGCGCCGACCCGCCCCCAGTGCCCAGTGCCGACGGAAAAGTAAGCGGCAATGTCGCTATCTCCCGGAACCGTGGTGGCCGGTTATCGCATCGAGCGAGTGCTGGGCGCCGGCGGAATGGGCACCGTCTACCTGGCGCATCACCCGTCGCTGCAACGCCGGGACGCGGTCAAGGTCCTGTCCGCGGAGCTGTCGCACGACGCCCAGTTCCGGACCCGCTTCCTGCGTGAAGCCGAACTCGCGGCAACGCTTGACCATCCCAACATCGTCACCGTGTACGACCGCGGCGAAACCCCGGCCGGCCAGCTCTGGATCGCCATGCAGTTCGTCGACGGCACCGACGCCGGCGCAGAGGTCGCCGACACCCGAATGACGGTCCGGCGCGCCCTGCACATCATCGTCGAGGTGGCCAAGGCGCTGGACTACGCGCATTCGCGCAAGCTGTTGCACCGCGACGTGAAGCCGGCGAATTTCCTGCTGGCCGGTCCTGTGGGGCCACAGGAGCGGGTGTTGCTGGCCGATTTCGGGATCGCGCGCGCCCTCGACGATGCAACGGGACTGACCGCTACCGGCACGGTCGTCGCAACCGCTTCTTATGCCGCGCCCGAGACCCTCGAGGGGCAGCGGGTGGATCACCGCGCCGATGTGTACTCGCTGGGGTGCTCCCTGTTCCGGCTGCTCACCGGACGCACCCCGTACGCCGAGTTCAGCGGGATGTCGGCCACGCTGATGGCACACCTGTTGCAGCCGATCCCTCGGGCGACCCAATTCGCGCCCTGGCTGCCGCCGGCCATCGACGACGTGCTCGCGCGGGCACTCGCCAAAATTCCCGAAGACCGTTTCCAGAGCGCGGGCGAACTGGCCGCCGCGACGGCCACGGTGCTAAGGGGTCAGCCGCAGCTCTCGTCGCCGAACGAGACGGCGACAACCAGGGCTTGGCAAGCGGCGGCGGCACCCAGTCGGTTGCCGCCGCCGCCCACCATGCCCCCTGGGCCGCCGATGCCGGTACCGGGGCCACCACCACCTGCATGGGCCGGACCGCCGCCCAGACGCCGCGGCCGCCGCTGGTGGGCGCTTGGCGGGGTAGCTGCGGTGTTGACCGTGGCGGTGGTCGTCGCCCTTGTCACCACCCACACCGAGGACCACTCCGTCACGCCTGCCAGCCCAACCACCAGCACGACTGTTCCGGCGGTTGTCAGCGCAAAGGACACCGGCCCGGTCGCCATCATCACCGATGACCCCACCTGCGCACCGTGGAGAACGGTCGCCCAGGAATGGACTGCACATGACCCGTTGGCCAAGTGGCCGGCCGACAGCCCCGACAGCCCGATCAACATTCCGGCCAGCGGCTGGACCTCCGAACAACAGGCGGCCATGCAACAGGTGGGAAACATCATGCGCTCTACCGCCGGCAAAACCGTGGCGTTGGCCAGAGCCACTCCGCACCGGTTGATGCGTGAACTCTATGAGCAGCACATCGCCTATGCGCGTGCTTACGCGGACAGCCTCACCAACTACTTTCCGCAAGCGGATGTGAAGCTCGGCAGGGCAGCGCAAAGCGCAATGAATTCGCTGATTTCAGCGTGCAACGCCGCCCTGGACGGCGCCGCAGTAACCCGATCGGTCTTGGTGGCGCCGCGGGCCGCTCCGGCACGCGTCGCACCGCCGCAAAACGCTGAGCAGCCACAACGTTTCATCACTGCCTCCGACAGGACCACATGCGGTGAGTGGGAGTCGGTGAACGACAAATTCGACGCCGATGCCAGCATCCAAGAGTGGGCAAAAATCAACAGCGAGGTTCCCATTGCCCAGTGGAGCCCCCAACAAAAGACGCTGAGTGATGCCGTGACCCCGCTGATGCTGAATTTGGCTGACGAAATCGAGCGCATCGCCGGCCGCAGCAACAGTCCGGTCATTCAAGACTTCGCGGCATTCGCTGCCCAATACCAACGCGCTTACGTCAAGGCGCTGCCCACTTACGGTGAGCACGACGGGCAGCTGCGGATAGTTGCGAGATCGACTCGCCATTTAATCAACGAAGCATGCGGTGGGGTGGGTGCCTAGTCATGCCGCTTCCCGACGGTGCGACATTTGCCGGATTCGGCATCGTCCGGCTGCTGAGTGCAGGCGGCATGGGTGAGGTTTACCTGGCCCAGCATCCCCGGTTGCCGCGCCTACAGGCGTTGCGCATACTGGCGGCCGAGCCGTCCGCCGACGACGAGTTTCGAGCCCGCTTCCAGCGCGAAGCCGATGCGGCCGCCGCCCTTTCGCACCCCCATATTCTCGGCGTACACGATCGGGGGGAATGCGATGGGCGGCTATGGATTTCGACGGGCTACGTGGATGGCACCGATGCCGCGACATTGCTGCGCGAGCGCTACCCGCACGGAATGCCGCGCATCTACGCCCTAGAGATCGTCGACGGCATCGCCAAGGCCCTCGACTACGCGCACGAGCACGGCTTGTTGCATCGCAATGTCAAACCGGCCAACATCCTGATGTCCAGCCCTGGCACCGCTCATCAGCGAATCTTGCTGGCAGACTTGGGTATTGCGCGACGGATCACCGACATCAGCGGGTTGACCGCGGCCAACCTCGGCTACACGGCGCCCGAGCAGCTGCTAGACCTGCCAGTCGACGCTCGCGCCGACCAATACTCCCTGGCTGCCACCGCCTACCACTTGCTCACTGGCACTGCACCGTTCGAGCATCCGAGTCCAGCGGTGGTCATCAGCCGTCAGCTCGACTCCGCGCCGCCGAGACTCGCGCGTCCAGAACTGGCCGGCCTGGACGCGGCATTGTCGCGGGCGCTGGCACGGGATCCCGCAAATCGGTTCACGACGTGCCAGGACTTCGCAGTTGCGCTGCGCGCCGATGAGCAGACCAGAGCCGAATACAGGCCCGCAGCCGCGCTGCCGGCGCCCGCCCCGATCAGAGCGGCCGCGCCTCCACCAGGGCCACCCCCGATGCCGGTTCCAGTGCCCTATGGCCCCCCGTGGCCGGTGGCCGGCCCGCCGCCGGGATGGGGGCCACCGCCCAGACGACGTCGCCGGCGCGGCTGGGCCCTCGCCGGCGCTGCCCTGGTCCTCGTAACAGTGGCAACGGTAACGGCTGCCCTGATACTGAACCGGACTCATTCCAGCGGGCATGCGGTCACCGCTACCACCACAGTGCCCGCCGGTGTCTGGGCCAGCGACAACGACACTGGCCCGGTCACCCTCATCAACGACGAGCCCACATGTCCGAGATGGACGCCGATCGGCCAAGCACTGGTCAACTCGCCCATTGAGAGATGGGCTGTTACCCACCCGGGTCAGCCGAATCCCCTTACGCATCCCGGTGATACCTGGACGCCCGACGAGCGGAAGGCCATGCAGGACGCGGCACATGCATACCGCGTCGCGGCAGTGAAAACGGCGGCGTTGGCCAGGACCACTCCGCACCGGGTGGTGCGGGAATTCTACGAACAGTTCATCGCCTATGCGCATGCCTTCGCCGACGTCCTCGGCGACAATTACGTACCGACTAATGCTGCAGGAGCCACCGCAGAAAGCGCCTATAACGCGTTGATCTCGTTATGCAGCACCGTCGACACCGGCGCAGCGAGAGCCCGTTCGACATTGGTGACCGCGCCGGCAGCGCCGAAGCAGACCGCGCGTCCTCAGGACCCGATGAATCCGAAGCGTTTTGCCACCACCTCTGATCTCAGTATCTGCGGTGAGCTGATTTCCGTATTTAAGACCTTCAAGGCCAACCCGACCGTGCTGGATTGGGCGAAAGGTGACCACAACCCTTTGACCCCCGAGCAACGAGCGGCTAACGATGCGGTAGCTCCACTGATGCTCAACCTGGCCGACGACACCGAGCGGATCGCACAGCGCAGCGACAACCCGCTGATACAGGATTTCGCCGTCTTTACCGCGCAATACCAACGGGGCTTTGCCAAAGCACTGCCGACGTACACGAGTCGCGACGGGGAACTCGCCGGAGCAGCGGGCTACACACGCGAGATGCTTGTCGACGCGTGCATGTCGGCGGGCACCTGACGAACTTCCGACAGGCGTGGGCCCCGGCAGCAGTGCGGCGTTAGGGTGCCAGGCATGCCGACCGCACCGAGCTCACACCGGCTTGTCCGCAGATGCATTGGTTTGATCGCCGCCGGGTTGGCATTCGCAGCGTTGTCGGGCTGCGACTCCCACACTGCGAAAGCGCCGGGGGCGAATCCGCGTCAGGTGACCGTCTTCGGGTCGGGAAAGGTCCAGGGTGTTCCGGACACGTTGACCGCTGATGTCGCCATCGAGTTCACTGCGCCCGATGTCACCAGCGCGATGAACCACACCAATGAGCGTCAACAAGCAGTGATCAATGCGCTGGTGGGCGCCGGGCTGGACCGCAAGGACATCCGTACCACGCAGGTCAGCCTGCAGCCCCAGTACAACGGCCCGTCGGGCACCACAACGATCACCGGTTACCGCGCCAGCAACGGGATCGAGGTGAAGATCCACCCGACCGGTGCCGCCTCCAAGTTGCTGGACCTGATCGTCAGCACCGGCGGCGACGCCACCCGCATCGGCTCCGTCAGCTACTCGATCGCCGACGACTCGCAACTGGTGAAGGACGCGCGTGCGCGCGCATTCCAGGACGCCAAGAACCGGGCGGAGCAGTACGCGCAGCTGTCGGGATTGCGACTGGGCAGGGTGCTGTCGATCTCCGAGGGAACCGGCGCCGCGCCGGTCACCGGTGCACCGCCGGCGCCGCCACGCGGCATGGCCGCGGTTCCGCTGGAACCCGGGCAGCAGACGGTCAACTTCACGGTGACTGCAGTCTGGGAGCTGGGCTAACCGGACTACTGCTCGTAGACGCGGGGGTCCAGCGTCCCGATGTACGACAGGTCGCGGTAGCGCTCGTCGTAATCGAGGCCGTAGCCCACCACGAAGTCGTTGGGGATGTCGAAGCCCACGTATGTGATGTCGACGTTGGCGCCCACCGCGTCGGGCTTGCGCAGCAGCGTGCACACCTGCAACGAACGCGGATGCCGGGTGGTCAGATTGCGCAACAGCCAGGACAAGGTCAGGCCTGAGTCGACGACGTCCTCGACGATCAGCACGTCGCGATCGTTGATATCCCGGTCTAGGTCTTTGAGAATCCGCACCACACCCGACGAGGATGTCGATGATCCGTAAGAGCTGACGGCCATGAATTCGAATTGGGTGGGCAGCGGAATCGCCCGGGCGAGGTCGGTGACGAAGATCACCGCGCCCTTCAGCACAGTGATCAGCAGCAGATCTTGGCCGGTCTCGGCGACGAGGCCGCGGTAATCGTTGCCGATCTGGGCGCCGAGCTCGGCGATGCGGGCCTGAATCTGCTCCTCGGTGAGCAGCACGGACTTGATATCTCCCGGGTACAGCTCCGGGGCTTGTCCGGGCGTGATCGCCGAGGAGCTCTGGGCCACGACCACAGAGTGCCACGCCATCCGGCGAACAACCAACTGGTCAGCCTCCCGATATGGTCGGAGGCTGACCAATGACGTTTCGACGATGTCGCGCCGGTCCGAATCTGCGCTCACGGCGGCGAGCCTGAACCCAGGGCTATGGTTTCGCGAATTCGGAAGCCCTCACCGCAGTCTCGGCGCGGCCCAGCCGCGTCGTCTACACGGGCTCGCGCCGCAATGTCAGGACGCCGTCTTGCCGCCCGGCGATCAATCGCTGGCCGCGCAACGGGGAGCCGACGGCGACCCCACCCTGACCGCGCCAGGCGGTCACCAGCGCGTCCACCCCACGGATCTGCTTGTCGGTCAGGCCACTCGCGCCACCGGCCAGCAGCCAGCCACGGATCACCCGTCGTCGCACCGGATCGGGCAGCGCTGCCAAAGTCTGGGCATGCAGCCCGGACCCGGCCCTGACGTCGGGAAGCGCCTGGGCGGCCAGCGCGTCGATCAGTTCGGTGTCCTCGCGCAGCGACGTCGCGGTGCGCGCCAACGCCTCGGCGACACCGCCCCCCAGCACGTCTTCCAGCAACGGCAGCACTTCGTGGCGCAGCCGGCTTCGGGTGAAGCGGCGATCGGTGTTGTGCGGGTCATGCCATGCGGTCAGACCGAGCTCCTGGCATGCCGCGTGGGTGACGCTGCGCCGCACCCCAAGCAACGGCCGGCACCACGGCGGATCGTACGGGCGCATCCCCGCGATCGAGCGCGCTCCCGATCCTCGGCCCAGGCCCAGCAGCACGGTCTCGGCTTGATCGTCGAGGGTGTGGGCCAGTAACACGGGCCCGCCGCGCCACGCGTTCAGCGCGGCGTAGCGGGCGGCACGGGCCGCCGCCTCGGGACCACCACGACCCGAGGGGTTATCCACCTGAACGCAAACCACCTGAGCCGCACCACATCCCAATGCCACCGCCTGCGATCGGGCGGTTTCTGCGACCGCGGCGGAATCGGGCTGCAGGCCGTGGTCCACGACGACCGCGGTGGTGGGTCGCAGCTGCGCGGCGACCGCGGTCAGCGCCAACGAGTCCGGCCCGCCGGACAGCGCCACGCACCACGGGTCCTCATTGGCCAGGTAGGTCCGAGTGAACGCTTCGACAGCCGCGCGCAGCTGCCCTACAGCACCCTGTCGATCCATCGTTGCGGCTCTTCGATCTCGGCCGGCAATGGCAGCGTGTCGGGGCTCGACCAGATCGCGTTGAACCGCTCCATTCCGACCCGGTCCACTACCTGGTCGACGAACACCTTGCCTCGGGTGTACTGGCTGAGCTTGGCGTCGATGCCCAGCAGTGCGCGCACGACCCGCTGCAGCGGTGGCTGCCTGCGCTGGCGGCGCTCGTCGAACCGGCGCCGGATGGTGGCCACCGAAGGCACCACCATTGGCCCGACGGCGTCCATCACGTGTTCGGCGTGACCTTCCAGCAGCGTGCCCAGCACCAGGAGCTGATCCAGGGCCTTGCGCTGCGGCTCGGACTGCACCGCCCGCACCAGGCCGAGAATCCCCGACGGACTGCCGTCGGCGTCCCCCGAAGACCCGGGACCGCGGTTGCGGACGAACTCGGCCAGCCGGCTCACCACCTGCCCGAGGTCCTCGCCGGCGTCCTGCGTCACCATGCCCAGCGCCTGCGACATGTAACCGGCCAACCACGGGTTGGCGGTGAACTGCACCCGGTGGGTCACCTCGTGCAGGCACACCCACAACCGGAAGTCGGAAGGCTCCACGCGAAGCTGACGCTCGACGGCGATGACGTTGGGATAGACCAGCAGCAGGCAGCCTTTTTCGGCCCCCGCGAACGGGTCGTACTGACCCAGAATCCCGGAGGACACGAACGCCAGCACCGCGCCCGTCTGCGCACCGGTGACCCGGCCGGTCCAGAACCCGCGGGGCTTGTCTGTTCCGTTCGTCATCACCCGCATCGATTCGGCCGCCGCGCCCACCCACTCCGACCGATCCACCACGCGGGCCGGCGGGACCACACCGTCGGTGATCAGGCCGGTGACGTCGCGCACCGGCGGTTCGGCCTTGGCGGCCGAACTCGTCAGCTCGTCGATGACCTGGCGGCGGGTGTACTCGGTGGACGGCGGCCCCGGCCGGGCAAGCCGCTGGCCGACGGTGGCGGCGAATCGCCAGTCGACAGCGGTACCGAGGGTCAGTTCAGAGGATGGGGTCACGCGCACCCACATGTCCACAGCTTGGTAGCCAGGGCGTCCATCACGTTGCGGCCGTTGGGGCCTGCGCCGTTGGAGATGAACGCGAAGGTCAGTACCCGGCCGCTGCTGTCGGTGAGCACGCCGACCAGCGCGTTGATGGCGGTCAGCGATCCGGTCTTGGCCCGTAGCCAGCCGGCCGGTCCGAGGTTGGTGGCCTGGTCGAGAAAGCGGTCGGACAGCGTGCCGCTACCGCCGGCGATGGGCAGCAGGTCCAGCAGCGCCCGCAATGACGGCTGGTCCGGCCCCGCCGCCGCCTGAACCACACCGTCGAGTGTCTTAGCCGTCAACCTGTCGTTAACCGACAATCCGCTGGAATCGGCCAGGGCGAGGGCGCCGGTGTCGACGTGCGCGCTGCTCAACCGGTTGGTCACCGCATCGACCGCGCCGGTGAAGCTCTGCGGCCGGTTGATGGCGGCCGCCACCTCGCGCCCGATGCATTCGGCCATCACGTTGTCGGAGTGGTCCATCATCTGCGACAGCCGCTGGATCAACGGCGCCGACTGCACCACGGCGAGCTGCCGCGCGCCGGTCGGTGCCGTGGCGAGGCTGACTGCGTTGGGATCCAGGCCGAGTGCCTTGGCCAATTCGCGTCCGGCATCCAGGGCAGGGGTCTTCGACCGGCGTGAGTTGACCGTCGTCGGCTGGATGCGTCCGGCGTCGATCATCACCGCCTCGATGGGCGCGATATCGCCGTTGTCCACGTCGGCGGGGTCCCAGCCCGGCGCCATGGTCGGACCGCTGAACGCGTGGGTGTCCACCTGGACCGACGTCGGAGTCATGCCGCTGCGACGGATCTGCTCGACGAGGTCGCTGATCCGCGCCGCCCCGCGGTACCAGCTGTCGACACCGGGGGGCGCGGCCGACAACACCGGGTCGCCGGCGCCCACCAGCACCACTGGGCCCTGCGCGTTCTGGCTGCCGGCGACCACCCGGGTGCTGATGCGGGCTTCACGGTCCAGGGTGAGCAGGGCCGCCGCGGCGGTCAGGACCTTGTTGGTCGACGCGGGCACCAGCGGGACGTCCGCCGCCGCCTGCCAGAGCTCCTTGGCGGTCATCGCGTCGGTGATACGTCCGCCCAGCGTGCCCAGGTTGGGGTCGGCCGCGATAGGCGCCAACGCGGCCGCGAGCGCGGCCGGATTCGGGACCGGGGCGGTGTCGGGCACCGGATTCATGCCCGGTTTGACCGTCGGCGGCCGTGGTGGCGGCACCGTCGCATGCGCACCACTGGTCACGGCACCAGTGGTGAAATAGGCCGCCGCCGCCACCACGGCGGCGACGAACACCAGCACGGCCACCGTGACGATCGCGTAGGTGGATTTCCGCCAGCGAGTAGGACCCATCACTCTCCTGACTGTCTGGTCCCATTCTGCCGAACCAGCAGCCACGTGCTCGACTAGGGTGGACGCGCCACACCACTTGAACTACCCATCCGAGGAGCCGTGCCGGTGCAATTCGACGTGACCATCGAAATTCCGAAAGGCCAGCGCAACAAGTACGAGGTCGATCACGAGACCGGCCGGGTGCGTCTGGACCGCTACCTATACACCCCGATGGCGTACCCCACCGACTACGGCTTCATCGAGGACACCCTCGGCGAGGATGGCGACCCGCTGGATGCGTTGGTGCTACTGCCGCAGCCGGTGTTCCCCGGGGTGCTGGTGGAGGCACGTCCGGTGGGGATGTTCCGGATGGTCGACGAGGCCGGCGGCGACGACAAGGTGCTCTGCGTTCCGGCGGGCGACCACCGCTGGGATCACATCCAGGACATCGAGAATGTTCCGGCCTTCGAGCTGGACTCCATCAAGCACTTCTTCGTGCACTACAAGGACCTGGAACCGGGCAAGTTCGTCAAGGGAGCCGACTGGGTGGGCCGCGAGGAGGCCGAGGCCGAGGTGCAGCGCTCGGTCGAGCGGTTCAAGGCCGGCGGGCACTGACCAGCTCGGCGTCCGCCTGGGCCCGCGCCTGCCGTCGATTGCGCCGCACGCTCCAGGTGACGGCCGCCGTGATGAATACCACGCCCACCGAGGCGGTGAACACCTCGGGAATGTGGATCCGCTGCTCGATGGAGATCAGCATGATCGCGGCCAACGCGCCGATCGCCCAGTGCGCCCCGTGTTCGAGGTAGACATACCGCTCCAGCGTCTCCTGACGGACCAGGTAGATGGTGATCGACCGGACGAAGAGCGAGCCGACCAATCCCAGACCGAGCGCAATGATGATCGGGTCCGACGTGATCGCAAAGGCACCGGTGACGCCGTCGAACGAGAAGGCGGCGTCCAGGACTTCCAGGTAGAGGAACAACGCGAGCCCGGCCTTGCCGACCGCCGGAGCCGAGTCTTCGTCGGCTTTGAGGTCGACGTTGGCCGGCCGAAACGCCCGGCTCAACGCGTTGACGACCAGATAGGTCATCATGCCCAGCAGGCCGGCCGTCAGCACCGTCGCACGCTCTTCGCTGGAGTGGGTCAACTGTGTGCCGACCAGGACCAGCGCCACCCCGGCCACCACCACCGACAACCGGCCGACCCGCCCGATGCGGGCGAACGGAATCTCAATCCACTTGAGCCACTTGATGTCTCGGTCGTGAAAGATGAAATCCAGGAACAGCATCAGCAGGAACATGCCGCCGAATGCTGCGATCTGCGGGTGGGCCGCCAGGAGCAGCTTCTCGTAGCTGGGCGAGCCGTCCGGAAATTCGAGCGCGCCGCTCGGCGGGGGGTTGAGCGCCAACTTCATCGCCCGAACCGGATCGAGGCCCGCGGTCACCCAGACAATTGCCAACGGGAACAGCAGCCGCATGCCGAAGACGGCGATGACGATCCCGATCGTCAGGAACATCTGCTGCCAGAACGGGCTCATCCGGCGCAGGATTTCGGCGTTGATGATGGCGTTGTCGAACGACAGCGACACCTCGAGGGCCGCCAGTACCACCAGCAGAAACAGTGCATTGAGCCCGCCGTGCCAAAACCCGGCGGCAAGCGCCAGCGCGGTGAAGAGGATCGAGATGGCGAACGTGCGGAATGTGGTCATGGATCCTTCCGACAGCCACTCAGGATAGCGATGCCGAATTACCGTTTCGCTTCGTGCGGCGGGCCGGCGGTTTGCGCACTTAAGTATTTTCGTTTTGTGGCGATGCCCGAAGTCGGCGGTACCCAAGCCTCCGCGGCAGCCGCTGGGCCGATCGCGCGCGCCAGCGTGGCGCGGGTGGGCGTGGCAACCGCCCTGACCGCGTTGTGCGGCTATGCGGTGATCTACCTGGCCGCCCGCGATCTGGCTCCTGGTGGCTTCTCGGTTTTCGGCGTTTTCTGGGGGGCATTCGGGCTGGTCACCGGCGCGGCCAACGGGCTGCTGCAAGAAACCACACGCGAGGTTCGGTCGACGCTCTACCTGGATGCCTTGCCGGATCCCGATCGGCCACGGGCTCATCCGCTGCGGATCGCGGCGCTGGTCGGAGCCGCGGCGGCCGTGGTGATCGGCGGCAGTTCGCCGCTGTGGAGCGGGCGGGTCTTCGTCGAGGAGCGCTGGTTGTCGGTGGCGCTGCTCAGTGTCGGGTTGGCCGGGTTTTGCGTGCACGCCACGTTGCTGGGCATGCTGGCCGGCACCAACCGGTGGACGCAGTACGGGGCGCTGATGGTCACCGACGCCGTGATCCGGGTAAGCGTCGCCGCGGCAACATTCGTCATCGGGTGGGCACTGACCGGGTTTTTGTGGGCTACCGTCGCCGGCGCGGTGGCGTGGCTGCTCACGCTGGTGGCCTCGCCGTCGACGCGCGCCGCGGCGCACCTACTCACCCCCGGCACCACCGCCACATTCCTGCGCGGGGCCGCCCATTCGATAACCGCGGCCGGTGCCAGCGCCATTCTGGTGATGGGGTTTCCGGTGCTGCTGAAGCTGACCAGCGACGAGCTGGGGGCCGCGGGCGGCGTCGTCATCCTGGCCGTCACGTTGACCCGCGCGCCGCTGCTGGTGCCGCTGACGGCCATGCAGGGCAACCTGATCGCGCATTTCGTCGACGAGCGCACCCACCGGATTCGGGCGCTGATCGCGCCGGCGGCGATCATCGGGGGCATCGGCGCGTTCGGGGTGCTGGCCGCCGGCGTGGTCGGCCCGTGGGTGCTGCGCGTCGCCTTCGGGCCGCAGTACCTGGCCAGCAGCTCGTTGCTGGCGTGGCTGACCGCAGCCGCTGTCGCGATCGCGATGCTGACGCTGACCGGCGCCGCCGCGGTGGCCGCCGCCCTGCATCGCGCCTATTCGCTGGGCTGGGTCGGCGCGACGGTGGCCTCGGGTATGTTGCTGCTGTTGCCGCTGCCGCTGGAAACCCGCACCGTCGTCGGCCTGCTGTGTGGCCCGCTGGTGGGAATCGGTGTCCACCTGCTGGCACTTGCGCGCGTCGCACGTGTAACCCGCTGAAACCGCCGTAGCGGCGTGTACCTTGTGGGCATAAATGGCTTGGATGGACCTGAATGGGATTTGACGCGCGTTACCCCGACGTCTGGGTAGTCGTTCCCGCATTCAACGAAGCCGCGGTCATCGGCGAGGTGATCGCCGACCTGCGCTCGGTGTTCGACCACGTCGTCTGCGTGGACGACGGCAGCACCGACGGCACCGGCGACATCGCCATGCGCGCCGGGGCCCACTTGGTACGTCATCCGATCAACGTCGGCCAGGGCGCGGCCATCCAGACCGGCGTGGAGTACGCGCGCAAGCAACCGGGTGCGCGGGTGTTCGCCACGTTCGACGCCGACGGCCAGCACCGCGTCAAGGACCTGGCGGCCATGGTGGAGCGGCTGACATCCAGCGACGTCGACATCGTCATCGGAACCCGATTCGGCGGCTCCGAGGCCGGCCGGCCGCCGTTCTTGAAGCGGATCGTGCTGCGAACCGCGGCGCGGTTGAGCCGACGCGGTCGCCGGCTCGGCCTCACCGACACCAACAACGGACTGCGAGTGTTCAACAAGAAGGTGGCCGACGGGCTGGACATCACGATGAGCGGCATGAGCCACGCCAACGAGTTCGTCATGCTGATCGCCGAAAACAACTGGCGGGTGGTTGAGGAACCGGTTGAAGTGTTGTACACCGATTACTCGAAGTCGAAGGGCCAGCCCCTGCTCAACGGCGTGAACATCATTTTCGACGGTTTCCTGCGCGGGAGGATGCCCCGATGAAAAAAGACCGAAAGATGAGAAGGACCGGGAGATGAACTGGATCCAGGTGCTGTTGATCGGATCGATCGTCGCCCTGCTGGTGTACCTGCTGCGGTCGCGGCGTAATGCGCGGTCCCGCGCCTGGGTGAAGGTCGGCTACGTGTTGTTCGTGCTGGCCGGGATCTATGCCGTGCTGCGGCCGGACGACACCACCGTGGTCGCGAACTGGTTCGGGGTACGTCGCGGCACCGACTTGATGCTCTATGCGCTGGTGATGGCTTTCAGCTTCACCACGCTGAGCACTTACATGCGGTTCAAGGACCTGGAGCTGCGCTACGCCCGGCTCGCGCGTGCCGTCGCACTCGAGGGCGCGCAAGAACCTGTGGCCGAGCAGACGTAGCTCCTAGAGAGCCGGGTCCGCGAGATCGACGCTGACGCGGAAAAGGGCGAGGCGGACGTCACGCTAACGTCGATCTCGGCGTCTGGCGCTACCCGGTGTGCAACCGCCGGAAGTACTCGACCGTGCGGCGTACCCCTTCGTCTAGCTCCACCTGCGGTCGCCAGCCCAATACCCGTTCGGCTAACCCGATGTCCAGGCAGGAGCGCCTCAGGTCACCCAGCCGCGGCGGGTAGAACTCCGGATCGTCGGGCCCCCCGACGGCCGCGGCCACCACAGTGTGCAGCTCGCGGTCGGAGGTCTCTATGCCGGTGCCGATGTTGAAGCGCTGCCCGCCGCCCGCGTCGCCGGAGGCCTTCACGAACGCGTCCACCACGTCGTCGACAAACACATAGTCCCGGGTGTTGGTGCCGTCACCGAACACCTTGGTGGGCTTACCCGACAGCAGCGCCTGCGCGAAGATCGCCACCACGCCGGCCTCGCCGTGCGGATCCTGCCGCGGGCCGTAAACGTTGGCCGGCGCGATATGCGAGCAGTCCAGTCCATACAGATGCCGGAAGGTGTTCAGGTAGATCTCGCCCGCCACTTTGCCTGCGGCGTACGGCGACGCCGGATCGGTGGGCATTGCCTCGCTGGTCGGAAACTGCGTCGGCGTGCCGTAGATGGATCCTCCTGACGAGGTGTGCACGACCTTGCGGACGCCTGTGCTTCGTGCCGCCTCGGCCAGGCGTACGGTGCCGATGACGTTGACCTCCCCGTCGAACTGCGGATCGGCCACCGAACGCCGGACGTCGATCTGGGCAGCCAGGTGAAAAATCACCTCGGGCCGGTGCTCGTCGAAAATGGCCTGCAGGTCCGCAGAGACGATGTCGGCCTCGACGAACACGTGCGCGGGATTGTCGGCCAGATGCTCGAGGTTGGTGGCCCTACCGGTGGCGAAATTGTCCAGTCCGACCACGGTGTGACCGTCCGCTAGCAGACGATCGACCAACGTCGACCCGATGAAGCCGGCTGCCCCAGTGACCAGTGCGCGCACCGGCCCACCATACCGACCGGTAAGAAATAACCATGCTCACCGCGACCACTCGGCTACCGCGGGTGGCGCTGGTCGCTGCCGTGCTGATAGCCGTTCAACTGGTGATCCGCGCGGTCCTGGCGTTCGGCGGCTACTTCTACTGGGACGACCTGATCCTGATCGGCAAGGCCGGCACCGAGACCCCGGTATCGCCGTCGTACCTGTTCGACGACCACGACGGCCATGTGATGCCGGCGGCTTTCCTGGTCGCCGGCGCGATCATCCGGCTGGCACCGCTGAACTGGACCGGGCCGGCGCTCAGTCTGGTGGTGCTGCAGCTGCTGGTCTCGCTGGCGCTGCTGCGCGCGTTGTACGTGATCCTGGGCTGGCGTCCGGTGCTGCTGATTCCGTTGACGTTCGCACTGTTCACGCCGCTGGCACTGCCGGGCTTCGCCTGGTGGGCGGCGGCGCTGAACTCGCTTCCGATGTTGGCGGCGCTGGCCTGGGTGTGCGCCGACGCGGTGCTGCTGGACCGCACCGGCAATCAGCGCTATGCGGCGACGGGCGTGCTGGCGTACCTCGGCGGCCTGCTGTTCTTCGAGAAGGCCGCCGTCATTCCGTTCGTTGCCTTCGCGATGGTGGCACTGCTGCGGCACGTGCGCGGCGACACCGGCGTCGTGCGAGCGGTGTGGCGCGCGGGCAGGCGGCTGTGGGCGGCGTCGCTGGCCCTGACCGCCGGCTGGATTGCGCTGTATCTGAGCCTGGTGGATCAGAAGCGGTGGAGTTCGGATCTGGCCATGACCTGGGGTCTGCTGCGACGTTCGATCACGCACGGCATCGTGCCGGGTCTGGCGGGCGGGCCGTGGCACTGGGAACGCTGGGCCCCCTCCTCCCCGTGGGCCACTCCCCCGCCGCTGGCGATGACGCTCGGCTGGCTTGTGCTTGTTGGGGTGCTGGCGGTATCGCTGATCCGCAAACAACGCATCGGCATGGTGTGGCTGACCGCGGCCGGGTATGCGGTGGCCTGCCAGGTGCCCATCTACCTGATGCGTTCGTCGCAGTTCACCGCCCTGGAATTGGCCCAGACGCTGCGCTATCTGCCCGACCTCGTGGTGGTGCTGGCGCTGCTGGCCGCCGTCGCCTTCACCGCACCCAACCGGCCACCCAAACGGCCATTGTCGCGCTGGCTGGACGCTTCGGCGAAACGCACCATGGTCACGACGGGTTTGGCAGTGCTGTTCCTCGGCAGCTGCCTGTATTCGACGGCCACATTTCTGACCAGCTGGCGTGACAACCCGGCCAAGCCCTACCTGGAGAATGCCCGCGCGAGTTTGGCTGCCGCGCGGGCGAATTCGGATGCGCCGTTGCTGGACCAGGAAGTGGACCCGATGGTGCTGCAGCGGGTCGTCTGGCCGGAGAACCTGGCCAGCCACATGTTCGCCCTGCTTCGGGACCGTCCGGAATTCGATACGGCCACAACGAAACTGCGAATGCTGGACTCTTCCGGGCGGTTGGTCGACGCGCAGGTGACGTGGGTCCGCACCATCGTGCCCGGTCCGCAGCCGCAATGCGGATATTTCGTCCAGCCGGACACGCCGGTGTGGCTGATCCTCGACGGGCCGCTGCTGCCGGCCGATTGGACCGTAGAGCTGAACTACCTGGCCAACACCAACGGGTCGATCACGCTGTCGTTGACCGACGGGCCGAAAGTGAAAGTTCCGGTGCGTCCGGGACTCAACAAAGTCTTCGCCCGGTTGCCAGGTGCCGGCGGTGCGATCGCAGTGCAAGTCAACACGACGGCGCTCTCGCTGTGTATCGCGTCCGGACCGGTGGGATTCCTCGCACCTGCCTAGTTCGGTTGAGCCGCGACGATCGCGCTCAGCTCGCTTCGCGACCGGATGTCCAGCTTCTGATAAATGTGCCGTAGGTGGTATTCGACCGTCTTCGGGCTCAGAAACAGCACGGCCGCAGTCTCTTTCGTCGTCCGGCCGGCGCCGAGTAGCTGCGCGATGTGGATCTCCTGCGAGGTGAGGGCGGCCAGCTGGTCTTCCCCGCCGCGGCGGGCCCGCTCACCCGTCGCGTCCAGTTCGGAAGCTGCCAGATCCGCCCATGGGCGCGCGCCGAGACGCCCGAACTGCTCGAGTGCCTGACGCAGGTGCGGGCGCGCCGCGACCCGGCTCTTGTCGCGTCGCAGCGACGCCCCGAACGCGAGCCGGGTCCGGGCCTCCTCGTAGAGGTCCAGGCTGCCGCGATGGAGCTCAATGGCTCTCTCGAACAACACGTTTCGCTTCCCGGCGTCCGCGCAAACCAGGGCCAAGGCGCGGTGCGCCCTGGCCAGCGCCCAGGGCTGGCCTTTCTGCTGTGCCCGACGGTGGTAGTCGGCGGCCGTTTCGGCAGCGGCGGCCAGGTCGCCCACCCGCACCTGAGCTTCGGTGAGCTCGGGTCCGGGTGCGAGGTCGACGTCGTGGAACCCCACGCGGCTCATGGTGGCCTGTAAGTCACTGAAGTTCTGCACGGCAGCGGCGACGTCGCCGACGGCGAGACTGAGGTCACCGAGTGCGAACCGGCTCCAAAGTTCAGCCAGCACAATCTGATGGCTCTCCGCCAGCGCCATCGCCTCGTCACAGTTGCGCCTGCAGTCCGCGGCGCGGCCCATCCTGGCCTGCAGCCATGCCAGACCCGCCAGCGAAGCCGCGAGATCGGTGGTCTGTCCGGTCTCCCTCGCGAGCGTGATGCCCTCGTCGAATTCGCTGAGCGCGGAAGACCAGCGATCGGTGGTGGCATCGTCCCGGGCCATGTGGAAGAGCAAGTTCGGCAGCGCGCCGAGCGCCGTCCGCGCCCGCTGCATTTGTACGACCCGCCCGACCAGCTCCCGCCCGGCCCGGGACTCGCGCAGGAACAGTGGCCCGATCACCGCCAGGTCCGGTCGACGAGGGTCGTCAAACAGCTGCGGGTCCTTGCTCATCGACTCCACAGCCACCCGGATCCAGTGCATGCCCTGGTTACCCGCCAACACCCGCGCGATTCCGATCGCCATCTGTCCCCGGGTTCGCGCGACATCGGAACGGCAATCGTCGAGCAGGCCCTCCATGCGATCGGCGACCGATGTCGCAGCCGCTGCGTCACACAGGTAGAAGCAGGCGCCGACGGCGTCGGCCAGCAGCCGGACAGCGGCGTCCGGATCAGCCGCCGCGGCGCGCTCGGCCGACCGGGTCAGCACCTCCTTCGCGTCGGGCAGCGAGCCGGTGCGCAATGCGAGCGTGCCTCGTATGCTGTCGATTTCGGCTAGCCTGGCTGGCTCGGTGACTAATTTGTCTGCGGCACTGAGCAACTCGTCGGCCGTTGCGACGCGCCCCGCGAGCCACGCCGCCTCGCCGGCCCGGAATAACCGGATCCCGCGTGGTTCGTGCGCCGATGTGAGTTCCGCGCTGCGCGCCAGCCCGATCGCGGCAGTGCCGTAAGCCCCTCGCGCGCGGGCACCTTCGGCCGATTCCGCCAGCATGTCGGCAACGGCGTCGTCAGGTCCAAGGGATGCTTCGCTGAGGTGCCACGCACGCCGATCCATCGCCGATTCCGGTAATGCGGCCGCGACCGCACGATGCGCGGCCCGCCGTTCTTCCGGTGTAGCCCTCGCGTATATCGCGGATCGCACCAGCGGATGCCGGAATTCCGCGTTGCCGGCCTGAAGCCGCAGCAGCCCAACGCTTTCCGCATCGGCAAGGGCGGCTACGCCGAAGCCCAGGGCGGACGCGGCCTGCGCGGTCACCGACAGGTCCCCGTCCGCGACGGCAGTCAGCAGCAGCACCCGTTGTGCCGCGATCGGGAGTGTGGCCACCCGACGTGCAAAGGTGCGCGCGACCGTCTCGGGAACCGGCATCGGCAGTTCGGGAACTGCGTGACCGAGACGACCACCCTCGCGTGCCAACTCGATGAGGGCCAGCGGGTTGCCCGCGGTCACCTGATGCAGCCTGGTGGTCATTTCGGCGCCCGGTGACCCACCCGCGGCCGTAGCGAGCAGCACAGCCGCGGCGTCTCGGTCCAACCCGGCGAGCTCCACGGTAGCGAGGCCCGAATTGTAAAGCAGCGCACCGGGTTCTGGACGCATCGATATCAACAACGCGATAGGGTCGGCCACCAGCCGGCGCGCGATGAACACGAGCGCTTCGGCCGAGGGCACGTCGAGAAGGTGCGCATCGTCGACCAATACCAGCAGCGGGCGCTCCTCCGCGAAACGGCTGATCAGGCTGAGCGCGCCAACGCATACGGCAAACCGCTCCGGCGTCGGGCCGTCGCGCAGCATCAGCGCTACCGCGAGGGCGTCACGCTGCGGCTCGGGGATGCGGCCGAGCAGAGGCAACGCCGGCGACAGCAATTGCTGTAGTCCGGCAAAGCCCAGTCCGGCTTCCTGTTCGCTGCCCGAGATGCGAAGCACGCGCATTTCGCCGGCTTGGGCGGCGGTGTCGTCTAGGAGGGCGGTCTTGCCGATTCCCGCCTCGCCGCTGAGCACCAGCACACCGCTTTGGTGGACGCGCGCCCCGGCCAGCAACGCGGCCAGTTGTCGCTGCTCAGACTCGCGACCGACCAGCATGGCTGAGATCGTACGGCGACGAACGCAAGCGCGGCGAAGCCGGGCGCAGCGGGTCGCCGCCCAACAACCCCGCGACGAACGCGAGCGCGGCGAAGCCGGGCGTGAAGCCTGGGCTTTGGGCGTGATGCCTGGGTGGTTCGATGCCGTGAATCACCGTTACCCGGTGATCCGCCCGCGACACTCAAACCACACACACGACACGCCGGGCAGAGTGGCAGTGGCTTAATTAAGTCTCGAGAGCGAGAGGGGCCGTTAAGCCGGGCGCAGATCACCGACAGACAACCGCCCGCACACCACCCGGACAGACTAGGTGGGGCACCGGATTCGCTAGCGCCTCCTGCAGTGCGACTGTGAGTTCACCTCACACAAAGGAGCACTCATGACGGCAATCGATGACACTCAGGCGGCGGCGGTCGACCCGGAAAAGCTGATGGCCTTCGTGTTCCGCGCGGTGGAAGAAGCCGGCGCGGCACTGAACTGCGCCCTGGTGGTGATGGGCGATCGCCTCGGCTACTACCGCAGCCTCGCGGAGCACGGCCCCACCACCCCGGCCGAGCTCGCCGAACGCACCGAAACCGACGAGCACTATGCCCGTGAATGGCTCAACGCCCAAGCGGCGGGATCGTTCGTGGCCTACGACCCCGCTACCGGGCGTTACCAACTGCCGGCCGAGCACGCGGTCGCGCTGACCGACGAAAGCAGCCCGGCGTTCGTGACCGGACTGTTCCAGACCGCGCACGGAACCATCAGCGACGCAAGCAGAATCATCGAGGTCGCCCGCACGGGTGACGGTGTCGGCTGGGGCGATCACAACGCCGACGTGCACCTCGGATGCGAGCGGTTCTTCCGTCCCACCTACGCCACGTACCTGGTAAACGCGTGGCTGCCGGCGCTCGAAGGCGTGGTCGACAAACTCAACGCGGGCGCCACGGTCGCCGATGTGGGCTGTGGGCACGGCGCGTCGACAATCCTGATGGCACAGGCGTTTCCGGCGACAACCTTCCTTGGGATCGACGGTCACGCCGAGTCGATCACGACGGCTCGCGCACGTGCCGCCGAGCTAGGCGTGCAGGCGCACGTCGACTTCGAAGCGGTAGGGGCACAGTCCTTCCCCGGCGGCCCGTACGACCTTGTCACTATGTTCGACTGCCTGCACGACATGGGCGACCCGGTCGGGGCCGCACGCCACGTCCGCGACGTCATCGCCGACGACGGCACCTGGATGATCGTCGAACCGGCGGCCGGCGATCACGTCGAGGACAACCTGAACCCGATCGGGCGGGCCTTCTACGGGTTCTCCACCCTGTTGTGCACACCGTCGTCTTTGGCGCAGCCGGTGGGACTCGCGTTGGGCACCCAGGCGGGTCCGGCGCGGATCAAGGACGTTGTGACGACGGCGGGCTTCAGCCGATTCCGGCTGGCTGCCCAAACTCCGTTCAACAATGTCTTCGAGGTTCGGCCCTAACCGGACGCCACTCTGGCGTGACGTCCGGCGAACGCGCGAAGATGAGCAGATGAGGGCCGAGCAGCAGCGGGCCCGTCCACCGGACACGTCGGGTAACGCGGTGCGCGAGGGCGTTTCGCTGCACTACGACATTTACGGCGAAGGGCCGGTCACCGTGCTGCTGTTGCCGACGTGGTCGATCGTGGACTCCCGGTTCTGGAAGGCGCAGGTTCCGTTCCTGTCCCGGCATTTCCGGGTCATCACGTTCGACGGCCGCGGCTGCGGGCAGTCCGGTCGACCGCGCGGCACCGCGGCCTATCTCGACACCGAGTTCGCCGCCGACGCCGTCGCCGTGCTCGACGCGACGTCGACGGATCGTGCGGTCTTGGTTGGATTCTCGTGCGGCGCAACATGGGCCGTGCATGTCGCGGCCCGCCACCCCGAACGCGTTCAGGGCATCTTTGCCATCGGCGCGGCTTGTGGCTTCAAAGTCGCCAACCCCGCACGCGAGCTGGAGCGCTGGCTGTCGCAGCCGGCAAATCCGCGCGGCTGGCAGAAGTACAACCGCATGCATTGGCAACACGACGACGCCGATTTCCGCGAATTCTTTTTCCGCCAGCTCAATTCCGAGCCACATTCCACCAAACAGATCGAAGACAGCATGCGGTGGTCGATGACAACCGATGCTCAGACGCTGATCGACACCACCACCGCCCGCCTTCATCTGGACGGGCCACCGGCCGAATCGATGGAACAGCTTGCGGCCCGGGTGCGTTGCCCGGTGCACGTTGTGCACGGCACCGACGATCGTGTCCGCCGCTGGCAGGTGGGCGAAGAGCTGGCGCGGCTCACCGGCGGCTCGCTGACGTTGTTCGAAGGCGGTGGCCACGGCCTGCCGGGACGAAAACCGGTGCAAATCAACACATTGATCCGCGAGTTCGTCGAGTCGGTGACCACGCCGTCCGGACCACCGAAACACCGGGCCCGCCCGATGCGCCGACGACGCCAGGTGCTCTACCTGTCCTCGCCGATCGGGCTGGGCCACGCCCGCCGCGACTTGGCGATCGTCAACGAATTACAAAGGGCTCGTTCGGATCTCGACGTAAGCTGGCTGACGCAGCATCCGGTGACCAGAATCCTCGAGATGGCCGGGGAGCGTGTGCACCCGGCCGCCCGGTATCTGCTCGGCGAATCGCGGCACCTCGAGGCCGAGGCCGGCGAACACGACCTGCATGCGTTCGAGGCGATCCGGCGAATGGACGAGATCATGGTCGCCAACTTCATGTTGTTCAGCGAGATCGTTCGCGACGAGGCACCCGATCTGGTGATCGCGGACGAAGCCTGGGAGGTCGACTACTTCCTGCACGAGAACCCCGGACTGAAGAAATTCCCGTTCGCCTGGCTCACCGATTTCGTCGGCTGGCTGCCGATGCCCGACGGCGGCCCGCGCGAGGCAGCGCTTACCGCCGACTACAACGCCGAGATGCTCGAACATCGGGCGCGCCTTCCGGCGGTGCGGGACTTGTCGGTGTTCGTCGGTAACCCCGACGACGTGGTGCCGGAGAAATTCGGGCCGGGGCTGCCGGAGATCCGCGCATGGACCGAGGAGAACTTCCAGTTCAGTGGCTACGTGATGGAGCGGATGCCGGCGTCGGCGGCCGAACGGGCCGCGGTCCGCCGCAAGCTGCGGCTCGGTCCGGACGATCGATTGTGTGTCGTCACGGTGGGCGGCACGGCGGTGGGCGAGGCCCTGCTGCGCAAGGTGCTGGACGTGGCCGCCATCGCGCAGCGACGGGAAGCCGCACTGCATTTTCTGGTGGTCACCGGACCGCGTATCGACCCCGCTTCCGTCCCGCGGCGCCCCTGCGTGCAAGTGTGCGGGTTCGTACCCGATCTCACCGATTACCTCGCGGCGTGCGATCTGGCCGTCGTGCAGGGTGGTCTGAGCACCTGCATGGAGCTGACCGCTGCCGGCACACCGTTCATCTATGTGCCGCTGGAACACCACTTCGAGCAGAACATCCACGTGCGGCATCGACTTGATCGCTATGGCGCCGGACGGGCGATGCGCTACGCGGACGCGTCGGACCCCGACCGGCTTGCCGCCGCGATCATCGACGAACTGGGCGCCCAGACGCACTTCCGGCCGGTCGAGACCGAAGGTGCGGCGCGCGCCGCCGCGATGCTCGCCGAGCTGGTCTGAGCGGTCAGTTGACTCAGCGCTGATGGCGTGGCGCACTCGCACTTTCACGCCGTGGACGCATCGCCAACGCCCACAAAAAGTGAGAGCCGCCTAGGAGAATCGAACTCCTGACCTATTCATTACGAGTGAATCGCTCTACCGACTGAGCTAAGGCGGCATGCCCTCACGCGGGCGGCACGAGTCTACGGCAGGCGGGCTGACTCACCCAAGTTCCTGGCCGATGCTGGCGACCATGGCGTCGACCGCGAACTTGGGTTTGACGTTGACGGCCAGCGCTTCCCGGCATTCCAGCACCGCTTCGATGCAGCGCAACAGTCGTTCCGGCGGGGCGTGGGCCCCCAGGGCCGCCACCCGGTCGGCCATATCGGGGTGGTTGGGCCGCACGCCGCCGGCTTGCCCGGCAGGCCGAGTCGCGATCACCAACGCGTCCCGGAAGTAAGTCGCCAAGTCCACCAGCGCCCGATCCAGCGCGTCACGCGACGCCCGCGTCTGTCGTGACTTCTGCCGTCGCTCGAGATCCTTGATCGCCCCGGTGGCACCGCGCAGCGCTGACGCGGCGCCCTTTCCGGTGCCGCCCGCCCCGAGAGCCGTTCGCAGTTCCTCGGTTTCGGCTTCTGCGCGATCGGCGGTCAGGGCTATCGCCTCGGCTTCGGCCGCGGCGACCAGCTCTTCGGCGGCCGCATAAGCCCGTGACGGCACGGCGGCGTCCCGCACCAGTCCCAGCGCCCGCTCGCGTCGCTGACGCGCCTCAGGGTCGGTGGCCAGCCGGCGCGCCCGGCCCACATGGCCACCGCACACCGACGCCGCCCAGTGCGCGGTATTGGCGTCCAGCCCGTCGCTTTCTACCAGGACCCGCGCGATCGCCGCGGCCGACGGCGTCACCAGCGCGACATGCCTGCACCGAGACCGCAGCGTGACCGCGATGTCCTCCGGGTCGACCGAGGGTGCGCACAGCAGGAACACGGTCGACGGCGGGGGCTCCTCCACAACCTTGAGCAGTGCGTTCGCGGCACCTTCGGTCAACCGGTCGGCGTCCTCGATCACCACGATCTGCCGGCGCCCGGTGGTCGGGCGGCGCGAGGCAATCTGCACGATGGCACGCATATCGTCCACGCCGATGGACAGGCCTTCGGGTATGACACGCCGGACGTCGGCGTGGGTGCCGGCCATTGTCGTCGTGCACGCCCGGCAACGCCCGCATCCGGGCTCCCCATCCCCAGTGCATTGCAGCGCAGCCGCGAAGCACAGCGCCGCGACCGAGCGCCCCGACCCCGGCGGGCCGGTGATGAGCCACGCATGTGTCAGATTCCCGTCGCCCGCGGAGCTGTGAGTCGAATCACCACGGGCCGCGCGCGCGGCGGCGAGCAGCTCGGCTTCCACCGCCTCCTGACCTACCAGCCGCGTAAACACTCCGGACATCATCGGCAACAGTAGTGAGACCGGATGACAGATACCGATCGGCCACCATTTCGCGACAATTCCGTGATCTTTCGGCATCTTTCGCCAACAGCGGGCGACTTGCGGGGTGGATTTAAGTTTCCGACAAGTCGCCGCCGACCGATACGGTGGATCCGTGGCAACCCAGGCGGCATTGCCCGGGCGGATTAGTGGGTTCGTCCGGTGGGTGGTGCGCACCCCGTGGCCGGTGTTTTCGCTCAGCATGCTGCAAGCCGATATCATCGGCGCCCTTTTCGTGCTCGGCTTCCTGCGCTACGGCCTGCCGCCCCAGGACCGGGTCGAATTGCAGGACCTGCCACTGCGGAACCTAGTCATCGTCGTCACGTCACTGGTCGCCGTCTTTCTCGCCGGCTTCGTGGTGAACGTGAAACTGCTGATGCCGGTTTTCCGCTGGCAGCGCCGCGACAACCTGCTCGCCGAGTCCGACCCGGCCGATACCGAAGTGGCGCGCAGCCGCGCGCTGCGGATGCCCTTCTACCGCACGCTGATCAGCATGGGGTCGTGGGCCATCGGCGGGGCGATATTCATCATCGCCAGCTGGTCGGTCGCCAGATACGCCGCGCCCGTCGTCGCTGTCGCCACCGCCCTGGGCGCCACCGCGACCGCGATCATCGGCTACCTGCAGTCCGAGCGGGTGCTGCGGCCGGTGGCGGTCGCGGCCCTGCGCAGCGGCGTGCCGGAAAACGTCCAGGCCCCCGGCGTCATCCTGCGGCTGATGCTGGCCTGGATTCTGTCCACCGGCGTGCCGCTGCTGACCATCGTGCTTGCCGTGGTCGCCGACAAGGCTTCCTTGCTGCGGGCCTCACCCGAGAAGCTGTTCGATCCCATCCTGTTGCTGGCTTTGGCGGCGCTGGGCATCGGCCTGGTCAGCACCTTGCTGGTGGCGATGTCGATCGCCGACCCGCTGCGTCAGCTGCGCTGGGCACTGTCCGAGGTCCAGCGCGGCAACTACAACGCCCACATGCAGATCTACGACGCCAGCGAGCTGGGCCTGCTGCAGGCCGGCTTCAACGACATGGTGCGCGACCTGTCCGAGCGGCAGCGGCTGCGTGACCTGTTCGGCCGCTATGTCGGCGAGGACGTGGCCCGGCGGGCCCTGGAGCGCGGTACCGAGCTGGGCGGGCGGGAGCGCGACGTCGCGGTGCTTTTCGTCGACCTGGTCGGCTCCACCCAGCTGGCCGCGACCAAGCCGCCGGCCGAGGTGGTCCACCTGCTCAACGAGTTCTTCCGCGTGGTGGTGGACACGGTCGGGCGGCACGGCGGATTCGTCAACAAGTTCCAGGGCGACGCCGCGCTGGCGATTTTCGGCGCGCCGATCGAACATCCCGACGGCGCCGGCGCGGCGCTGGCCGCAGCGCGTGAGCTGCACGACGAACTGCTACCGGTGCTGGGTTCCGCCGAGTTCGGCATCGGGGTGTCGGCCGGCCGGGCGATCGCAGGCCATATCGGCGCCCAAGCGCGCTTCGAGTACACCGTGATCGGTGACCCGGTCAACGAGGCCGCGCGGCTCACCGAGCTCGCCAAACTCGAGGAAGGCCATGTGCTGGCGTCGGCGATCGCGGTCAGTGGCGCGCTCGACGCCGAGGCCCTGTGCTGGGATGTGGGCGAAGTCGTCGAGCTGCGCGGCCGCGCCGCGCCGACTCAGCTGGCGCGCCCGCTGAATCTTGCGGATCCAGATGAGGTGTCGACTGCCCACGCCGAGACGGCCGCTGCCGAGAAGACGTCTGCTCGCGCTACCGACTAGCTGCGCTTGGCCGCTTTCTTTGCCGGCGTCTTGCGGGTGGTCCGTTTGGCCGGCCGCTTCGCGGGACCGCGGGCGCGCCGGTCGGCCAGCAGTTCGGCGGCACGCTCGTCGGTGATGGACAGCACGTCATCGCCTTTGCGCAGGCTGGCGTTGGTCTCACCGTCGGTGACGTAGGGTCCGAACCTGCCGTCCTTGATCACCATTGGCTTGCCCGACGCCGGATCGGTGCCCAACTCACGCAGCGGCGGCGCTGAGGCGCTTGCCCGGCCGGAACGTTTCGGCTCGGCGTAGATCTTCAGCGCTTCGTCGAGAGTGATGGTGAATATCTGGTCTTCGGTTGACAGCGACCGGGAATCGGTGCCGCGCTTCAGGTATGGGCCATAGCGCCCGTTCTGCGCGGTGATCTCCTCGCCCGAAGCAGGGTCCACACCGACCACCCGGGGCAGCGAAAGCAGCTTCAATGCGTCCTCGAGCGTCACGGTCTGCAGGTCCATGCTGCGCAGCAGCGAACCGGTCCGCGGTTTCGGTCCGGTCGGTTTTTTGCCCTTCTTCGCGCCCTGGTTGCCTTCGTCACCGTCGTCCGGGCGCTCGGGCAGGATCTCGGTCACGTAAGGCCCGTACCGGCCGTCTTTGGCGACGATCTCGTGGCCGGTGGCCGGGTCCACACCCAGCACGCGCCCCTCTTGCGGGGTGGCGAACAGCTCTTCGGCGATTTCGAGCGTCAGCTCGTCAGGGGTGATCGAATCGCTCAGGTTGGCGCGCTGCGGCGTGGGCTCGCCGTCGTCGTTGGTCACCAGGCGTTCCAGGTAAGGCCCGTTCTTGCCCACCCGAACATAGATGGGCCGACCCTGCGCGTCGTCAAACAGCTTGATGGAGTTGACTTCTCGAGCGTCGATGCCTTCGAGGTTGACGCCGACAAGTTTCTTGAGGCCACCCGAGCGGGCCACCGAATCGGGCACCCCGTGGTCCCCGCCGAAGTAGAAGTTGTTGAGCCAGTTGGTGCGTCGCTCGTGCCCGTTGGCTATCTCGTCGAGTTCGTCTTCCATTGCCGCGGTGAAGTCGTAGTCGACGAGCCGGCCGAAATGCTGCTCCAAGAGGCCAGTCACCGCGAACGCCACCCACGACGGCACCAGGGCACTGCCCTTTTTGAACACGTAGCCCCGGTCCTGGATGGTCTTGATGATCGACGAATACGTCGACGGGCGCCCGATACCCAGCTCCTCGAGCGCTTTGACCAGCGAAGCCTCGGTGTACCGCGCCGGCGGATTGGTGGCGTGTCCGTCCGGGGTCAGCTCGACCGCGTCCAGCCGCTGGCCGCGGGTGAGGTGCGGCAGCCGGCGCTCGGCGTCGTCGGCCTCGCCGCCGGCCAGTTCGTCCACTGTCTCGACGTAGGCCTTGAGGAACCCGGGGAAGGTGAGCGTGCGCCCAGATGCGGAAAACACCACTGACTGTTCACCCGACCGGCCTTCGATCCGAAGGCTCAGGGTGGTGCCGCGCGCGTCGGCCATCTGCGAGGCCACGGTGCGCTGCCAGATCAGCTCGTAGAGCCGGAATTCGTCGCCGTCCAGTTCACGCCGTACCGCGTCCGGGGTGGCGAACGTCTCGCCGGCGGGCCGGATGCCCTCGTGCGCCTCCTGCGCGTTCTTCACCTTGCGGGTGTACTGACGCGGCGACGGGGACACGTACTCCGCGCCATAGAGCTGACGCGCCTGGGTACGCGCCGCGTTGATAGCCGACTCCGACAGCGTGGTCGAGT
Organism: Mycobacterium sp. 852002-51163_SCH5372311; assembly: GCF_001667115.1. Classification (GTDB taxonomy): domain Bacteria; phylum Actinomycetota; class Actinomycetes; order Mycobacteriales; family Mycobacteriaceae; genus Mycobacterium. The sequence goes on along the minus strand of NZ_LZIJ01000073.1, from coordinate 56,115 downwards.
CGGTACGCATGTAGGTGATGTAGCCGTTCTCGTAGAGCCGCTGAGCGATGCTCATCGTCCGCTCCGCGGAGAACCGCAGCTTGCGACCCGCTTCCTGCTGCAGCGTCGACGTCATGAACGGCGGATACGGGCGGCGGGTGTAGGGCTTCTCCTCCGCCGACGCCACGGTCAGCTGCGCGCCGCGCAAACCGGCGGCCAGCTCAGTCGCGCGCGCCTCGTCCAGCACCACCACTTCGTCGGCCTTGCGTAATACGCCTTGCGAGTCGAAATCGCGACCGGTGGCCACGCGCAGGCCGTCCACATTGGTCAGCCGGGCGTTGAAAGTGGGCGGCTGCGCCTCCGGGTCGGACACGCTGGCATCCAGCTTGGCCAGAATGTCCCAGTAGGAGGCGCTGCGGAACGCCATGCGGTCGCGTTCGCGCTGCACGATGATGCGGGTGGCCACCGACTGGACCCGGCCCGCCGACAGCTTGGGCGCAACCTTCTTCCACAGCACCGGGCTGACCTCATAGCCGTACAGCCGGTCCAGGATGCGGCGGGTCTCCTGCGCGTCGACCAGGTCGATGTCCAGGTCGCGGGGGTTTTGGGCGGCCTCGAGGATGGCCGGCTCGGTGATCTCGTGGAAAACCATCCGCTTGACCGGTATGCGCGGTTTCAGCGTCTCCAACAGGTGCCACGCGATCGCTTCGCCCTCGCGGTCGCCATCTGTGGCCAGATACAGCTCGTCGACGCTCTTGAGGAGGCCCCTCAGCTCGCTGACGGTGCTCTTCTTCTCCGGGCTGATGATGTAGAGGGGTTCGAAGTCGGCGTCGACGTTGACGCCGAGCCTGGCCCACGGCTCCGACTTGAACTTCGCGGGCACGTCGGCCGCGGCTCGTGGCAGATCGCGGATGTGCCCTCGAGAGGACTCGACGATGTAAGACGAGCCCAGGTAGCCGGCTAGTTTGCGCGCCTTGGTCGGCGACTCGACAATGACAAGTCGCCGTGGGCTCCCATTTCGGCCGCTAGTAGTGCCCGTCTGGCCTCCGGTACTCGGGTCAGGCAACTGCGCTTACGCTCCATCTCTGTGTTCCGGCCCCCGACGGGACCACCCGTAGCAGGGATAACGGTCGGCCCTGAGGTGCAGATGCAATCCAGGAGATCCGGGTCCGTCGGCGTCCCTCCGCCTGCGGGCACCTGACAATTTCGCACCCTTTGGTGGGCCCGCGCAAACTGGGTGCACACCGACTCCCCGTAATGGGGATGCCGGCGGACCGCTAAACCCGCGGCCACTGCGACAACGCGTCCGCGCTATCAGGCGGTTCCCCTACGTTCTCTACCAGGCGCGATAGCCGGCGTCGGCCGCTGATCCGCAGGGCGGGCCGAGCTCCGCGAGTGCCGATCAAAGTAGGCGCGATGCCGACCCGCATCAACGCCGACGCGAGCGGCGAATGGGTGTCCGGCGCGTGTGGATCCAGACCCAGCAGGTAGCGGTCGGCCTCTGGGCTTCCCGCCGCCAGGGTCCACGCTCGCAGTTCCCGCGGGCCCGGCAGCCAGCGCGGCGGCACCGTCTTGACCGCGCCACGCGTCCATTCGGCGGCGATCGGGCGCAACAGCGGGCTGACTTCCGTCCTGACCAGCGGGGTGTCTTCCTCGGTGCGGGTGATCTCGGGCGCCAAACCGGCTTCGCGGATCATCTCGGCCAGCGCCTCTGCGCGCCAGGGCTGCTCGACCACCACCGAGAGCCGGGCGCCCTGAATATCGCCGCTGGTGACAAGCACGATCTGACCAGTGGCCGCCAGCACACCGGCGAGATCGGCGACCGCGGGCGGTACCGACTCTGCGGTGAAGAAGGAAAGCTGGCTCACGTCACCGACAGTAGGCCAGCGAGCCGAGCTGCGGCTTGAAGTTTTCGGCGCGGCGGTGCTGCCTCGCGCCGGATGGACCAAAACGAAAACCCCCCGGATCGCGCCGGGGGGTTTCGTCAGCTTCTGCCCGCTTAGACGGAACGGACGCCGGTGGCCTGGGGGCCCTTAGGGCTGTGGCCGATCTCGAACTCGACCTTCTGGTTTTCTTCAAGGGTGCGGAAGCCCGAACCCTGGATCTCCGTGTAGTGGACAAACACATCCGCGGAACCATCTTCAGGGGCGATAAAGCCGAACCCCTTCTCCGCGTTGAACCACTTCACAGTTCCCTGTGGCATTTCTCGATCTTTCCTTTTCTTCTGGGTGCGGTGCACCGCCTTTCGGTGCCCCGGGCCAGCTGCGACCGCCATACCTCGCGGAGTCGCCGGAACTTCACCCGACCGATAACCTCGCAGGAACCGCGGCCGCAACGTCGATCCTGCGAAAGTTTGACACGAACACAGAAGCTGCGACCGGGATTAGTCAACCATGTTCAACGCGTCGGCGACAGCTCCTTGGCAGTCGAAGGGATGGTGAATTTACGTCCGCGTCATACCGACACCCGGCTAGACACGCGCGGAAAGGCCTGAAATGGCGAGTTTCGGCAGCGAACTGCTGACGGTCGCGCTCGCCGGCACTCCACCGGGCGAGCGTCCGTTGCGCCATGTCGCCGAGCTGCCGGCGCGCAGCGGCCGGCCCCACCAGTGGCCGCACTGGGCCGAGCCCGAGGTGATTCGGGCGTTCGGCGAGCGCGGCATCGTCGCTCCGTGGTCCCACCAGTTCGAGGCGGCCGAGCTGGCGCACGCCGGCCGTCATGTGGTGGTGAGCACCGGTACCGCGTCGGGAAAATCGTTGGCGTATCAACTCCCCGTCCTCAACGCGCTGGCGACCGACCCCACGGCCCGGGTGCTGTACCTGTCGCCGACGAAAGCGCTCGGCCACGATCAGTTGCGCGCCGCACACGCCCTGACCACCGCCATCCCGCGGATGGCCGACGTCGCTCCCACGGCCTACGACGGCGACAGTCCCACCGAGGTGCGCCGGTTCGCCCGCGAACGCTCTCGATGGCTGTTCTCCAACCCCGACATGGTCCACTTGTCGATACTGCGCAACCATGCCCGCTGGGCGGGGCTGCTGCGCCGTCTTCGCTACCTGGTTGTCGACGAATGTCATTACTACCGCGGTGTTTTCGGCTCGAACGTGGCGATGGTGCTGCGTCGCCTGCTGCGGTTGTGCGCGCGTTATTCGGCCGAGCCCACGGTGATCTTCGCGAGCGCGACGACGGCATCGCCGGGCGCGACGGCCGCCGAACTCATCGGCCGCCCGGTCGCGGAGGTGACCGAGGACGGCTCGCCGCAGGGGGCCCGCACCCTCGCGCTGTGGGAGCCTGCGCTGCGTACCGACCTGACCGGTGAGAACGGCGCCCCGGTGCGACGGTCCGCGGGTGCCGAGGCCGCCCGGGTGATGGCCGACCTGATCGCCGAAGGAGCCCAGACCCTGACGTTCGTCCGGTCGCGGCGTGCCGCCGAGCTGACCGCACTGGGCACCCAATCCCGGTTGGACGACATCGCTCCAGAGCTGTCCAAGACGGTGGCGTCCTATCGAGCCGGTTATCTCGCCGAAGACCGCACAGCCCTCGAGCATGCGCTGGCCGAGGGCAGGCTGCGCGGTTTGGCCACGACCAACGCCCTGGAATTGGGTGTCGACATCGCCGGCCTGGACGCGGTGGTGCTCGCCGGGTTTCCGGGGACAGTCGCTTCGTTCTGGCAACAGGCGGGGCGGTCCGGCCGGCGCGGACAGGGCGCGCTGGTGATGCTGATCGCCCGCGACGACCCGCTGGACACGTTTCTGGTGCACCATCCAGCGGCGCTGCTGGACAAACCGGTCGAGCGATCCGTGATCGATCCCGCCAACCCTTACCTTCTGGGACCCCAGTTGCTCTGTGCAGCAACCGAATTGCCCCTCGATGAGGCCGAGGTCAGAGCGTTGGGTGCCGAGCAGGTAGCCGAAAACCTGGTCGACGACGGGCTCCTGCGGCGGCGCAACGGCAGGTATTTTCCGGCGCCCGGCGTCGAACCTCACGCCGCGGTGGACATCCGGGGTTCGACGGGCGAGCAGATCATGATCGTGGAGGCCGAAACCGGACGGCTGTTGGGCAGTGTCGGTCTCGGTCAGGCTCCGGCCACGGTTCATCCGGGGGCGGTGTACCTGCATCAGGGCGAGACCTACCTCGTCGACTCGCTGGATATCGAGGACGGGATCGCTTTCGTGCACGCTGGGGACCCCGGCTACGCGACGTTCGCGCGAGAAGTCACCGACATCTCGGTCACCGGTATCGGGGAGCGCTTACCGTTCGGCGAAGTCACTCTAGGGCTGGTGCCCGTGACCGTCACCCATCAAGTCGTCGGCTATTTGCGTCGGCGGCTGACCGGGGAGGTGATCGACTTCACCGAATTGGACATGCCCAAGCACACCTTGCCCACCACCGCCGTCATGTACACCGTTACCCCGGAGGCCCTGTTAGACAACAATATTGAGCTACCGCGCATCCCCGGGTCGCTGCACGCCGCCGAGCACGCCGCCATCGGACTGCTGCCGTTGGTGGCCAGCTGCGACCGCGGCGACATCGGCGGCATGTCCACCGCAATCGGGCCCGACGGCCTGCCCAGTGTTTTCGTCTACGACAGCTACCCGGGCGGGGCGGGATTCGCCGAACGTGGCTTCCGCCAGGCCAGCACCTGGCTGGGTGCGACCGCCGCGGCCATCGAGGCATGTGAATGCCCGGGCGGATGTCCGTCATGTGTGCAGTCGCCCAAGTGCGGCAACGGCAACGACCCATTGGACAAGGCCGGTGCCGTGCAGGTGCTGCGGTTGGTGCTCGCCGCGCTGGCCGGCGAATCACGATAAGGAACCCGGAGGATGGCGACCGACCCCTCGACGGTCGACCTCCACGGGACGACGAGCAGTCGGAAAACACGATCCGCTCGTAAGCCCGACGATGCGGGCGCAGAGGAAATTACTCCGTTTCCGGTGGTCTGCGCAAATTCCGTGGGCCGCACGAACCCGGTCGATGCGGCGACCCGCTTCGGGCCTGATCCTGGCTCCGGCCCGTAAACTTGTCGGCATGGCCCACGACTGGCTGCTCGTGGAGACGCTGGGCGACGAACCCGCCGTGGTAGCGCAGGGGCGTCAACCGAAGAACCTCGTTCCGATAACCGCGTTCCTGCGACGAAGTCCCTACCTCTCCGCGGTCCGTACGGCGATCGCCGAGTCCGTGCAAACTGGCCAGAGCCTGACCAGCATCACCCCCAAGAGCGACCGCGTCATCCGCACCGAACCAGTGGTGATGTCCGACGGCCGCATGCACGGCGTGCACGTCTGGAGCGGGCCCGCCGGCACGGATCCGCCGGAGCGGCCGGTCCCCGGCCCACTCAAGTGGGACCTGACCTTGGGCATGGCCACCGATACTCCGGAGTCGCTGGAAAACAGCGGCAAAAATCCGGCGGTCGAGGCCACTCATGGCAGGGCCTTCGCGGAGGATCTGCCATCGCGCGATCTCAATCCCAACGAGAGCAAGGTACTGGCGTTGGCGATCAAAGCCGAGCCCGGTCAAACCCTTTGCAGCAGCTGGGATATCACCGATTGGCAGGGCGAGCCGATTCGGGTGGGCTTCGTCGCGCGCACCGCGGTGGAACCGGGGCCGGACGGTCGCGACCACTTAATTTCGCGCGGGATGAACTGGCGGGGCGAACTCGAAGGGGCGCCACTGCCGGTCGATCGACTGGCACAGCAGATCTTGAACGGATTGGCCCAGCCCGGGGTGCACCGGGCGTTGGTCGACCCCAACAACTGGACCCTGTTGAAGTGGCTCGACGACCCCTGCCCCTTCTACGACTGGCGTGGCAGCGACCCCGACCGGCCGCGGGTGCATCCCGACGACGAGCATCTGAAGTCGTCCATGACTTCGGAATTCGTCGGCGGCGCCACATCCCGGGTGTTGCGCCTGCCCGGCGACCGTGGCGCTTGGGTGCCGATGCATGTGACGGTCAATCGGGTAGAGCTGGAACCGGACACGTTCGCCGGATTGGTGTCGCTGCGACGGCCCACCGACGAAGAACTCGCCGACGCGAATCTGGCTCCGGGCACCGACGACACCGACGACACCTGACGAACGAGCTACCTCGAAACCGGCCCGGCCCGCGCCGCCGCCTGCGCCGCGCCGGCGAAGGCGACAGCGACCCGGACCGTTACCACCACGTCGAGGCCGTCTACCCGGCATACGGCGTCGTCGACACGCATCGCCAGGGCCACTGCGGTCGCCAGATCGCAGGCCGCCGCAACGCCCGAAGGTAGTCGCGCCGCGCCCGCCAGAGCGGCCAGGTCGGCCGCCGCCTGCGCTCGGTGCCGTGCCACCACGACCGAGCCGAGATACGCACCGGCGCCCGTAACGGACAGCAGGACGGCGACCATAGCCGCCGCGACCAACGTGGCCGAGCCGAGATCATCCCGCCGGTTCGGCTGCCGATACCGCTTTGGCCGCAATGCCCAACTTAGGCAACAGCTTTGAGTGCGCGACCACGGTGGCGACCATGAAGTCGCCGTCGCGGCGTACCTGGATCTGCGCGCCGCCCGGGGCGATGCGCCGCGCTGCGGCGACGCCCGCGTGTTCGTCGCCGCGCGCCGACAGCCGGGCTGCCTCGCGGGCGGCATCGATACAGCGCACCTGCATCGACACCGCGGTGATCCCGGCCAGGCACAACACCAGCACCACGACCAATGCGGCGATTCCCAGTGCCGCCTCGACCGTGCTCGCGCCGGCACTCGCAGCTAGACCTTCGTGTTGAGCGCGCGACCGATGATGTTGGTCAGCGCTGACACGATGGAATGACCGGTGACGACGGAGTAAAGGATCGCACCGAAGGCCGCCGCCGCGATGGTCCCGATCGCGTACTCGACTGTGGACATCCCGGACTCGTCGGTGGCAAGCAGCGTCATGCGCGCCACGAACACCCGAAACATGTTGATTACCAAGACTTTCTCCTTTTGGTCGGTCTTCATCTCTATTCACAGCAGTCCCGATTGAAGAAGGTCGCCGGCCAAGCCGGCGACCACCGGAACAATGCCCAGACACACGAACGCCGGCAGAAAGCACAGTCCAAGGGGTCCGGCGATCAGCACCCCGGCTCGCTCGGCGGCCGCGGCGGCCGCGTGTGCAGCGTCGCTGCGGCACTGATCGGCCAGTTCCGCGACGCCGGCGGCCAGCGCCGAACCCGAAGACGCCGAACGCCTGGCCAACCGCAGCAGCGCATCGATCTGCGGATCCACCGAGTCGGCGGGCAGATCCCGCGGCGACGACCAGGCCACTGCCGGGTCGGCTCCCAGCGCCAGCAGATCGGAAGCCCGACGGAGCACCGAGGCCAATTTTGGTGGCGCGGACGGCGCGGTCGCCGCCGCTGCGGCCGACACCGCCATGCCGGCCGTCAGGCAGACCGCCAGCACGTCGAGGCTGGAGGCCACCGCCAGCGGGTCCGCACCGCGTTTCGTGCGGTGCAGCGGGCCCTGCCGGGTGTGTGCGCGGACCGGTCTCCTGGCTCGCGCCCGCACCATCGAGGGGCCGGCGCCGGTCCACAACGCCACGGCCAACAAAACCGCCGCGGTACTCATGCCTCGGCTCCCGCTCGCTCGGTAATGCGGTCCGACCAAAGCAGTCCCAGGCAAGCGAGTGTCGACCCCACCACCAGCAGCCACCCGCCCGCGTGGCCACTCAGCAAGAACGTCAGCGGCCGGGCCCCGATCAGTTGGCCGAGCAGCACCCCGAGCACCGGCAGGCCGGCCAGGATGGCAGCGGTAGCGCGAGCGCCGGCCATTCCCGATGCCACCCGTGCCGCGAATCGTTGCCGCTCGGCGATGTCTCGTTGTGCGGCGCGCATCAAAGTCGCGATGGCCAACCCATGGTCGGTGGCCAGCTGCCAGCACACGGCTAGCCGCTCCCACTGCGAGGGCAGGGCCGAGGAGCCGGCCGCACCGCGCAGACCCGCCGCAACATCGGCGCCCAATCTGGCCCGAGCCGCGACGGCGCGCAACGACGCGGCAACCGCGCCGTGGGTCTCGTCCGCCGCGACGTCGAATGCGTGCACCGGATGCGAGCCCACGCGCAGTTCGCCGACCAGCACATCCAGCGCGGTTTCCAAGGTCTGGCCCTCGGCGGTCGCCCGGCGGATTCGGTGGCCACGGCGGCGGCGCACTGTGGCGGTGGCGCCCAGCACCGCGCCGGCGAGAACCGTCGTCAAGGGCAGCAAGGCGACGCCGGCGACCGCGGAACATCCCACCGCGATGCGGCCCGCGCAGCGGGCGCCCGCCAACCGGAGGTGCCGACCGTCGAGCGCCGAAACGGTGAGCCGGCGCCGCGGGGACGACGAAAGCATGAAGAGGGCAAGCGACAAGAACAGCGCCGCCATCACCTGGCCGTTCACGACGATATTCGGCTTCGCAGTAGGCGCTGCAGATCACCCGCGTCCTCGGTCATTCCCCGGTCGGCATGCCACACGGTGACCGCCCGAACTGTCCCTTCCGCCGGGCGCAGCACGGCGATCTCTGCGAGCCGACGCCGCCCGAAGCGGTCCCGAGCGACGTGCAGCAGCACCTGGACGGCGGCGGCGAGCTGGCTGTGCAGCGCGGCCCGGTCGAGACCGCCGAGCGCGCCCAGCGCCTCCAGCCGCGCGGGAACCTCGCCCGGATTGTTGGCGTGCACGGTGCCCGCCCCGCCGTCGTGGCCGGTGTTCAGCGCCGTCAGCAGATCGACCACCTCGGCGCCCCTGACCTCGCCGACCACGATGCGGTCCGGCCGCATCCGCAGCGCTTGACGAACCAGCTGGCGCACTGGCACCTGCCCGACGCCTTCGACGTTCGCACATCGCGCGACCAGCTTGACCAAATGCGGATGCCGGGGTGCCAGCTCGGCGGCATCTTCGACGCAGACGATGCGCTCATTGGGAGCTACCGCGCCCAGCATGGCCGCCAACAAAGTTGTCTTTCCGGCCCCGGTGCCGCCGCACACCAGAAATGCGAGCCGCGCGGCGATGATGTCGGCGACCAGCGCAGCAGCCTGCGGCTCGATCGCGCCGGCCGCGGTCAGGGCTGCCAGATCCTGAGTGGCGGGCCGCAGCACCCGCAACGACAGGCAGGTGCCCGCGGCCGCGATGGGCGGCAGCACCGCGTGCAGCCGCACCGCGAACTCTCCACCGCCGATTGAGGTTAGCTGGCCGTCCACCCAGGGTTGCGCGTCGTCGAGGCGGCGGCCGGCGGCCAAGGCCAGCCGCTGCGCCAATCGCCGCACCGCCGCCTCATCGGCGAACCGAATTTCGCTGCGGCGCAGTCCGTTTCCGTCGTCGACCCACACCGCATCCGGCGCGGTGACCAGAACGTCGGTGGTGCCGTCGGCACGCAGCAGCGGTTCGAGGATTCCGGCGCCGGTCAGTTCGGTCTGTAAGACCCGAAGATTGGCGAGAACCTCGGTATCGCCGAGCACTCCGCCAGACTCGGCCCGTATCGCGGCGGCCACCACAGCGGGCCCCAGCCGCGACCCCGGCAAGGCGGGTTCCGCGGCCAGCCGCTCCCGCACCCGTTCGATCAGCGACCCGCTCACGCCGCCCTGCCGTTCTGCATTGTGCCCGGACGTGCCGGCAGCACACCGAGCACCCGACGAGCCGCCACCGCCAACGGGGAGCCACGCCGCAAGCGCAGGCCACCGTGTTCCAGCTGCTCGGCTAGGCACGGCTGGGCTCTCATCGAGGCCAGCAGCGGCAGACCCGCGATGTCTGCCACCTCTGCTGCGCGCAATCCACCCGGTGACGGTCCCCGGACGACCAGGCCGACGTTGGGATTGATCGCGGCGAGCATCGGAGCGAGGGTCGCGGACGCCGCGCACGAACGCACATCGCACGGGCTCACCAGTACTACGAGATCAGCTGTGTCCAAGGCGGTCTGGGTGGCATCGGTCAGGTTGCGGGGCAGATCGCATACCACGGTGACTCCGCCACGGCGGCCAGCGTCGATGACAGCGTCCGCCGGCCCCGCTTCGACCTCGTACCCGCGTCTGGTGCCGGAGAGCACGGTGATCCCGCGATGGCGGGGCAGCGCTTCACGCATGGCCGACCAATTCAGCCGGCCGCTCTGTAATGACAGGTCGGGCCAACGCACACCGGGCACGCCCTCTCCGCCGACCAACAGGTCGATGCCACCACCCCACCCATCGAGGTCCACCAGGAGCGCGTCGGTGGCCGCGAGCGCGAGTGCGACCGCAAACAACGACGCGCCCGCGCCGCCGCAGCCGCCGACCACAGCGACGACGTCTCCACGGGCAGCGTCGTCGCGCGCCGATTCGGCCGCTTCGGCCAACTCGTGGACCAGTTCGGCCTCTTGGCCGGGCAATCTCAGCACATGCTGGGCGCCGACGACGATGGCCGACTCCCAGGTCGCAGTCGTTGGTCCGGCGGCGGTCAGCACGCTGACATGGACACGCCGCGGCAGCGCCAGCCGCCCACAGCGCTCTGCCGCGGGCTGGTCGAGGACCACGGCCGCGGCCGCCGACCATGTCCTTCTGCTCAGCGCGGCTCCTGAGCCGAGGTGCACCACTCGGATACCGACGGCAGCGGCAACGCGGTCCAGCTCGTCACGCAGATCGGAGTCGGTCAGCACCGCCAACACACCGGCCGAAGCCATCCTTACGTTGCTCGCGTCGCTACTCACTCACCCAGCGTGGGCGGCCGGCGGGCTGGGACGCCAGTCCCAGACAGCGATCTGTGGAAAGAGACGCAAGTGTGCACAAACTGGCCCGCCCAGCACTGCGACCGCGCGCGACAGCACATTCCCGCAACGCACATCTAGCTGTGCCGAGCGCCCTACGTATAAGAAATATTTTCCGGAGAAAAGGGACGACCCCCGCCAGGGGGGGAGGAGGCGAGGGTCGTCGTGTATCAGCCCCGGGGGGTCGGGCTGATACACCCTCGGCCTAGGCCGAGTACTGCTTACTATACACATGACAGTCCGCACTAACGCAAGTGGTCGTCGTATCAAAAAGACACCGTGAGCCGCAAAAACACGCCCTGCCTCGGGTACCTCGGCCGACTCGGTGGCCATTTGGGGCGCAAGACCGCGGCCTCGTCATACCCGCCCCCTATGCTGGGTGCGTGACCGCTCCCGACTCGGCCGCGCAACAGCAAACCTCGCCTGAAGCAGTGCCGCCCGCCGGTCCCGGTGCTCGCACCGCGGCTTTTTTCGACCTCGACAAGACCATCATCGCGAAGTCCAGCACGCTGGCGTTCAGCAAACCATTCTTCGCTCAGGGACTGCTGAGTCGCCGCGCTGTGCTCAAGTCCAGCTATGCACAATTCATCTTCCTGCTCTCCGGGGCAGATCATGACCAGATGGATCGGATCCGCGCCCACATGACCAACATGTGCGCCGGATGGGACGTGGCGCAGGTGAAGTCGATCGTCAACGAAACTCTTCACGACATCGTGACCCCACTGGTGTTTGCCGAAGCCGCGGACCTGATCGCCGCCCACAAGCTTTGCGGCCGTGACGTGGTCGTGGTTTCGGCGTCGGGTGAGGAGATCGTGGGGCCGATCGCCCGCGAGTTGGGCGCCACCCACGCCATGGCGACCCGGATGGTCGTCGAGGACGGCAAGTACACCGGAGAGATTGCGTTCTACTGCTACGGCGAAGGCAAGGTGCAAGCTATCCGTGAGCTGGCCGCGCGTGAGGGCTATGCGTTGGAACACTGCTATGCCTACTCGGACTCGATCACCGACCTGCCGATGCTCGAGACAGTCGGTCACCCGAACGTGGTCAACCCGGACCGCGCGCTGCGCCGAGAAGCCATCGAACGTGGTTGGCCCATACTGACGTTCGACCGGCCGGTGTCGCTGCGCGACCGCATCCCCGCACCTTCGGGTGCCGCAATCGCAACCACCGCCGCGGTGGGTATCAGCGCGGTGGCCGCCGGCGCGGTCACCTACGCGCTACTACGCCGGTTCGCCTTCTAACCCCGCGCAGCTTCAGCTGCCAGCAAACTGGCAAGCGCGCAAATTCAAAGCCCCTTCGCAACATTCACTCAATTGGGCCTTGCTGTGCCAAGGGTCTAGTAGTACAAAGGAAACACGGAAGCCCGGTGAGGCCTAGGTCGATCCGGAAGAGAAGGTTCGATCTCCCGATCCGGGCACCTAGCACGGTTCTCGGCACCCACGCTGAGTCACAGCCGCGATAATGGCAGAAGTGTTGCGGGCCTGCGTAATTGCGAAAAGTGAAAGGTATCGACGGCCCTTTGGGTGGGGTTGCAACCGGAAGCGTCGCAAGATCGCCGAGGCCATCCCACGCAGCCCATAGGATGTACGCCTGGTAACCGAGTTCCGTGTTAGCGGGCGGCGGACCGAATACCTCGGACCGCCGCCCGCTTTCACATTTCTGGACGTATCTTCGGCACCGGTCGGCTATTTTTTCGGATTCGTCGGCAACGACTCCGCAATCGAAAGTGCCTCTTCCGCGCCGGCCTGTAGCGCGCGGCAACACAGCAGCAGCCACGCCCCCACGCCTTTCGGCGTGCCTTCCGCGAAACCGCGCGCGGCGTCGCGATAGTCGGCGGCTTGGCGCATCCATCGCACTTCCGGCACCCCCAGCCCGTGCGGGTCCAGCCCGCTCGCGATGGTCACCAGCCGCGACACCGCGCGGGCGACGACGCCGTCCGCGCTACCGAAAGGCTTGAGCGTCAGCAGCTCTCCGTGTGCGACCGCGGCAACCACCGGCGCGGACGCCTCGGTGCGACCGGTCACCAGCTCAGCGAGCAATTCCAGTCGGGGCCCGATCTCGGGCTCGGTGCGGGGACGCCCCAGACGATCCGCATCGACCTGGTCCGCGGCGGCCAGCATGTGCAGGCGCGCCAGCGCTTGCAACGGAGCCCGCTGCCACACCGCGACCAGGGTGCCTCCGCCGCCTTCCAGCGCCTGGGCCACCCGCAGCGCTCCACCGAAGACGGGATCGCTGACGCCCGACTCCGGTCCGGCCGAGTCCGCGAGATCGTCCAGGCGCACCGGACCGCCGTCGAGCACCGACGACGCCCGCGCCGCCCGCAACGCCGACTCGGCAGCCGTCACCGGCCAGCCCCGCAGGTTGGCGCGGTGCCGGTGGGCCCGGCCCAGCGCGTCGCGGGCCCGGTCACTGGCCTCGGCGACGCCAGGCAACTCCATCAGCGGAGCCAGCGGGTCAGCCGTCACGAGTTGCCAAGCCTATCGGGAACGTGCCGAGGCGCCGGGAATGGCCTGCAGCAGCTCGCGGGTGTACTCATGGCCGGGCCGGCTGAACAGCTCTTCGGTGGGCGCACGTTCGACCACCCGCCCGGCGCGCATCACCAGCACGTCGTCGGCGATCTGCCGGATCACAGCCAAGTCGTGACTGATGAACAGGTAGGTCAGGCCCAGTTGGGTCTGCAGATCGGTCAGCAGATCAAGAATCTGCGCCTGTACCAGCACGTCGAGTGCCGACACCGCCTCGTCGCACACGAGTACCTCCGGGCGCAGCGCAAGTGCCCGAGCGATCGCCACCCGTTGCCGCTGACCACCCGACAGCTCACGGGGCAGCCGGCCCAAGACCGACGACGGCAGTGCCACCTGGTCGACCAGTTCCCGCACCGCGTGCTCCCGTTGCCTGCGATCGCCGATCCGGTGGATCCGTAACGGTTCCTCGATGGCGCGATACACCGTGTATCTGGGGTCCAGACTGCTGTAGGGATTCTGCAATACCGGCTGGATCCGCCGGCGGAAGGCAAGCGCTCCGTCCCGGCCAAGGTGGTCGGTGATCTCAGTGCCGCCGAAAACCACCGTGCCCGACGTGGGTCGCAGCAGACCGAGGACCATCCGCGCCAGCGTTGACTTTCCCGACCCGGACTCTCCGACGATCGCCAGGGTGCTCGCCCGTCGTAGCCGGAATGACACGGCGTCGACGGCACGGAATTCCGTTCGCCGCCAAGGCGCGCCGTGCGACTCCCGGTAGACCTTGGTCAGCTCTGACGCAACGAGAATGTCGTCGAATTCGGCCTGCACAGCCCGCTCCCGGCGGCGGGTCGCAATAAGCGACGGAGCCGCGGCCACCAGCCGCCGGGTGTACTCGTGTTCGGGGCTGCGCAGGATCTGCTGTGCCGCACCGGATTCCACCACCTTGCCGCGATGGACGACGACGACGGCCTCGGCCCGCTCGGCGGCCAGCGCCAGATCGTGCGTGATCAGCAGCAGAGCGGTGCCCAATTCGGTTGTGAGGCGTTGCAGATGGTCGAGCACCTGCCGCTGCACGGTGACGTCCAGCGCGGATGTCGGCTCGTCGGCGATCAGCAGCCGGGGTCGGCCCGCCAGGCCGATGGCGATCAGCGCGCGCTGGCACATTCCGCCGGACAGCTGATGCGGGTACCTGCCCGCCTGCTTCTGCGGGTCGGGCATACCGGCCTCGGCAAGCAATTCCACCGCCCGTCGTCGCGCGTCGCGCCCATCGGTGTTGACCCGCAAGGCTTCCCGGATCTGGAAGCCGACCTTCCAGACTGGGTTGAGATTGGTCATCGGATCCTGCGGCACATAGCCGATGTCTCTGCCCCGAATGGACCGCAGCAGTCGAGAGTCGGCTTTCCGATCGGACGACGCGATGTCTCGGCCGTCGAAAGCGATGCGGCCGGCGGTTATTCGCCCGCCCGGCGCCAGCAGGCCGAGGATCGCCGCGGCCGCGGTAGATTTCCCCGATCCGGATTCGCCTACCACGGCGACGGTTTGACCACGAAGCACGGTCAGATCCAATCCACAAACCGCGGGTTCCTGGCCGCCGAACCTGACTTCGAGACCCTCGACCGACAACAGCGGAGGGTCGGCGTTCATGCCCGCCACGCCCGTGATGCCGGATCAAGGGCGTCCCGCAGGACGTCACCCATCATCATGAAAGCCAGCACGGTGATCGCCAGTGCGCCTGCGGGATAGAACAATATCGGCGAGCCGGCCCGCAGCCTGGTCTGCCCTATGTTGATATCGCCGCCCCACGAAACTACCGATGTCGGCAGACCCACCCCCAGGTAGGACAACGTCGCCTCGGTGACGATGAACGCGCCCAGAGCAATTGTGGCCACGGCGATAACCGGCCCGATGGCGTTGGGCAGCGCATGCCGCAGCAAGATTTGAATTCTGCTCAGTCCCAGAGCTTTAGCCGCCAGCACATAGTCGCTGGCCCGTACTTCGAGGACCGCCCCGCGGGAGATTCTGGCCACTTGCGGCCAGCCGAACAAGGCCAGGATGGCGATCACGGTCCAGACCGTCCGGTGGTGCATGACCTGCATGAGCACGATGGCGGCCAGCAGCAGCGGCAATCCGAAGAACACGTCGGTGATACGGGAGATGACGGCGTCGATCCAGCTGCCGTAGAAGCCCGCCAGGGCTCCCAAGGCCCCGCCGACGACGAACACCGCCAAGGTGGCTCCCAGTCCCACGGTGACAGACGCCCGCGCACCGTAGACCGTGCGCGCGTAAATGTCGTGGCCCTGCAGGTCGGTGCCGAACCAGTGTGCCGCCGACGGCGGCTGCAGGCTCTGGCTGGGATCGGCGTAGGTCGGGTCGGCTGCGGTGAACAAAGCCGGAAACCCGGCAACGACGACGACGAATAAGATGAGCGCGGCGGCGACAACGAACTTCGGCCGGCGGCGCAGATTGCGCCAGGTGTCGCGCCAGAAGCTGTGCGTCTCAGCCATACCGGATCCTCGGGTCGAGCGCCGCGTAGAGCAGGTCCACCAATAGGTTGGTGATCAGATAGATGAGCACCAGCACCGTCACCACCGACACCACCGTTGGCGCCTCCTGCCTGGTTACCGCCTGATACAACACCCCTCCGACGCCATGGATGTTGAAGATGCCTTCGGTCACAATCGCTCCGCCCATCAGCGCCCCCAGATCTGCACCGAGGAAGGTCACCACCGGGATCAACGAATTGCGCAGGATGTGTACCGTCACCACCCGAGGCCGCGACAAGCCCTTGGCGGTGGCGGTGCGGACATAGTCCGCGTGCGCATTGGCGGCAACCGCCGACCGGGTCAAGCGCACCACGTAGGCGAATGACACCGAGCCCAGGACGATTCCAGGTAGCAAAAGGCGGGTGAAGCTTGCCCTTTCACCGACGGTGACGGGTGCGATGCCCAGTCGGACCCCGAAGACGAATTGCGCCAGAAAGCCGAGCACAAAGATCGGGACCGCGATGATGACAAGACCGGTGACCAGGACTGTGGCATCGAAGACACCGCCCTGACGCAGGCCGGCGATCACGCCGAAACCGATCCCCAGCACCGCCTCCACTGCCAGTGCGATCAACGCCAGCCTGATAGTCACCGGAAACGCATGCGCCAGAACGGCACTGACCGGCAGGCCGGAGTAGGCGCGACCCAAGTCGCCATGCATGACACCGCCGAGGTAGCGCAGATACTGCAACAGAAAGGGATCGTCGAGGTGGTAGCGGGCGCGCAGCTGTGCGGCCACAGCAGGGGTCAACGGCCGGTCTCCGGCCATCGCGGCCAGCGGATCACCGGGTAACAGGAACACCATGGCGTAGATCAATAGCGTGGCACCGAGGAAGACCGGCACCATGGCAGCGATCCGGCGCACTAAGTACCAACCCATTTCAGGCCTTCACGATGTTCTCGTAGTCGGGCAATCCGTTCCAGGTGACCGTGACGCCATGTACCGACGACGACCAGCCGACCACCGCGATGTTGTCCCACAACGGCACAGTAGGCATGTCGTGCAACAGGATTCGCTGCGCGATATTGGTCAGCACGGCGGACTCAGCCAGGGTGGGCGCTGCTTCTGCCGTCGCCAGTGCCGCGTCGAACTCCCTGCTGGAGTACCCGACGTCGTTGGATCCCGCCCCGGTCCCGAACAGCGGGGCGAGGAACTCCACCATCGACGGATAGTCGCCCTGCCAGCCGGCGCGGAACGCGGTGTCAATGTTGCGGTTGGTGATCTGGGTACGGAATCCCGCGAACGTCGGCTGCGGCACGCCGGCGGCATCGATACCCAGCACGTTCTTGATGCTGTTGGCCACCGCGTCGACCCAGTCCTGGTGTGCGCTGTCGGCGTTGTAGGCAATCGCGTAACGGCCGCTCCACGCCGAGATCGCATTGGCTTGCGCCCATAGTTGCCGGGCCCGTTCGGGGTTGAAGTCCAGCACGTCGTTGCCAGGCAGGTTCGGATCGAAGCCCGGCAGCGATCTGGCGGTGAAATCGCGTGCGGGGCTGCGGGTTCCGGCGAAAATCTGCCGGCAGATTTGCGGACGGTTGATCGCGGCCGACAGGGCGAGCCGGCGCAGTCGCCCCTCTTCGCCGCCGAAATGCGGCAACCGCAACGGGGTGTCGAGGGACTGATTCACCGCGGCCGGCCCACTAGCGGCGTTGCCGCCGAGGTCACGCTGGTAGATGGTCAGCGCGCTCGACGGAATCGTGTCCAGCACATCGAGATTGCCGGACAGCAGATCGGCATAGGCGGTATCCAGGTTTGCGTAGAACTCGAACCTCAGGCCCTTGTTGTGCGGCTTACGGTTGCCGTGGTAGTCCGGGTTGGGTTTCAGGTCGATCCGGACGTTGTGTTCCCAGGCTGGACCGTCGGGGCCGTCGGCCAGCCGGTAGGGGCCGTTGCCTACCGGGCTGCGGCCGAATGCCGGCATGTCACGAAATGCCTTGTCGGGCAGCGGATAGAACGCGCTGTGGCCCAGTCTCAACAGGAAGTCGACGGTGGGCGCCTTGAGCCGTACGGTGAATTCGCCATCGCTGACCACCCGCAACCCGGACATGGTGGTGGGTTTTCCGTCGCCCGGTGCGCCGGCGACATCCTCGAAACCGTCGATCGGGCTAAAAAACTCTTGTTGCAGTTGGGCATTGGCGCTCAGGGCTCCATAATTCCACGCATCGACGAACGAGTGGGCCGTCACCGGCGATCCGTCGGTGAACTTCCACCCGGGTTTCAAGAGGATTCGATAGTTGACGTTGTCGGTGGTCTCGATCGACTGCGCCACCTCCGGCGTCGGTTTGCCCGCGGCGTCATAGGAGACCAAGCCGGCGAACAGCCGATCCAGGATCCGCCCGCCAAAGCTGTCGTTGGTGCCGGTCGGAATCAACGGATTCGGCGGTTCGCCGCCGTTGACCACCACCACATCGGGGCTCAGTACCCCGCCACCGCAACCGGCCAGGAACGCGGCCACCAGCACCGCGATGACGGCAGCTAGCGTGGCCCGCAACCTCGGACGCATGACAGCGACCATAGGTGCTGTCGTCGCGGCGCGCTGTCAGCTCAGGTGCCGACGCGCCGCGCTGGCTAGAGATTCTTGCCCACTGCTACAGTTGCACTACTGTGTGTTTTCGGGTTGCAGGCAAACCGTCTAGATGGTCGCGGTGGCAGTCGGCCATCGCTGTCGTTGCCGTGTTGTGTGTCTGCGGCGCTGCCTTGGGCAGCTGGACTTTGCAGACCGACATCTCGACCGACGCATCGCAATCGGTCGCCGCAACAGCACTGATCGGCCCGAACGCCGGTCCGGCACACGCCAATCGCCGCTCCGCGTCAGTAGGCGATCTCGACAGCGGTTCCCCCTCGGACGACAAGGCAGTCAAAGGCGTCGGACTGAGGCGTGATCGGCCCAGCACCTGGTCGGTGTGCGAACCTCGCGGCGCGTGGTCGCCGCCCTCGGTTACCTGGGTCGCCGGGACGCAGCGGCAGGGCGACGTCCGTTCGCGAGCACCCGCCACCGTCCTCGCCGGCCAAGATATTTTGACCCAACTCTGCGTCGCCCGGCGCTGACCGGTCAGCCGCCGGGCAATTCCCCTGCGTTACAAGGCCTTTGCCGGAACTGACGGTTCACCAATCCCGCGGTAGAGCACGCGGCGACAAGCCGAGACGCAGTCAGCGGCAGCCTTGGTCTATCCGCGCAACTCAGCTTCCAGGAGCGATCCAGCAGTGGATTTCGGGATGTTACCGCCGGAGATCAACTCCGCACGGATGTATCACGGCCCCGGGCCGGGGTCGATGTTGGCCGCCGCGACGGCCTGGGACGAACTGGCCGGCCAGCTGTACGAGGCGGCCGCCGACTACCATGCCATGACCTCTGCATTGGTCGACGGATGGCAGGGCGCAGCGGCCACGGCGATGGGTCAAGCCGCGGCACCGTACCTGGGGTGGCTGAATGCCACTGCCGCATCGGCGCAGCACACGGCGCGCCAGGCCAGAGCGGCTGCCGACGCCTTCCAATCGGCGTTTGCGGCGACGGTCCCCCCACAGCTGATCATGGCCAACCGCGCCTTGCGGACGTCATTGGTGACGGCGAACTTCTGGGGCCAGAACCACCCGGCAATCGCGGCAGCCGAGGCCGATTACGAAAAGATGTGGGTCCAGGACGCCGCCGCGATGTACGCCTACGCCGACGCCTCGGCGGCGGCCTCGAACCTGCAGCACTTCGTGTCGCCGCCGGCCGCCGGACCCGCCCAGACATCCGACGACGACGATGACGCTGAGGTCATATCCGCTGGCGCACAACTGATTTCCATGCTGCCCCGACCACTCAGGGCGCTGTCCTCGGCCTCGTCCACGCGGTTCGGCAAGGCTCTGCTGTCGATGTCGTCGCCTCTGTCGAAGCTGAGTTCGCTGCGGCTGGGTTTCGCAAAACACGCCAGCGTTCCGATCGCCGTCGCGATCGCGGGTGCGACCAAAGCGGTCCGGTCGAACCGCGCGTCCGTCGTCGCCGGTGTCGGCCGCGGCATGTCGATCGGAGTCCTGTCGGTACCGCAGGCCTGGCTACCGGCGCCGCCGGCCGGGACTTTCGAAACCGAATTCCAGAGCGCTGCCGTTGCGATCGGGCGCCGGCTGAGTGGACGACCCGGGCGCAGCGCGACGTAAGCAACAGCGGAACGCCTCGGCCAAACCGGCGCGACGGCAGTAACCGCGACCGCTATTTGCTCAAAAACCTCAAATCGATCAACCCCTAAACCCAAGGAACTGGGATGGATTTTGCCGGACTACCACCAGAGATCAACTCCAGCCGCATGTATACGGGCCCCGGGGCAGCACCCATGCTGGCGGCCTCGGCGGGATGGGACGCGCTGGCCGCCGAACTGCACACCGCCGCCGGGGGCTATCAGTCGGTAATGACACGGCTGACCGGGCAATCGTGGATCGGCCCGTCGTCGATGTCGATGGCGGCCGCGGTCACGCCCTACCTGGTCTGGATGAGAGCCACCGCCACCCAGTGCGAAGAGGCGGCCAGGCAAGCCACCGCGGCTGCCGGCGCCTTCGAAACCGCCTATGCGATGACGGTGCCGCCGCCGATGGTGGCGGCCAACCGGGTTCAGTTGGCGACGTTGGTGGCGACCAACCTGCTGGGGCAGAACACGCCTGCGATCATGGCCAACGAAGCGGAGTACGCGGAGATGTGGGCCCAGGACGTCGCGGCGATGTACGGCTACGCGGCGAGTTCTGCTGCCGCGTCGGCTGTTACGGCGTTCACCCCGCCGCCGCAGACGACCAGCCCCGGTGGCGTTGGCGCCCAGGCTGGCGCGGTCGCGCATGCGGCGGGCACTCGTGCCGGCGCTGTGGCGCACACGGCGTCGACGCACCTGATGTCCACGGTGCCCCAGACGCTGCAGGGTCTGGCGACGCCCGGATCGTCAACCGCGGGCACGATTGCCTCGTCGGGCATGTCGTCTGCGGCATCGGCGCCGGTTGCCGCGGTTTCCGGCCTCGCCGGCGTGTCAGGCATGAAGGGCGTCGGCAAAAGCGCCGGCGCTCTCGAGGGCGCGGCGACGGGCCTGACCGGTCTTAGCGGTGAGGAACTGGGCTTGGCTGAGGACACCGCGGGTCTCGGCATGGACGCGTTCGGTCTGGTGGGTTTGGACGGCGGAGGTGTGGGCCTGGATTTGATCGGCGTAGGCATGGACTTCACCGGCGCGGACGAGTTGAGCGAGTCCGCAGGATTGGGACCGTTGGGCGCCTTGGGACAGCTCGGTGGTGCCGGAGTTTTGGGTCCTTCGGGCGGATCCGGCGCGGCAGCGAGCCTGGGCCAAGCGACGCCGCTGGGGACTTTGTCAGTGCCTCCGAGTTGGGGCTCTCAAGCGGCGCAAGCCGTGCCGATGACTGCGCCGGCGCCCATCCATACCGGCGTCGTACCGGCCGGGACGCCGTCGACAGCGAGCGGACCCGCGATTTCCAGACTGCCGCTGGGCGGCATGGTGGGACGCGAATCCGAAGGTGCGCTGCGAGTTGGGTTCCGTCCGTCCCTGATTCCCCATTCGCCGTCGGCCGGCTAAGACGGCGTCGCCGTGGATGCCCTCGCCGCGGATGCCTCGCTCGCTGCGCGCCCATCGTTGCGGCGCTAGGCTCGCAGGCGCGAGCCGAGACCCGATCGGCCCACCGCACGGCAGCGCCTCGACCCAGGAGAGAAGCCAGTGAGCGACACCGATGCCGAAGGACCTCACCAGGGCCCGCCGTCGTATCCGCCGCCCGCACAGTTCGTAGAGCAAGCCAACGCCCGCGAGGATCTCTATCGGGAGGCAGAGGAAGACCGGCTGGCGTTCTGGGCCAAGCAAGCCGAGCGGCTGTCGTGGGAGACACCCTTTACCGAGGTGTTGGACTGGTCGGATGCACCATTCGCCAAATGGTTTGTCGGCGGCAAGCTCAATGTCGCCTATAACTGCGTGGACCGCCACGTCGAGGCCGGCCACGGCGATCGGGTCGCTATCCACTGGGAGGGCGAGCCGGTCGGCGACAGCCAAAGTTTGACGTATTCCGATCTGCAGACGCAGGTCTGCAAGGCTGCCAACGCTTTGACCGATCTCGGTCTTTCGGCCGGTGATCGCGTCGCGATCTACATGCCGTTGATTCCCGAAGCAGTGATCGCCATGTTGGCCTGCGCGCGATTGGGGGTCATGCACAGCGTGGTGTTCGCCGGCTTCACCGCCAAGGCACTGCGCGCCCGGATCGCCGACGCCGAAGCCAAGCTGCTGATCACGACCGACGGACAATTCCGCCGCGGCAAGCCGGCGCCGCTGAAGGACGCCGCGGACGAGGCGGTCGAAGGACCGGACAGTCCCGTCGAGCACGTTATCGTGGTGCGGCGCACCGGGATTGACGTGCCCTGGAAAGACGGCCGCGACCTGTGGTGGCACGACGCCGTCGACTCCGCGTCACCCGAGCACACCCCGGAACCGTTCGATGCCGAGCAGCCGCTGTTCTTGCTGTACACGTCGGGTACCACCGGCAAGCCCAAAGGCATCGTGCATACCAGCGGCGGCTACCTCACCCAGTGTGGCTACACGATGCACGCCATTTTCGACGTCAAGCCCGAAACCGACGTGTTCTGGTGTACCGCAGACATCGGCTGGGTCACCGGCCACACCTACGGCGTTTACGGTCCACTGTGCAACGGCATCACCGAGGTTCTCTACGAGGGCACGCCCAACACTCCTGATGAACACCGGCACTTCCAGATCATCGAAAAGTACGGCGTCACAATCTATTACGCTGCACCCACGTTGATCCGGACGTTCATGAAGTGGGGTAGGCAAATTCCCGACTCCCATGACCTGTCCAGCATTCGACTGCTGGGCTCGGTCGGGGAACCGATCAACCCCGAGGCTTGGCGCTGGTACCGCGATGTCCTTGGCGCAGGCCGGGTTCCGGTGGTGGATACCTGGTGGCAGACCGAGACCGGCTCAGCGATGATCTCGCCGCTGCCCGGAGTGGCTGCGGCCAAACCCGGTTCGGCGATGGCACCGCTGCCCGGCATCTCAGCCAAAATCGTTGACGACCATGGTGATCCGCTGGAGCCCGCCGATGACGAGGCGGGGCACATCAGCGGCTATCTGGTCGTGGACCAGCCCTGGCCGTCGATGCTGCGCGGCATCTGGGGTGACCCGGACCGCTACCGGGAAACCTACTGGTCGAAATTCGCCGACAAGGGCTTCTACTTCGCCGGCGATGGTGCCCGCTCCGACCCCGACGGAGCGATCTGGGTGCTGGGCCGCATCGACGACGTGATGAACGTGTCCGGGCACCGCATTTCCACCGCCGAAGTGGAATCGGCTCTCGTCGGCCACTCCGGTGTCGCCGAGGCTGCGGTGGTCGGAGTCACCGACGACACCACCGGCCAAGCCATTTGCGCCTTCGTCGTCCTGTGCAACAGCGACGACGCACACGAAGGAACCGTCGAGGAGCTGCGCGCCGAGGTGGCCCGGGAGATCTCGCCGATCGCCAAACCGCGCGAGATTCACGTCGTGCCGGAGTTGCCCAAGACCCGCAGCGGCAAAATCATGCGCAGGTTGTTGCGCGACGTCGCCGAAAACCGCGA
This sequence comes from Mycobacterium sp. 852002-51163_SCH5372311, assembly GCF_001667115.1. GTDB lineage: Bacteria > Actinomycetota > Actinomycetes > Mycobacteriales > Mycobacteriaceae > Mycobacterium. The sequence goes on along the minus strand of NZ_LZIJ01000073.1, from coordinate 32,836 downwards.
GCTTGGCGACACGTCAACGCTCCTCGATCCCGGCGTGTTCGACGCGATCAAGGCGGCCAAGTAACTCGCGCGACATTCTGGGCTCATCGAGTCTGCGGCCAGGGCGAAAAAATGCGCCTGCCCCTAGCCGTAGACGCAGGCTCGACGCCGTGAGCGCAGTCTCGACGTGTTGACCGCGGACTCGATACCCGACCCCCTCAGCCCGGCACCGGCACGAAACCCGCGCCGGGGCGATTCTTGGCGGTGACGTCGGCCAGTATCGAGTTGAAGTCCATCACCACCGCCGGCGTGTGCAGCGGAATGTACTTGATGACGCAGGTCGGCAGGTTGTCGCTGAAGGCGCCGTGGATCATGCCGACCAGCAGATTGTTGACGGTCACCGGCGCCCCCGAATCTCCTGGGCGTCCGCAGACCTGCATGACGATGGTGCCCGGCGTCTGACCCATCCCCCAGGTGACGCCGCAGGAGTTCCCCGTGGTGCGCCCCTGCTTGCAGGCGATCTCGCCGAACGCCGGGTCCGGCCCGATGCCGTTGATCACGAAGCCGTTGTAGTTGGCCACCGGCGCCACCTTGGCCGGGTCGAACTTGATCACCGCATAGTCCAGGGTGTCGTTGCCGGCGACCATGACGCCCAGCGGACCCCGGTTTTCCGCGACCTCCGCGGCGACCTGAGCACCCGGACTTCCGCAGTGCGCGGACGTGAAGCCGACGAGCTGACCGGTGCGATCGGTACCGATCGTGGTCAGGGTGCACATGGTGTCCCCGTTGACGACGATGCCCGCCCCACCGCCCAACGGGATCCTGTCGTCAGCCGACGCAGTCGTAGGCAATCCAACCAGTGCCCAGAGCATGGCGGCGACCGCCATCGCGACCCACCGGTGCACTGTATGCACAGGGAAACTCCTGTCTGGCTGGTTGAACGTCGGAGAACAGGTGCGCCAGTCTAAATGATCGGCTGCCGCTGCCCGCTCAGCCCGAATTGCGATGGCCGTCAATTGGTCGGGCGATTGATCGTCACTCCTCCAGTGTGCTGTGGCTGGCCTCGTCTGGCAGAGCACCACATGGCAACATGAACCGCGACGACAGCGAACCGGGCAAGTAAACCGAAAGGACCGTCTGTGAGCAAAGCCGATCACACGAACGGTGTGCCCAGCACCTTGACCACGATTCCGTTGGCCGATCCGCATGCGCGGTCGGGCGATCCGTCGATCGGTGACCTGATCAAAGACGCGACGACGCAAATGTCCACGCTGGTGCGCGCCGAGGTCGAACTTGCCCGTGCCGAGATCACCCGTGACGTCAAGAAGGGCCTGACCGGCAGCGTGTTCTTCATCGCTGCGCTGGTGGTGCTGTTCTATTCCACGTTCTTTTTCTTCTTCTTCCTCGCCGAGCTGCTCGACACCTGGCTGTGGCGGTGGGTGGCGTTCCTGATCGTGTTTGCGATCATGATCGTCGTCGGCGCGGTGCTGGCCCTGTTCGGCTACCTGAAGGTCCGCCGGATCCGCGGGCCGCGCGAGACCATCGAATCGGTCAAGGAGACGCGAACCGCGCTCACCCCGGGCCACGACAAGCCCGGGGCCCCCAAGGCAATCACGTCCGATGGCACGGATCTGAAGAAGCCCGCCGACCCCTCAGGTTGGTAGATGCCAGCACCAGATCCGTCGGTGGTCCGCATCGACGGGCCATGGCGCCATCTGGACGTGCACGCCAACGGCATCCGGTTCCACGTCGTCGAAGCCGTGGCGACTGATCCGAATAGTCCCACCGAGCCGGCCACGGCGCGGCCACTGGTGATCCTGCTGCACGGTTTCGGCTCGTTTTGGTGGTCGTGGCGGCACCAGCTGCGTGAACTGACCGGAGCACGCGTGGTCGCGGTCGATTTGCGCGGCTACGGCGGTAGCGACAAGCCTCCGCGCGGCTACGACGGCTGGACGCTCGCCGGCGACACCGCCGGGCTGATACGGGCGCTCGGACACTCTTCGGCAACCCTGATCGGCCACGCCGACGGCGGGCTGACCTGCTGGGCCACCGCATTACTGCATTCACGGCTGGTGCGTGCCATCGCGCTGATCAGCTCACCGCATCCGGCCGCGTTGCGGAGGTCCACGCTGACCCGGCGCGACCAGAGCCGGGCGCTGTTGCCGACGCTGCTGCGCTACCAGGTGCCGCTGTGGCCGGAGCGGCTGCTCACCCGACACAATTCCGATGAGATCGAGCGGCTGGTCCGCAGCCGTAGCTCGGCCAAATGGGTTGCTTCTGAAGACTTTTCACTCACAATCGGACATCTGCGGCAGGCGATTCGGATTCCCGGTGCAGCGCACTGCGCACTCGAGTACCAGCGCTGGGCGGTTCGCAGTCAGCTGCGCGACGAGGGTCGGCGCTTCATCAAGTCGATGTCCCAACAGCTCGGCCTGCCATTGCTGCACCTGCGCGGCGACGCGGACCCCTACGTGCTGGCCGACCCCGTCGACCGCACGCAGCACTACGCTCCGCACGGACGCTACTTATCCATTGCCGGCGCAGGGCATTTCAGCCACGAAGAAGCACCGCACGAAGTGAACCGGCATTTGACGCGCTTCCTCGAGCACGTGCACGGGCCGCGGCTCAGCTGACGCAGGCGCCGGTAGCCACCGGCTGGGTGTAGCCGATCCGCTCGAGTTGAGCGGCCACCTCGTCGGCCGTCAGCACGAAGCCGGTGTTGGCGTCGTCGACAGCCGCACCGAACACCACACCGAGCACCCGGCCGCTGAGGTCGATCAGCGGTCCGCCCGAATTGCCCTGCTCCACGTTCGCGAAAATCGTGTACACGTCACGGGTTACCGGTTTGGGGTCCCGGTAGATGTCCGGCCCGCTGAGCTTGATGGCCTCGCGAACCCTGGCGGGGGTGGCCGTGAAGTTGCCGCCGCCGGGATAGCCGAGCACCACGACGCTGGTGCCCGACTTCGCCTCGGCCTGAGCGAAGGCCAGAGGTGGCGGCGGCAGGTTGGGCACGGCGAGGATGGCGATGTCGACCCGCGGGTCATAGGACACCACCGTGGCGTTGAACGGATTTCCGCTGGCGTACACCTGCACGCTGTTAGACCCCGCCACCACGTGGGCGTTTGTCATCACCCGGTTGGGCGATATCACGAATCCGCTGCCCTCCAGCACTTTCTGGCAACTGGGAGCCACGCTGCGGATCTTGACGACGCTTGGCCGGGTAGCGGCCACCACCGGGTTGTTGGCCAGCGCCGGATCCGGTGACGCGACCGGCGCTACCGGGGTCCGGCTGAACGGCTCCAGCACTGCGGGCAGACCCGAGGTATTCAGCAGCGCCGACAGCCGCTTGGGCACCGTCTTCAAGATCTGGGGCGCAACCTCGTTCACCGAAGCGAGCACCCGTGAACCCTTCACCGCGGAGGCCAGCTCGGGCTGATCCTTCGACTGGGTCAGCGGAGTAGCCAACAGCCACGCCGCGGTCAGCACGACGATCACTTGCACGCCGACCCCGACGACCGAGTCGATCAACCGGACATTGCGGTTGCGGATTGCGCCGCGGACCGCACGGCCCAGCACCACGCCCGCGACTTCGCCGACGACAACCAGCGCGAGGATGAGAAACAGCGCGGCGAACAGTTTGGCGCGCGGCGCCGCGATATGGCTGACGATGTGCGGGGCCAGCAGCACGCCGGCCAGCGCGCCCAGGAGCACGCCGGCGAAGGACAGCATCGATCCCATCGCGCCGGAACGCCAGCCCGAGATGGCCGCGATGAACGCGACCGCCAACACGGCCACATCCAGCCAGTCCGACGGTGTCAGCGAATTCATCGGGCTCCACCCTGTTCGCCGACCAGCACCATGGCGTCATCCAGTTCGCGGACGTCGCTGGTGTCCCAGGGCTGGGCCCAGCCGGCGACGTCGAGCACCGCAGAGATCACCTGGCCAGTGAATCCCCATACCAGCATTTCGTTGAGGAGAAACGCCGGTCCGGCCCATCGGCGACCGAGAGCGCTGCGGTATACCGTCAGCCGGTTGGCCGGGTTGACGAAGGCGCGCACCGGGACCCGCGCCACGATCGCGGTTTCGGCCTCGTTGACCACCGACACCGGCCCTGGATCCGGTGAGTAGGCCAACACCGGGACCACATGGAACCGAGAGGGCGCAATGAACGTCCGTTCCATCGTGGCCAGCGGATGCAGCCGGGACAGATCGATTCCGGTTTCCTCGTGCGCCTCGCGCAGGGCGGTGGCTACCGGCCCGTCGTCGCCGGGATCGGATGCGCCGCCGGGAAACGCCGCCTGACCGGCATGGTGGCGCAGGGTCGAGGCCCGCACGGTCAGCAACAGGTCGGCGTCGTCTGGAAGGCTGCCGTCGGCCGGGCCGGTCTGCGGGCCGGAAAACAACACCAGCACCGCGGCTTCGCGATCGTTGCCACGAAGCGAGGCCACCGAGGACATAGCCCGGGCCGCGGTCACCATCGCCAGCACATCGGCGGGCAGCCGCCGCCGGAACGCTTCGGGAATCTGGCCGACGTTGTCCACCAGCGGACGCAACCACGCCGGGCCGGCTTCAGGCGTCAGGGAAGCATCGTTCACCGGCGCCTCCATCGCGTTCAGGCCGTTGCACGGCGCTCTCATTGCGCGTCATTTCTTAGTGGGGTCCGAGTGCAGCCGCGATCTCATCGGCAGAAGCGAAGGCCCGCGGCAGCGTCTGGGCAACGCTACCGTCCGGCCGCAGCACAACCGTCGCGGGCATCACGTTTGCCACCGCCAACGCCCCCGCCACCCGGCGGCGACCGTCCTGCAGGGTCGGCAGCCGGACATCGAGCTCGGCCAATTGCAGCAACGCTGCCGTCTCGTTCACGTCTTGATGCACGGTCACCACCAGCACGTCCGGCCCGACCCGGCGCTGGTACTCGGCCATGGCCGGCAGTTCCGCCCGGCACGGCACACACCAATACGCCCACAGGTTGAGGACCACCCGGCGTCCGGCCAGCGCGCGGGCCACGTCGACGGCCGAACCGTCCGCCGCACACTCCACCACCACACCGCGCAATGCGGCCGGGCCGGGATCGCTCCCGGCAGCGGGACACGACGGCAGGTTCGCGCGCTGCCGGGGCCCCGCAAGCGCCGCGGGGGTGTCCGCGTCGCGGTGTTGACGGTCGGCGGCCGGCCGCGTCGTGCCGGCCGTCGGGGAGTCGTCGTGCAATTGCGCCACCAGCGCCGCCGTCAGCGCTGCCACCACCGCCAGGATCGCTATGGTCCAGCGGGTTCTTACGGTCAAAGTCGCCCCGCCCCGCTGCTACAACCCGGCCAGCGCCAGCAGATGCTCGGTTTCCGGACCTTGGACGAGCGGAGCCGCCAGCAGCGGTTCGGTGGGGCCAAGACCGAAGGAGGGGCAGTCCTTGGCCAGCACGCATACCCCGCACGCGGGTTTGCGGGCGTGGCACACGCGGCGGCCGTGAAAGATCACGCGGTGGCTCAACAAAGTCCACTCTTTGCGCTCGATCAGTTCGCCGACCGCGTGCTCGACCTTGACCGGATCCTCTTCGGCGGTCCAGCGCCACCGGCGCACCAGGCGTCCGAAGTGGGTGTCGACGGTGATGCCCGGAATCCCGAAGGCGTTCCCGAGAATGACGTTGGCGGTCTTGCGTCCCACCCCGGGCAGCGTCACCAACTCGTCCATGGTGGCCGGCACCTCGCCGTCGAACCGCTCGACCAACGCTTGCCCCAGGCCGATCAACGAGTTCGCCTTGTTACGGTAGAAACCAGTGGGACGGATGAGGTTTTCCAGCTCGGCACGATCTGCTTGCGCGTAGTCCAGCGCCGTACGGTATTTCGCGAACAAAGCCGGCGTCGTCAGGTTCACCCGTTTGTCGGTGCTCTGCGCCGAGAGGATGGTGGCCACCGTCAACTCGAGCGGCGACGTGAAGTCCAGCTCGCAGTACACATGCGGAAATGCTTGCGCCAGTGCGCGATTCATGCGTCGCGCCCGTCGCACCAAGCCAACTCGTGTTTCCTTGGACCAACGCCGGGCCAGCTCTGCGCCAGGTGCCGCCGGCCTCGGCTTCGTGCGGCCGGACGACTTTGCCGTTGTCACCTACGACAGAGTACTGATTTCGTGATCTCGCTGAGACCTCATGTTGATCCAAGGCCATGTTTACTCTCCTTGTGTCGTGGTTGCTGGTGGCCTGCGTTCCGGGGCTGCTCATGTTGGCGACGCTCGGGCTCGGGCGGCTGGAAAGGGAACTGACCACCGACACCGTCACGGCGACCGACGTCGACGAGTTTCTCGAGCTTGCCGAGGCCGTGGACGTCCACACGCTGGCCCGTGAGGGTATGCCAGAGGCGCTGGATTATCTGCACCGCCGCCAGGTCGAGCGACTCGCCGAATCGCCGGCGTCCGGCTCCCCTTCCGGACCACGCCACGACGCGTTGTTGTTTGCCGGCGATCTCCGCAGCCCGGGTGAGTCCGGCCTGCCGATGCGAATGGACGCCCGTTCCGGGATTAATCCGCAATTTAGGGAGACTCGGGACGTCAATCGTGTGTAGCGTTGGCACGTCGAACTGATTGGCCTACCTTTAAACGCGTGTCACTCGTAACAGGTCGGGCTGCCCGTATCACTTTGTTGGAAAACTGAAGAGGCAACGTGGACGAGGTCTTGGCAAGGGCAGGGATCTTCCAGGGGGTTGAGCCCAGCGCAGTCGCCGCACTGACCAAACAACTGCAACCTGTCGACTTTCCGCGTGGACATACGGTTTTCGCCGAGGGAGAGCCTGGCGATCGGCTGTACATCATCGTCGCGGGAAAGGTCAAAATCGGCCGCCGCTCGCCGGACGGCCGGGAGAACCTGTTGACCATCATGGGGCCGTCGGACATGTTCGGCGAGTTGTCGATATTCGACCCGGGGCCGCGGACGTCCAGCGCGACCACCATCACTGAGGTGCGCGCGGTCTCGATGGACCGTGACGCGCTGAGGGCATGGATCGCCGACCGTCCCGAGATCGCCGAGCAGCTGTTGCGGGTGCTGGCCCGCCGGTTGCGCCGCACCAACAACAACTTGGCCGACCTCATCTTCACGGATGTGCCCGGACGGGTGGCCAAACAGCTGCTGCAGCTGGCCCAGCGTTTCGGCACCCAGGAGGGTGGGGCGATGCGGGTTACCCATGACCTCACCCAGGAAGAGATCGCCCAACTCGTGGGCGCCTCACGGGAAACGGTGAACAAGGCGCTGGCCGATTTCGCCCACCGCGGCTGGATCCGCTTGGAGGGCAAGAGCGTGCTCATATCGGACTCCGAACGCCTGGCCCGCCGAGCGAGGTAAACGCGCTTAGTTGCCGAGGTCTCTACGGGCCGGTGCAAAATTGGCGCCCGTCCGTTGTCTCGCCTCCGGGTGTGAAACCAGGGCGTCGGGTGTGAAGCCAGGACGTCGGGTGTGAAGCCAGGGCGTCGGGTGTGAAACCAGGGCGTCGGGTGTGAAACCAGGGCGGGATCCACGCGCCGATTCCCGCCGTCGTTTCACGCTCAACGCCGTCGTTTCACGCTCAACGCCGTCAGTTCACGCTCAAGCGACTCCGGCTCTCGGAACAGCCCCGTCTACTCGCAGTCTGGCGCGCGCTAGCGACAGCCTCGATGCGTCTCATCCGCGCAGATAGTTCAGCTGCACCTGCACCGACCACTCGGCGGCGTCCCACAGCTTCTCGTCGACGTCGACATAGACGTGTTCGACTACCTGGCGCACGCTGGCGTCGTCGCCGAGTTCCCGCAGCGCCCCACGCACCTGCTCCAGACGTTCCTGGCGGTGCATCAAATAACCAGAAGTGACGGCTTCCAGGTCGGGCAAATCCGGCCCGTGCCCAGGCAACACCGTCCTGCCGCCCAAACCGCGCAGCCGGTGCAACGACTCCAAGTAATCACGCAGGTTGCCGTCTTCTTTGTCGAAGACGGTGGTGCCGCGGCCCAGCACACTGTCGGCGGTCAGCACGGCGTCGTCCAGAACGAACGACAAGGAGTCGGCGGTGTGGCCGGAAGTGGCCAGCACCGTGATCTTGAGCCCGGCCGCATCGATCACCTCGCGGTCGGCCAGCGTCACGCCGTCATTCCGCAAAAACTTTGGATCGGCGGCGCGCACGGGTGCGCCGGTCAGCTCGACCAGCTTGTCGATCCCGTCGGTGTGGTCGCCATGCCGGTGACTGATCAGCACCAGCGCGATGCGGCCCAACGCGGCGATTCGGGGGATGTGCTCGTCGTCGTCCGGTCCGGGGTCCACGATGACCAGCTCGTCGCTGCGCGGACCGCGCAGCACCCAGGTGTTGGTCCCGTCCAGCGTCATCAGACCCGGGTTGTCGGCCAGCAGCACCGATGCGGTTTCGGTGACGGGGCGCAGCATGCCGTAGGCGGGATGCGCGAGCGGCTCGACGGGCTCGGCTGACCCAGACATAGGACCTCAGCCGACCTCCACGATCAACTCGATCTCCACCGGTGCATCCAGCGGTAACTCGGCCACCCCCACCGCCGAACGCGCATGCGCACCCTTATCGCCGAACACCTCCGCGAGCAGGTCCGAGGCGCCGTTGACTACGCTCGGCTGGCCATTGAAACCGGGCGCCGACGCTACGAACCCGACGACCTTGACCACCTGGGTGACCGTGTCAAGACCCACCAGAGCATCCACTGCGGCCAACGCGTTGAGCGCACATATCCGCGCCAACACTTTTCCCTCTTCGGGAGTGATGTTCGCGCCCACCTTGCCGGTGCGTGCCAGCTTTCCGGAGTCGAACGGCAACTGACCCGCCGTGTAGACCAGGTTGCCGGTGCGCACCGCGGGAACATAGGCGGCCAGCGGTGCCGCTACTTGCGGCAGCGCGACACCGAGTTGCCCGAGGCGGGTTAGCCAGGACGCTCCGGAATTCATCACGGCCGCTACTTGGGGCGCTTCAGGTACGCGACGTGCTGCTCGCCGGTGGGCCCGGGCAACACCGCCACCAGCTCCCAGCCGTCGGCGCCCCACTGATCGAGGATCTGTTTGGTTGCATGCGTGAGCAGCGGAACGGTGGCGTACTCCCACGCGGTCGGTTGGGTCATGACGCGAGCTTATCGGGCAGTCATGACCAGCTCCGGCCAGCCCGGCAGCCGGGCAAAGCCAACACGCTTTAGCATGCGATGGTGGCAACCACATCTAGCGGCAGTCATTCCGTCGGCTGGCCGGCGCGCTTGTCAAAGGCTCGCTTGCACTTTGTAACCGGCAAGGGCGGTACGGGAAAGTCGACCATCGCGGCCGCGCTGGCCCTGACCCTGGCCGCGGGGGGCCGCAAAGTTCTGCTCGTTGAAGTCGAGGGGCGCCAGGGAATCGCGCAGCTCTTCGACGTGCCGCCGCTGCCCTATCAGGAGCTCAAGATTGCCACTGCCGAGCGCGGCGGCCAGGTCAACGCCCTCGCGATCGACATCGAGGCGGCGTTCCTGGAATACCTCGACATGTTCTACAACCTGGGCATCGCGGGCCGGGCGATGCGGCGGATCGGGGCCATAGAGTTCGCGACGACCATCGCACCCGGCCTGCGCGACGTGCTGCTGACCGGCAAGATCAAGGAGACCGTCATTCGCGTCGACAAGAACCGGCTGCCGATTTATGACGCGATCGTGGTCGATGCGCCCCCTACCGGGCGCATCGCGCGTTTCCTGGACGTCACCAAGGCCGTATCCGATCTGGCCAAGGGCGGCCCCGTGCATTCGCAGGCTGAAGGTGTGGTCAAGTTGCTGCACTCCGATCAGACCGCCATCCACCTGGTGACGCTGCTGGAAGCGCTGCCGGTGCAAGAAACCCTGGAAGCCATTGACGAGCTGGCGGAAATGGAACTGCCGATCGGCAGCGTGATCGTCAACCGCAACATCCCGGCGTACCTCGGGCCCGACGCTCTGGCCAAGGCCGCTGAAGGAGACGTCGACGCCGACTCGGTCCGGGCCGGCTTGGCGTCGGCCGGAATCACCCTGGCCGACGACGATTTCGCCGGTCTGCTGACCGAGACGATCGAGCACGCCACCCGCATCAGCGCGCGCTCCGAAACCGCCCGACAACTCGACGAGTTACAGGTATCGCGCCTCGAACTGCCCACCATCTCCGACGGCGTGGATCTAGGCAGCCTGTACGAACTTTCCGAATCGCTTGCAGAGCAAGGGGTTCGATGATGACTCATCAGCCGACGACGCTCGACATGGCCGCAATCCTGGCCGACACCTCCAACCGGGTGGTGGTGTGCTGCGGCGCCGGTGGCGTCGGCAAAACAACCACCGCGGCCGCGATGGCGTTGCGTGCTGCCGAATACGGCCGCACAGTGGTCGTTTTGACAATCGATCCCGCCAAGCGTTTGGCACAAGCGTTGGGAGTCAACGACCTTGGTAATACTCCGCAGCGAGTGCCGTTAGCCCCGGAAGTCCCCGGCCAGCTGCACGCGATGATGCTCGACATGCGCCGCACCTTCGACGAAATGGTGGTTCAGTACTCCGGACCCGAACGGGCACAAGCGATTCTGGACAACCAGTTCTATCAGACCGTCGCCACATCGCTTGCCGGCACGCAGGAATACATGGCGATGGAGAAGCTGGGTCAGCTGCTGGCCCAGGACCGTTGGGACCTGGTGGTCGTGGACACCCCGCCGTCGCGCAACGCGCTGGATTTTCTGGACGCGCCAAAACGATTGGGCAGCTTCATGGATAGCCGTCTGTGGCGGCTGCTGCTGGCGCCCGGCCGGGGCATCGGCCGATTGGTCACCGGTGCAATGGGATTGGCCATGAAGGCAATGTCGACGATTCTCGGTTCACAGATGCTCGGCGACGCCGCGGCGTTCGTGCAATCGCTTGATGCAACATTCGGCGGCTTCCGCGAGAAGGCGGACCGTACGTACTCGTTGCTGAAACGACGCGGCACCCAGTTCGTCGTCGTGTCGGCGGCCGAACCCGACGCGTTGCGCGAGGCGTCCTTCTTCGTCGACCGGCTCTCACAGGAAGGCATGCCGCTCGCCGGGCTCGTCCTGAACCGCACGCACCCGACATTGTGTTCACTGCCGGTCGAGCGGGCGATCGACGCGACCGAAACGCTGGAGACAGAGCATGCCGACTCGAGCGACACCCCGCTGACCGCGGCTGTGCTGCGGATTCATGCCGACCGTGGACAGACCGCTAAGCGCGAGATACGGCTGCTGTCCCGATTCACGGGTGCCAACCCACACGTGCCGGTGGTCGGAGTCCCGTCGCTGCCGTTCGACGTGTCTGACCTCGATGCGTTGCGGGCCCTAGCCGACCAGATCACTTCGGTCGGCGACGATGCGGGCCGCGCAGCCGCCCGCTGAGAAGCCGGCCCCTCAGCAGAAGTCGGCGACGATGCGGGCCGAGCCGCGGCCCGCTGAGAAGCCGATGGAAACGCCAGTTCCCATAGCGCACAAACGAATTCGATTCGGGCCGGGCGACTGTAACAGAAATGTAATGAGGAGTGCTGGAAGCGAGGCGTTCAAGGGCCTCGCCGGCGGATGGCCGACGAATCAGCCCACGCTGCGGCTACGCCTCTTGTCGAAAAAGTCCGCCCAGGACACTACCTCTGGGTGTTGCTTGAGCAAAGCCCTGCGCTGGCGCTCGGTCATCCCACCCCAAACGCCGAACTCGACCTTGTTGTCCAGTGCGTCTGCGCCGCATTCCTGCATTACCGGGCAGTGGCGGCAGATCACCGCGGCTTTGCGTTGAGCAGCCCCTCGAACGAACAATTCGTCGGGATCTGTTGTCCGGCACAACGCCCTGGAAACCCAGGCAATTCGCTCTTCCGCGTCGACGGTGCGAAGCGTGGTGTTCACAGCTGACAAATTTGTCCTGCGCGCTCCTGGGCGTGTTGCTGGCACGAGCCTTTCCCTTCCTCCCGGCCGCGATTCGCGGCCGCCCTCCCCGGGTGCAGACCCTGCTGCGATCTACGCCACACTGTGCACCGCGGTGTTACCTACATCTCACCGTGTGTCTAAGTTAGGTGGTCAGGGGCCAATTGCGCAACAGTCTTATAACGGTTTTTTTGGGACGAGCGTGCCGTCTGGGCGACTGGGAAGGCATCCACTCCGGATGGTGTAGCCACTAGCTGCGGTTTGAACACCGATACTTGCAAAAATTTTCTGTCGACTTCCTCCGGCCCCGCGGCACCGTTCGGGCCGGTATGCAGGGATTTGTAGGCGTGAGGACATGGCGCTGTCGACAGATGTGGATACTGTGGACCCATGTCCGATCGTCCCCCAGTCGCGCTGACGCTGTTGAAGCTCGCTGGGTGCTGCTTACTGGCCGGCGTTGTCGCCACCGCGCTGATGTTCCCGGTGGCGGGTGGTTTGGGGCTGATGTCCAATCGCGCCTCTGAGGTGGTCGCCAACGGCTCGGCGCAACTTCTCGAGGGGGCAGTGCCAGCCGTGTCGACGATGGTCGACGCCAAAGGCAACACCATCGCGTGGCTGTACTCGCAACGCCGGTTCGAAGTGCCCAGCGACAAGATCGCCAACACCATGAAGCTGGCAATCGTCTCGATCGAGGACAAGCGGTTCGCCGAACACAACGGCGTGGACTGGAAAGGCACCTTGACGGGGTTGGCCGGCTACGCATCCGGCGACGTGGAAACCCGCGGTGGATCGACGATCGAGCAGCAGTACATCAAAAACTACCAGTTGCTGGTCACCGCCCAGACCGACGCGGAGAAGCGGGCAGCCGTCGAAACCACACCGGCACGTAAGCTGCGCGAGATCCGGATGGCCCTCACGCTGGACAAAACCTTCACCAAGCCCGAAATCCTGACGAAATACCTGAACCTGGTGTCGTTCGGTAACAACTCGTTCGGTGTGCAGGACGCGGCGCAGACCTACTTCGGTATCAACGCCTCCGAGCTGAACTGGCAGCAAGCGGCATTGCTGGCCGGCATGGTGCAGTCGACCAGCACGCTCAACCCGTACGTCAACCCCGAAGGCGCCCTGGCGCGGCGGAACCTGGTCCTGGACACCATGATCGAGAACCTGCCTGCGGAGGCGGACGCCCTGCGCGCCGCCAAGACCCAGCCGCTGGGCGTTTTGCCGCAGCCCAAGGAGTTGCCGCGGGGTTGTATCGCGGCCGGCGACCGCGCGTTCTTCTGCGACTACGTCCAGGAGTATCTGTCTCGCGCCGGAATCAGCAAGGAGCAGCTGGCCAGGGGCGGCTACAAGATCATGACCACGCTTAACCCCGATGTGCAGATCCCGGTCAAGGCGGCTATCGACAAGTTCGCCAGCCCGACCTTGCCGGGCATTTCCAGCGTGATGAGCGTGATCAGGCCAGGCAAGGACTCCCACCAGGTTCTCGCGATGGCCAGCAACCGCAAGTACGGCCTGGACATCGACGCCGGCGAAACCATGCGGCCGCAGCCGTTCTCGCTGGTCGGTGATGGTGCGGGGTCGGTCTTCAAGATCTTCACCACGGCGGCGGCTATGGATATGGGCATGGGCATCAATGCCACGCTCGAGGTGCCGGGCCGGTTCCAGGCCAAAGGCATGGGCAGCGGCGGGGCAAAGGGGTGCCCGAAGGACACCTGGTGCGTGATCAACGCCGGTAAATACGGCGGGTCGATGAATGTGACGGACGCGCTGGCCACCTCGCCCAACACGGCGTTCGCCAAGCTGATCCAGCAGGTCGGGGTGTCGCGCACGGTGGACATGGCCATCAAGCTCGGCCTGCGGTCCTACGCCAATCCCGGCACCGCTCGCGACTACAACCCGGACAGCAACGAAAGCCTGGCCGACTTCGTCAAACGGCAGAACATCGGTTCGTTCACGCTCGGACCGATCGAGGTCAACGCGCTGGAGCTGTCGAACGTCGCGGCCACCCTGGCGTCGGGGGGTGTGTGGTGCCCACCGAACCCGATCGACAAGCTGATCGACCGTAACGGCAATCAAGTCGCGGTGACCACCGAAACGTGCGAGCAAGTCGTGCCCGAGGGGTTGGCGAATACGCTGGCCAACGCCATGAGCAAGGATGCGACGGGCTCCGGCACGGCCGCTGGTTCAGCCGGTGCGGCCGGCTGGGACCTACCGGTGTCGGGCAAGACCGGCACCACCGAAGCGCACCGGTCCTCTGGATTCGTGGGCTTCACCAGCCACTACGCGGCGGCGAACTACATCTACGACGACTCGACCTCACCGACGGATCTGTGTTCGGGCCCGCTGCGCCATTGCGGCGAGGGTGACTTGTACGGCGGCAACGAGCCGGCCCGCACGTGGTTCACCGCAATGAAGCCGATTGCCACCATGTTCGGCGAGGTCAAGCTGCCGCCGACCGATCCCCGCTACGTCGAGGGTTCACCGGGTTCGCGCGTGCCCAGCGTCGCCGGTCTGGACGTCGAGCTGGCCCGCCAGCGCCTCAGGGAAGCGGGTTTCCAGGTGGCCCAGGAAACGGCCTCCGTCAACAGCTCGGCGAAGCTCGGCGAGGTCGTCGGAACGTCGCCCAGCGGCCAGACCATCCCGGGATCGATCATCACCATTCAAGTCAGCAACGGCATCCCGCCGCCACCGCCGCCACCGCCGGAGGGTGCGCCGGTGCCGATCGGATCGCAGGTGGTGGAGATTCCGGGATTACCGCCGATCACCATCCCGCTACTGGCACCCCCGCCTCCGCCACCACCGGGACAGCCGCCGCCATAACAGAGAGAGCTCTTTCGAGAGCCCTTAAAGGCACTGTCTCGTGGGACATGCGTGTCTAGTCGGCGACCGGCAGTAGTCTGCCTACATGGCTGTTTTGCCCGTGCTGTTACGCACCGGTGCGGTCGCGCTCGGCTCGACCGTCGCCGGAATTGGATACGCCGCGATTGTCGAGCGCAACGCATTCGTCCTGCGTGAGTTGACCATGCCAGTGCTGTCGCCGGGCTCCACCCCGCTGCGGGTGCTGCATATCAGCGATCTGCACATGCTGCCCAATCAGCGCCGCAAACAGGCCTGGCTGCGCGAGCTGGCCGCCTGGGAGCCCGATCTGGTGGTCAATACCGGGGACAACCTGGCCCACCCCAAGGCGGTGCCGGCCGTAGTCCAGACGCTGGGCGACCTGCTGTCCCGGCCGGGCGTTTTCGTCTTCGGCAGCAACGACTACTTCGGGCCGCGGCTGAAGAACCCGATGAACTACCTGACCAACCCCGACCACCGTGTCCGCGGCGAGCCGCTGCCCTGGCAGGATCTGCGGGCGGCGTTCACCGAACGCGGCTGGCTCGACCTGACCCACACCCGTCGCGAGTTCGAGGTGGCCGGACTGCACATCGCCGCCGCGGGCGTGGACGACCCGCATATCGACCGGGACCGATACGACACCATTGCAGGTCCCGCGAGCCCCGCCGCGAACCTGCGGCTGGGGTTGACACACTCGCCTGAGCCGCGAGTGCTGGACCGCTTCGCCGCCGACGGCTACCAGCTGGTGATGGCCGGCCACACCCACGGCGGGCAGCTGTGCCTGCCCTTCTACGGCGCTCTGGTAACCAACTG
This sequence comes from Mycobacterium sp. 852002-51163_SCH5372311, assembly GCF_001667115.1. GTDB lineage: Bacteria > Actinomycetota > Actinomycetes > Mycobacteriales > Mycobacteriaceae > Mycobacterium. The sequence continues at coordinate 17,348 of NZ_LZIJ01000073.1, read as the reverse complement.
TGGCCTGGACCGGTCGCGGGCCAAGGGGCCGTCACGCTGGGGTGAGAACATGCTGTTGCATGTCTCGGCGGGAGTGGGGACCTCTCCGTTTGCGCCGGTGCGGTTCTGCTGCCGCCCGGAAGCAACCTTGCTGACGTTGATCGCTGCCCCGATGGGTGACCGGGACTCGGACAGCAACCTGAGCCGTTCCCAGCCAACAGCATCGGTGCGTTGACCGATCCGTCCCAAATCGCGATCCGCAGCCTGCCGCGGGAGTGGACCGACAACGCGGTCCGGCTGATCGAGGCCGACGCCCGCCGCAGCGCCGACACGCACCTGCTGCGCTATCCGCTGCCGTCGGCCTGGTCCACCGAGGTGGATGTTGCGCTCTACCTCAAAGACGAGACGACACACATCACCGGCAGCCTCAAGCACCGCCTTGCGCGTTCCTTGTTCCTCTACGCGTTGTGCAACGGGTGGATTGGCGAGGGCACCACAGTGGTCGAGGCGTCGTCCGGTTCCACGGCCGTGTCCGAGGCCTACTTCGCCGCGCTGTTGGGTCTGCCATTCATTGCCGTGGTGCCCGCGGCGACCAGCACCGCCAAGGTGGCGCTCATCGAATCACACGGTGGCCGTTGTCATTTCGTGCAGGACTCCAGCAAGGTCTACGCCGAGGCGGTCCGCGTCGCCCGCGACACCGGCGGCCACTACCTGGACCAATTCACCAACGCCGAACGCGCGACAGACTGGCGCGGCAACAACAACATCGCTGAGTCGATCTACGCCCAAATGCGCGACGAGACGCATCCGATACCGGAATGGATTGTCGTGGGCGCGGGCACCGGCGGAACCAGCGCGACGATCGGCCGCTACATCCGCTACCGGCGCCATCCCACCCGACTGTGCGTCGTGGACCCGGAGAACTCCGCGTTCTTCCCCGCCTACACCCAAGATCGGTACGACATCGTCATGCCGACGTCGTCGCGGATCGAGGGTATCGGCCGGCCGCGGGTTGAGCCGTCGTTCCTGCCTGGCGTGGTCGACCGTATGGTCGCGGTGCCGGACGCAGCATCGATCGCCGCCGCTCGCCACGTCAGCGCCGTCCTGGGCCGCCGGGTGGGACCATCGACCGGCACCAATATGTGGGGCGCTTTCGGCCTGCTTGCCGAGATGGTCACCGAAGGACGCAGTGGGTCGGTGGTCACTCTGCTGGCCGACAGCGGCGACCGCTACGCCGACACCTATTTCACCGACGAGTGGGTCGCCGCCCAGGGACTAGACCCCGTCGCGCATGCCGAGACATTGATCGAGTTCGAGCGCTCCTGCCGCTGGGGTTAGTGCGCGTTTGGCCGGTGGACGGGGCCGCGATAGGCTGTCGTGGCTTCAATCGGGGTGTGGCGCAGCTTGGTAGCGCGCTTCGTTCGGGACGAAGAGGCCGTGGGTTCAAATCCCGCCACCCCGACTCGCGTCATCGCCATAGAGGGCTGGGCACGCCCGCGACCGACGAAATCCCGTGCCGGTGACGGCCTTAGAACCAGACTCTTCGCCCCGCGACGGGCCGCCCGACGGCGCCTAGGATCCACAGGATCACGCCGACGAGCACCAGGATGCCGCCGATGGTGTACAGAATGCTCAGGCCGGTGAAGTAGCCGACCACCAAAAGAATGATGCCGAGAATAATCACATCGCGACCCTTCTGCTGAACGTTGTCCAATTAGCTGGTTCGGCTGGTATACCCGGCTTCTCAACTCTCCAATCGCGCTGCCTGAGCGCCACCGCAACCGCACCCCGACGGACTACCTGCGTCGCGTCCGCCTCGACCACGCCCATCAAGGCCCGCCACCAACCACGCCGCCACCGTCGCGGATGTCGCCCGCCGCTGGGGCTTCGGGCACTTGGGCGCTTCGCGGTCTAATACGAGAGCAGTACCGGCAGAGCCTCCCCTCGCCCTGCGCAGCTGAAACCCGAACCCTTGACGGGGCTGATTAGGCGCCTTGCAAGTGCCCTGCTGCGGTTTGCCGTTGGGCGCCAACAAAAGGGTCGCGACACGATCTCAGATGCATACCTTTTGTCGGATCACTGGTCACAACAGCCCCGCAGATCTCTATCGTCACATGTGTAACTGCGGGCGTCAATCCGGCGTCTTGTCCTCGAAAGGTGTGACATTGTCGGCGTTTCCGCGACTCGTGTCGGTATCGATGGCGTCGGCGGTCGCCATCGGACTCATCGTCGGGATAGGCGCTGCCCCGCCTGCATCCGCCACGCCCTGTGAGGCGGCGGAGGCGAATATCGAGCCCCCGGCCACCGCCGCACCGGTACCTGCACCCGCACCAGTTGTCCGGCCGCCGACCGGACGCCGGCCGAGCAACACGAATGACCATGCGCCGCTGCCCAAACTGGGTCCGCTGATCTCTTCTCTGCTCAGGCCGGGCACCACCCGGTACTCCGCCCCGAAGGAGAACCAATCGCAGGTGGTTCCCCGCGCGGAGGGGACACAGCCTGGGCCCAATCCACCCCAACCGGGCCAGCCAGGCGCCCAACCGCCCAATGCCAGTCAGCTACGTCCGAACGCAGCGCCGCAGCCCGCCCCCCAGCCGGCTCCTCAACCTGCACCCCAACCGGCGCCCGAGGCCGGACCACCGCCCTCCATCGCGGGCGCTCCGACCTCGCTGGTGGATTGGGTGACCGGGGTCAACGGCCCTAACAAGACACTCGAACGTTTCGGCATCTCGGGCACGGACCTCGGGATCGCTTGGGACAACGGCGATCCCGCGAACCGTCAGGTACTCATGGCCTTCGGCGACACATTCGGCTACTGCCGCGTCCACGGCCAGCAATGGCGTTACAACACACTGTTCCGCAGTTCAGATCATGATCTCTCGCACGGCATCCACGTGGCTGCCGGCTCCGCGACCGATAGGTATGCCGGCTCGCCGTCGTACCCGTCGGGACTGTCCAGGCAGATCATCAACACAATGAAGAGGGCGCCGCACGAGACCGGAATCATTCCGACCGCTGGAATATCAATCGGCAAAACGCAACTCGTGAACTTCATGTCGATCAGGGAATGGGTCCGTGACGGAGACTGGCGGACGAACTTCTCGGCCATCGCCATGTCCCGCGACAACGGCCAGACCTGGGGAGTCTATCCGGGCACCATCCGGCCGGCCGACCCGGAAGGCGTGCCGGGAGCCAAATTCGTTCCGGGCAACGAGAATTTCCAGATGGGCGCGTTCATGAAGGGTAACGACGGTTACCTCTACTCGTTCGGAACGCCGTCCGGGCGTGGCGGTGCGGCGCATCTCGCGCGAGTGCAACCGCAATTCGTGCCGGACCTGAGCAAGTACCAATACTGGAACGGTGACGGAGAGGGCCACTGGGTTGCGGCTGACCCCGGCGCGGCAACGCCGGTCATTCCCGGCCCGGTCGCCGAAATGTCAGGGCAATACAACAGCTATCTCAAGCAATACCTGGTGCTCTACACCAACGGAGCCAACGACGTGGTGGCAAGAACCGCCCCGGCTCCGCAAGGACCTTGGAGTCCAGAGCAATTGCTCGTGTCGTCGTTCCAAATGCCCGGTGGCATCTACGCCCCGATGATCCACCCCTGGTCTTCGGGGAAAGACCTGTACTTCAACTTGTCGCTGTGGTCGGCTTACGACGTCATGCTCATGCACACCGTGCTCCCCTAGCGGGCGCGGGCCCCGGCCGCCGCTGCGCGAGCAGACGCAAAAGCACCCATTTCGGGGTCGAAATGGGTGCTTTTGCGTCTGCTCGTCATACTGGGCGATAGCGCACTCTGGTGCCGCGGCGGGGAGCAAGCATGATGGACCGTCGCACAATTCGCTCCGGAGTCGGGTCGACGGCGGTGAACTCGCCCTCGCGCAGCAGCACATGCAGCACGGTGATCAATTCGCGCATCGAGAAGCTCGCGCCCAGACAACGTTTCACGCCGCCACCGAACGGGACCCAGGCGTAGGTCTGCGGTCGGATACCGAGGAATCGCTCCGGACGAAACTCGCTCGGATGCTCGTAGACAGCCGGGTCCCGGTTGATTGCGATGATATGCACCACGATTCGCGTGCCGGCAGCTACGCGGTAGCCGCCAATGGGGAACGGCTTCGCGGCCACACGTGACGTGAGGGGCGCCGGCGGACGCACCCGCAACGCCTCGTGGATTACGGCGGTGGTGAAATCCTCTCCGCCGCTGACGGCTTCGGACTTCACGCGTTGCAGCGCGTCGGGATGATGCAGCAGCAAATCCATGACCCATGCCAGCGTGGTCGCCGTCGTTTCGTGGCCGGCGAGCATCAAGGTGATCAGATCATCGCGAATCTCGCTGTCGGACAAGCGTTCACCGTCTTCCCCGCGGGCGCACATGAGCAACGCCAAGATGTCGAGTTGCTCCGTGAGCGCCGGGTCGTTTCGCCGCTGCGCGATGAGCGGCATCACGACGTCGTCAATCTCCCTGTTGGCCTTCGCCCGCTGCGGCCATACCCGCAGAGTGCCGAAGTGCCGCAGCGCGTAACGGACCGTTAATTCCTCCGAGACACCAAGATTCAGGAGACGCTCGAAGGGCCGGCCCAGTCGCCGCACCTCGGCGGGATCGTCGACGCCGAAAATCACCCTGACGATCACGTCCAACATCAACGACCGGGCGGCTTCCAGCATCTCGAACGGGCGGTCGACCGGCCAGCTGCGCATCGCGGCCCGGGTGGACTCCGCCATGATCGGCACATAACCGTTCAGGGCCGCCCCGTGCAACGGCGGTGTCAAGAGTTTGCGCCGCCGCAGATGTTCCGGTTCCTCCTGCACGAACATCGATCCCGACCCGTAGATCGCGGCCGCGGGCCCCACCCCCTCGCCCCCCAACAACACGTCGGTCGGGGCGGTGAAGACCTCCTTCGCCAACGCCGGATCGGAAACGATCGCAACGTCACCCAGACTGAGGATGGGCATCGTCATGATCGGGCCGTATCGACGGATCAGCCGCAGCATCCGGCGCTCCCCGCCCACCAGGTACGCAACCGCATACGCTGCCGCGAAGACCGCGCGCAATCTGCGCGGCGCGGGCAAGCCCGGCGGACGGGGCAGGGCATCCGGTGCGTTCGCCGAGCGAAGTGCGGATGATGCCACGCCAACGACACAACACGGCGCCTTCGAGTAGGTCAAGGAGCCACGTCCGGCGAAGCCTGACGCCGCCGCAGATCGCCCTTCTACTGGTAAATCGAAGCGACCCAACGCTGCGTGCAGAACCGCTGCGCCGCGGTAGCGGGGTCGATTCCGGCGGCTTGCAACGCGGCGGTCCTGGCGGCGCGGGAACCCTCCGGATAGTCGTCATTGTTGAGGCGGCACAACACGTTGCCATTGCGCACCCAGTCATGGCGGGAATCGGGGTCGGGCCGCGTCGAGGCGACCTGCATGTCCAGCAGGGCCACCTCGACCAGCTTGTCGTCGACCCAGCGGTACAACTGGACCGTTCCCGACGTCACGCTGGAATGCGCGTAGTTGCCGAAGAATCCCTCGGTGGTCTGATAAAAGCGGCGAAATCCGAACAGCTGGCCGGCGCGGACGAACCGGGGCGGCTGACCCGTCAAGCGCCAGACGGCCATTGGCTCCCCGCCCGTCCCGCCGCGGCCGATGACCACCAGCAGCTCAGGAGAACCGCCGTTGTCGATGTCTTGCAGCAGGGGCACCTCGCCGGTTTCACCGATCTCTGCTGTCGGCTCGCGGAATTCTTGTGCAACCGCTCCCGCGTTTCGCAGGGTGAACGACCAAGCGGGATCACTGGACACATCGAGGGTCAGGCCCTGTCCGACCTGCAGCACGCACCGCACATGCTGGTCTTGCAGCTTCGGCTGGGAGTCAATGGAGACGTCCGGGCATGGTAGCGATACCTGTTGCGGCGCAGTCGCACTCGCTGACATTGAGATAGACGTTGAAACGGACTTGCCCGTCGAGCCACCCGATCCGCACCCGCCCGCTACGGCCACTGCAGCGACACTGATCAGCACCACCGCGGCCCGCAAACCGAATCGGGACAACCTCATTCGCGGAAGCGCCCGTCGATTTGCTGAAAATGACACCGCGTCAACCGATTACGCGCAGCGTTCGGGCTCCGCTTCGCACAGCGGCGTCACACCGCGGAACCGATACCGGTGTGCCGCCACCCAGCGGTATGCAGCGTCCTGGGCGGGGCCGACTCCCGGGAGCCGATAGACCCGCAGCGGCAGCGTCGTTCCAAGCGCGGCAGAAAGGGCCGCATTCATTGCCTCCGCGCCGGAGAAGACGACGCCCGACGCGTCAAGCCACCATGCCGATTCCGTCAAACGGTCGGCGGACACCCCAAGCAGTTCGGCCGTCCCGGGCTTCTGGAATGGTTCGATCCGCATGCGGCCCGTCCGATTCCACCGCGCCAATCGGTTGCATGCGCGGGTGCAGATTCCGCACCGCCCGTCGAAAAGCAAGACACCGTCCATGGTCCCAGTCTGCCCCATCCGCGGCGGCCGGCAGTGGCGAATCAGGCGCAGTCGGCGCAGATCTGACGGCCCCCTGCGGTGCTGCGCAACCGACTACGGTGCTGCACCAGGAAACAGCTCGAGCAGGTGAACTCGTCCCCCCGCACGGGAATCACGGCCACCGTCAGTTCTTCATTGGACAAATCCGCGCCGGGCAGCTCGAAGAACGGCACATCGTTCAAGTCGTCGTCGGCGACTGCGGGAGAAGACCTAGGCAGAACAGGTGCCAACTCCCGCAGTGTGGACCGGTCGACGTCGGACACACGGCGTGCGTCGTAATCGCTTGCGGTCGTCATGGGCGTTCCTTCCTCGCCGAGGGGAGGGTCAACCGACCTGCCTGTAGTCGACCCGTGGCACAGGCGATACCCCCTTGAAGGGCTGGTCACACCTAGTAATTCCAAGGAATTCAATACGTGTTTCCGGCCGTCGGGCCGAGGCGAAAACAAGCAGAATCCGCGCCAACGACGGGCACGCGGAACCGGTTCTGCAGAGCTTTAGCGCGCCGGCAATCGGATCCGGTAACCGCTGCTGGACTCGGGCACAGGGTTCACGGAACGTCCGTCCTGCCAAGGCAATTCGCTGTCGAAGACGCTAGGTTTACTGTGCAGGACCGCGGCCAGCCCAAACCAAGGCACCAGAAAAGCCAGAATCAAGCTCGCGCCGGCCAGCAAAAGATAGCCGTTCGCCAACGCGATCAGGGCAGCCACCAGCGCTACCGCCCAGCCGACAGCCGATGCGCGGCCCGCCGCGCCCGATTTCCCCCCGAACACGGTCGGTAATCTACCGGATGGCGCAAAAGTCCGACACCCGTGAGCGAGACGTCGCCGGCTACGGGCCGCGGGTGCGCAACAAAAGCGGCAAGACCAGCCAAAACAGCGTGAACAGCGCCAGCGCACATGCTCCCGCGACAAAGCCCGCAATGCGCCCGGACACCGCCGCGAAGACGATCACCGTCATCCCGGTCAACGCGAGACCGAGCAGGGTCAACCCGGCATAGGCGCACCGGTGTGCCCCGGAGACCAGCACCTGGAGCCGATGGCGCCGGAACAGCAGCCGGTGTATGGCCACCGGCGCGATCAACAACACCGTTGCACCCACCGAGCAGCTCACCGTCGCCAGGTACACCATGCGCATGTGCTGGCTCAAGACGTCGAAACGCTGCTGGAACGGCAGCGTCAACAGGAATCCGGTGAGCAGCTGCACCCCGGTCTGCACCACCCGCAGCTCCTGCAGCAGGCTGTTCCAATTGCGATCCAGCCGTTGAAGTTCGGTTTCACCACGCTGGCGGCTGTCCCAGCGCTGATCTTCTTCTGGATGGTCGACATCCATGGCCGCAGCCCGGAAACGCCGTGGCGTTAGCGGTGGAGCTTGCCGTCTCGTACGCCGGTCAGCGCTTCCTCCAGCGTCGGGTACAGGGGAAAGGCCTTGTCCAGACCGGTCAGGTGAATCGGCCGTCTGGTCACCGGGCCGCGCGCCACCACCCCGAACTCGGCGGACTGGGCGAGCTTCTCGTGAGTGGCCGCCAGAATTTTCAGGCCCACCGAGCCCAGAAATTCCACTCCGGAAAGGTCGATGACCAGCGCCGTCGGACCGTCCGCAACCACCGCACCAATGGCTTGTTCCAAGGCGGGAGCGGTAACCAAATCGATTTCACCGCTGACGCTGACCACGGACACCCCATCGTGGTCCGCAACCATGGTGTTAATCGAATCAGGAGCTGACAATGGTGGTCCTTCGTCCGGGTCTTGCGTGCCTCGAGTGTGGTGCAAGCCTAACCCGCCTGGCCAACCGCGCGAGGAAAAAGACCTCAACACCAGTCGTGCGCTTATTCAGGCTAATGTCGCCATAGAACTTGCGCCCTGCGGAGCGCGTCGCGCACCGGCGAGGCACAGGGACTGCAGTGGGAGTGCATTGGAAGGCCTTAGGAGGCCACATGTCAGATTCGCTGATGGAGAACAGCAACCCGGGCAGCGCCGCGCAAACGGTCAGCGTCTCCAGCGAGGGTCTGCTGCCTCAGCTGGTGCAGCACCTGCGGCGGAATCGAACGATTCTGCGCGAAGAATGGGCGCGCAGAATCACCGAGGCCCAATTGCTCACTGCGATGACGCCCGAGGAGCTCTTTTCCGAAGCGACCGCCGTGTACGACAACTACGTCGAGGTGCTCGAGACCGGCAGCGTCGAGGCGTTGCAGGCCTACGCTCGCGACCTTTCGGAACGCATCATCCCCCGGGGCGTGGAAACCGACGAGGTACTCGGCATCGTGCTGCTGCTGCGCGACGTGCTGGCGCGGTCGCTGTTCGAGAAGTACCAGGCCGAGTTCGACATGCTCAACCGGGTTTTGGACGCCTATGAACCGGCGGCCAACCGCATCGCCAATACCGTGGGCGTCAGCTTCGTCCAGGAACGCGAGCGCATCATCCGCCAGCAGCAGGAGGCGATTCGCGAGCTCTCGACGCCGGTGCTGCAGGTGCGCGAGCAGCTGCTGATCCTGCCGATCATCGGTGTCCTCGACAGTCAGCGCGCCCGTCAGGTCACCGAGCAGCTGTTGCGCGCCATTCGGGCCAACCGCGCGAAAGTGGTGGTCATCGACATCACCGGTGTGCCCACCATCGACTCGACGGTGGCAAACCACCTGGTCCAGACGGTGGACGCGTCGGGTTTGATGGGTGCGAGCGTGATCATCACCGGCCTGTCCTCCGAAATCGCCCTCACACTGGTGACCATCGGGCTGGACCTGTCGAAGATGAACGCCGTCGGCGACCTGCAGGGCGGCATCGAGGAAGCCGAGCGGCTACTGGGTTACGAAGTGACTCGCACCGGCGAGGTAAGCGGCTAGCAGGAAGTAAGCAAAGGCCACGGGACCCTCATGCCAGTACCAATCCTGAAGCAGGGCTCGATTCTGATTGCAACCGTGCAGGCCGCGCTCACCGACTCCGAGACCGAGCGGTTGCGATACGACCTCATGGAGCGGGTCAGCCGGTTTCGCGCCCAGGGGATCATCGTCGACGTCACCGCCATCGACGTGATGGATTCGTTCGCGGCCCGGTCGCTGCGCACGATTGCGCACATGACGCGGCTGCGCGGCGCCGATACGGTGATCGTCGGTCTCCAGCCGGAGGTGGCCTTTGCAATGGTCCAGCTGGGACTGGCGTTCGACGACATGAACACCGCGCTGGACCTCGAAGAGGGCCTTGCCCTGTTGAACCGGCAACTGGGACTTGGGAAATCGACGATCGGGCGCGACGGTGGCGGGTGACCGGGAAGTTGTGGTCGTCGACATTAACAACCCCGACGACATCGTCGACGCCCGCAAAGCCGGACATGAGCTCGCCTTAGATCTTGGATTCTCGCTGACCGACGTCACCATGATCGCCACCGCGATCTCGGAAGTCGCACGCAACATCACCAGCTATGCCGGTCGCGGCGCGGTTCGGGTGGCGGTGGCCGACCGGGAGGGCCGCACGGCACTGGTGGTACGCGCCGAGGACGACGGGCCCGGCATCGCCGACATCGACCGCGCCATGGAAGAGGGGTACTCCACCGGGCGCGGGCTCGGCCTGGGCTTACCGGGGGCGCGCCGGTTGATGGACCGTTTGCTGGTGGAATCCACGCTTGGCCAGGGAACCGTAGTCGAGATGTGGAAGTGGGTCCCTGCCCGTGCGTGACCATTTGCGTGACCAGGGCCGATTGGGGCCCATCGAGTGGGCGATGGCCGGACGACCCCGTCCCGGCGAGTATGCCTGCGGCGACCAATCGTTGGCGATCGGTGTGGGTGATTCGGCGGCGTTGTTCGGCTTACTGGACGGACTCGGTCACGGTCCGTCCGCCGCGACCGCGGCGACCACCGGGGTGGACGTGCTCAAGGACGCTTGCGCAGAACGGCTCGACGTGCTGATCCAGCTCTGCCACCGCGTCTTGTCCCGCACCAGAGGGGCGGCGATGACCTTGGCGCGCATCGATTTCGAGGCCGGTGAACTGTCGTGGACCGGAGTGGGAAACGTCAGCGCCAATCTGGTTGCCAAGGCGGCCACCGGCATCCGGGTGCGTTCTTCTGCCCGTCTTACCGCCGGCATCGTCGGCTACCGAATACCGGATATAGCACCCGCGCAAGTGGTTCCGATACGCACCGGCGATCTGCTCCTGATCGCCAGCGACGGCATCGCCGAAGATCACTTGGACCACATCGACTTCGCCGCTACCGCCCCCCAGATCGCCTCGCAGATACTGGAAAAACACGCCAAGGAGTCGGACGACGCGATGGTGCTGGCCGCACGACACCGGGGCACCTCGATATGAGTCAGATATGAACGACAGCAACGACTTTCACGCCCAGTACGTGACCGCGCTGAAAACCTACCTGGACACACACGACGAGGACAGCCTGGCCGTCGGCCATGAGCTCGGCCGGCGGGCCTTACAAGAGCAAATCAGCATGCTCGAGATCATCGAGAATCACTTCGCCCAAATCGAGAAGCTGTCAAAGTATCCCGACTTCGACCCGCCCGCCGCGGTGGAATTCCTGTTGCAGACGCTGGCCGCGCTCGACGTGGTGACCCGCGGCTATCTGGACGGCACCCGGCGTTACGAGGAACAGCGCGCCCGCGCCGAGGGGCTGGCCGACCGCGACAAATTCCGTACTGCCCTGGTGAATTCGTTGCAGGAGGGGTTTTTCGTCGCCGATCAGCACGGCGCCGTCGTCGAGATGAACGCTGCCTTCGCCGAGATCACCGGCTTTCCGCCGGAGGGCATGCCCTACGCGTGGCCGCACCCGTGGCTGGTGGACAAGAAAACGGCCGCCCAGCAAACAGATCGAGTCTCGCGCGAGGGCAGCGCGGAATACGAGACCCCGATTCGCCGCCAGGACGGGCGTCTGGCATGGGTGGCGGTCAGCATCAACGAGGTGCGCGAATCCGGCACGGACCAAGGTGTATTCGTCGGAACGATTCGCGACATCACCGCCCAGCGGGCGTTCGCGGCACGGGAAAGCGCCGTGCTGCGACTGGCGACTGCCGTTACGGTGGCCAAGAGCCTTGCCGAGGTGCTGTCGATCACCCTCGACGAATGCCGCACAGCCGTCGACGTGCAGCGGGTGGTAGCCGCCATCTGGCCGCCGGGCGACGGCGAACCAACCATTCAAGCCGCCGGGGAACCGTCGGTATCGAGTTGGCATGAACTGGATCCGTTGCTGCGCCAGACATTTCAGGATGCCCGCAATCAATTGCCGCTGACGGCCAGGACGGCGGAGTGGCCGGACGATCCGAGTAAGGCACGTGGCATGGTTGCGGTGCTGTCCGGCGCAGCAGACGTCGCGCTGTGGCTCGAGCTGCGGGTACCTCGCTGGGTGAGTGCGGAGGACCGGTTGTTGGTCACGGTACTCGTCGGCCACCTCAGCCTGGCGGTTCAGCATGTGCGCCAGTTCGAGATTGCCCGCGAGACATCACTGACCCTGCAGCGCACGATGCTGCCGTCGCTGCAGCCTCCACCGGGTTTCGCTGTGCGCTACGAGCCCGCTGTTCCGCCGTTGGAGATCGGCGGCGACTGGTACGACGTGCTGCCGCTGGGAGATCACCGCATCGGCATCGTCGTCGGCGACTGCGTGGGTCGTGGGCTGCCGGCCGCGGCCATCATGGGTCAACTGCGCAGCTCGGCGCGCGCGCTGTTGCTGACCGCCGACCAACCGGCGGTGTTGCTCGAGCAACTCGACTCGGCGGCGGCCCTGATTCCGGATGCGTATTGCACCACGGTGTTCTTGGCGATTCTGGACACCGAATCCGGGATCTTGGAGTACAGCAACGCCGGGCACATGCCCGCGATCCTTGCCACGGCCGGGCCGGATACCGAATCGGGGACCACCGTTGTGACCGGCGCCCGGTCGGTGCCGCTCGCGGTGCGGCGGGAAGGACCGCGCCCGCAGGCCACGCAGGTGCTGCCGTCCGGGTCGACGCTGATGCTGTTCACCGATGGTCTGGTCGAGCGCAAACACGAGTCCATCGACGACGGGATCGGGCGCGCGGCAGACGTTTTGGCAGAAACGATGAAGCTGCCGCTGGACGCCGTCGCGGATGCGGTGCTAAGTGAATTGGCTCCCCCGCCCGGTTATGACGACGACGTCGCGATGGTGATCTACCGACACCAATCAGCGCCACTTCGGATCGAATGCGACGCGACGGCCAATCAGCTGGCAGCGATCCGGCACCGGCTGAGCGGTTGGCTGCGCGGCGCCGAGGTGCCCGACGAGCTGTCCGCCGACGTGGTGCTGGTCGTCAACGAAGCGTGCACCAACGTCATCGAGCATGCCTACGCCGGCCAACGCACCGGAACAATGCAGCTGGAGGTCGACTGCGTGGAGAACGAAGTCCGGGCGCGGGTGGCCGACACCGGATCTTGGCAAACACCGGCCGCCCACCCCGGCAGCAGCGGCCGCGGCCTGATGCTGATCAGGGCGATGGCCGACTCGGTTGACGTGGACAGCGAACCGGCCGGAACCACCGTGAACGTGCGATTCCGGCTCCCCGCAGTGCGTGAGCACTAGAAAGGCCAGCCGCACATGAGATTTGGCGTGCATTCCGACCGCGACGTCAGGTCGCACCCGTTTGCCAGGTCCGATAGCGGGTATCTCACCGGGGTGACTAGCGCACCGACCACCGTCGAACCGGCCCTGCCGGCGGCGAATGGACCGCTCTCGATGACCGTGCGCCGTGCCCTGACCGGGCCGTCGTTGCGCGATCAATTGACTCGCATCGGTGCATCGGTGCGCGACTCGGACCCTTACGGTCTCGACCTGCAGCTGGCCCTGTACATGTGCTACGAGCTGCACTACCGGGGTTTTGCCGGCATCGACCCCACATGGGAGTGGAATCCGGCGCTGCTGGGACTGCGCGCCGAATTGGAACGCGCTTTCCTGGCGGAGGTACGCCGTGACGTCGGCCACATGGAACCCGGCGACAGTGCGACGGCCGAAATGGAGGCGCTGTCCATCGAGCCCGTGGACGGCAACGGACCGTCGTACCATTTGCGCGATGAGGGCAGCTGGCAGCAAATGCGCGAATACTTCGTACACCGGTCGCTGTATCACCTCAAGGAAGGCGATCCGCACGCCTGGGTGATCCCGCGCCTGACGGGCCGCGCCAAGGCGGCGTTCGTTGCGGTCGAATACGACGAGTACGGCGCCGGGCAGGCCGCGCGCCTGCATCAGCAACTGTTCGCCGATCTGATGGCAGCGGCCGACCTGGATTCGCGCTATCTGGGGTATCTGGATGCGGTTCCCGCCGAATCACTGGCGGTGGTGAACTTGATGTCGATGTTCGGCCTGCACCGGTGGCTGCGCGGTGCCGCGATCGGGCACTTCGCCGCCACCGAGATCACCTCACCCCCGGGTTCCCGACGGATGGTCCAGGCGTTGCAGCGCATGGAGGCGCCAGCGGCCTGCGTCGCGTTCTACCAGGAGCACGTCGAGGCTGACGCGGTACACGAACAGGTGGTGCGCCTCGACGTCGTCGGCGACCTGGTCGCACGCGAGCCGCAGCTGGACCGCGACATCGTCTTCGGCATGCGCGCACATGCCGTGGTGGAGAATCGCTTGGCGGACAATCTCATGGTGTGCTGGAAGCTGAACCAGTCATCGCTACGGCGGCCTGTTTAGCCGTCGGCTTCAACGCTTTTCGGTGATCCGGCAACGCCGGTGGCTGGTGTCACACAGCGGATATTCCTTGCTCCGCGCACACGTGCAGACCGCCACCATGAACCGATCGGACTCGACCACACCGCCGTCTGGCATCTCGATGCGCACCGGACCCGAAATCAGCACCGGGCCCTTGGGCACCACTTGCACCCGGGTGGTGGTCATGGCTTTTCAGCCCGAATGACAACCAGCTCTTCTTTGCGGCAGCCGCGCCGCAGCTGGCCCGTGTCCTCCAGCCACCGTGCCCGGGCAGACAATACCGGGCCGAACGGAACCCATTGGGAGGCAACGACTCTGGCGTGCAGTCCGGTGGAGCGCAGGCAGTCCAGCGACTGTTGCACACCGGCGAAGGCCGACTGCACCAATAGCAGGGATCCACCGTGACACAACAGCTTTGTCGCTGACTCGCACAACGGGTCGAGCACCAGGCGCCCGTCGGGACCGGCGTTGAACGCCCAGGACGGGCCGGCGCTGGGAGCGATCAAGTCGGCGTCGTCGATGGGCGGTGTCGGCACGTACGGCGGATTGGACAGCACGACATCGAACTGAGCGCAGTCGAAGGCCCTCGTCCACGAACCCTCGCGGACATCGACATCCACCCCGGCGTGAACGGCATTGTCACGCGAGCACCGTACGGCGTGTGGGCAGATGTCGAAGGCAGTCACGCTGGCACAGCCCATTTCGGCGGCAGCGATCGCGACGAAACCGCTTCCGGTACACAGATCGAGAACCCGTCGCCCCTCGACAATTCCGGTCCACTTCATCGTGTCCACCAACAGCCGCGAATCGTATTGTGGCTGGTAGACGCTGACGGCGGGCAAGGCGGCATCCGCCACTTGATAGGTGGTCGTCAACGTAGGCCTTTCGGTGAATGTCCGCGCTCAATCCGATCGAACCGCGATTACGGCACCACAGATTAATGCCCGCAAACCGCTGCTTTAAACCCCGGCGGCCGTCTTGGCGCCTATCGCGGCGAGCCCGTAGAGACGTGAGCGAATTGCTTGACAATCGTCGAGCAAAATGCTGGAAGATCGGACGGCGAGCGACTCGTGATCAGATTGCCGTCGACGACTACTTCCTCATCGACCACATTGGCGCCGGCGTTTCGCAGGTCGGTGCGGATGCTCGCGTAGCAGGTCATCGTTCGTCCCGCCGTGACACCGGCTTCGACCAGCGTCCACGGGCCGTGACAGATCGCCGCGACCGGCTTTCCGGACTCGACGAAGTCGCGTACGAAGGCGACCGCGGACTCGTCTTTGCGCAGTTTGTCCGGGTTTACCGTGCCACCGGGAAGCACCAACCCGTCGAATTCGTCTGGCTTCGCATCTGATACCGCGCGATCGACAGCAAATGCGCCAGCGGGCTCGAGATCGTGGTTGCGCGCTTGTATCTCGCCGCGTCTCAGCGAAAGCACCTCGACCTGGGCTCCCGCCTGCCTCAATGCCGCGCGCGGTTGCTCGAGTTCGACTTTCTCCACTCCGTCGGCGGCCAGGATAGCGATCTTTTTACCTTGTAATCCTTGTGACATCGGTATTCTCCTTCAGTGCAGCCAGCGACTCAGAACGGCTTTCACGCAGTTGATTCGAAAGTGTTCTCTCTCAGTCACTTTGCAACTCAACCGGTGGGCGCCGGAGGGGCCCCGTCAGCCGCGATGCCAACCGGATACCCGAGCGGTCATCGCCCAAACGCGCGGTCTTCTTCGCGGTCTTCTTCGCGGTCTTCTTCGCGGTCACTGAGCCGCGGCGCGCAGCGCCTCGAGCAACGGTTCGGCGGCTTCCTTGAGAAACAGGTCCTGCGTCTCACCGCCGATCTGGATCAGCGCGACATCGGTGAACCCGGCCGTCAAGTAGGGGCGGACAGCCTCGACGATCGCATCGAGGTCCGGGCCGCACGGAATGCTCTCGGCGACATCTTCGCGACGTACGAATTGGGTGGCTCCGTCGAAACCGGCGGGCGTCGGCAGGTCGGCGTTGACCGCCCACCCGCCGCCAAACCAGCGGAACTGATCGTGTGCGCGTTCGATGGCGGTGTCTCGGTCGGGGTCCCAGCACACCGGAATCTGCCCGATCACCCGTTCGCCGCCGGCCACGTTGGCGGCCTGCCGGGCGGCGTGCCAGGCGTCGACAAGTTCTTCGTCGGGCTGTACGGCAATCAGGTGGTCGGCGAGCTTGGCGAATTTGTCGACGCCTTTGGGCCCGGCCATCGCCACGCCGATGCAGACCGGCACCTCGGGCAGATCCCAGAGCCGTGCCGAGTCGACCTGAAAATACTCGCCACGCCAGTTCACCAGTTGCCCGCCGAACAGCTCGCGGATGATTTTGATGGCTTCTCGCAGCATGTCCTGTCGGCGCTCGACGGTCGGCCAACCCTTGCCCACTACGTGCTCGTTGAGGTTCTCGCCGCTGCCCAGCCCGAGGGTGAAACGTCCGTCGGCAAGAATCTGTACGGTCGCGGCTTGTTGAGCGACGATCGCGGGGTGATATCGCATCGTCGGACAAGTCACGTAGGTGTAGAGGTGCACCCTCTGAGTCATCTGGGCGACCGCGCCGAGCACCGCCCACGCGTTGGGGGCGTGCCCCTGGGATACCAGCCAGGGCGAAAAGTGATCGCTGCAGACTTCGAAGTCGAAACCGCACTCTTCAGCTGAAACCGCATACCGCACAAGGTCTTTGGGCCCGCTCTGCTCGGTCATCAAGGTATAGCCGAACTTGGTCATAGCGACAGGGTTACCCGTGCGCCGGTGGGGCAAACGATTCGGCTACAGACGCTCTTTCACCGCCGCGGACAGGCGGGCACCGTCGGCTTTGCCGGCGGCGATCGCGGTGGCCGCCTTCATCACCAAACCCATCTGCTTCATGCTCGGCCGCTCGCCGATGGCCTCGGCCACCTCGGCGATGGCGGTGTCGGCGACGTCGGCCACCTCGGCCTCGGTGAGCGGCGTGGGCAGATATTCGTCGATGATCCGCGCCTCGGCGTGCTCGCTGGCCGCGATCCAGACGGCGGAGGTCTCCGGCAAGCAGGCCAGAGAACTCTCCGACGACGAGGTGATCCAGGTGTTGGCCAAAGAATCGCGCAAGCGTGGCGAGGCGGCCGAGATCTACACCCAGAACGGCCGCGGGCACCTAGCGGCCAGCGAGCACGCCGAGGCGCGGATCATCGACGAATATCAG